>DYKB01000147.1 GCA_020722815.1 Caldithrix sp. | reverse complement strand
AGAAGCAAAACCCCATATCTCCATCGGATCCACTGGTTTGGTAAAGCTGATTTGGTGATAATCGACGGGGATAGCTTTACCAAACCGGCGCCCCCTGTTGCTATTTCACCCTTATTTGATAAAATGTGATTTTGTCAGCCAGGTTAAATCCGGGGCAAGGTTTGGCCGAGCGGTGCGGCGTGATTTTAGACTCTACCAGTACCTCTCTTGTTGATAAGGCACTAATATTTCAATTTTGGGGCGATCCCCTCCGGCTACAAAGTAGGAGAAGCTGTAATATGCCAATTAATTTCAAAATTGTCAAAATTTAACTTGCATAATTATACAAATTTCATTATAATTATGCAATTTTTTTATCACTTTTTATTTCAAACAGGATCTATTATTTATGATATCAATTGGAATTATTGGCGGGACCGGTTATACTGGCAGTGAATTACTCCGCCTTTTAGCAAATCACCCGGAGGCTGACGTTCAGTTAATAACCTCCCAGCAAAATCCGGGACAAAAAATCGGGGATCTCTATCCCGGTTTGAACCGGTATCGGCATCTGGAATTAAAAGCACCGCCAGAAGGCCAATTACCGAAGCTGGATGTTTTTTTTAGCTGTCTCCCGCCCGGAAAAGCCATGTCACTGGCCAAAGGGTTAAAATCGACTTCGAGCAAAATTATTGATCTAAGCGCGGATTTTCGTTTTAAATCGCTGGAAGCGTTTCAGCAATGGTATGAAACGCCTCATACCGCACCGGAATTGAATTTGGAGGCCGTTTTTGGTTTGCCGGAAATTTTTCGGGAGGAAATTAAAGATGCCTGGCTTGTGGCCAATCCCGGCTGTTATCCGACTTCAATCTTGTTACCTTTAATTCCGCTTTTTAAAGCGAAGTTGCCAATTGCTGCACCGATTATCTGTGATTCAAAATCGGGAGTGTCAGGAGCCGGCCGGAATCCGGGATTAAAAGGGCAGTTTGTTGAGGTCAATGAAAATTTTTCAGCCTATAAAGTTGGCCATGTACATCGGCATGTGGGTGAAATTGAAGAAAAATTGAATCTCTTTTCTTCTCAAACTGTACATATCACATTCACACCGCATCTGTTGCCCTTAAATCGCGGCATTTTAAGTACAATTTATGTGAATTTTACAAAACCAGTGTCAGCAGCCGAAATTCATCAGATTTTATCGGCACAATATGCCGATGAACCTTTTGTCCGATTATTAAAAATCGGAGAATTCCCGCAACTGGCGCCGGTTCGGAATTCAAATCGTTGTGATATTGGATTGAATTGTTTTCATGATAATCAACAGTTGATTATTGTCTCATGCATTGATAATTTAGTAAAGGGTGCCAGCGGGCAGGCGATTCAAAATATGAACATACTTTTTAATCTACCGGAGACGCTGGGACTGCCGTTAGAAGGAGGAATTAGTTGAGCTCGAGAATTTTGGTTAAATTAAGTGGTAAAGTCATTGGTGAAAATACTTTTCGTGAAATGGTGTCCGATTTAAAACAATTGAGCGAACAGGGCTATTCAATTGCGCTGGTTCATGGTGGTGGAAAAAAAATTACGCATTTTTTAAATAAATTGCAAATTTCTTCGAATTTTATCAATGGGCTTCGGGTCACCAACCAGGCGGCGATTGAAGTGGTGGAAATGGTGCTGACCGGTTTGATTAATAAAGAACTCACGCGCTGGTTAAACCGGGAAAATTTGCCGGCGGTTGGCCTTTCGGGAAGTGATGATAATTTAATTATCGCCCGACAAATGCATTCGGAATTGGGATTCGTGGGTGAAATTGAAAAAATAAATGCTGAATTAATAGAAGTTTTGTGGGAAAATGATAAAATTGTGGTGATTGCGCCAACCGGGACGTCGAAAGATGGGGAATGTTATAATATTAATGCCGATCACTCGGCAAGTGCCATCGCGATCGCGCTGGAAGTTGATCATCTTATCTTTCTAAGTGATACCGAGGGCGTTCTTGACGGTGGCAAAAAGCTCGATAAACTTTCCGTTGAAAAAATTTCCGAATTTATTCAAGCCGGTTCGGCGAGTGACGGGATGATTCCTAAATTGAATGCCTGTAAAATGGCGAAAACTGCCGGGGTGAATTCGATTAAAATAGCTCCCTGGGCCGGGCCTGGTACATTATTACGCCTCATTGAGCATTCAGATATCGGCACGGAAATATTGGGTTAAAGAATAGTTGACAGGAGTAATAATGGAAAATTATTATATTAGAAAAGCGAAAATAAAAGATGCCCCGGAAATTGTGAGCTTAATCAGTTACTATGCAAAGGAAGGCATTATGTTACCCAAGTCGCTCAGCAAAATTTACGAAAGTATTCGGGATTTTACGGTAGTGGAAGAAAATAGCCGGGTAATTGGGTGTGGTGCCCTTCACATTTATTGGAATGACCTGGCGGAAGTTCGGTCACTGGTTATTTCGCCGGAAAAGCAGCGTTCAGGGCTGGGGCAAATTATCGTCAAACGCCTGCTGCAGGAAGCGAAAACCTATGGGATACATAATGTTTTCGCGCTTTCCTACAAGCCGGAATTTTTTAAAAAGTTAGGTTTTGGCGTGGTTGAAAAAGAAGTTTTACCACAAAAAATCTGGAAAGATTGCCTGGATTGTGTGCATTTTCCGGATTGTCACGAAACTGCATTAAAAATTAATCTAAATGGTGAAAACAAATGAACTGGATAGAATTAGAAAAAGGATATATTTTTCAAACTTATAAACGCTTTCCGCTGGAGATTGAATCGGGTAAAGGCGCCTGGGTTTTTGACAGGCAGGGCAAAAAGTATCTTGATTTCCTGACCGGCATCGCGGTCAATGCGCTGGGACATTGTCATCCCGAAATCACTGCTGCCATTATTGAACAATGCCAGAAATTATGCCATACGTCAAATCTTTACTATACCGGGCCCATGCTTCTGCTGGCCGAAAAATTGGTGAAGCTTTCGAAACTGGAACGTGTTTTTTTCTGCAATAGCGGCGCTGAAGCCAATGAAGCCGCGATTAAATTGGCCCGAAAGTACCAGTCGGGAAAATATGAAATAATCACCTGCCAGCAATCGTTTCACGGCCGGACATTGGCGACGATTACGGCTACCGGTCAACCAAAGTATCAAAAGGGATTTGAGCCATTAATGCCTGGTTTTCGTTATGTTCCATACAATGACCTGGCCGCGCTGGAAAACGCAATTACGGAAAAAACGGGTGCTGTTATGGTAGAGCCGATTCAGGGCGAAGGCGGCGTGGTTATTCCCGACAATAACTATCTGCCGCAGGTTCGAAAGCTGTGTGATGATCGGGGATTGTTGCTGATTTTAGATGAAGTCCAAACCGGCTGCGGTCGAACTGGCAAATTTTTCTGTTTTGAGCATAGTCGGATTAAACCCGATATTGTCACGCTGGCAAAGGCGCTGGGCGGTGGATTGCCGATTGGTGCCTGCCTGGCCCGTGAAAAAGTGGCAGCGGCTTTTCAGTTTGGTGATCATGCGGCAACATTTGGGGGAAATTCTGTGAGCTGTGCGGCGGGTCTGGCTTTTATCCAGACGCTTGAATCTGAAAAATTGCTGGATAAATGCCGAACCATTGGTGAATATTTTCTCAATCAACTGGTTCGACGCCTGATTTCCCATCCACTCGTTCGTGATATTCGCGGTCTGGGATTAATGTTGGGGGTTGAACTGACAGAAGAGGTCGCTGGTGAAATTGTCAATCGATGCCTTGAAAAAGGTTTGTTAGTTGGAACCGCGGGCCCAAAAGTGATCCGCTTTTTACCGCCTTATATCATTACGGAAGCTGAGGTTGATCTCGCCTGTGATATTTTGGTGAAATGTGTGAATTGATGCCTGGATTGTGGAATTTCGACACTATTTTGTAATGACTCAGGTTCCGGACTCAATTGTTCCTCGCTCAGGGTTGGAAAAATTTAAAATTTGAAAAAATTCAAATCTGGTAATTTGTGTAGGCAAGGTGTCTAACCATAAACCCTGAACCAGCCAACCGGTCGCGGTGCATTTTTATAGTTGACGCTTTTATTGATTGCGTCGCTTTTTATTATCCTTTGGTGGCGCAATCATCTCCAATTTTTTTCCATACTGTTTAATCACTTCATTCCTCAGTCGCTCGCGTGATGTATCTGGCAGGCCAAAAGCCAATGCACTCTAGTTCCAGTCCCGAAGTCTGATGGTATCGCTTTCAAACTCTCCCGAACATGAGGGACAGAGGGACATATCATCGACGGGACCATATTCATCGCCAGCCTGACATTGACCTTCCTATCCGTCCCATGAATCATCATCAAGTTCATCAGATTCTTCAAATCGATTCGCTATCAGGGCCAGGCTGCTATCGTTTTCACTCATATAATATTTTTTTCTTCGAAATACCAGATTCCAATTTTATCCCGCCTGGCGAACATCTCTTCCGTGAGGTGGGAGACAAATCCATATTTTATATCTTTTATATCCGTCAAATCAGACATCCACTTTATCAGATCGAATTTCAACTGACAGGTTGATGGATTTTCTTCGTTTTCAAGGAAAAATTGATGGACGAATTTTTGGGCTTCCGCTTCTGATTGTGCCGTGCAGTAAAACCGCTGAAAATACCCGACAGAATTCCATGCCTTTTTCGAACCAGATGACGGCGGCATGGTCCGCGGGGATTTAAAATCGACTTGAATTTTTAGGTAATAATAGTTCATATTTTTTTTGATTTGTATAACGCCCTGCATAATCGGCTGGCAGTGGAGCGCAGCGGAATTGCCAGTCCGCGTTCATGCGGTTGTTATACCGGTTTTTGATCCTGTTGATCCGGTGTTTTGCTTCCTTGCACCTTGCCGGGGCTGGCTTCAATAATAATTCAGTGATTGCCCTGTATTTTTTGTGTATTCATTTTTATCGGGGTCATCCGTATTATCATGGCCGCCCGTTTTATCGGGGCAGACACGCCGGTCTGCCCCGACGTTTATGATGATGGCATGGAAATGATTGGGCATAATGACATATTCATCGCCTGAAATATCCGGGAATTTATTTTTCAATTCGAAATACCATTTTTCAACCATTCGCCCGGCATCGTTCAACACCATTTTCCCATTCACAATTTCACCAAACCAACATGCCCGGTTGTGCGTGCAAATGGTCATGAAATATGCCCCGGGTTGGGAATAATCGTATCCCTTCAATCGGATGGAATGACGATGATGAACATCAGGATTGTAATGCATGGCGTCCTATTTTCCCTCGCCTTCCACAATACGGATTTCCTCCTCGGTCAGGCCGTAGAGCTGATAAACCAGTTGGTCAATTTCACGCTCCCACTCTTGTGTGTTGGCGTTTGGGCTCTCTTTTTTAGCCGAAAGGATTTTATCCACCAAATTTTCTATCTGCGAAACTATGCCCTGATTGGTTGCAGTGATGGGGGGAAGGGGAAGATTTTGCATAAATATCCAACTTAACTCTCTAGTACCACCTTGCAATTCAGGACAATTATTTCTAATCCAACTTTGTGATATATTAGAATTGAAATATGCTGTTAAAAATTTTAATATTTTTCTACTACCTGTTAAAATAAAACATTTTTGATTTGTAAAGAATCCTTTATCATCATAAACAAATGGCAAAAATTTAGTCATATTAGGGTACACCACCTTCTCCTTCTCAAATTCGGGGTAGTAGGCAATTTGGTCTTGGGTTTCAAACCATTTATTACCCGTTTTTTTGCGTGCATCAAATCCTAATTCTGGATATTTTTTCCCTGACTGTTCTAATTGCCTTATATCAAAATTATCAAGAAAATATCTTTTTATTGCAGGGTAATCGTCAATATTTAAACGTAGTGCAGGAAAAGTGCATATCACCCACAACCCCGCCCACTCGTAGTAATAGCGTTTGATATCCCGCCCGCGT
>DYKB01000017.1 GCA_020722815.1 Caldithrix sp. | reverse complement strand
TCCCCCGGCCCCTTCCCTTAAAGACAAGGGAAGGGGAGAAGAATTACACGGCAGTCCCCCTTCCTTGTTGTTTAGGGAAGGGGTTAGGGGATGGGTAAGAAAAAATTGCCCCTCTAATACAAAATTATTAAAAAGATGATTGTTTATTTTTTTTCGATAAAATCATATAAAAATATGATCGATATTAACCAGTAAAACTTTTAATTTATCACCTGACAATGAGAACAACAAAAATTGCACGGCAACTCGCCAGAGAACTACGAAACAACCAAACACTGGCTGAAATAAAGCTCTGGCAACATTTGAGAGACAGGCAATTCATGGGACTAAAGTTTTTACGTCAGCATCCAATATTTATGATTGTTGATGAAGTCAAGCGGTTTTTTATCGCAGATTTTTATTGTCATGAATTATTTTTGGTTGTGGAAGTTGACGGTGACATTCATCGGAAACAACATGATTATGATGAGATGCGAACTCAACTTTTGAAAAACAAAAGAATGAATGTTATTCGTTTTTCAAATGATGAGGTGTTGAAAAACATAAATCTTACGCTTATCAGATTGAAGGAGATGGTCGATCAGATTAAGAAAGGAACCGCCGGTAATAGTAATTAGGCTGCAGATAGTATCTGAGGTCCCGCAGCTTTCCCATTTTTGCAGCGTTCAACAGAATAATGCATCGGGGATGATCTGCATCCGGTTTTTATAGTAACAGCCACATTAATGATATGCTGTATTCAGAAATTTCAATATTGACATTTAAAGGATGCGACGTCTCATAAAAAATTTTTAGAGAAACTAAAAATTATGCAAATCAAAATATTTACTATCCCCATTGGTGATAACGGCAGCGCCGTGGAAGAAATGAATCGTTTTTTGCGATCCAACAAGATTCTTGAAGTGCAAAATCAATTAATTAGCAATGATAATGGTGCTTACTGGTGCTTCTGTGTCCGTTTTATTGAAAAATCATTCAATCAGGCCGGTGAAAATAAATTGAAAGTGGATTATAAAACCGTGCTGGATGAGCCGACTTTCCAAAAGTTTTCAAAATTACGGGAAATAAGAAAAAAAGTCGCTGCGGACGAGGGAATTCCAGCCTTCGCTGTGTTTACGGATGAAGAACTGGCGGGCCTGGCAAAACTGGAAACAATTACGGCACAGAATATGTTATCAATAAAAGGCATTGGTGATAAAAAGGTGGAACGCTTTGCCAAACATTTTATAACCAGACCAGAGAAAAATGAAACGACAGGGACATCTGATCGAAAAAATAGCTGATATTGAAAATCTGCAATTAGCCTATTATAAAGCCCAAAAAGGGAAGTCAGCAAAACCGGCAGTTTATGAATATGGTAAACGGTTGTCGGAAAATTTGCAGCAATTGCAGCAACAGCTATTAATTGGTGAAGTTGAGGTAGGGAATTATCACTATTTCACCATTTATGATCCGAAAAAACGGCTAATATGCGCCGCCCCCTTTCCGCAACGCGTTCTCCATCATGCGCTGATGAATGTGTGTCATCCTTATTTCGAAAGAGTTCAAATTTTCGATAGCTATGCCAGCCGCATTGGCAAAGGTACTTACGCGGCGCTGGAACGTGCCAGATATTTTAATCATAATTATCGATGGTTTCTCAAACTGGATTTTCGTAAATATTTCAACAGTATTGATCACTTCATTCTAAAAAAGCAACTCTGTCGGATTTTTAAGGATAGTCGCTTATTAAATATATTGGCCGGCATCATCGATAGTTACGCCATAAATCCCGGTAAAGGCGTTCCCATTGGCAATCTGACCAGCCAGTATTTTGCGAATCACTATTTAGCCTGTTTGGATCACTATGTAAAAGAAATCCTGAAAATACAGGCTTATGATCGCTATATGGATGACATGGTTTTATGGCACCCGGATAAAAATTATCTGGTGCACGCCGGAAAGTGTTTAAACCAGTATGCTGAACAGCAGTTAGCACTGACGCTGAAACCGTTTTGCCTGAATCACCATTCGCGGGGTTTGCCTTTCCTGGGCTATCTGGTATATCCCGATCAGGTTCGACTGGCGCATCGCAGCCGGATTCGGTTTATCCGGAAACTGCGGCTTTATGAAAATAATTTGTTAACCGGAATCTGGGGTCAAAAAGAGTATCAAAATCATATCATTCCATTAATCGCTTTTACAGAAAAGGCAAATGCCCGGGAGTTCAGGAAAAATATAATTACTGGTTTATGATTGCCCTGCGGGAGGTTCGCTTTTAATTCATAAGTTGAACAGATATATCATAATTCTTCCAGTGGATTATATTTAATAAAAAACCTCCCGCAGGGTAGTTTTATTTATAAAAAGGGCATCAATCGAGGGTTCGAACCGCGTTAATCGCGGCGGTAGCTGGAATAACAGTGCGCAGAATTGTCGTTCCGCGAATCGTAATAACGATAATCCTGAGAATCGTAATGACAATATTGGCTTCCGCCTCGTGTTCGTCCCGTAGCTCACAGGTAAAGTCGGACGACTGCCGCTGAACAGATTGGTGTCCCGTTCGCTGTCACCGGCGACAAAAAGTAACACTGCCAGCCCCGCGCTGGTAGGGCCGATGGAATTCGGTTTCGACGGCGCAGGGCGGGTTTTTATGAAGATTACCCTGCGGGAGGTTTTGGATGGCCTATTTATACCGGCAGGGAAATTTTGTAATTCAGGAAAATTTGTCAATTTCAGGCAAACCTCCCGCAAGGTTGCGCACATTGACTAACTTGAAAGACTTAGGCTATGGACGATATTTTGAAACCGATTATTGGTCTTTTAGACAATCCGATTACCCATCTTTTTCAATTGATTGGATTCAGTGAAGCTCTCTCAAAAATATTTTCTACCGCATTAGGGGCGTTTATAATATGGCTTATCGGTGAATTATTAAAAAAAGCGTATGAGCGATTTAAAAATCTGAAAACCGCCAGAGACTTAAAACCCGAATTCGATTATTTGACTATCAAAGGTTTTCGGGATATTTTTATTCCGACCCGCTACGCCCGTATCTCTCCCACCCGTTACGATAATCCGGAGGAAGCATATAAACATGATGAGCCTCGCCAATTGATTCCTTTTATGTTGAATAAATCATTCAACGAGCGGGTGGAAAGTGAAAAGTTCTATCTGGTTTTGGGTGATTCCGGAATGGGGAAAACGGCTTTTATGGTGAATTTATACATGGCGTTTCATTCTTTTTTTAAATTTCGCTATCCGCAGAAAATGAAATTATTCCGGTTCCAGCCGCCTGATATTAAAAATCCGGTCGATGTCATTGACCGGATTAAAGCGATAAAAGAGGATGACGCCAAAAATACTATTTTGTTACTGGATGGTCTTGACGAAGACCCATTTATCATATCGAAAAATCCGGGTATTTCCGATGACCAGGCCTTTGAAAAACGATTAAATGATATTATTAGCGCCTCCATGCGTTTTTGCGACGTGGTGATTACCTGTCGTACCCAATATTTTCCGAAAGAAGAAAAGTACGACTATGTCACGACAATTCATAGATCTGACCAGAAGGGATTCTACAAATTAAATAAATATTATTTATTTCCTTTTTCTGATAAAGAAGCTCGAAAATATTTGTATAAAAAGTATGGTTTCTTTAAGTTTTGGAATTGGTCTAAGAAAAAAAGAGCCAAAGAACTTGTCAATAATTCTCATAAGCTTATGTCGCGTCCCATGCTGATGTCCTATCTGGATGATTTAGTGAAAGATGAAAAAAAGTACCAATTTAGTTATCAGATTTATGAGAAGTTAATCGAAAGATGGCTTATCCGGGAAAGTGAAAAATGGCGGGAAAATCAAGAAAAACAGGAACAGTTCAGGACGAATTTGCTCCGGTTGGCTCGTGAAACGGCATTGGAAATCTATCAAAACTGGGAAAAGACAGGTTTGTTGTACCTTTCCAAAGCGGAAGCTATTCAAATTGCACAAAAGCATAAAATTGAGCTCAAACCGGATGAAGTTAAAGGAAAATCGTTACTGACCTGTGATCCGCTTTTAAACTGGAAATTTGCCCACAAATCCATTCTGGAATATTTTCTGGCACTGGAGTGTGTTAAAGATTGGGAGTTCGCCTCAAATTTTAAATTTTCCGGGATGGATATGGCCAAACATTTCTATTCAGAAATGGCACCTCCTTATGAAAATGCAATAAATTTTGCTTTAGTAAAAGGTGGAAAATTTAAAATGGGTGACGAACATGGCGACTTGTGGGATCCCTGTCGACCTGTTCACGTTGTGGCTGTTTCTGATTTCTATATTGCCAGAAACCTTGTTACCCAGAAACAATGGCGTGAGATAATGGGTAATAATCCATCGCGCTTTAAAGAAAATGAAAATTGTCCGGTTGAAAACGTAAGCTGGCAGGATGTTCAGCAATTTATCGAGAGATTAAATGCCAAAACCGGCCAGAAATTTCGGCTGCCCACTGAAGCCGAATGGGAATATGCGGCGCGTGGTGGCCCGCTTTCCCCCTTTGAAGGGGGCCAGGGGGATGTTCATATCGGAAAATATGAGTATGCCGGCAGTGATAATCTGGATGAAGTCGGCTGGTACACGGAAAATTCAGGAGGTAAAACACATCCAGTCGCCACTAAAAAACCAAATGAATTGGGACTGTATGATATGAGTGGTAATGTGTGGGAATGGTGTCAGGATTGGTTTGACGAAAAGTATTATGAGAAATGTGAGAAAAAAGGAGTGGTTGAAAATCCACAAGGTTTTACGACCGGTTCGCTCCGCGTTGCTCGCGGCGGTTGCTGGCGTTTCAGTGCGCTGCATTGTCGTTCCGCGATTCGTAATTGCGATGATCCTGAGTGTCGTGATGGCATTATTGGCTTCCGCCTCGTGTTCGTCCCGTAGTCAGTTGGTAGCTCGTTTGACTTACCTGTGAGCAGCGCGGAGCGGAGCCGAGTTGTTGGAGTGGAATGAGCGTAGCATGAGGGACGAATGCGGAGCGAATGGAGCGAAAACAACGAGGCGGTTTTTCAATTGCGGATTTCGAATTTCGGATTGCGGATTTTTTTTTGGGGGGGGGCGTCACCCTGCGGGAGGTTTTTTAGGGTATACTTGCATTTGCGGGGAAATTCAGTAATTCTGAATAATCCAGCAAATTTATGCAAACCTCCCGCAGGACATTAAAATTTATTGACAATTGACTATTCACCATTATCAATTCACCATTCACAATTCTCAATTCACAATTAAATTAAAAAAAATTGGTAACCGTTCACAGGGTGGATCGACGCTGTCATGTCAGCATGTTTTTGCTGATCGGGTCCCACCTCTTCTCCTGGACACGAGGAAGCGGCCACTCCCCTTCCCTCATTTGAGGGAAGGGGTTGGGGGATGGGTTAGAAAATGGTGTTGATAAGAACCAATTTAAGCTTTGCTCCTGATCATGATGAAACTTAATTAAAAAAAATATTTCTTTGTGATGTCAGCATCCTTTTTTACCCATCCCCTGGCCCCTTTCCTAAAAAATAGGGAAGGGGAATTCGTCCTCTCCCCGTGTCCCGTAACGAGAGGCGGGGTAAAATCAGATGTTTTTGGCGGGAATCTATATTTCTTTCGGCAAATGGATGCCTGATAAACTGGTACTTGAATGTTTTTATCGCGTAGGCATTTGGGCATGACAGAAGTTTTTATTTTATCACACCTGTGAACGGATACAAAAATTGTCGATTTAAAGTTGGTTCCGTTGGCGGGACGAGAAGTTATTGCTGCCGGGGATTTTGATTTATCGCGGGACTTTTCTGTTGACTCACTGTCACGTTCTTTTTCAGTTCGTCAACCAGATCCAGCGTCACCTGCTGGGCTTCATCCAGCCAGGGATCAGTTTCAATCTTTTCTTTGGGATCTTCTTTTTCACCCTTCTTGAGTGGCTTGTAGCCGTGGGCAATCCGCCGCTGATTGGTTCGTTCGAGTTTTTCCTTTTCTTCCGCTTCCCGTTCAGCCCGACGTTTCGTTTCATTCAATGAAATAAAATTTTTGGCTTTATTTTCTCTGGCCTTTTGAATATCTTCATTAATATATTGAAATTCGGGATTCATCACAACGCGTTTGGCTGATTTCTGTCGTAATTGTTCAATATAAGGACGCACTACATCGATGTTACGATAATTGGCCGCGGTAATTTCATCCCAGCGCAGTGCATAAGGCTCTTTATTCTCACCAATGTCCATTTCGCTGCGTAAACTGGGGTAATTAATGTCGGGAATGACACCGGTATGTTGTGTTGATCCGCCAGCGATGCGATAAAATTTGGCCATGGTAACCCGAACCTGTCCCAGTTTCTCTTTTATGTCGGGCATATACCGATTCAAATTAATAATCGTCTGAACCGTTCCTTTGCCAAAAGTCTGGGAACCCAGAATCAGGCCACGCCCATAATCCTGAATGGCAGCCGCAAATATTTCAGAGGCGGATGCACTGATGCGATCGACCAATACGGTCAGCGGCCCGTCATATTCAATCGAGGCATCCTGGTCACGTTCGGTTTCGATCTGGCTTTTACTGCGACGGACCTGCACCACCGGACCCTGTTCAATAAAAAGGCCGGTCAATGAGACCGCTTCCGGCAAATAACCGCCGGAGTTGCCTCTTAAATCAATGATGAGCCCTTCGATGCCGGCCGCTTTTAATTCGCGAATCAGTTGGCGGACATCATTGGTGGTACTGCGGTAGTCCTGTACGCCTTTTTGCTGCGATTCATAATCCGCATAGAAAGAGGGAATCGTGATGACGCCCAGTTTGCGTTTGATGCCATTTCGATCAATTTCCATTGTATCGCTTTGCGCCTGCTGTCGCTTTAAAACAACTTCATCGCGCATAAGCTCGATGATTTTCGATGGACTTCCGGCCGGGGCGCCGGATGGTAAAATTTCGAGCCGCACCATGGTGCCTTTTTTTCCGCGAATTTTAAGAACCACATCATCCAGTTTCATGCCGATGACATCCACAATTTCGCCCTCTTTGCCCTGACCAACACCGATGATTTTGTCATTGGGCATGAGCTGCTTACTCAGGTCGGCTGGCCCGCCGGGAATAATTTCCAACACTTTGGTATAATCATCTTCGGTGGTGAGTTGGGCGCCGATTCCCTGAAAAGACAATTGCATCTGTATCCTGAAATTTTCAGAATTGAACGGGGACATATAGCCGGAATGTGGGTCCAGCGATTCGGCGAATGAGTTCATATAAAGCTGAAAAACATCTTCAGCAGAATACTCTTCGATTCGTTTTTTAAAACTCTGATAGCGTTTTGTCAAAGTGGTGGCAATTCCATTCCAATCTTTATCAGCCAGTTTTAATGATAAGGCTTCAAATTTTAAGCGCTGGCGCCAGATTTCGTCCAGTTCTTCGGGAAATTCAGTCCAGGGCTCCTTTTCCCGATCAAAAACATAATTTTCATCCACGTTAAAATCAAAGGGTTTGGTAAGACATTTATTGACATATTCGACTCGTTCATCAACCCTTTTGAGGAACGTATTATAAATATAAAAAGCGGGATCGAGGTCCGCTGAATTCAGGTATTCATCAAATTGATATTTAAATCGCTCAAAAATGCGAATATCGCTGGCAAGAAAAAAACTTTTATTGTGATCCAGAAAGTTTAAATAGGATTGATAGACCCGGGAAGAGATGGAGTCGTCGACCGATTGCTGTTCGTAATGAACTTCCTTGAGAATTCTGACCACCATTTTGGCAACGCGTTTATGATGGACATCCGGCTGGATTGTCGTATAAGCCTGAACCGGGAGGTGCCAGGAAATAAGAAGAATGCTGAGTGCTGAAAAAAATTTCCAGGAGAAATGAGATCCCCGCTGGAGTTGATGCGTTTTATTCAATGAATTCAATTTTGACTCCTGTGTACTTGGCTAATTCAAAAGATGGATGAATTTTCGCAATCGTTCTCATTTTTTATATGAGGTGAACTTAATTAAAATTTGTTAAGTTCCCAAATTCAGGGTAACTTTCCAGTTAAGTATTGAATAATTTGACAATATTAAAAATAATTAAAAATTCCCTTGACAATAGAAATCTAGTTTGATATATTTAGCAACAGAATCAACCTGGAGATCGGGCATTTTCAGGTGCCGACCTCTTTCAATAGATTCGTTCGTGAACGCCGTTTGCTCAAAGTTATGATTTTTAATCTGATGATGAGCAGGAAGTATGCCAGAAGCCATGACATATAACGACGCGCTGTGACAGGTTCAGGCTGTTATACGCAAGCCAAAATGGCTTTCGGATTTTATTATTGTCATTCAGAAGCCCTCTCCCCGGGGGAGAGGGAATCGATACGCCTTTTTTTTCCCCCGGAGAAGGTTAGCGTGAGGGCAAGAAAAATCGAGAACGACGTTGGCTCGCGTATGGTTTAATTGATTTGTACCAATTATGATTCATGCGGTTGAAGTTCAAATTCTTTAGGGATGGACGTTCGTTGTTCTTGTACAGACAATTAATTGGCTTTTGTAATTACCTCAATCGGAGCATGGCATGATTATAAAACTTACTCGTGAGTCGGTACAGAGTGATTTTGTTAAAAAAGTAGAAGAGATAAGCGGTCAAAATTTGCTTGCCTGCTATCAATGTGGCAAATGTTCGGCGGGTTGCCCGGCGGTAGCGGAAATGGATATCCTTCCCAGTCAAATCATCCGTCTGGTTCAACTTGGTCTGGAGGACAAAATCAAAAATTTTAAAACCATGTGGTTATGTGCCGCGTGTAATACCTGCGCGGTGAGATGTCCACGTGGGGTTGATCTGGCTAAAATAATGGAAGCCGTCCGACAGATTGTATTGCGTAAAAATAAAAATTACGTTGAACCATCTCAATTACCTCAGGAATTACTTGAAGAACTACCTCCAATTGCAATCATTAGTAATTTTAGAAAATTCACGGCATAAGGGTGTACCAATGGCATTAGAAATCTCATACTATCCGGGCTGTACTTTAAAAGCTAAAGCTAAACAATTCAATGATACGACACTGGCTACGGCTGAGGTTCTGGGACTGCAATTAAATGAATTGGAGATGTGGAATTGCTGCGGGACGGCTTATTCGCTGGCGCATGATGACCTTATTCATCAAATTGCCCCGATTCGAAATTTGATTCGTGTGCGGGATAAAGGCGAAGATAAGCTGGTTACGATCTGTTCCATGTGTTACAATACGCTGAAAAGGGCTAATCTTTTTATTCAATCCGATCCGTTAAACCATCGCCGCATCAATACTTATCTGGATAATCAGGTAGCGTATAATGGTGAAGTTGAAGTATTGCATTTCCTTGAAGTTTTAAAACAAACTCCTGGTTTTGATGAAATTAAATTTAAAGTGACCCGGCCTTTGAAAAATTTACATGTTGCTTCGTATTATGGTTGTTTGTTGCTTCGTCCGCCTGAGGTTGGCCTGGATGATCTGGAACACCCGACAATTTTGGAAAAGGTGATGACTGAATTAGGTGCGGAAATCATTGACGATCCGCTGAAAACCGAATGTTGTGGCTCCTATCAGACAGTTAATCGACCGGATTTTACAGCCGACGTGGTATATAAAATTGTAAATTCGATGCAAAGCCGGGGTGCGGACGTGATTGTGACCAGTTGTCCGCTCTGTCAATATAATTTAGATCGACGCCAATTGGATATTGAAAAGAGATATTTTGGTTTTTCAAAAATTCCCATCCTCTATTTTACACAATTGATGGCCCTGGCTTTTGGTAAACCAGAATCAATTATGGGATTTGATAAACATTATGTTGATCCGCGACCTGTATTGAAACAGAAGTCACTGATTGATTAGAATTCAGGTTCTGATTGAGTTTCAGACTCTACGATTGGAAAACGGTAAAATAATTTAGAGACAATGGAAAAAAAATTATTGATTATTGGAGGGGGAGTCACCGGGATTCATGTGGCGCTGGACGTGGCTGATGCCGGATATCAGGTTTATCTGCTGGATAAATCATCCAGTATCGGCGGACACATGGTTCAAATTTCAGAGGTTTTTCCCACACTTGATTGCCCGCAGTGTATTTTAACCCCTAAAATGGTGGCCTGTTACCAACATCCGAATATCAAGATTCTGGCGTATAGCCAGGTCGAGGCGGTTACGGGCGAAGCAGGCAATTTTCAGGTAAAAATCAAGCATAAAACACCCTATATCGATTGGGATAAGTGTACTGGCTGCGGTGAATGTAATAATGTTTGTACCGTGGCCTATCCCAGTGATTTTGACCGGGCGGTTGTCGATCAAAAAGCCACCTTTAAGCCATTTGCCCAGGCCGTCCCCAATAAATTTGTCATTGAAAAGAAAGGGCTTTCCCCCTGCAAAAGCGCCTGCCCTATTGAATGCAATGCCCAGGGTTATGTCGCCCTGATTGCACACGGCCATTATCAGGAAGCGATTCGCCTGGTCCGGGAACGCATTCCTTTCCCCGGCGTGCTGGGACGTGTTTGTAATCATCGCTGTCAGGATGCCTGTTTACGGGGTGAAGTGGATGAACCCGTCGCGATTAAATTTCTGAAGCGGTTTATTGCCGATTGGGAAATGAAAAATGATACGCGAGTGATTGAAAAACCGGCAGTCATTCATCCGGAAAAATTCGCGATTGTGGGCGCTGGCCCGGCCGGCCTGACCGCTGCTTACGATTTGGCCCGGGCTGGTTATATGAGCACGATTTTCGAGGCGCTGCCCGAACCAGGTGGAATGCTCAAATGGGGAATCCCGAATTATCGTTTACCAAAGGAAATTTTGGATTTTGAAATTCAACTGGTCACTGAATTGGGGGTGGAAATTCGTTGTAACACACCGATTGGACCTGATTTGACACTTGAAGATTTACTTAAGCAGGGGTATAAAGCGATCTTTCTGGCACCTGGTGCGCAAAAAAGCATAAAATTGAGTATCGAGGGTGAAGATGCGGAAGGGGTTATCGATTGTGTGGAATTTTTACGCGAAATTAATCTGAACAAGCCGGTAAAATTGGGGAATCGCGTGGGGGTTATCGGTGCCGGCAATGCTGCCATCGATGCCGCGCGTTCCGCCGTTCGTATGGGAGTGAAAGAGGTAACGATAATTTATCGACGGACCCGTGCCGAGATGCCGGCTGATCCGGCTGAAATCCATGCGGCGGAACAGGAAGGGGTCAAAATTGAACTTTTAACCACCCCGACGCGAATTTTAACGGAAAATGGCAAAATAACCGGGATTGAATGTTTACGAAATACACTTGGTGAAAAGGATAAAAGCGGCCGAAAACGTCCTGTTCCAATACCCAATTCTGAATTTGTGATTCCCCTTGATAATTTGATTCCGGCAATCAGTCAGGAGCCAGACCTGGCCTTTTTAGGAGAAACACATTCATTCGAAATTTCAAAATGGAATACTTTTATTGTCGATCCGAACACATTGGCCACCAATGTGCCGGGGATTTTTGCCGGTGGCGATGCCGTTTCCGGCCCGAAAACAGTGGTGGAAGCGATGCAGGCCGGCCATGTCGCGGCCGAAATGATGATAAAATATTTAAACGGCGAAGCTTTACAATATTCACCACCTAAAAGATTGCCGGTGGTTGAAGCTGTCAAATATTCTGAAAAACGTGCCGCCGTAACACCTGTGCCCATGCCAGAACTTGAGGTCGCTGAACGAATTAAAAGTTTTGTTGAGGTCGAAACAGGTTTCACTGAGGAGCAGGCGAAAGCCGAGGCAGCACGCTGTCTGGCTTGTGGTGGTTGTTCCGAATGCCGCTATTGTGAGACCGTGTGTGAACCGCATGCGATTAATCATGCGATTGAAGATCGCTTTGAAACGCTGAATGTCGGTTCAATTGTGGTGGCAACCGGCTATGAATTACTACCGAAATCTGAAATAAAAGAATTCGAGTTAGATCCCGACGTCCTGGATCCACTCCAATTTGAACGACTCCTGGCACCTGGCGGGCCAACTGCGGGAGAAATTTTTCGTCCTTCAGATGGGAAAGTGCCCAAAACAGTGGTTTTTGTCCAGTGTACTGGCTCCCGGGATCCCGAGCGACACCTGCCATACTGTTCCCGTGTATGTTGTATGTATAGCTGCAAAATGGGCATGCTCTACAAACATGCGGTCCCTGATGGTCAGGTATTTAATTTTTATATGGATCTCCGGTTTGACGGCAAGATGTACGAGGAATTTTACCAGCGCGGGGTTGAGGAGGATGGCATTATCTACCTGCGTGGTCAGGTCTCCAAGATATTTCGCGATGGCGAGCATCTGATGGTTTGGGGCACGGATACGATTTCCGGCAATAAAGTGGAAATTGCCGCAGATTTAGTTGTCCTGGCGATGGCCATAATTCCCCGTCCTGAAACGCGGGCACTGGCAGAAATGCTGGGCATTGAAATGAACCAGTGGGGATTTTTACAGGAACTTCATCCGCGGTTAAAGCCCGTGGAGACCAATGTGCCGGGTATTTTTATTGCCGGTACCGCTCAGGCACCGAAGGATATTCCGGAGTGTGTGGCACATGCTGCTGGCTGCGCGGGAAAGGTCCTCGCTCTCTTTGCCACGGAAGAGAAGCCGGTCGCCAAAAAGGTTGAGTATAAAGAGATGCTCGAAGAATTGGAATTGGTTGGATTAAATTAAATCCAAATGCGGCCTTTGGCGATCAGCAACTGGCCTTTGGCTCTGGCTTTAATCGTTATCGCGAGACAACTTTTCCCAGCGCTGTGGGGCAAATTGTTAATGTGCCCAATATGAAACAGATAAACTATTTGTCCTGCATTTTTAAAACCAATGAAAAGTCGGTTAGGTCAGGCTAAAACAAGATAAAAGTAACAACAAATTTTAACGATGAAGCAGATTTCGATTTTTTATCTGCGAAATTGGTAGTCTTACTAATTAATACATCAGGAATTCAGCATGCAACGAAAAAGAATTGGCGTATTTGTTTGCCACTGTGGATTGAATATCGCCGGTACAATTGATGTGGAAAAGGTAGTTGAAGAGATAAAGAAATATCCCGGCGTGGTCCATGCTGAAAATTATATTTATATGTGTTCTGATCCCGGCCAGGCATTAGTTCGGAAGGCGATTCAAGAGAAGCATTTGGATGGTATCGTCATGAGTAACTGCTCTCCATCGCTCCATCAAGTCACCTTTCGAAATCTCGCCAAAAAAATGGGATTAAATCCTTATTCGGTGGAAGTGGCCAATATCCGTGAGTGGAGTAGCTGGCCGCATGCCCATGAACCGGAGACCGCCACCCGAAAAGCACTGACGATTATCAAAGGAACCATCGAAAAGATTCGATTGAATCTGGAACTGGAGCCCATGGTGGTTCCCCTCACCCGGAAAGTTACCATTGTGGGCGCCGGCGTGAGCGGGATGCAGGCGGCGCTGGATATTGCCAATAGCGGGTATCCGGTAACCCTGGTTGAACGCCAACCCCATATTGGTGGACATGCGGTTCAGTTATCGAATCTGGTTTTGACAATGGAAAAGGCCCAGGAAGCACTTCAGAATATGCTCATCGAAGTGGTAAATCATCCGAATATCACCCTTCAAGCGTACTCTGAAATCGAAGATGTTGAAGGCTATGTTGGCAGTTTCAAAGTTAGAATTCGAAATAAAGCGCGTTATGTGGACTGGAATAAATGTGATGGCTGTGGAAAATGTACAGCGGTCTGTCCGGTCACCACATATTCAGATTTTGATCGGGGTATCAAACCGCGACCGGCAATTTATATTTCCTATCCCGGTGCTTATCCTGGCAAACCGGTAATTGATTCAAAAACCTGTTTAAATTTAAATGGTGAAAAATGTGACCTGTGCCAGCAAGCCTGCCCGTTGGATGCAATTGATTTTAATCAAACCTCGAAGGTGGTTGAAAATGATTGTGGCGCAATTGTCGTGGCCTCGGGCTATGATTTATATGATAAAAAGCATCTGACGGAATATCAATCTGATCCGGATATTCTCGATGGATTACAATTTGAACGGTTACTAGTGAACAGTAATGGCGGAACGCTTCATCGGCCATCCGATGGCAAAGTTCCGAAAGAAGTTGTTTTTATCAAATGTTCCGGTTCCCGCGATCCGGAGCATCATTTCCCCTATTGTTCGCGAATTTGTTGTATGTACACTGCCAAACAGGCGCAGCTTTATAAACAGAAAGTTCCGGATGGCCAGGCCTATATCTTTTATATGGACATTCGTTCCACTGGCAAAGGGTATGAAGAGTATGTAAAAGCCGGTATTGAAGAACATCATCTACTTTATCTCCGCGGACGGGTCTCAAAAATTTACCGTGAGGGGGATAAGCTTAAAGTACTGGGTGCCGATACGCTAAGCGATATGATGGTGCAAGTTGATGCCGACCTGGTGGTACTGGCAATGGCTGCCACCGGTGCTGAAGGCAGTCGCGAATTGGGGAAAAAATTAAACATTATCACCGATGGCTTTGGCTTCGCCTCTGAGGCACATTTAAAACTCGGTCCATTGGAAACTTTAACGGCTGGAATTTATCTTTGTGGCAGTGCTTCTTCACCAAAAGATATGCCGGATTCGATTTATCAGGGAAGTGGGGCTGCGAGTAAGGTACTGTCCCTTTTTTCACGGAAAGAGTTGTTGCATAATCCGGAAATTGCTCATGCCGATCCGGATGTTTGTGCCGGTTGTGGGCTCTGTGAATCAATTTGCGCTTATCATGCCCCAAAAGTTCATCCACGACTGCGGGTAGCTATCGTTAATGAAGCCTTGTGTGAAGGCTGTGGCGCCTGTGCCGGACTCTGTCCTTCCGGTGCGATGCAGCTTAATAATGCTTCTAATAAACAGCTATTAAATATCATTTCGATTGCAGCGAAGGACTATGAAGAGGCTTTTTAATGTTTTGGTCATTTTGTAGGTTCATATCAATAATTGTAGTCATTTATTGTTAAAATATGTTGCGTGATGCGTAATTCGTGATACGGAATAAAAAACAATTCACGTATTCCGCATCACGAATCATTTGCATTGAAATAAAATACCTTTCACCCATAACAGGGAATGACGACTTTATGAAATCAGATGCAGGGGCCGTACTGATAATCGGAGCAGGAATCGGGGGAATTAAAGCCGCTTTCGATGTGGCAGAATTGGGACATCAGGTGTATCTCGTCGACCAGAATCCATTCATGGGCGGAACGCTTTCGCAACTGGATCGGCAATTCCCCACCAATCGCTGTGGTATGTGCCAACTGCTCCCGACCGTTGCCCGACATGGTACGGTTCACTATTGCCTGCGTCGCGAATTATATCACCCTAATATTTTGGCGATTCCAGGCTCGAAAGTGATTAATTTGACTGGTTCGGCAGGTGATTTTAAAGCATCCATTAGCACCCAGGCCATGACCGTTGATCCCGATAAATGCATTAACTGCGGCGCATGCGTGCCTGTTTGCCCGGTTGAAGTTGAAGACGAATTTCAGGGCAAATTAAAGACGCGGAAGGCGATATATGCCCGCTACCCACTCCCGATGCCGAATATGTATGCCATTGATCCAGCCACCTGTACGCGTTGCGGTGAGTGTGTAAAAATTTGTCCCACGCAGGCCATCAATCTGGATGCGTCCGAAAAAATGACTGAATTGTCGGTGAGTGCCATCATTATCGCTTCTGGTTTTGATGAATTTAATCCAAAAAATCTGATGCAATATGGACATGGTCGTTATCCGGATGTTTTGACCAGTATTGAACTGGAACGAATGTTTTCGGGATATGGCGCGGGTAAGGGTGATATTTTTCGCCCCTCCAATGGTGAAAAACCGAAAAACATCGCTTTTATCCAGTGTGTTGGCTCGCGTGATCAGGAACGAAATTATTGTTCGGCCGCCTGTTGCATGTATGCGTTGAAAGAAGCCATGATTATTCGTGAAGAAAATCCGGACCTGGATATTCATTTCTTCTATATGGATGCACGGGCTTACGGAAAAGGCTACCATCGCTACATGAACGATGCCAAACTAAAGTTTAAAGTTAATTTTACGAGAAGCCGAATCCCGGTGGTAAAAGAAAATCCGGCGACGAAAAAAATGGTCATTCGCTTTCTGGATGAACAAAATAAACAGCATTCAACCGAATTTGATTTAGTCGTACTCTCTATTGGACAAGTGCCGGCGCCATTTCAGCAGGAACTGGCTAAAATATTGGACATCAAATTAAATCAGTGGGGATTTTGCGTCACGGATCCATTCACCCAGGTGAAAACATCTCGTGAAGGTGTTTTTGTCTGTGGTGCATTTTCTGAACCAAAAGATATCCCTGAATCCATTACTCAGGCCAGTGCCGCTGCCGCGCAGGCGGTACAAGTTGTAAAATCTGCTTTGGCAAAAAGTGGAAAAGTCAAACGACCAGTGGAAGACCTGCAAGAATCAGCTCCGTATGCACCTTATTATGATGAGCGATCTGAATCTTTTGATTGGGAAAAGAAAACAGCCGTTTTTATCTGTGAATGCGGTGGGGAAATTTCAAAAATTGTTGATGTAAAGAAATTAGCCCGGTTTGTCAAATCGCTTCCAGGTGTGACACTCACGGAAACTATTTATGCCCTTTGTGCTAGCAGTAGTCTGGAAAAAATTAGTCAAAAATTGATAGAATCAAAGGTCAGTCGGGTTATATTTGCTGCCTGCGTTCCCTATCATTATCAGCATCTGTTTGAAGCTGCCAGTATGAAAGCCGGAATTCAGCCCGGCTATGTCCGAATTGCCAATATTCGCGAACACGCCGCCTGGCCCCATGCTGATGATACAGAAGCCGCGACGAAAAAAGCACAGCAATTGATTCTGATGCAACATGAATTTTTACAGCAGGAAGAAAATCTGGAATTAGCCCGATCCCGTAATATTACACAACGCGCCCTGGTCATCGGCGGTGGTGCCGCCGGTATGAGTGCCGCACTGGGATTGGCCAATTTGGGAATCGGAGTCGATTTAATCGAAAAAACGGCGCAATTGGGGGGAAGATTAGAAAAATTGTATTTTTCGCCGCATACTCAAGATCCACAGCAGTTGCTTCGGGAATTAAGAGCTGCCACCGAAGCGAACGCGTTGATCAAAATTTATTTTCAAACCCAGCTTCAGCAAGTGTCCGGTGAAGCCGGTGCGTTTTCGGCGCTCCTTAAAAACAGTGAACCTGAACCGGTTGAACAACTATATGGCGCGATTATCGTGGCAACCGGGGGACAGGAGCATATTCCATCGAGTTATGAGTATGGAAAATCCCCCCAAATATTGACCCAGCAGCAATTTAAAGAAAAAGTTGTGGCGGGCGAAATCGATATGGCACAGTTAAAACAGGTGGTGATGATTCAATGTGTGGAATCCCGTGACGAAAAAAGACCTTATTGCAGCCGAATCTGTTGCACACAGGCGATAACGAATGCCCTTAAAATCAAAGAAGCAAATCCGGCCGCTGAAGTTATTATTTTTAATCGCGATATTATGACCTATGGTTTTCGGGAGCAGTACTATACAAAATTACGGGAGATGGGGGGCTTTTTCATCCGCTATGAGCCCGGTCGGGAACCACAGGTGACAATTGAAAATGATAAAGTTACTGTCACTGCCGTAGAACCTGTGTTGAACCAGCAAATTGTTTTAAAACCAGATTTATTGCTGCTCAGTACAGGCATTGAACCAATCGATAATTCACAACTGGCGGCGATTTTAGATGTGAAACTGGATCAGGATAACTTTTTCCAGGAAGCCGAAGTGAAATTTCGGCCGGTTGATTTTCATCGGGATGGCATTTATCTCGCCGGGCTGGCCCATTCACCGCGTTTCCTTGAGGAGACACTAACCCAGGGGTATGCTGCTGCTGTCCGGGCGGCCAGTCTGTTGACGAAGGAGAAATTAACGACTTCCCCGCTGGTAGCGGAAGTAAATCCCAGACGCTGTTCCGGCTGTCAGATGTGCATCCCGTCCTGTGTGTATGGTGCACGCGTCTGGGATGAAGACAGTCATACGGTTCTGGTACGTGAAGCGCTCTGCCAGGGGTGTGGTGCCTGTGCGATGGTCTGCCCGAATAACGCCTGTAAATTAAAAGGCTATCGCGATAAGCAGGTAATGTCGGTGATTGATACGGCTTTTAGTTTAATGTGAGAAAAGAAATATTAAGTAGAAACCACAGCTTTCGCAAATTTCACAAATTTGTGTTGTTTTAATCTGGGTTATCTGCGGTTAAAAATTATTGTCGCATAGCATTGGAGACTAAATTTTATGGCTGAAGAGTTTGAACCGAAAATTATTGGTTTTTTTTGCAACTGGTGTACCTCTCAGGCGGCCGATCTGGCAGGCACGACGCGGTTACAATATCCACCGAATATTCGTCCCATTCGGATGATGTGTTCGGGAACGCTGGATCCGGCGTATGTCATGAGTTCACTTTTACGCGGTGCTGATGGCGTTATCGTTGGTGGCTGCCATCCGGGTGATTGTCATTATGTAAATGGAAATTTTAAAGCCCGTCGCCGGATAGCTTTGATCAATACAATTTTAACTACTTTTGAATTAGGAGCAGATAGAGTTTGGCTGCGCTGGATTGCGGCCAGTGAAGGTCCAAAATTCGCAAAAACCGCCCGTCAGTTTACTGAACATATCAGAAAACTCGGTAAAAATCCATTAAGCGAGCCGTGGGCGATATAATTATTTTTTGACAGGATTACAGGATTGACAGGATATAGTGGACTGAATTAAAATTTAAATTAAATAGTTTTAATTAGAGTTTGTCCGAAAATACTAAAACCTGTCATGGCGAGGCGTTTTTTGCCGAAGCAATCTCCCGAAGTAACAGCGGAAATAGCTCCGTCGCACAAAACGCTCTTCACAATAACAACAGCGGTTGTTTTTTCGGACCGACACTAATGAGAGTTTGTCCGAAAATACTAAAACCTGTCATGGCGAGGCGTTTTTTGCCGAAGCAATCTCCCGAAGTAACAGCGGAAATAGCTCCGTCGCACAAAACGCTCTTCGCAATGACAGCAGCGGTTATTTTTTCGGACAGACACTAATTAACTTTAATCCTTTTAAAAAATCCTGTCCAATTATTTTTTTATCAGAACCAGAGAACAAATAGAAAACAAATCGAAATCGATATAATCAATATTTCAAATCCTCCCAACTTTCTGGTTGGGTCGAAGGAGATGTCGAATGGCGCGAGTAACCGCATTAAATATTGTCAATAATAGTGTTCGTCAAACGATTCAGCAATTTTTGAATACCTTGTTTGAGAAAAAACTCATTGAAGGGTGCTTAATTCCGTTGCAAATGTCCAATCGCTCAAATGTCGTTCAAACACTGATCACGGATCCGAAAAAATTGGAATTTGCTGACCCCTTTGCGCCAGTAATGCCGGTCAATTCTGCCCGGATTATGCAGCGCATGACAAAGATGGGACCCAGTCAGCATAAAATCGCGTTGGTCATGCGCCCGTGCGAAGTTCGGGCGCTGGTTGAATTAACCAAACTCAAACAGGTGCATCTGGAAAATATGCTGGTGATTAGTATGGACTGTTACGGTGCTTTTTCACTTGATAAATATCAAAAATTTGCTGCTGAACATCCACAACCCGGGGATGATTTTTTGAGTGCGGCGTCAAATGGAAAATTATCGGACGAACTCCGCTGGAATTGTCAGGTGTGTCAATATCCGACGCCATTTTATAATGATCTGACCATCGGTTTGGTGGGGAATGCAGATGCCCAGAAATTAAGCTTGATTGGCTCTACCGAAGCTGGAATGCAACTTCTGGAAAAATTGGATTACACGCTGCAAGAATTGCCCAAATCACGAACGGATGCTGTTAAAAACTGGATTAATACACGTACGATAAATCGGGCTGAGATGTTGGAAAGCGCCCGAAAAGCTGCTGCGGGTCCGGAAAAGATGCTGGAATATTTAAGTACCTGCATTCGCTGCCTGAATTGCATGACCAATTGCCCGGTCTGTTATTGCCGTGAATGTTTTTTCAATTCTTCCACCTTCGAACTGGATGCTGAAAAATATTTTGACTGGGCCGAAAGTCGGGGTGGCATTCGGATGCCTAACGACACGCTCTTTTTTCATCTGACGCGAATGACCCACATGGCAGCTTCGTGTGTTGCATGTGGTGCCTGTACCGAAGCCTGTCCATCGAATATTGAAATCAGTCGCCTTTTTACGGTGGTTGGCGAGAATGCACAGAAAGTTTTTGAGTATGTGGCCGGCCGGGCGCTGGACGAACCATTGCCCCTTTCGACTTTTAAGGAAGCCGAATTGGAAACTTTTGATAAATAAATGGTTTACAATTTTCTATTTGGTATCAAGAATATAGTATTAAAAAGCATATTTACGTCATGCATGATGCGTGATACGTAAACTCAGGGGATCTACCGATAATAGCTTGGCTAAATGTTTGGTAAATTTATAATGATTCGCACTTAATACTATAAATTTCAGGTACATAAAGACCTTATTTAAATTTTTTTGAACTTTAGTAACCAACAATATCCTCAATTCCAAAACCTTATTTTCATGTATAATAAAGTCGGGTTTATTGGGTGCCAGGGCTACTAAGGTTGTCAATAAGAAAATTAGATTTGAAAAAAATTAAATGATTATCAATATTTTATAATTCTTAACCTGACAGCTATTACTATGCCAGATGTGAGTTCTATAAAGTAATTCCTATATTAAAATTTATCAGGAATTTTTTCAATGAGTGAAGAAACTTATATTGAAAGAATACAAAGTTTTGGCTGGGAGGACCTGGTAACTCTCTGGCAGGCTATCAAGGCTGGCAAGACACCGGGCTGGCCTGCGGGGAAGGCGCTGGAATATCTGGTAATTCGGGCATTGCAGCTCGGTGGCGCCGAAGTCCGCTGGCCATTTAATTATGTAGAGGGCGGGCAAATTCTGGAGCAAATTGATGGCGCCATCTATCTCAATGGATTGGCCTTTCTGGCGGAATCGAAAGATTATCAGAATCGCATCAATATTGAACCCATCGCGAAATTGAAAGCGCAATTATCCCGACGGCCATCTTCCACCATGGGGATTTTCTTCAGCAAAAGTGGCTATACAGAACCCGCCCTGACACTGGCGCAATTTCTGGGACAGCCGCCGGTTTTGCTCTGGAATGGCGATGAAATTGGATATGCGCTGACGAATAAAAATTTTGCCAGCAGTCTGATGACAAAATATCGGCGTTGCGTGGAATTGGGGTTACCTGATTATCATATTACGCTTGCTGGCAGACAAAAAGCTCATTTATTAACCAGCAGTCCGTCAGCAGCAAATCTTTATAAAAAAGTTCTTCCCGGACAGATACTGGAAAATATTGAAATTCTGGCCGTTCCGGAAACAGATAAAATTTTATCCCTTGCCCATTCCCTTCTGGCGGTACACAACGTTCCGGTTGTGGTTGTTATTGATGCGGAAACGGAAAATATCCAGATGATCGCGGAACGGCAGGAATTATGGGAGGCATCGTTTCGGCAATTAGTACCCAAAATAAAATTTAAAATTTTTCAGGCGACGCCGGAGCAGGAAATCCTGTTTTTTCAGGATCAGGCATTGTCAAAAACATTATTTACCGATGAATTATCTTCATCAGAAATATCGAAAGCGCGATCTCAGCCACGGAAAATATTGACAAAAGCATTTGAGGAAAAAGAGAAGACCCTGGAGCAGAAGATTGAAGCCCTTGACCCGGATTCTCTAAAATCAATCAGATCGAACACGATGATCACGGATATGGTGAATTTTTTCTCCCGAACGTTGGCAAAATGAGGCAAGTTCATGCACATTATTTATAAAAATCAAGATGAAATAGTTGATCCCGATTTTCGGCGGATTATCGAACAAAAAAGTGGGGCTCATTTAGACCGTTGCTACCAGTGCTACACCTGTGCGCTAGGCTGTCCGGTGGCATTTGCGACTGATTTTACGCCCAATCAGATCATTCGTATGGTTCAGATGGGACTCCGGGACCAGGTACTACAGGCTGATTTAATCTGGATTTGTGCTTCCTGCGAAACTTGTGCCGCCCGTTGTCCTAATGAAATTGAAATTGTCAAAATAATGGACGTGCTTCGGGTGATGAGTCTGCACAAACCAGGAAAGAAGGTAAAAGATATACCCTTTGCCCATCAGGTGTTTGTTAAACTGGTGGAACTATTTGGCCGGATGTATGAACTGGGCTTTGTCATGGGGATGAAACTGGGGAATTTACGGGGATTACTTTCAATTAAAGCGCTTTTGGAGGATGGGGTATTGGGAGTCAAGATGTTTTCGCGGGGTAAATTACATATTTTTCCACATAAAACCAGAGGAGCAGAACATATTAAGCGAATCATACAGCGCATCAACGCGAACAAACCGGAACAGGAGAAGATGAAATGAAAATTGGATATTTTCCGGGGTGTTCAGCCGGCGGAACTGCCATTGAATATGGCCTTTCGGTAAAAACCAGCGCCCAATTATTGGGAATCGATCTGATAGAATTGGAAGATTGGAACTGCTGTGGTGCTTCCTCCGGCCATTCAACCAATGAAAAACTTTCACTGGCGCTGCCAGCCCGAAATATCGCCATCGCCGAGAAGATGGATCTGCCGATAGCGGTCTGCTGTGCGGCTTGTTATGTCCGATTAAAAACGACCGAATTTGAGCTGAGTGCTTCAGCCGAAAAACGGAATGAAATTGCGGATATAATCGAAATGCCACTTGAAATTAAATATTCAACGAAGCATTTTCTGGAAATTATTTATCATCAAATCGGTCTCGAAGAAATCAAAAAACGAGTAGTAAAGCCACTGACTGGACTAAAAGCTGCCTGTTACTATGGGTGTTATCTGGTTCGTCCCAATAAAGTGACCAAATTTGATAATCCTGAAAATCCAACCATGATGGATGAGTTTATCGAGGCATTAGGCGGACAGGCAATTGATTTTCCGGCTAAAGTTGATTGTTGTGGTGGTAGTTTGGCTTTCACGCGTGTTGAATTGGGGAAGCAGATGGTTGGCCATATTCAGCAATCGGCGAAGGCAGCCGGCGCCAATTGCATCGTCGCGGCCTGTCCATTATGTCAGGCAAATCTGGATACGCGTTCGCCGGCCAGTAGTTCGCTGCCCATTCTTTATTTTAGCGAATTATTAGCGTTGGCTCTGGGCTATGAAGCAACAGCCGGCTGGTGGAAACGACATATTATTCGACCAAACAAACTTTTGAAGGATTTGAAGTTGATAAACTGAGTATTTAATACTCAAATGACTCATGAATTCTATATTGATAAATTGAATAATAAGTCAGGCGTAATGGGTGAAACGTAATCCGTAATAGCGATTTGAATTATCGGCTCATTCATGACGTATCAGCATTACGCATCACTTATCACGAACTATCGATAGAATTTATGATAAATATTATATAACGAGTTGATAAATAGTTTAAGGAGAAAAATAGCATGAGTGAAATTCAAAACGGGTCAGGAACAAGTGCCAAAGTGACTCGCCAGGATCTCATTCCAATTTTTATTATGGGTAAACGATACCTGGTTCCCTCTACACTGACGATACAAAAGGCGCTTGAATACGCGGGATATCAACTCATTCGCGGATGTGGTTGTCGCGGCGGAATCTGTGGTGCCTGTGCCACTGTTTATCGCATGCCAAACAACTATAAAATTGAAGTCGGTCTGGCCTGTCAGACGGTTGTCCAACCCAACATGTATTTAACGCAGATCCCATTTTTTCCGGTGAATAAGGCCGTTTATGACTTGGATAAGCTCAAACCGTCTGGTGAGAGTATTCATAAACTTTATCCCGAGATCTTCCGCTGTGTGGCCTGCAACACCTGTACCAAATCCTGTCCTATGGATGTTCAGGTGATGGATTATATTAGTGCTGCAATTCGGGGCGATATTGCGCTGGCCTCACAAATTTCATTTGATTGTATCCAATGTGGTCTGTGCACAGCTCGTTGTCCCGGTGAACTGCCACAATATCATATTGGTCAGTTGGCGCGTCGTTTGAACGGACGATATATTACGCCTCACGCGCAACATTTGAAAGAACGGGTGGAACAGATCGAATCTGGCCGGTATGAAGAATCGCTGCAAACGTTGATGAAAATGGGTACCAATGAGTTGAAAAAGACTTACGTGGACCGGGAATATGAACCAGATGTTGCTGATGAATTTTGGGTTCCGAAAGAAAAACAATATCTATAATTAATAAGTAAAAAATCGTATCTTTTTTCATAGAATCAATTCAGTTATTCCGGCAGGAGGAACTGCGATGTCATATACACCAGAACTACTTGAATTAATAAAATTAGTGGAAAAAACCCGCTCGCAACGGGTTGAACAGAAGAAACAAAATAAAGAATTTCCGGCTATTCCTGTAGCCCAGCGTGAAGATATTCTCAAAAAATATCATCCCGATTTTATTCCTGGCACGCGTCGGGAAATTAAGGTCGGTCCTAGCAAGGGGTATGTCATTAGTAATGAATATGTGGATATTATTGAAGCCAAAAGTCGCGTTAATCCTGATTTAATCGATTTAAATAATGTCGCGTACGAAACCGATGTACTGGTCATTGGTGGTGGTGGCGCGGGAAATTCCGCGGCCTTGATGGCGCGGGAGCAGGGTGCCAAAGTTATCATCATTACCAAACTCCGGAATGGCGATGCCAATACGATGATGGCAGAAGGCGGAATTCAGGGCGCCAGTAAGGTGGAAAAGGATTCCCCCTATTATCACTACCTCGATGTACTGGGCGGCGGCCATTTTGTGAACAATCCAGAACTGGTCTATACCCTCGTTCTTGAGGCGCCGAAAGTACTGGCCTGGCTGGAAAATTTAGGGGTAAACTTTAACAAATTTCCTGATGGCCGGTTGCAATCCATGCATGGTGGTGGCACCTGTCGCAAACGAATGCATTATGCCGGTGATATTACAGGCGCCGAGATCATGCGGACACTGCGCGATGAAGTTCGAAATCATCCGGAAGATATTCAGGTGATTGAATTCTCGCCGGCCGTGGAACTGGTACTAAATGAAAAAGGCGAATGTCGCGGCGCAATTTGCTATAATCTGGAAACCGAAGAATATTTTTTCATTAAGGCAAAAGCGGTTATTCTCGCAACTGGTGGCTCCGGTCGTTTACATATTCAAAATTTTATGACTACCAATCATTATGGCGCAACCGGCGATGGTCTGATTCTGGGCTATCGGGTAGGAGTTCCGCTCTGTTTTCTCCATACGGTTCAATATCACCCCACTGGCGTTGTCTTTCCGGAACAGGCCGAAGGAATTTTAATTACAGAAAAATTTCGAGGTGCCGGCGCCAATCTTTTAAATATCAAAGGTGAACAATTCGTTTTTGAACGGGAACCCCGTGATGTGGAAGCTGCCGCTATTATTCGGGAAACCTCGGCAGAACGTAATTTAGGAGTTCCTACTCCCAATGGAAAATTTGGGGTCTGGCTCGATTCTCCGATGATTGAATTTCTCAAAGGCGAAGGGACCGTAAGGCGGGAATTTCCCGGCAAGTATATTCTTTTCAAGCGTTTTGATATCGATATCACCAAACAGCCCATGCTGATTTCCCCAACGCTGCATTATCAGAATGGCGGATTGGAGATGACGAACAAGGGCGAAAGTTGTGTTCCTGGCCTGTTTATCGGTGGTGAAGTCGGCGGTGGTGTTCATGGCGAAAATCGACTTATGGGGAATTCCTTGCTGGATGTGACAGTTTTTGGGCGAATTGCTGGAATTTCTGCCGGTCAATATGCAAAAAATTATTCCGGTAATGGAAAACTCACGTTGGATCATGTACGAAAGTACAATAAAGAGCTTGAAGCGGCTGGCGTGGGGCTGGATCGCATTTCGCCGATGATATTGCCGGATTATACCACTCCAGAGGTTCGAAAACGTCAGTTAACCGCGTATTATCAGGGGACATTAAGATAAATTTTAAAAACAACCGCAGATTGCGCAGATTTCACAGATTCTGATTTTCGTTAAATCTGCGTCATCTGTGAAATCTGCGGTTATTTTATGAAGTAACTTTTTCGTTCTCATTAAGAAATGGCAAAGCAAAACAAATCCCCATCGAAAACCAAAAAAGCATCACCGTCTCCGCATCGCCGAAATTCCAATCGAATAAGCCATTAATATTAAATCCAATCAGCACGGCGATTGAACCCAATGACAAACCCTGTTTGAACCAGTCATCTTTTGAAATTTTCAGGTAGATTTGTAATTCTTTGATGAAGGCGATAATCATTAAAGACAATAAAACAATTATTCCAGGTATCCCCAATATCGCGCCGATATGGACAAAATTGTTATGGAGATGTCCCACATTTTCTTTCGCATTTGGTAATTTATACTGCTGATAGATTTCCCCCAGATCGATATCGCCAAAACCTGTTAGTGGACGGTCTTTAATCATCGCAATTCCCGATTGCCACATATTCAGGCGCTCGATATTGTTCACATGCGTTGGATCAACAATACTGCGCACCCGATCCTGGATGCCAGCCGGCGCCAGAAAAACAGCGATAATTCCCAGCACCGTCAATGGGATAATTATTTTTCGGGCCCGAAGCAATCCCATGATAAAAATACCGCCGGCAAATCCCAGCCAGGAAGAACGGGTAAAGGTAAAAATCAGGGAAAGCAAAATGGGAATTATCGCTATCAACAGATAAATCAGATACTTGCGGGGAATTCGGGTAAATAAAAATGCCAGCGTCATCAACCCGATGATCATTAAAATCGCGCCGGAGGTCATCCAGTGATGAAAGAGCCGGAGCCGGCCTTCCAATCCCCCCACGCCGGAGAGATATTTATAAATACCATAGCAACTCATCGCAAAAGTAACTGATATGAGAACTAAAATTAATTTCCTGGCAAATTTTACTTCTTTCACGTTACTGGCGATCAGATAAACAATCGGTATCAACAACATGCGTTTGAAGTTCTGTAACGCTTTCATCGGTTCGGGCGAAAAAATCATCGAACTTGTTTCAAAAATTAGATAAGCGAGAAAAATATAATCCAGTGGTGTAGACTGTACATCAAATTTTCGCTGATAAAACATCCGGGTTGCCCATGCCAGTAACGCTATCGTCAATGAAACCTGGGTGATAGTTATTGAAAACGGACTTCCCAGGACAAATAGAATAATGAAGATTTGAATGACACGGTCAAATTTATTTATATATTGCTGATTCAATATTTTGGTCTGTTCCACTTTAACCTCACGTCGTTTTTGAAATGCCTGTCAAAAATTTGAAAAATATATATTTTCCACCGTACACTTTTTTACATTACTTTAAAGATTCATTTTTAAACCACGCTCAAAACCCTCACCCCAACCCTCTCCCAAAGGGAGAGGGCGTAGCTATTCCCTCTCCCACGGTACCTGAGCTTGTCGAAGGGGGAGAGGGTTAAGGTGAGGGCAGTTTTGCATAATTAAAAAGTGTACGGTAGTGAAAAATATACACAATTCTATCTCAAAATCAAACAGAAAATTATATTTCTGCTTGACTAGAGCCAAAAAAAAATGTAGATTTGTTAAATTTGAATTGCAATCAATAATTGGCGGATTGATAAATGCCTGGAATTTATATTCATATCCCGTTTTGTCTGCAAAAGTGCAGCTATTGTGATTTTTATTCAGTCAAATCCACGGATGCCGCAATTCAGCGCTATCTTCTGGATTTAAAAAAAGAGATTTTGCTTTATCAGGATGAATCAGAATGGCGGGAATTAAAATTTCAAACCATTTATTTTGGCGGGGGGACACCTTCAATTCTCGATCCGGTCCAATTATTTGAAATTATTCAATTAATTATAAAAAATTTTCAAATAGAATCCAATGCTGAAATCACACTGGAAGTAAATCCGGAAACCGTCAATGCTGAAAAATTGCACAACTTTTATCAAATCGGTATCAATCGGTTGAATCTGGGCATTCAGTCTTTTGATAAGAACGAACTTCGAATTTTAAATCGGATTCATTCAGTTTCCAAAGCGATTGAAAGCATCGAGTTGGCCCGAATTGCCGGTTTTACAAATCTTGGACTGGATTTTATTTTTGGAATTCCCGGCCAGCGCCTTGCCGACTGGCGTAAAAATTTAAATCTGGCGGTTTCTTTTCGACCGGAGCACCTTTCAATCTATGGTTTGACCATTGAACCGCGAACATTGTTGGCCAAAAAAGTTGCTTCAGGCGAATTAATCCCGTCTCCGGAGGAATTGGAACGACAGATGTTCCTGGAAACGATCCACTTTTTACGCGAAAATGGTTATGAGCATTACGAAATTTCCAATTATGCCCGCCCCGGCTTTCGCTCGCAGCATAATCAAATTTACTGGCGCGAGGAGCCGTATCTGGGACTTGGGGCTTCGGCGCATTCCTTTAATCCGCCGGTTCGCTATTGGAATGTGGCGAATTTAAATGGATATCACGAGTCCCTGATGCAAAATCAATTTCCGCGGAAGGGAACCGAAATCCTGACACCTGAACAGCAAAAAATCGAGTGGATATTTTTGGGATTACGTCGTCGGGAAGGACTTGATTTTATGGCATTTAATCAGCGTTTTAATTGTGATTTTTTCACCGAATATCGAACTCCATTGAAGCAGCTTGGTATTAATAATTTCACCGGACAAAAAATCGAATCGGAATATCTCGTTATTGAGAATGAATATATCAAATTAACGGAAACCGGGTTCCTGGTTTATGACGAAATTTGTGCAAAATTTGTATAAGGAATAATAATGGAAAATTCTGTCCCCCGCATGCGGGTCACGCTGGTTATCATCATTGGTATTCTGGCTATTTCGTCGGCTTCGGTGCTGATCCGAATATGTCAGAATCCCGAACTCCGGCAACCAACCGTGTCTGGTGCTTTGCCGGCTCCCCCGGATGCATCAAATCAGGTTCCTTCCATGGTGATTGCGACGTATCGGCTGGTGATTGCTTCATTATTTTATCTCATCCTGAGCTGGTCAAAAAAGGTTCCAATCTGGTCGGCCTTTTCGTCGGCGCAACGCTGGTTAGCGCTTATCTCAGGTGCTTTTCTGACCATCCATTTTGCGACCTGGATCACTTCCCTGAAATATACTTCCATTGCCAGTTCGGTGGTTTTGGTTCAAAGTGCGCCGATTTTCGTGGCGCTGGGGAGTATTTTTCTGCTCAAAGAACGCTTTTCCTGGAAAATTTTTATTGGAATTGCGATTACAATTGTCGGCGGGATTATTATCAGTCTGAACGATTTTTCGACGAACCAAAATTCGTTTATTGGAAATATTCTGGCGGTTTTGGGTGCCCTGGGAGCCGCCGGATATATGCTGGCCGGACGGAAACTTCGTTCGGAAATGAGTACGCTTCAATACGTGACCCCTGTTTATTCAATTGCCGCGATTTTATTGTTCATCCTCACGTTGATTCAGGGGAAAGCCCTGTTCGGTTATCAGGTTATTACCTATCTCCTGCTGGCCGCAATAGCCCTGGTTCCACAGGCGATTGGCCATACCAGCTTTAACTGGGCACTAAAATATTTCTCGGCCACAACTGTCTCGGTTCTCATTTTAGGTGAGCCCATCGGTGCTTCCATTCTCGGATTTCTGGTTTTGAATGAACGGGTCGGTTTGATGACAATGATTGGCGGGATTGTGATTTTAATCGGAGTAACGGTGGTGATTTTGATTTCGGATAAAGAGAGGGTGTGAGGTGGGATAAAGTGAACGAAATCTTTACTCATTTATCCAACATGACAATATGATAGTGTTGATGAATACGCAGTTTTCGCTAACAATTGAGTAAATTGATCATCAAAATTTAATTGCCTTCCGGCATCATACTTGTTGAAGAATAATTCATCGCTGGATAAAATTTTTGATTGACTTTTAATAAAAATATTGGTATCATATATAGTACCATTTTGGAGAAAATATGGTTGATGGATTTTCCAGAAGACAAAAAAAATATGTATTAAGTGAATTAAAACCGCTAATCGTTTTGGATACAAATGTTTTGGTCGCAGGACTATGTCGGCGTGAGGAATCCCCATCATATAAGATTCTTAAAAACATCCAATGCGGAAACATTCCGTTGGCATTAACTTATAAATTATTTCTCGAATATGAGTCTGTCCTGAAACGTGAGAAAATACTTAAACTTATCGGCGCCAGCCTTGAAGAAATAGAACCAATATTAGATGCTTTGTTGGCAATCGCCAGGAAATCCGAAGTTTATTATTTATGGCGGCCGAATTTACCGGATATGGGTGATAATTTTGTATTAGAATCAGCAGTCGCTACTGGCGCTATTATCATCACCAAAAATATCGTGGATTTTAAAATGGGAGAGCTGAAATTTCCCGAGTTGATTATCATGACACCACAACAATATTGTGATCTTTATTTATAAGGAAAATTGACCATGAGTACGCTCTCATTGCGCATACCCGATGATCTCAAACAGAAAGTCATGCAGTTGGCCAGGAAGAAAAATCTGTCTTTTAACACACTCGTCAATCATTGGCTACAGGTAGCGGTCTCGCAAGATGAGACTATCGAGTGGATGGAGAGACGATTAAGCGTGAAAGATCCCGAATTGCTAATTGCTGAATTCGGTCGCTTTTTGAACCAGACCCGGCCAGGCTCTGAGCCAACAATGGATGAAATAAACGAAGCCTTGGGTGATGATTAAATATCCTTCGACAAGCTTAGAATTCATTTTTTTGCCATGGAGTGTTGCGCTTTTTCCTGAGCTTGTATAAAATTTAAATTAAATCTTATTGATGGTTCAGCAAAGCCACCGCTTCACAATGCGGCGTATGGGGGAATAAATCAATTGGCTGTACTTTTATTAATCGATAATCAGTTGTACATAACAATTTCAGATCACGCGCCAGCGTTGATGGATTACAGGAGACATACACTATTTTTTGCGGCGCCAGCTTGATAATTTCATTAACCACCTTTTCATGCATCCCCGCGCGCGGGGGATCAATGACCAGCGTATCGGGCGCGGGCAAAGCGGTTTTGGCCTGGGAATTTTGAATCAATAAATCTTTTAAATCGCCCTCGAAAAATTCGCAGTTCTGCACCTGATTCAATTCACAATTCAATCTGGCATCTCTGATTGCATCCGGGACAATTTCAAATCCGATCACCCGCTTCACAAAAGGTGAAAGATAGATGCCGATGGTTCCGGTGCCGCAGTAGAGATCGTAGACGGTTTCGTGGCCTTGAAAATCAGCAAATTCAATCACTTTATCATATAAAATCCGTGCCTGCCGGGTATTGGTTTGAAAAAAAGAGTTGGCAGAAATTGAAAATCGAAATTTGCCCAATTCCTCAATAATTTTACCAGGCCCCGCTAACACGATTTCTTCATCCCCGGTGGCTACCTGTGATATTTTTCGATTGATATTATGAACAAGCGTCGTAATTTGAGGAAATTTAGTCAATAATTGCTGCGCCAGATTTTTTACAACTGGAAGAGATTCACTTTCCCCTGAAGTGACCAGATTGACCATCAATTGGCCGCTGTTTTTCGCTTCCCGAAACACCACATGCCGCCAGAAGCCTGTATGTTCACGATTGTGCCAGACTTTTATCCCGCTGGATTCGGCGAACTGGCGAACAAATCCCAAAATTTCATTACTTAATGGAGATAACAACTGACACGAGGTAATTTCCATGATGCGGTCAAATCGCCCTGGCACATGTAATCCCAGCACCATTTCGGGTTGGTTTTCGGAATTTTCTACTTTTTCCAGGTGCCATGGCCGGTCGCCGAATGAAAATTCCATTTTATTCCGATAAAAATAGATGGATTCACTGCCGATAATTGGTTCAACGGAAAAATCCCGAAATCCGCCGATACGCTGAATACATTCACGAACTTGCGCTTCTTTATATTTTAATTGTTCAGTATAATTCAGATTTTGCCAGATACAACCACCGCATCCTTGCAGTCCAAAATGCGGGCATTGCGGCGGGACGTAAAAAGGGGACTCCTCAATGACGGCTTTTATATATGCTTCTGCATAATTGCTCTTTTTTTTATAAATATACGCCTGGACAAGTTGTCCCGGCAATCCGCGTTCGATAAAGACCATAAAATTATTGATTTTCGCAAAACCATTACCGCCAAAAGCTAATCCTTCGACGCGGATTTCGATATCCTGCCCTTTTGAAACTACGGGAGGAGATTTTTTATTTTGAATTGACATTTCCTGACCATTAATGAAATTACTCCGGTGGCTGATATTGTGGATTGTTTGCAGGAAAGCAAAGAATTTGAAACCATTTTAAATCGCACCAGAGCCCCTCCCCTGGATTCTTACCCGGCGAGAAGGGATTCTTCGCAGGTGAGGGGTGTTTTCTATGAACTGAAAAGACTACCGCCGCAAAAGCAATAATGACATGGCCGACTCTCGAAAGGTGTTCACTGTCATTCTGAACGGAGCGAATCAGCGTGAAAAATCTATATTTTTCAAGGGATTACGGCATTATTTGTTTCGTTCAGAATGACAGGTCGTAATCTTTTTCAATCAGGATCAATATATTTACAGGAAAATTATTATTTTGATTAATAACCAAACAGCGAAATCACGACAGCCTATTTATATTGGAAAAGCATCGCCCAGATAATCATGCCAATAAGCAGATACCCGAAAATCAGGCAGCTAAGGCCAAAGATATAGGACAGGCGGCTGAACCATTTCTCCGGACCTTCAGCTAATTTCTTCCGAAGCGTACCATCTTCTTTCACCATGTTATATTCGCGTGGACGATCGATTTTGAATTCTTCTAAAGGTACTTTTCCCGTAAAAATAACCGGATCCATTGGGAATTTTTCTGGCCGAAAATGGGTATTGAAGAAATGGAACGTAAAAATGAAACCCGTTGCCAAGAGCGCTTCGTCGCTGTGAATGATGGTGGCAATATTAATGAAATAGCCCGGTAAAAATCTGGTAAAAAATTCCGGGAACCAGAGAATGAGGCCGGTGAAACCAATCATCGCCACGCCCCAGAAGACCGCGAGGTAGTCGAACTTTTCCCAATAGGTCCAGCGGCCGTAGTTGGGCTGATTTTTCCCGGTAAAGAACCAGCGAATCGTCTGGAAAAATTCTTTCAGATCATTCCAGGTGGGCGCCATACCGGTTTCTTTATCAAATATAAACTGTCGTAATGTTTTATTGGTTAGTTTCCAATTTTTATAAACATACACAAAATGGACGCCAAAATAGATAAATGTCAAAATCGCACCAGTTCGATGAATCAGGCCAGCGTTTTCAAAGCCGCCCATTAAATTGGCAAAAAATACCGCCCAGCCGGTTCCGGCAAATTTGAGTATCATTCCCGTCAAGGCCAGGGCAAAAAAGCTGACGATGACAATCAAATGAAGTATCCGCCAGATGCGATCAAATCGAACATAGTAGCTTTTTGATTCGCTGCGTAGCTTTTTATGTAATTTTAAGCGCTGGATAAATGACCGGGGAAGCCAGAGCAGGGTGTGGATACCAAAAATCGTAAAGGTTGAGACTAATAAAACGGTCATCGCCCAAAAAGTATAGAAGAGGAATGGATATTTTGTTTTATTATGATGGGTTGCATGACTAAGATAACCCGTAAACTGGCGATTGGAATTTGGATGACATTTTTTACAGGTCGCCACAACGTTTTGCTGGCTCAGATGTGATTGTGGATATTCCGGTGGCAAAATATCATGCGCTCCATGACAATCAGAACATTTGGCGGTTTTACCAGAGCCTAACAGTGAAACTTTTCCATGATAGGTATCAAAGTAAGTGGAGGTCACTTCCTCATGGCAAGTGCCACATTCGGCCAAAATTTGTTGCCTGAAGGAGTCTTTATCGATTCGATCAACTTCATGGGCATTATGACAATCATGGCAGGTTGGCAATTTTTTATCGGTTTTGGTAATTTCCGGACTATGTATCGAAGATTTGAACTCTTCGTAAACCCCCAGGTGACACTGGGCACAGGTTTTTCCAATATTTTGTGGATGGACACTCGATTGGATATTTGATGCCGGCAGTTCTGAATGCGCCGTATGGCAACTGGTACAAACAGCAGTCACCATTAAACCACTCTCGGTGAGCCCTTTCCCGTGAATACTCATACTATAATGTTTAATAATATCCGTATCTTGACCGGTATATCTGACCGCCGCTTTTTCACCTTCCCGATGGCATTGGGCACAAAGCTGAGGTATATTTCGGGTAAAAGTCGGTGAATTGAGGTCTGATCGGGGCAGCGTTTCGTGCGTCCCATGACAATCCTTACATGACGGCGCATTGGGATCATTTTGGGCGAACAGTGTGCCATGGATGCTGTTTTGGTAGTTTAAAACCTCCTCAGCGTGGCACATCGAACAATCAACGGGTCCTGAGTCTTTGCAGACAGGTTTTTGGCTCTGATTCATGTTTGCATGGCATTTGATGCACTGAATCTGCCCGTGGGCAGAATTTCTCAGGCTTTCGATATCAACAAAAAGTGACTTCGTTTTGCCTTCATGTTGCTGAACGAGATTCCGATCTTTATGGCAATTCATACAATATTCATCACTCATCGTGTCTGAATAAAAAATTCGGCGAATTTTATGTGGCGAATGACATTCGACACAGGCGGGAATTAAATTGGGACTTTTCTTCCATAATTCGCCCCGAATGACTTTTTGATGAACTTGTGCAATTTGTGTATGGCATTTCATACACGTACCGGCAATATTATTACGATTGATCGATGATCGGGAGTCGGTATGCGGTAAAATATGGTGTGCCGTATGACAGTTTGTACACACGGCTGTCACCGTTAATCCCCGTTTGAAAAGACCTTCTCCATGAATCGACATTGAATAGTTTTGGATGATATCTTTTTCCGGGATATTATGGACTTTCACCATCGGCGATCCTTCTTTATGACAGCGACCACACATGAGCGGAATATTCATCACATACGTTGGTGATTTCGGATCCGATGATGGGGTAATATAGTGCGATCCATGGCAGGTAATACAGGTTGGCGCATACGGATCACCCCGTTTAAAAGCCTGTCCATGAAGGCTTTCAGCGTGTTGTTTGGATTCATTTTCATGACATTTTTGACAGGATACTTTTTTTAAAACAGGTTCATGGGGTAAATTATTTTCATCCACATCCTCGTGGCAGGCAATACAGCCGATTTTGCCATGGACTGAATTTGAAAAATCTTTCGCCTTGATGAAAAGCTGAATGACTTTCCCATTGCGTTCTGTGGTCAAAGTCGGATCAGTGTGACAATCCAGACAAATTTGATCGTCAGCAATGGTTGGAGTAGCGATAAAAATGAACAGAACTAAAAAAAAGAGCGGGAAATGCGATAATTTTGTATCCATGTTGTACCCGAAGAATGGTTATTTGGTAAACTTTACCAGGTTCCTGGTTTTGTTGTTTTTGAGATGTTCTGCTGTTTAAAGTGGTTTGAACCCCATCAACTAACCGCGGACGGTGAACTTTAAATCTGTAAATTGATATAAATATATAAAGATTTCAATTAAAAATCAAGTGAAATGTTTTACAACATTAAATAATAATTGACATTTTATCTGGCAATTTGTATATTAATACCTTAAAACATTGAATTATGTCGTACGACAACATTAAGTCGATAATCAAACAGCTAGTTAGCTGCAGCGGACGCTGAGATCACGGAGTGAAAAATATTCCGGATGAATAGCCGAACGAGATCCTGTCCGAAAATCCAAAGCCCTCTCCCTCCGGGAGAGGGTTGGGGTGAGGGCAAAAAAAAAAAAAAAAAAACAAAAACCCCTATGGCTCTTGTATAGTATATAACCGCCCCATTCATTATTCATAAGAGGAGGTGATCGTAGCAGGTAATTCATTTCATGCAACAAATAAAACAGAAGATGATTTAAAAGCCAGATGAATTCACTTTTTCTTAAATCAAGCCCTGTCTAAAGGAGACTCAAAATGAAAAAAATTAAATTTATTATTATTTGGATTTGTATTTTGGGCCTTTCCGGAATGTTATCTGCCCAGGCAAATTTTTTTACCAGTTTGCATGCGACCCGCCTTGGTAAAAATTTCTGGTATGGGGCGGATATTTCCAAAACGGGGGTCCCGGCACCTGGATTTGAAACTTTGACCGGTGTTCCCATCGATCATCCCAATTTGGCGTGCAACCAGTGTCATTCATCCTCGAATTTAGATGCCAATGGCGATCAATATGAAAATCCCTATCCTGGGGCAAATTGCGTCGATTGCCATGCCACAAAAACCGATGGTATGCCGGTCAGTGAAGAGCAATGTTTAAATTGCCATAGCCGGCAAAAAACCGAATTTGCCACGCTGAAATATACCGATGTTCATCGAAATGCCAGTACCCGCTAAAATGCTGGGCCTGTCATAAATCGGCTGAATTACATGGCAATGATGGCGTTAAATATAATTCGCTGTTTGAACCGGGTGCTATCAATACTAAATGTGAAGATTGTCATAATGCCGCGGCGGGTACTTTACCCAATCATGCCGCTTATGACCCCCATCGTGGTAAATTGGATTGTGACGCCTGCCATTCCCAAACAGTTATTTCCTGCTATAATTGTCATTTTGAAAGCCAGGTGGAAAATCACCTGAAACGAGCGAAACAGCCCATTCATGGTTTTGTTCTGCTCGCCAATATTACCAAGACCGGTAAGATTGGAACAATTTCTTTCCAATCGCTTTCCTATCAGGGTAAAACCTGGGCGGCCTTTGGACCATACCACGGACATGCCATCACGGATAAAGGGCGAAAATGTGCGGATTGCCATGCCAATTTCGGTGGACAAATTGAAGCGATTTCTCAATACAACTCCACCGGTTTGGTGAAATTTGCCACCTGGAATTCTGGTGACAGTACCTTAAGCTGGTTGAAAGGTGTGGTTCCCATGCCAGCCGATTTTAAAAGATCTTTCAGGATGGACTTTTTAACTTACAATGGGAGTCCGGCCGATCCGGTCGTTCCATCGAAAAATTGGTCAACTATTGGAAAGGATACCTGGGATGGCCACCAAATGTTTTTTGCTACGCCGCTCACTGAAAAACAGATGGCGAAAATCGGCTTTGATACAACAAAAACTACGGAAATTGCTTTAAGTGAACCTTTAGCGCCGATTGATTTCAATCTGGAACAAAATTATCCAAATCCTTTCAATCCTGAGACGAACATTTCATTTTATCTGCCACAAGCGAATAAAACTGTTCTGAAAATATATAATATGAAAGGACAGGAAATCGAGACGCTTTGGAATCAAGAGCTTCCAGCCGGTCAGCATCGGGTAAATTTCAACGCCAAAGATTTACCTTCGGGAATTTACGTCTATCAATTGCAGTCAGGGAAATATCTGGTTAGCAAAAAAATGATGTTGATGAAATAATTTATTCTGAATACTCAGGTGGAGGTAAATTTTACAATCAGTTACCTCCGCCATATTTATTCTCTCCAGAAAAATGGCAGGATATCCGGTTTCAATTATATCGTCCTGTCTACATATAAGATGAATAAGCCGTATAAAAAGCCTTTAATTCGGCTTCCAGATCCTCGAATTCGGCTAAATGTTTCTCACAACCCCGCCGGGAACAGACTTCGACCAGCCCGCCCTCAGTGATTTTAAATGGAACCATCGGGGCATTGCACTTATCGCAGAGTCGATGACTACGCAGTTCAGTTCCGCAATTGGGACAAAAAAAACGGGTCAAAGTTTTATCGGGAATTGGGTGTTCACTCTCAATGTGAGTACTTCCATAGAGTGAACTCATTCTGATCCAACCACATTTATTTTCAAAGATTATGGTAACTTTTAATGAGGGGTGATCGTCAATTTGATAACTCGGATCCATCAGGCTTTTTTTACAATAAGGGCATTCAAAATTAATTTGTAGCACTTTTCACTCCTCAAAATTAAAATGAGCCCGTTTATACGATTGATAAACAGGCTCATTATAAAAAATTAGATTACATTTTGTTTACAGTTTGCTTAATCCATTCGGTGCTAACAGATTTCGGTCGGGTAATCGGTGTTCCCAGAGCCCGATTCAGGATAAGCTGTGACAACATTCCCATGGCACGTGAAACGCTAAACAGAACTGTATAATAGGCAAATTCGGTTAGGCTGAAATGAAAAAGAAGCGCACCTGAACCAGCGTCAACATTGGGCCAGGGATTTTTAGCTTTTCCCTGTTTCATCAGAACTTGTGGTACGACCTTAAATAAAAGGCTAACGATTTTAAAAACAGGATCTTCCGGGCAGACTCTTTCACCAAATTCACGAAAAGCAGTGAATCGGGGATCGGTGACACGAAGTACCGCATGGCCATAACCTGGAATGACCTGACCTGAATTTAATCTTTCCCAGGCGAATTCTTCCAACTGTTTTTCGGTTGGGACACCTTTGTAGCGTTCCTTTAATTCCAGAACAAATCCCAGGCATTCCTGATTGGCCAGTCCATGCAGGGGGCCTGCTAATCCATTCAATCCCGCGGATACGGCATAATAGGCATCAGAAAGCGCTGATCCAACCGTATGGCAGGTAAAAGCACTCACATTGCCACCTTCATGATCGCTGTGCAGGGTGAGATAGAGTCGCATTAAATTGGCAAATTCTCCAGAAGGATCGGGAATTCCGAGCATGTGAGCATAGTTTGCACCCAGGTCTAATTTTTTATCCGGCGGGATAATATCCCCTTTTCGATACCGAATCCGATAGACCCCCGCTGCGACCACTGGAATTCTTGCGACAATTCGAAGGGCATCTTCCAGCATTGGTTCCCAATAATCATTTTTATGGAGGCCGGCCGCATATTTCTGAGCAAATACGGATTCTTTTTGCATCGTTAAGATTGCTGTATTAAGCATGGTCATCGGATGCGAATCGGCCGGCATGGCGCGCAGGACGTTCCACACATACGCTGGAACATCCGTCCGATCCGATAAATCTTTTTGTAGTGATTTTAAAGCAGTCTTATCTGGTAATTCCCCGGTGAGCAGTAAATAGAAAATTTCTTCCGGCAGTTTTTCCGTTAATTTCGCTTCCAGGATCGGTCGGCCACGAATAATTAATCCAGTATCGGGTTCAACTACAGAGGTATCGCAAACCAGCCCTTTAACCCCACGCATTCCGCCGTAAGCTTGCGAAATAGTGACTGATGAAATTACTTTTTCACCATGTTCTGTTACTAATTGCTTAATTTCATCTCGTAGTTTAGGGATTTGTTCCTTTAATTTCTCTTGCAAGGTTGCCATTATCTACTCCTTTTTGAAATTAGTGTCGTGAACAGAAGTAATATTATTTAGAAATGAATCGGATTTCACTTTATTATCATCATCTGGATCTGGGGTTATTTTAATATCTTTATTTTAACAGACGCCATTTTAATAGACGCTTTACATGGAATAAAGATTCAATCTGATTAATCAATTTTAATAATTTTTAATTAATTGTTAATTTTTTAAACAGATTTATAATCTGAAGCAGTTTAAAGTGAATCAAATTATCCATTTTGAGCACCGGTATTTTAGCAAACAGATGGCTGAACATTCCCGGAGCAATCGTAAAGTCAGCGTCGCAAGTATCGGAAGTGGCTCCCCGTTCAGGAGCGCCGAACCAAACCGGTGGCAGAATAGTATCAGGCGTATGTCAGGGAATGCTCAGCGATGGACGTATCGTTATGCTATTATATCAAAATTCAAAGCCAATTTCAAGGCTAATTTTAAAAAAAATGCCAATATTTTAATTTTTTTAAAAATTTTGTTGGAAAATCAGCAGAAATTTCTTATATTAAAATAGTCCGATCCCGCAATAAAAGAAACGGGGAAAAACAACCGCCTTTATATGTGGGTAAGTGCTCTGTTCATATTCTTTCTGCAAACAGGAGATTCTTCGCACTGAGCAATTCTTCACCATCTGGCACGTTGAATAAGGTGAAGAATCTCATAAACTGACATATCAATCCCATGATCCGTTCAGATAGTGAAGAGAGTTGGTGGACTACGATAAATCCGGGAACTTTTCGGAAGGATTCAGGCGTTTAAGGTGGGCATTCTCAAAAACGACTAACCTTCATTTTTTTCAAGGATTTTGAACATTATTTAACTATATTCTTGTATTTTATAGTTGCATTTTTAATTTAGCTTTTGTATATTAGCACTCTTTGAGAAATATGCCTGATAAATGGTAGTGGATACTTCTTGCACTTATTATAGATGAAGTTGATGATATGTTTCAGGAACTGACGGAAAAGCTTGATATTGTATTTAAAAAATTACGTGGTCAAGGCAAGTTAAATGAAAAAAATATCGAAGTATCGCTGCGAGAAGTTCGACGCGTGCTGCTGGAAGCTGATGTCAATTATAAAGTTGTCAAAGAGTTCATTGAAAAAATAAAAGAGAAATCACTGGGACAAACGGTTCTGAGGAGTATTACTCCCGGTCAGCAAATCGTCAAAATTATTCATGACGAGCTGATTCAATTGTTGGGAAAATCCGAAGCGCCGATTGGGTTTTCCAATTTACCCCCGGCTATTATGATGCTGGTTGGCCTGCAGGGTTCCGGTAAAACGACGCTGGCTGGTAAATTAGCGCAATATTTTAAAAAACAGGGGAAAAATCCAGCGTTGGTTGCTGCCGATGTTCGACGCCCGGCCGCAATTCAGCAATTGAAAATCGTTGGTGAATCGGTCGGGGTGCCAGTGATTAGTGCCGAAATAAAAGATGCCATTAAAATTTGTAAAGATGCAATTGGTATCTGCCGCCAACAGGGAAATGACCTCGTCATTTTTGACACGGCTGGACGTTTGCATGTTGATGAAGAATTGATGCAGGAATTAATTGAAATAAAGAAACAAACCCAGCCCAATGAAATTCTGTTTGTTGCGGATGGCATGACCGGTCAGGATGCAGTTAATACTGCCAAATCATTTTTGGAGCATCTGGATTTTACCGGTGTTGTATTAACCAAAATGGATGGCGATGCTCGTGGGGGAGCTGCAATTTCAATTCGGGCAGTGACGGGAAAGCCGATAAAATTCATCAGTGTCGGTGAGAAATTTGATGCCCTCGAAAAGTTTTTTCCGGATCGGATGGCGTCGCGAATTCTGGGCATGGGGGACGTGGTTTCATTAGTTGAAAAAGCCCAGGCGACGATTGATGAAAAAGAAGCAGAGAAGTTGGAAAAGAAACTTCGCAAGCAGGAATTTACGCTGGAAGACTTTTACGATCAATTGCAACAAATCAAGCGTATGGGGCCATTGGATCAGTTACTGGGAATGATTCCCGGTATAAACTCGAAAGCATTAAGTGGATTGAAGGTTGATGATCGTTCGTTTGTCAAGATAGAAGCCATGATCAATTCAATGACACCGGAAGAACGTCGGCGACCCCAAATAATTGATGGGAGTCGGCGTCGTCGCATTTCAAAAGGAAGTGGAACCACGGTTCAGGATTTAAATCGGTTGTTAAATCAGTTTCAATCGATGCAAAAAATGTTTAAGAATTTTGGTAAAATGAAATTTAGAGGTTTTCCGGGTTTAAAATTTTAACCATTATTTAATATAGAAATACAATTTACTTGAAAAAAATTTTAATATTGAAAATTATAGTTGATAGTCGTTATTAAGGAGGTAAGGTGGCTGTTCATATTCGACTAAGACGGATGGGGAAGAAAAAAAGTCCATTCTATCGTATTGTGGCAATTGATAGCCGACGAAAACGAGAAGGAATATATCTGGAAAAAATTGGACATTATAATCCAATGACAGAGCCAGCAGAAATTGTAATTGATCAACAAAAAGCATTATCGTGGCTGGAAAAAGGGGCAGTCCCTTCGGATACGGTAAAGAGTTTGTTCAGTCGTCAGGGGATAATGTTGAAGTATGATATGACCAAGAAAAAATTTTCTCCTGAAAAAATGCAGGAAGAGCTTCAGAAATGGGAATTATTACAGGCTGAACGGAAAAGACGGCTGAGTGAGAAAACGACCGTGACCACGAGCGAGCCTGAGCCCGTTCCAGCGTCAGAACCAGTGGAATCGACAGTTGCCGCTGAATAATCATTTTTTGGAATGATTATCACTCACTGGTCTGTGTAAAGTTAACTTTCATTGCCCGTTAAGTAGTTGATGATATAAATTTTTTTATTTTGCTGTAAACGTTAAATAGAAAAACCTATTCAAATAAAATTAGTAGGCTATGCAATTAACTTTAAGAGGAACCGGCGTCTAATCCTTGTCACTCAATAAGGAGGGAAAAGGTAATGAAAGAGTTTATTGAAACGATCGCAAAACACCTTGTCGACAAACCAGAAGAAGTAAAAGTAAGTGAAATTGACGGTGAACGAACAGTTGTTTATGAATTGCGAGTTGGCTACGGGGATCTGGGAAAAGTAATCGGTAAGCGAGGACAAACTGCTAAATCAATTCGAATTTTATTAGCAGCAGCATCGGCCAAGCGTGGAAAACGAGCGGTACTGGAAATTTTGGAATAATTAGTTAGAAGACAAGAGAAGAGTGGAAAAACTTCCGGATTGGGTTTCTATTGGTTACATCAATGGCGCACATGGTATCAGAGGTGAAGTAAAGGTTTTACCGCTCACCGATAATCCGCATCGTTTAGCGTTGCTGGATGAAATATCGCTTGTCTCGCCAGATAATAAACGGCAAAATTACCAGATCGAATCAACACGCGTGCATCAACGTTATATCCTCTTAAAATTAAAGGATGTTGAAACACGAAATGATGCTGAAGCGTTGAAAGGTTATTCGATAGAGATCGATCAAAAATCCTGTCTCGAGTTACCAGTGGATTACTATTATCATTTTGAGCTTATTGGCCTGCGGGTTGAGTCAACTCAAAATGAATATATCGGAACGATCACCAGTATTCTGGAAATGCCGGCAAATGATGTTTATGTCGTTTGCAATGAAGAACGCGAATATTTAATTCCAGCCATAAAAGATGTTATCAAGCATGTCGATAAGGAAAAAAAGACGATGGTTATCGAGGTGCTTGAAGGATTATTGGATTAGCCATGGATTTTTATATCGTTTCTGCTTTTCCAGAGATGGTTGCCGGTCCACTGAAACAGAGCATGTTGAAACGGGCTCAGGATCGGGGATTGGTTGATTATCATTTCTATAATCTTCGCGATTATGGCATTGGAAAACATCAACAAATAGATGATTACCCCTATGGTGGTGGTGCCGGTATGGTGTTAAAACCAGAGCCGATCATTACCTGTGTTGAAAAAATAATCGAATCAATTCCAGCAGACAGTTATAAAATAATCTGGCTAAGTCCCGAAGGCGTAACCTTTCAGCAAAAAAAGGCAATTGAATTAGCGACCTGTGAGCATCTAATCCTGATCTGTGGTCATTATAAAGGAATTGATGAACGGGTGCGAATTTATTTCTCACCGATTGATATCTCCATTGGAAATTATATCTTATCCAGTGGAGAGATCGCAGCGCTGGTTGTCATTGATTCAATTGTTCGACTGATCCCTGGTGTACTGAATGATTTCGATTCCGCAATGACTGATTCATTTCAGAGTGAGTTGTTGGATTATGCACATTATACCCGGCCTGCTATCTATCGTGATATGGCAGTTCCCGAAGTATTAATGAAAGGAAATCATGCTGAAATCCAGGCCTGGCGTCATAAAATTGCAACTGAACGTACCATTAAGAAGAAAAATACTGAATCTGATGGGAAATGAAATGACGAATGATTTGACTTTCTTGAATCTCAAAATGATTAGGGAGGTTTATTAAAATGAATAAACTGAGTATTGTAGAAGCGACGCAACTGAAATCGGATATCCCATCATTTAAAGCCGGTGATCTGGTTGCGGTGCATGTGAAAGTTGTTGAAGGCGATAAGGAAAGAATTCAGATATTCGAAGGAACCGTAATTCAAAAACGGGGAAGTGGTGCCAACGAAACTTTTACGGTTCGCAAAATCTCGAATGGTATTGGAGTGGAACGAATTTTTCCGGTTCATTCACCACGAGTTGCGAAAATTGAAAAGCTTCGTGAAGGACGCATTCGAAGAGCCAAATTGTTTTACCTTCGTAGCTTACGAGGAAAAGCGGCTCGAATTTCTGAAAAGCGCTAACACAAAATTGAAATTCACTCAAAAAGACCGTTATCGACCTATCGATACCGGTTTTTTTTTCTCAAAAAGTGAGGGTGTTATGATTCATACTGCAAGTCAGATGAAAATAGAACTCCGTGAAAATATGCGCGGCGGCCAGGGGACAATTCAGATCACTCATCTGTTCACTTCAGAAGAACTAAAAGGTAAATGTCGACTTTGTGCCCGAATTTCAATTGCGCCGGGTGATAGCATTGGTTTTCACGAGCATCAAAATGAGGAAGAAGTCTATATCCTTACCCGGGGAACTGCCCTGGTTAATGATGATGGAGTCGAGCGGGAACTTGTAGCCGGCGATGCGATATTAACCGGCGGTGGTAAGGGACATTCAATTAAAAATATTGGAAAAGAACCACTGGAATTAATTGCGGTCATACTGCTTTATCAATGAATCCACTCTTTTTAGCTTTGACTTAAAAAAAAGGTCGACTTAAAATATTCAGTCGACCTCTTTTATGAATTTTCAATCACGAAAAATTGCAATCTGACGATTAAAGATAATTTTCTACTTCCCAGGGCGTTACGCGCATCATAAATTCACGCCATTGCTGACGCTGGGCGCGGATGAGATATTTCGTGATATGTTCACCAATTGCTGCTTTTATCACTTCATCTTTTTCAAAAACATCAACGGCTTCGCGTAGGGTTGAAGGCAAGGTGTCGATTTTAAGAGTGGCTAATTTGTGGTCATCAAAATCATAAACATTCTCTTCTACCGGTTTTGGGGGCTCTAATTTTTGCTTGATACCATCCAGGCCAGCCGCCAACATGGCTGCAAAAGCCAGGTATGGATTAGAAGACGGATCTGGACAGCGTAGTTCCAGGCGCGTGGCTACATTGGCGCGATTGGCAGTTACCCTCGGAACCCGGATTAAAGCTGAACGATTAATCTGACCCCAGCAAATATAAACCGGCGCTTCATATCCGGGGACCAGTCGCTTATAGGAATTGACGATGGGATCCAGAATAGCAGCCATTCCCCGGGCATGTTTTAATTGACCGGCCAGAAAATGACGGGCGACCTGTGAGAGCTGATAATTTCCGCCTTCCTCAAAAAAAATATTGGTTCCATCCGCGGTCGCCAGGCTCTGATGCACATGCATTCCGCTTCCATTAATACCATAAATTGGCTTGGGCATGAAAGTAACTTTCAGACCGGTGCCATTTGCATGGTTCTTTAATACTTGTTTTAAGGTGACCACCGAGTCGGCAATGGTAACGGCTTCGCCATACCGTAAGTCGGTTTCATGCTGACCATGACTTACCTCATGATGATAGGTCTGGCACTGAATCCCCATTTTTGATAGCGTTTCAATCGTATTCTGGCAAATCCGGACCGCCCGACTTTGAATTGTGACATCAAAATAGCCTTTCCGATCATGCGGGACTAACTCCGGCATGCGTTCACGCTCGAGTAAGAAAAATTCAATTTCGGGACCAACCAGATATTTATACCCCAATTTTTTCGCTTCAGCGACAACGCGTTTTAATGTGCCACGAGGGTCCCCCGGAAATGGTTGATCGTCTGGCGTATAAATATCACATATAACCTGCGCGGCTTTTTGCTCCTTCTCAGTCCATGGCAGAACTTTAAAAGTATCTAAATCAAGTCGCAAGAGCATATCCGATTCAAAAATACGGGCAAAGCCTTCAATTGAAGAACCATCGAACCAGACACCATCATGGGCTGCGTCTTCGATTTGGGTGGCGCGGATGGTTACCTTTTTCGGGGAACCAGTGATATCCGTGAACAAAAGATAAAGAAACTTGATATCTTCCGCTTTAATAATTTCCTTAATTTCAGCTAGTTTTACTTGCATAAGTTGCTCCTTAAATTTCATCCTGTTGGTCAATAGCAAAGTTGAGAAAATACTTAAGAAAATAAAATACCCGCCTTTAAAAAACGGGTTAGATTTCGTACTTTAGTTTCGTTACTTCTTCCGTCTGGGCGAATCAGGATACATTGAAACGATAATTATTTTTCATGGACTTATCAAATACCATGTCATGTTTTAAAATTCTTAAAGAAAGCTTGAATAAATATAAACTGCAATATATAAATATTCTTTTTTAAAAGCAAGATATTTTTTGTCCTGGAATTTGGAGAATTTTAAAATTTTTAAAAGCCCGCCGGACGATTGATTCTTTTTTCAGATTTGGCTCGTTTCACTCCGGTGGTTGGGTAAAATAATCCAGGTCAGGAATATCTGTGAATCTATTTTAATTTTTTTAAAAAATTCTTTAAAAAAGACTTGATTTATTCAAAAAAAATACATATAATTATCATAGTGTCAAAATTAAGAGACTGTATTATCAGCTTGATTCACAATGCTCCGACGACAGCGGAAAACATATGAGGTGGGCGCTTCTGCCACCATTTCAAACCGGGGAGGATACCGTGCGTATCTTTACATATCTCTTTTTAATATTCATCCTGATGGGTGGTTCTCTTTATGCGCAGACATCGCTGACGATGGATGATTATCACCTGGAATTTAACCACTGGCAAGCCCGTGAAATCAAAGCAAAAAATGAAATTGCTGAATTATCAGCTATCAACAACAATCTAAAAGAAATTGGTTCCATGACCGATGAGGAAACGCAAACGACATGGGATGTTATTTATTTGCTTATTGGTGGAGATCAAACCCAAATTGATGCCTATTTGAAAGAACTGGATGATTTACGGCAAAAAATTACACAATTTGACACATTGCCAATAGATCAAAAGAAAAATGCGCAAAATGAGCTAAATAAACGTCTGGCACAGGCTCAAACAAATAAAATGAGTGTACTTTCACAAGCGTATCAACAAATTCCAGCCATTGAAAAGCAAATGGTATTAATAAATTTGAAGATGCGATTATCGTTGAAAAAATAAGTCATATTATTTTTTATTCCGGGTTTGAATTTATATTTCTGGCTCTTCCTGATCTTCTCTCGATTACAAATTTGAAATTCGGCGCTTCGACGATGAAATTAGTGGGTACTAAAATTCTTCCGATGTTGTCTCGTTCAACGATGTGACTTATTCAATCGCTTATTATTGTTTTGAAAAGTAAAACAAATCAGATTTAGCGACTGGCTCTTGAAGGTACGAACCAGGTTGATTTACTTTTGTTGATTTAATACAAATTTGACTTTTAAATCGATTAAATTTAGAATTAATCTCTTAGTATTATTTCAATTAGCGAAACGATTAAGCTGAAGGCGTTACAACCAACAGCTAATTATTCCAGGTTTAATTTGATTTCAATTTTGTAATCACACTAATGAAATTAAAAAATTTTAAAAAAAGTACTTGACAAATTTAAAAAATATTGTTATAATATATTCTGTAGATACGATGAAAATAGTGTAATTCTTTTGTTCGGAATGCTATATGTCATTTTTTGACCTATAGGATTCATTTCTTTGATCATACGTTGGAATTTATAGAATTTTGATGCTGCTGTTTTGTATCAAGCGCAGCTTATTAAGTTCTTTTATTATCAGATTATTTGTTTCCGGTGAAAAAATTGTATTAAAACTATTCTGATTTAGGTGACTACTTCTGAAAATATCTTTCTTGATACTAACAACTCCTTCTGTCTTCGACGCTTGTGATGCTTGATTTTTTCGTGATTCTGATTGATCTTGGGTAGACTTTTACCACATTGAATATACGACTACTGAATCTAATTGCTTGCATTCTACTGAACCTGATTCTCCTTCTAATCTGGTGATTTTTCAATAGGTCTCAAATTTTAAAATTTAAAAATTTATAAATTTAATTTGACAACTTATGAATCAGCATGAAATCATCGATAATAAGACTTTTAATACAGTGCCAAATTGGTATGCCTTAAAAATCAAACATCGGCACGAAAAAAAAGTTGATTTTCGACTGAATGAAAAGGGAATCACTTCTTACCTGCCGCTGAAAACGGAATACCGGTGCTGGAGTGATCGTCATAAGAAAGTAAGTGAACCCTTATTTAGTTGCTATTTATTTGTCCACACGCCTTTGCGGGATCGATTGCCCATCCTTCAAACTGATGGAGTGGTCGGTTTTGTCAGTTTTAATGGCAAACCGGCAATCATTCCTGAAAAACAGATTAATTCTATTAAATTAATTTTGGAAAAGAAACCGTGTGTTGAACAGATAAGTTATTTTACGCCAGGAAAAAAGGTTAGGATTAAAGCTGGCGATTTAAAAGGAATTGAAGGAGTGTTAACTGAAATCCGAAATAATTTTCGATTTGTACTTTGTGTTGATGGAATTAAGCAGGCCCTGGCAATTGAAATTTTTGTTAATGATTTGGAATTGATATAATTATGAAAAAATATACGCTTGAGTTACTTTCGCGTTCGATGAGTCCTATTTTAAACAAGGGAATGAGATAGTAATGATGAAATACTTCCTTATCATTTTTCTATTTATATATTCAGGTGGCTGTTCGATCGCTTTTAGCCAGGAACGATTAATAAAAGCTGGTGATGTGCTGGAGATTTCGGTCACCGAAAATGAAGCGTTATCACAAGCGGTAATCGTAAAACCGGATGGAACGATCGAATTTCCAGCGCTTCAAGGGGTGCCGATTGATGGAATTACCATCGAGCGCTTTCAGGAGATTCTTATTGCCCAATTATCACGATATTTGCCTTCAACCCCGCTGGTGTTTGTCAAATTTGGTGAAAGTTATCCGATTCGGGTTACCGTACTGGGACAGGTCGCCCAGCCAGGACTTTACCGGATTTCAAATACCAGCACCCTTCAGGGGGCTATCGCCGCGGCCGGAAACCTTATTCCGGGCGCCCAACTGACACGAATTCGCTTGATACGAAATGCGACTGCTGATAAACAGGAACAGGTAATCAATCTGGAGCAATTTTATTTAAAGGGCGATCCGAATCTTTTACCGATTCTTGAAGATGGGGATATTGTCGTCGTTCCGGGTAATCCGCTGGCGACAAATGTGAAAATTCTGGGGAGTGTCGAGAATCCCGGCAGCTATGATATTTTTTTTCAGACAACAATTCTCGATGTCATTTTTATGGCTGGTGGTCCCACAGCCGATGCGAATTTAAAGGATATTAAAATTATTTCACAAACAGGGCAAGCGCCCCGTAAGATACGATTGGATATTAAAGATTTCTTTAAACCAAATTCAAATCCAAACTTTCCAGTCGTTTTTCCGGGCGATGTTATTTACGTTTCCAAGAAAAAGATTAACTGGCAGAAAATAATTAATATCATACGTGATTTGACGGCATTTGCAACATTGTATTATCTCATTTCCATGAGTTCAAGAATCTAAAATTAAATTCTCCAAATTTTTTAAAAAATATTTTAGCTAATTAATTAGCATTTTTATTCATAATGATGAGGTAGAGGTGGAGACTCGCTTTGAAATTCCGAAGCAGAACGATTTACAACTTGAGCAAAATTTTCTTCGGGATTACATCAGAATATTAGTAAATCGAAAGTGGCTGGTTTTATTTGCAATGTTGGTGACTATTTTTGCTTTTGGTTTATGGACTTATTTGACCATTCCTGTTTATGAAGCAGAGATGTCTCTTATATTTGAAGAACCTCAAGATACTATGTTTGCACTGGACGTTGGTCAGCCATTCTATAACAAAAGCGCAATTGTCAATCTAACTGAACTAATAAAAAGTCGAGCAATAGCTGAAAAGGTTGTTGCAGCACTACCACCTCAGGTGATTCAAACTTTTCAACTGCCGGATCCGAAGCCTAACGGTATTTCCGCTTCCGAAATAGCATCACGAATAATCCGTAGAAATTTAACTGTTCAGGCTGTTAGGGGAAGCGATGTCTTAAAAATTATGATTCAGGCTAGTGACCCATTTGCAGCGATGACAATTGCTAATACTTATGCGTACCAGTTGATCGACTGGAATCTTCAAAAAAAACGGATGGAGATTTCAAGTGTCAGGGAGTTTATTGATAAGCAATTAAAGGTTTTTCAGGAAAAATTGGATTTTGCAGAAGATTCATTAAAAAAATTCAAAGAAGAGAATAAAATAATTTCCTTAAGTGAATCTTCTACAGACCTATTGGGACGATTAACTGAAGCCGAAACTGCCTATAATCAGGCAAAAGCTGAGCGGGAAGCCCTCGAACAAAGAAAACAATACTTGGAGCTTAAAAAGCAAGAGTTGGCGCCTTCGTTAACGGTCATTTCCAACCCAACTGCCCAACAATTAAAGCAGGAAATTTTAAATCTCGAGCGACGATGCTCGAATTTAAAATTGGAAAATAAAACTGAAAATCAAACTCAAATTTTATCACTCCAAAAAGAAATAGAGTCTTTAAAACAAAAACTAGTTCAGGAACTATTGGACCCAACGCTTCGGAAAAATCTGGTTGATCCCCTTTCACAGATCCGATCGATTCTGCAGGAATTGATTACTTTAGAAATAGATCTGGAAACCTATAAAGTTCGTGAAGCAGCGCTGAAAATTAATGTTGATAATTATAACAATGACTTACAGAAAATACCGAAACATGAATTAGACCTGGCCCGATTGATTCGTGACCGGGAAGTCAATAATCAAATTTATACAATGTTACTGGAAAAAAGAGAAGAAGCCCGAATAACCGAAGCTGGAAAATTGGGTGATATTCAGGTAATCGATTCTGCGGAACAACCCCGATTTCCAATAAAGCCTGACAAAACGAAAAACATGATGATGGGATTTATATTAGGAATAGGATTAGGGGTGGGGTTGGCGCTATTACTTGAATCGCTTGATACTTCTTTAAAATCCCAGGAAGATGTGGAAAGGAGAATCGGTATTCCGGTTCTCACTTCCATTCCGGCAATTCAAACAAATGGAAAAATCGATCTATTCCACAAACATTCTCATCAACAAAAATACTATCGTAGTAAATTACTTACTGAATTTGAAAATTTACCCCATATTTATGAAACATATCGGACGCTGCAATTAAATTTTTCTTTTATCAATGTCTCACAAAAACATCGGACTTTATTGGTTACCAGCCCTGGCGCTGGTGCGGGTAAAACTTTGAATGCAATTAATCTCGCCCAATTGTTTGCCAGAGATGGTTCATCAACTTTGTTAATAGATTGTGATTTAAGACGCCCTATGGTGCATAAAATTTTAGAAATCTCACAAAAACCCGGCTTAACGGACTTGTTAATTAATAAATACAAACTTGAAGAGGTCGTGGTACCACAAAAAAATAGTAATTTATTTGTCCTGACTTCAGGAACGCTACCACCCAATCCATCTGATTTGTTAAAAACGCCTCAAATGGATAATTTACTGAACGAAATGAAGTCGAGATACGAATTTATCATTATCGATTCACCACCTGTTATTTCTGTTACGGACGCGATTATTCTTGGTTCTAAGGTTGACGGGGTTTTCATGGTTTTAAAATCAGGTGATACACCCCGTGAAGCCGCATTACGTGCCAAAGAAATTCTTGAGAAAAGTGGCATTAAAATAATTGGTGCCATTTTAAATAATGTTAATTATAAGAATGTTTATCATTATTACAAAGACTATTACTATTATTCAAATTCCAAGAAAAAAATAACTTAGTAATAATCTGGATAAATTTTATTGTCACTTCCCAGGAGTGCTGCGTCTATGTCGCAGCCGCCGACGAAGACGGCGAGTTTAAAATTTTTTAAATGTCTTTCGGCACAGTTTTTAATTTACATTTAAGAGAAATGAAATCAATTAATTAGGTATTATGAATTCCAGTAATGAAACACAGTTATTGACAAAAGTTTACTAGACGAAAACATTCGAGTACAAGTTTAGCGGGAATCCATCTTCCAGGAAACAATGGATGCCCGATAAAAGGATTTAGGCATGATGTTGTGTGTTAATTGAAACTGAAAAAAATTTCTTGGATGTGCCGAACAAGATAGATTCTTTTTGTAATAAAATTGTAATTTTTCAATCAAGGATTATTAAATGCCAACTTCGTTGGCATGCCTCCACCTAGTGGATGCACTCCAATAAAATTGATATAAAATTAATCTATAAAAATAAAGCTCCCGGTGATTGGTCTGGTTAGGATTTTTGCAGCTGCTTCCTGCTGAATTTAACTATCGCCTCAATAATACTCATTTTTATAGGATTTTAATTCACTACATGATTTATGCAGTTAGCCACTTAATCCCCATCAAATGGGACTGAGGTGGCGGAGCTGTATATAGACTTCCTCAACAGGCTTTGTAAATTTTAATTCAATAAACTCCATTTGTATGAGAAAATGACTTCCAGATGATATTCAGGATATGAAAGAACACCCGTTACGATTCCACCTGTCCGCTAAAATTAATTACAAATGTGTCAAATCAAAATGAATAATTAATTCCTTTTATTAAAAGCTCCAGGAGGAAAAAATGTTTTCAATAATACCCAATTTCTTCAATTTTAAAAAACACAATTCCATGAACTTTCAATCCGGTTTTTTGAATAATTTTTATTCGTCTGAACTTTTTCGTCAACGCCTCTGCATTGAAAAGCGTCGCATCGAAAGAATCGATTCTCACACCTCAATCCTGATTTTTGATTTTCATAAGCTGGTTGCTATTTTAATAGAAAAAAATTTGGTAAATTCGATAGTTCAGGAATGGATTAAGCTCATTTCATCGAATGTGCGGGAATCAGATGCTGTTTGTTATCATCATCTTGCCAAAATATTAATTCTTTTACCGGATACTGACTATCAGGGAGCTCTGTGTGCCTGTAAACGACTAATCGACATAATTTTGGTTAAAATTGTTAATCTCAAATTTAAGCAACCAATGCAAACCAAAGATCTGGAAGTTGATATTGTTTCATATCCTGAAAAATTCAATGAACAGTCACTCCCAAAAGAATTTATCATTGATGATAAAATATCAAATTCACCCTCAGGAAAATCTTCCGAAAATAGTCAGGATAAGAACAGTGCTAATTTAATTACCTTTAAAATAGATTATAATCAAAATTTAAATTTGTGCTGTTACAGCTCTAACGGGACAACTCTGGCGATGCCGATGGTAAATGAGCTTTTTTTTGTTCCGAATATGCTTCATAAGTTTAAACCTCGTCTGGCAAAATTGGTCAAACGGATCACTGATATCATCGGTTCAATTTTCGCGCTGATATTTCTTTCTCCTGTTTTTTTAGTTATTTCAGCGCTTATTAAATTGACTTCTCATGGCCCGATTTTTTTTAAGCAACAACGCGTCGGCTATCGGGGGCAGTTTTTCCAATTTCTAAAATTTCGCTCGATGAAGACCGATTGTGATAGTAAAGCACATGAAGAATATGTTAAAAAGTTAATTCATGCGCAAAATCAGGATATTAACAATGGTTCTAAAGATTCACCCTATTATAAATTAACCAATGACCTGCGAATTACTAAATTGGGACATTTCTTACGAAAATCCAGTCTGGATGAATTGCCTCAACTTTGGAATGTCCTGAAAGGTGAAATGAGTCTGGTGGGGCCTCGACCTCCCATTCCTTATGAAGTACGGGAGTATCAAAGCTGGCACCGGCGGCGAATCGCTGAAATTAAACCGGGAATTACTGGATGGTGGCAGGTAAATGGCAGAAATCGAGTCGGATTTGATGAAATGGTACGAATGGATATTTATTATGCTGATAATTGGTCGTTGTCTCTTGATTTTAAAATTTTCTTAAAAACATTTAAAGCAGTTTTTGATGGGAATTAATTTTCTTTCAGGTTTAATCCTTTAATGTTTAACACCGAGGGAAATATTTATGAATAAAATGAATGTTGCCGTCATCGGATGCGGCTATTGGGGGCCGAACATCATTCGAAATTTTTCTCAATTATCCAATTGCCAGGTAAAATATTGCGGTGATCTCGATTTTCAAAAACTGGGACGGATGAAAAAGCTCTATCCATCAATTGAAACAACTTCGACCCTGGATACGATTCTCCAGGATGATGCAATCGAGGCCGTAGCGATTGTAACGCCGATTTCGACACATTACGAAATTGCACGGCAATGCCTGGAACACAAAAAACATGTCCTTATTGAAAAACCTATTACAGCGTCGGCCGATCAGGCACTCTCTCTGATTCGGTTATCAGAGAAAAACAATCGAGTTCTTATGGTTGGCCATACTTTTGAATATACCGCCGCGGTCAATAAAGTCAAAGAAGCGGTTGAAAGCGGTGAACTGGGTGATATTTGCTATATTTACTCTGAACGCCTGAACCTGGGTCTTTTTCAGCCGGATTATAATGTCATCTGGGATTTAGCACCGCACGATATTTCGATAATTTTGTACGTCATGAATGATTATCCGGTTTCTGTCAATGCCCAGGGGAAGGCACACTATAAAAAAAATATTGAAGATGTGGCTGTGGTAACTTTAAATTTTTCGAACGGCGGAGTCGCATTTCTTCATGTAAGTTGGCTCGATCCCTGCAAGGTTCGGAGAACAACCTTTGTTGGCACCAAAAAAATGCTGGTTTACGATGACATTAACACCAATGAAAAAATAAAGGTGTACGATAAAGGCGTTGAGGCACCACCATATTATGACACGTATGCTGAATTCCATTTTTCCTATCGTTATGGTGACATTTATACGCCCCGCATAAATGAATACGAGCCACTTCGCCAGGAATGTGAACATTTTCTGGACTGTATTACAAATCACAAAATTCCCCAGAGCGATGGGTATTCGGGTTTACGGATTGTTTCTATTCTTGAAGCGGCGAATCAATCTTTACGAAATAGAGGGGCTGAGGTTATTTTGGATACTGAAGTCGCCAATTTTAAACGAAAAGTGGCTTAATATTTTAAATTCCGAAAATTGAAGAGAACGATTTGTGAAGGTAGTTAATATTACAAAGTTAAGTTTAAAAGACTCATAAAACCTGAAATTCTAAAGTCGAAATTAATGATGTTCCCGATAAATGAAGGACCCCCTCCTGCCTCCCCCAAATTCCAAAAAACAGAATTTGGGGGAGAAACGTCTGGTTCTCTTCCCCATTTTCGTTTTTTGAAAACTGGGAGATCAGAGGGGGGCAATTGGGCACTGAAAACGACTTCCGCCGATATAAAATGGTTCATTCTATAATTGTAAACAAATTTATTTTTTTAACTTTATTAACTTAATGTTGTAATATGAATTAACATTTTCAATTAAAGGTGATATATGAAATTCCAGAATATTGCAGCCGATGTCAAGCTGGGCGAAAATGTCAAAATCTACGATTTCGTTAATTTATATGGATGTGAGATTGGCAATAATTCTAAAATTGGCACTTTTGTGGAAATTCAAAAAGGTGCGAAAATTGGAAATAATTGTAAAATTTCCAGTCATACTTTCATTTGTGAGGGCGTCACCATTGAAGACGATGTGTTTATTGGTCATAATGTCACTTTTATCAATGATGCTTATCCGAGAGCAACCAATCTGGCGGGCGAATTGCAAAATGAAGCTGATTGGGTCTGTATCCCGACTTTAATAAAACGTGGTGCTTCAATTGGATCCAGTACAACCCTGCTTTGCGGTATTACAGTCGGTGAAAATGCATTAGTGGGCGCGGGAAGTGTGGTAACGAAGGACGTCCCCGCCAATACAATCGTGGCGGGAAATCCGGCAAAAATCATCCGAACATTTGAGGAGAAAAAATAGCTATGCAAGTTCCATTCTTGGATTTGAAAGCGCAATATTTATCAATTAAAGATGAAATTGATGCGGCGATTCAGAATGTACTGAATGATACCGCCTTTGCCGGCGGACCTTATGTCGCGGCTTTTGAAAAAGATTTTGCACCTTTTTGTCAGACGCAATATGCAATTGGCGTAAACAGCGGCACTTCGGCGCTCTGGCTTTCGCTGATAGCACTGGGAATCGGGCCGGGTGATGAAGTCATAACGGTACCCAATACTTTTATTGCCACGGCTGAGGCGATAAGCTATTGTGGGGCAACGCCTGTTTTTGTCGATATTGATGAAAAAACATACAATATGAATCCGGCCTTAATAGAAGCCGCGATTACTTCCAAAACAAAAGCCATCATTCCGGTTCATTTATTCGGACAAATGGCTGATATGGACCCAATCATGGACATTGCCAGAGCGCATCAGTTATACGTCATTGAAGATGCCTGCCAGGCCCATGGTGCGGAATATAAAGGTCGGCGGGCTGGTTCAATTGGTGATACGGGATGTTTTAGTTTTTATCCGGGTAAAAATTTAGGCGCTTACGGCGAAGGCGGCGCGGTGGTTACCAATAATCCTGAATTAGACCAAAAAATTCGGATGTTACGCGATCATGGTCAGTCCAAAAAATATTATCACACTTATATTGGGTGGAATTGTCGGTTGGAGGGGATGCAGGGGGCAATTTTAAAGGTGAAGCTTAAACATTTACCAGAATGGAATGCTGCCCGTCGAAAAAATGCTCAGTTGTATCATCAACTCCTTCAAGGCATATCACAAATTATTTTGCCTCAGGAAGCTGATTATGCCGCTCATGTTTATCACGTCTATGCGATCCGGGTGAAAAACAGAGATGCTGTCATTAAATCGCTTGGAGAAAATGGGGTTAATTGCGGAATTCACTATCCGGTACCGGTTCATTTGCAGGCGGCATATCGATTTATGAATTTCAAGCCGGGGCAATTTCCAGTAGCGGAAAAATGTGCTGAGGAATATATATCTTTGCCCATGTTCGCGGAGCTAAATGAAACGCAAATATCCTATTGCACTCAGGTTCTGAAAAAATTTATTGAGACATGATCAAAAGTCTTTCATAAATCATTGTAAAATGCATTTTGAAATGGTATTCAAAATTGTACAATAATAATGAAAAAAAAGTCGTTTCTAAGCTAAAAAAGAAGAAGACTGTCTGCTTTATCTATTATATGGTTTTTAATAACAGTGCTCTTTTGTATCGTGAAGCACGAACGTTATTAAAACAAGGTTTTGATGTTGATGTTATTTTGCTTCATAATTTTAAACAAAATAGATTTTTTCAAAAATTTCATGGGCTCAATCTTTATTTCATCCAACGCAGAAATAAGGCAGAAAAAAAAGTAAGTCAATATTTAATTCGATTGGGATTTTTTTTTATCAAGGCAATAATATTTGTTTCTATATTAGGCCTAAAAAAAAGGTATCAACTAGTTCATGTAACTACCCCTCCTGATTTTATGGTATTTGCTACAATCGTACCTAAAATACTTGGTGCCAAAATAATTTTGGATATACATGATATCGGACCTGAGCTATTTATGCGAAAATTGCACATAGATAAAAATAGAATGATTATTAAATTTTTAAAACGCATCGAAAAAATAGCGGCAAATATGTCCGATCATGTGATTACTGTAACTGATTTATGGCGCGATCGATTAATCTCTCGGTCTGTAGCACCCGAAAGCTGTACAGTAATATTAAATGTTCCTGATGAAGAATTATTCGTTCGACCAGATTTACCTCTATCAAAAACGGATGATGTTTTCAAACTGTATTATCATGGCTCTCTGGAAGAACATTTTGGAGTGGACACACTATTAAAAGCGATACCCTTGATTAGACAGACAGTTTCCAATCTGATGCTTGAAATTTATGGAGATGGCCGGGCAGCAGAATCCCTAAAATCACTCGCTCAAGAATTGAAACTCAATGGATACATCCAATTTCATGAAAAGGTACCATTTTATGAAATACCACAAGTATTAATGGATGCCGATTTAGGAATTGTTCCTACTAAAGGTGATATTTTTGCTGATGAAGCATTAAGTATGAAGTCGCTGGACTATATGGCGCTAAAGATTCCTGTTGTTATTTCAAATACCCGCGCTCATCGACAATATTATAATAATACTATGGTCAAATTTTTTAAACCCGATGATCACTACTCCTTAGCCGCAGCGGTAATTGAATTAATTCAAAACAGAACCGAACGAATACAATTAATACAGAATGCCTATTCATTTATTCAAAAGTATGGTTGGCAAGAAACTCAGAAACAATACCTGAAGATTGTTAATAGTCTTCTGGATGGTTTAGGTTAGGGAAAATACTTATTCAACTGAAAATGAATCTTAGTGCTGTATATGATAGAGGGGAAGCAATGCTCGCCGGTTTAATGAATCTGGTGCAACATGATTCTAAGACGCCGAAAGCAGTAATTTTGTCCTATCATAATATTTGTGGTAATGAAAATCCTGATAGCTTACTGGATAGTGTCATGTTGGATCAATTTATTATCCAAATGCAATTTTTATATCAGACCGGTATCAATGTCATGTCATTTCAAGCATTATGTGAAAAAATTCGCGATCAGACACCGATTTCTTCTGATATGGTGGTGTTGACTTTTGATGATGGTTATCGTTCCACTTATGATTTGGTGTTGCCAATTTTAAAACAATATACCTTTCCGGCAACAATATTTTTAGCCACGGACTACATCGACTCGAATGAACCTTTTCCCTGGCTTACCAGGGCCAATTTTTCTGAATCCAGTGAGCCATTACCTTTAAATTGGGAACAAATAAGGTTAATGGCAAACTATTTTGAGATCGGTTCCCATACCTGTTCCCATCCTTTTTTACCATATCAAAGTCCTGAGACCATTGAACTCGAATTAAGTCAATCCCAGACAAAGATACGTGAAAAAATTGGATATGTATCGAAGACATGTGCCCTGCCTTATTCATTTCCAATTGTACATGGTGAATGGTTTGGATTTAAAGAGTCTTTAATACGGGCGCTTGAATTGGCGAATTATACTGGTTGTTGCAATCTAACGCGGGGATATGTTAATCTAGAAAGTCATCCATATTTTTTGCCCCGTTTTGTTATCGGTAAAAATGATACACTGCATAGCTTTATTTTAAAGGTGAGAGGATTTTACGGGTGGACCAGGTATCCCCAGTGGATTTATCAGGAATTTTTTAAAACATATAGGGATTTTAAATGAATGATTATGTCGTAATCACTCCGGTTAAAAACGAAGCCCGGTATTTAGAGCACACGATTCTTTCAATTATGAATCAAACTCGTTTACCGAAACGTTGGATTATTGTTGATGATAATTCAACAGATGCAACTGTTGACATGGTGTATCGATATTTACCAAAACTAAATTATCTGCAATTGATCCGTAGAAATAATCCCATCCAAGCGCGTCGTCGTGGTCAAGGTGTAGTCGAAGCCTTTTATAGTGGTTATGAAATAATCCAAAATGAACACTTTGATTTTATCGTTAAATTAGATGGCGATTTGAAGTTCTCAAATGATTTTTTTGAGCAGCTCCTGAATCGATTTAAAAGTGATCCAAAACTTGGACTTGCCAGTGGTGTGAGTTACATCGAAAAAGATGGGGAATGGGTAATTGAACCGGCGGCCAAAGGCTACACACACGGAGAAACCAAAATGTATCGTCGGGAATGTTTTCAGGACATTGGTGGATTGGTGCCCAGTATGGGTTGGGATGGGATTGATCATATTAAAGCGATTATGAATGGGTGGAAGGCTGTTGGTTTTGATGATATTGTTTTTTATCATTTAAGGCCTCAAGGAAAGGGAACCGGCCTTTTAAAAGCGGCTTATGAAGAAGGTATTTGTTGTCATTTTATGGGGTATCATCCCTTATTTTTTATATTAAGGTCATTAAAACGAATGTTCGAAAAACCATTGATGATGGGGGGGTTAGTAATGATTGGGGGGTATCTGGTTTCTATTTTTACTCGAAAAAAAAGAATTGAGGATTTGAGGTTTATATCATTCCTTCGTAAAAATCAATTAAAGAGAATATTGACCTTTAATCTGAAATATACGGGATAATGGTATTATTGGAAGTTGGACTTGATGCTTTGAGGAATATTTAATTTCAAAATGGGTGAATGGACGCATGCATGTTTGTATGTTAGCCTATACTTATTATGATACAGATAATCGGGTGCGACGCTATGCTGAGACTTTGGTAAATCGAGGAGATACGGTTGATGTGGTAGCATTAAAGCGAAGAGGTGAACCACTAGATAGAGAAAAAAATGGGGTACGCTTATTCCAGATTCAGGAGAGAATACGTGACGAACGAACTCGTTGGTCCTATTTACTTAAATTGATAAAATTTTTTATAAAGTCAACTTTTTTTTTATGGCGACAAAATAGAATAAAACCTTACGATTTGATTCATGTTCATTCAATTCCAGATTTTGAGGTCTTTGCGACAATTTGGCCTAAATTAAAGGGTACTAAAATTATTTTGGATATACATGATCTGGTGCCTGAATTTTATCAATATAAATTTAAAGTCTCTTCTAACTCAATTATTTTTAAATTTCTTCGATTCGCTGAAAAAATGTCAATTCGCTTTGTAGATCATGTTATTATTTCAAATCATTTATGGTATAATACCATAATTTCTCGGGCAACGAAACCTGAGAAATGTACGGTGATTATTAACTATCCTGATGCAACCCTTTTTCAAAAAAAAAACATCCCTAAATCATCGAACAAAGTCGTTCTTTTATATCCAGGTACTTTAAATCGGCATCAGGGAGTTGAACTGGCTATTCGTGCTTTTGCTCAAATTCATCAAAAAATTCCGGAGGCCATGTTTCAAATTTATGGTGATGGGCCTGTAAAAAATGAACTTCAAAGTTTAATCCAACAATTAGGAGTAGAAGATCAGGTTTGTCTGAATGAACCTGTAACACTGGAGGAAATGGCAAAGATAATTGCTGAAGCAGATATTGGTATTATTCCAAAACGAAACGACGGTTTTGGTCGTTTTGCTTTTAGTACCAAAGCTTTAGAATTCCAAATTTCAGGTGTTCCGATTATTATTGCTAAAACAGTAATTGATCAATATTATTTTGATTCATCATTTGTTCATTTTTTTGAACCAGACAATGAAAATGAATTAGCAAAAGCTATCTATTTATTGGTTAAAAATAATCAATATCGAAATCAATTAGCTGAAAAAGCTCTGAAAATGTCTAAAAAGTATGAATGGTCGCATCATAAACATATCTATTTAGACTTAATTGATACCCTGGTTTCGTCAAAAAGTAATATTTATAGAAGAAGTCATAATAGTCAAAATATACAAAAGATTAAAGCGTAATTACTGCACTACATGCTATGAAAAATGAAATTTCTGGTAATGGAAAAAAATGTCAAATGGATACACGAAGTTCAACAAAAAGGCGTGCAGGTGATTCTCAAACGCCTGTTTTTACTATCATTATTGTAAGCTACAATACATGCAATCTTTTAGTGAAATGTATAGAATCAATTTATCAATACAGAGAAAATTTTAGACTTCAGATAATTGTCGTTGATAATGCGTCGTCTGACGGTACAATTGAAGTTTTAGAAAAAAAATTTAGTGAGATTGAGTTGATAAAAAATTCAATTAATGTTGGCTTCGCAACGGCTAATAATCAGGCACTTGAATATATTCGGGGTGATTATGTTCTTTTTTTAAATTCTGATGTTCTTTTTATGTCTCCTGTTTTTCGAACGGTTGAGGATTTTTTTGTTGATCATCCGGATGCTGGCCTTGTTGGGTGTAAGCTAATTAATTTAAACGGTCGGGTTCAGAAGTCTTTTTCGTATAATTTACCTTCATTATTTAATCGATTTTTGGATGTTTTTTATTTTGAAAAAATGTGGAATTTAATTTCTGATGATTATGAATCAATAATAACCCCGATTGAAGTTGCGAGTGTAGATGGGGCGTGTATGTTTTTAAAAAAGGACCTGGTTAAGAAATTGATGGGATTTGATACACATTTTTTTATGTATTGTGAAGATGTCGATTTATGTTATCGGGTGGCCCAGACAGGTTATAAAGTGTTTTATTTAGGACAATGTTTGATGTTTCATTTTCATGGAGCGAGTTCACAAAAAAACAAAAGAACTTATTTTGCTAAAGTTCTAACAACAGCATCCGTTTATTACTATTTTAACAAGCATTATAATCGATTTGCGGCGGAAATGTATAGATTAATTATGGGAATGGGAAGTTGTTTCAGATGTTTGCTTTTAATAATTTTTTCACCATTTATTTGGTTACTTCAACCCTGGTCGCGTATAACACTCCAAAAATCTCTTTTAAAATATTGGAAAGTGATTTCCTGGTCTGTTGGATTTGAAACCTGGGTGCGAAATCCATTTTGATTACTAACCCTTGAGAAAATATTAGCATCAAAAAAATGCTGACTTTTTTGAGAGAGAAATATTTAATGAGTATAGCTGTAGAGATTGGAATTTTAACCCATGAAAATAAAGTTTAGAATGGGCAATAAGTGGGTGGAGAGGAATTTATTTTTGAAATTTATAATCTATAGTCAAAAAAAATTAACTGGTGGGGGATAGCTAGATTATCATACACTATTTGTTGAATTGGTGATGCACTATTACGAAATCGTTTTAAAAATAAAATTGCATTTTTAATGAAAATGTGTACAAGTGAGCAAGGCCTAGTCCTTTAAAGGGTTTCATTGATAGTATTTGGTTGTTACAAAAAGTGATAAATAAATCCATCAATAAATTTTCGAAGATTATTTTTTATATAGTAAATGCTTAAAATAATAATTCTATATATTATAATGGAGGAAATTAAAAAATGCGTGAATGGTTATCACATTATTTATTATTACCAATTGGATTAACAATAAGTGGAATAAATTATAATAAAGTACAACAATATCGGAATTTATTACAAAAGAGTGAATTTGATGATTTTGAAATACGACGCGAATTTATAAATCAAAGATTTCGAGATTTAATTCAACACTGTTATGATCAAGTGCCATTTTATCGAAGTTATATGGATTCAAAAGGACTTAAAGTAAATGATTTTCATACTATAGCCGATGTAGTTAAATTACCGATTCTTGAAAAACAAATAGTTAATCAAAATTTTGATTCATTATTAGCAGAAAATTACCGACCAGGCGATTTTCGTTTTGACTATACGGGAGGTTCAACGGGTACTCCGACAAAATTTGGAATTGATAAAAAAAGTTATTATAAGGTTTATGCAAATGCCTGGCGATTTTGGGGATATGCAGGTTATCAACCTGGTATGAAAATTCTTTTATTTTGGGGAAATCGTATTGAATTGACTACTTTTAAGCGAATACGACACAAAATCAGATCTGTTATAGAAAATTCGATTACATTAAATAGTTATGATTTTAATGATAAAGATCAAATATGGCGATATGTTCGGTACATACAAAATGTAAAACCTCCTATATTGAGAGGCTATGCTGGTGCTATCTATTTATTTGTAGTATATTGTAAAAAATTTCATGTTAAATTCGAATATCCACCGCAAGCGGTCATTTTGACATCCGAAAAAATTTTTCCGTCTCAGAAAATGGAGATTGCTCAATTTTTCAACACGGAAGTTTTTGATGAATACGGTTCTACGGAATTTGGTATTATTGCCCATGAATGTCATTCACATACCGGACTTCATTTAGCTGAAGAACGATTAATTATTGAGACATATAATGCTGAACATCAAACTAGTAACTTTTATGGTAAAGGAGAATTTTTGATTACAACCTTAGATAATTATGCGATGCCTTTAATGCGATATCGAATCCAGGATGAAGGTTTTATTTCAAACCAAATCTGTTCTTGTGGGCGAACGTTGAAATTAATTGAAAATATTGATGGAAGAGTAATGGATTATATTGTGACCAAGACTGAAAAATTGGTTCATTTAATCATATTTTATAACATCTTAAGTAAAATTAAAGGGATTAAATTTTTTCAAATTCATCAGGATGAAATTGGGAAAATAATGATTAGCATTATTAAAGATAAAAGCTTTGATGATAAGGCGACCACCAAAATTGATATGATGTTTTATGATGTTTTTCGCGATGATTTAAAATTTTATATCCAATTTGTAGATAAATTAGAAGTAACATCTTCTGGTAAATATAAAATTATTAGTTCTGAAGTAGTCTCACATTATTTATCAATTTAATAGTAATATATTTTATGTATTTAAAAAATGAATAATATAAAATTAATAATAATAGTAATAATTTTTATAATTAATTACATAATATTAAAAAAAAATTATAATAAAGGACTATATTTTTCAATTTTTTTTCTTGTTATTATGCCTAGAGAGCTTTTTTTTAGTATAAGTGATAATTTTCCTACAATAACAGGCTATCGTGTAATTGTAATGCTATTATTCGTTTTTTCATTGATAGAGCAAAAAATTACACTCGAATGGAGTCGAAAGCCTTTAATAAATTTATTGGTTTTAATTATAATAGCCGATTTTTTTTCACTTATTTTTGCGTTTAATTTTTCTGTTAGTTTGAATGGATTTTTAATCCTGATAATTGAGCGTTTTATTTTTTATCTAATTGTAATTAATGCAATTACTAATAAAGAAGTAATAAACGGCATAATAAAAAGTTTGGGATTAACCTTTATCTTGATTGCAATTTTGGGAATCGTGGAAAGATATACTCAGTTTAATCCCATTGATTATATTTCGTTACCAGACAACCCGCGTCTTGAGATAAGAATGGCTCATGCAGTTTACTCGACATTGCCACATCCGATACTGTTTGGAACTGCCTTAGCAATGGGATTACCATTCTGTCTTTTTCTAGTGGATAGTGAAATAGATCAATTTAATAAACGGTTCTGGGGATTTAGTATTTTTTTAATAATTGCTGGAATCTACTTTTCGAATAGTCGTGGTCCCTGGTTAGCGACAATGATTATGGTAGTGACACTATTAATTTTACACTATGATCGGATTAAAGTGCGACTAATTCCTGTAATTTATTTAATGGTTTTAATCCTATTTTTCCGTCCAGGAGTTTTTAATACAATTTTTGGATTATTTTCATCTACATTAGATGAAAATTCACTAGAAGGCACGTCTTTTTTTTATCGTTTTGAATTATTTAAAGTTGCTTTTTATGAGATTGTTAAATTTCCAGAGCGGGTTGCTTTTGGATATGGTGATGGAGCTGCTCATGTTATGAATTTATCAGGAATCGTTTCTTATGGGAGTCAACGCGAAGTTAATTTTTGGAGTTGGGATAGCGAGTTTGCCGTAATATTATTACATAATGGATTTATTGGATTTACTCTAAATTTGCTACTTACGATAATAATTCTGGTTCAATTAAAAAAAAGAATAAAGTTGGTTAATAGTTTGAATTCCAGGCGACTCATCAGCGTAATCATTGCCTCAAATATGGTGTTGTTTTTTATGATGACGAATGTGGCGATATTTGCACCCCAGGTTCGATTTGTTATGTGGACGAGTGTAGCAATTGGATTGATTTTATCAAAAATTGATCCATTAGTAGCAAATGAGGGAGTGAAAAATAGTCGAGTTATAACTTAGTTTTATGTGTCAAAAGTCCGTCAATTAAGCTTTCTCTGATAAATGGTTTTCGTTAAGTAATAGTGAAAGTATGATTCTCAACTTTTAAGAATTTATTTATGATTTCATCAAAAGCAGATCTTAAATTTTATCTAAAAGCAGATAAAATTGCATTGGGACGTAACTATAAACGGCCTAAAATTGTCGGAGATTTGATTTGGAAGTTCCAGAGGCGTTTACGATTGATAGAGTATTACCACAATTGTCGAAACTCTCTTTTATGGCGACCTTTTTACTATTGGGAACTTTTTCGATATTATTTACTAAGTGTCCGTCTTGGATTTTCAATCCCGTTGAATGTCTTTGGGCCAGGTTTATGTATCGTACACCGTGGGACAATTGTGGTGGCGGAAAACACAGAAATCGGAGCAAATTGTAGGATTCATGTTTGTGTCAATATCGGCACACAGGCCGGTTACGCTGATCACGTACCACGAATTGGTAATAATGTTTACATTGGTCCAGGGACAAAGTTGTTTGGTAAAATTCAAATTGCAGATAATATTGCTATAGGAGCAAATGCTGTGGTTAATAAATCATTTCTCGAACCGAACATCAGTATTGGTGGTATTCCTGCACGTAAAATTAGCGATAAGGGTTCTGCCGGATTATTAATTCCAGCGACTGAAATTATAAAAAATAATCAGGATTAGATTATAAATCATAGATAGAAATATAAATAAATTTAAATACTTAATACAGATTTAGTTTCAATTAATACGATGAAAAGGAGAAAATGTCTAACAACGGCGACATTAGCTTGCGACGTAAAATTGAACTCTATTTGCCAAGGATAATTCGAGAATACCTGAAAAGAATATATTGGCGATTTGTTCGATTTGGAAATATTTGTTTTTACATGCAAAAAGGGAAATTAGTTGAACTGGGTTATCACTTTCGTTTTTCACGAATTCCGCCCTATACAGCAACGCTTGGTGATGAGACAATTTTAGAAGAGTTCAATATATGGAATGCAAAAATGGGTAATATTTCAGTTGGAAAAAAATGCTGGTTTGGTTTGCATAATATTATTATGGGTCCTGTGAGCATTGGCAATAATGTGTTGACAGGTCCACATGTTACGATTTTAGGTCCCAAACATGCCCGTGAAATTAAATCTAATAATTCAGATTTATTAACAATAATCGGGGATAATGTTTGGATTAGTACGGGAGCAATTATTTTATTTGGAGTAAAAATAGGTGATAATGCAGTAATTGGGCCTGGTTCCGTTGTAATGAATGATGTACCGGCAGATGCGTATGTAGCGGGAAATCCGGCGCGTAATCTTTCAAAAATTGCAGCAATAACCTGGAATAAATAAAAATGAATATTCTAAATACTCAGGCTGGCTCATGATTAGATATTCTTTATTTTTAACGTTTCTTAACCCTGAATCGGGAACAATTGAACCTCGAACCTGAATAGTTTCAGAATTTTTTAGTAACTTTACTTCAAATTTAGCTGTTTTTAAATTTATGGCAAGAACGAAACAAAATTCATTTATAATAAAAATCACCAGCATAATTGAATTTCTGAAAAGAAAGGTTAGTGAAAAAGGAAGCCTTAAAAGTCGGCTGCTACGCGGTGGTATTTGGCTCAGTGCTGGCACGATAAGTGAACAGGGATTACGCTTTATCAGAAATATGATTTTAACCCGATTACTCGCCCCTGAAGCCTTTGGAACCATGGCTATTATTATCGCTGTTAAGATGGCGATGGAATCAATAACAAATATTGGTATCAATAAAGCAATTATTCAGAATCCAAGAGGGGCGGAGCAAAAATATCTCAATGGCGCATGGTGGTTAGCTTTGGCGCGTGTCAGTGGACTTTATTTGTTTACTTTCATCAGTGCTCCCTGGATTGCTAAGTTTTACAATAACCAAGAACTGGTTGTTTTAATTCGGATTACTTTTTTAAGTATCATTTTTGAAGGTGCACTTAGTAGCAAAGTATATATTGCCGTAAAAGAAATGAATTTTCGGAAATGGGCTATTATTTTTCATGGTGGTGGGATTATCGGTATATTCGTAGCGATTATGACGGCGTTTGTGTGGCAAAATATTGGCGCAATTGTTGTGGGTATTGTCGTGGAGGCAGTTGCGCGTTGGATTCTATCGTTTATTATTTGTCCATTTCTACCCCGGTTGCACTTTGAAAAGGAATCGTTGCATACTTTATTTAAATATACACGAGGAATGTTTGGGTTAGGATTTTTATATTTCATTTATATGCGTGTAGATCATTTTGTCATTGGAAAATTATGTTCAGCAAGTGAATTAGGACTTTATTCGATGGCGATGGCACTTGCCCAAACTCCATTTCAACTAATGACAGCACTGATTGGACAGATGGCGATGCCGGCATTTGCAGAAATGCAGGATGATCATCGTAGGATTAATGATACCATTATTAAAATTACCACGATTATCATTTACATTAGTTTTCCTTTACTTTTTTTTATTATTCTGCAAGGTGCCAGTATTTTGAAATTTATATATGGACCCGTCTATACAGGTGTTGCCCTTCCATTTGCTATTTTATTTGGTTCTTCCGCCTTACGATTTTGTTCTGTCCCGATAGCCGAGCTTTATTATGCATTAGGACGTCCCGAACTTCAGCGTTTTTTTACCGGCGTACGAGCAATTTTAATGGTTGTGTTGATAATTCCTGCCGTTAAATATTGGGGCGTAACAGGGGCTGCGCTAGCCGGCTTTTTTTCAATGTTGGTAGGTACCTTGATTCAAATTTATAAACTCCATGGACTCACCGGATTGGTTTTGCGGCAATATAGCTTCATTTTTTTTAAGGCCACCTTACTTTCATCATGGGTTGTTATAATATGGTTATTAACGCAGTCATTTTTTTCATCACAGACTATTGTTACTCTGATTCCTGGATTAGTTGGATGTATTATTAGTTATCTTTTTATGACTGCTTTCTATTTAAAAACTAACTCACGAACAATACCGTTGTTTAATTCTCACACTAGTTGAATTTGAATGACTATCCTTCTAACCTGTTTTACTTCAATGATTCAAAGGTTTTTAGTGGATTGGTGCCTTTTAATAATTTTTTAGAAAGAATATCTAATTAACGATTTATTATCAAAATTGTAATTACAAAACAGTTTTTAGAAGAAGACAATTACCAATGAGAAATTTGTTTCAATATGAATTGAGCGATTTCAACCGCTTAAAACCGGGTTACGCAAGAAAAATACCATTTGGTATAATAATTGCGTTCAGAGTGGACGAAAACAGATCAATAATTGAAAAAGGTGAGTTAATAGCTACCAGTCTTTCGGATTTTCTTGGAATTTAATTGATTAAATGAAATATAGACGCCGGCGTATGGACAAACATTAATGAAATTACTTACATGTAAGTTTTTTTTTTACTTATATTAGGTTCTAGGATAGAATCGCTTTCAATCATAAGGAATGGTGAAATATGAATAAAATTATGGTAGTCCAAATTTTTCTTATCAGTATCTTGCTTTTTAATAATCTAATGTATAGTGCGGAATGGTTCATTGATAAAGATGCTGCTGGTGGAAATGGAATTTCCTGGACACAAGCCTGGAAATCATTTAAAGATATTAATTGGTCTTCAATTAGTCCTGGTGATACATTATTTATAAGCGGGGGAAATAGTTCGAAAACATATTATGAGACACTTACGATAGAAAAGGCGGGCAATAGTTCCAATTTTATGACAATTAAAGTTGGTCGCGAATCAGGACATAATGGGACGGTTATTATAGATGCTCAAAGGAATCGAACAAATTGTATCGTTCCAAATTCCTTTACTGAAATCAATGGTAATTTAGGGGGTAATATTCATTTGAAATGTATAAATGCGATCGGTTGTGGTATTGCTTCCAGGCCTAATCCCGGCTTTATAAAAATACATTATGTCGAGATTTTAGATTGTGGAACACCAGATCAACCAGGAGGTTTTGCTCACGGGATCCATCTGAATGGTGCGAATGGTTGTGAAATTTCATTTTGTGAGATTCATCATAATTATGTTGACGGCATCAATATTGGGAGAAGTATGGGTGCCTACGGACAAAATAAAATTCACCATAATCATATTCATCATAATGGTGATGACGGCATCACTGGCACAAGTGGAATGGATATATATAATAATATTATTCATGATCAGGATAATTGGGATGTTGGACATCCTGATGGTATTCAAGCTCTTGGTAATTACATTAGAATATATGATAATGAAATTTTTGATGTTGTCAATGCTTTGATTTTTACCGATCCCCATCAAATGGGAATTGGTGGTTATATTCAGATCTTTAATAATCTTCTTTATCAAACAAATCCGAATTATCCCTATTGTCGAGGCATTGAAGTGAAAGCCGAAACTGGTACGAATTCCCTTGATGATATTAAAATTTTTAATAATACAATTGTTGATTTAACCTTTTCAGGTATCAGGTTAAGCTGCCCCGAGGGCCCAATTCGTAATGTTCAAATCAAAAATAATATTCTTGTAAACTGTTATACGGGGAGTCCTTCGGGAAATGCAATTGCGGTGAATGGGGGAAATTATGAATCTGATGATGTTATAATTGATTATAATTTAATAGCCGCCGGGGCACACGGTGTTTCGCAAATTTTATGGCATAGTACGATTTATTCACATGAAAAGTTTATGAGTACAGGATTAGGACAAACTCACGGCAAGACACTCACCCCGGAATTTGTTTATTATCATGAACGTGATCCTCAAAATAAATTTCATTTACGAGAAAGCGATTTAATTGCAAGAAAAAATGGTCAGAATTTAGCAAACTATTTTAAAGAAGATAAAGCAGGAATTTTGCGTACCAATTGGGATTTGGGGTGTTATGAATATATTAAGCCATCGAACCCTCCTGCAAATCTACGTTTCTTAAGATAAAAAAGGTTTATAAATTTGCGGCTTCTGGGTTGTATTTTAAAGTGGATCGTTTACTCAATAAAAGTAACTTAGTCGCATTGATTGGTAACTATGACTATCGATAACAAAAAGTTTAAAATAGGTTTATTAGGTGCCACTTTTAGCACAGGTAATATGGGGGTGAATGCGCTAACGGCTGGTGCAATTCAATCCATTATTCATGAAGAACCTGAAGCACAAATTTTTTTATTAGATTATGGGCATTATCCAACAGTATTTTCACTTCAATTATTACATCGGACGTTATCGATACCGTTATTGAATATGCGATTTTCAAAAAATCCTTTTCAAAAAAATCATGTCGCAAGACTAATTATTTACGCTTTATTATTAAAAATTTTTCAGTTATCGACGATTGGAAAGAGACTGATAGCAAAAAATATCTACATTAAAGCTGTTAGTGAAGCCGATATTTTAGCTTCTATGGCTGCTGGTGATAGTTTTAGTGATATTTATGGTCTATTTAGACTCTTTTATATAACACTTCCAATGATTTTAGTTGTCTTGCTGAATAAAAAATTGGTTTTATTACCACAAACGATAGGTCCCTTTAAAACCTGGATTGGTAAACTAGTAGCGCGTTTTATTTTAAAGAAAGCCGTTTTAATTTATTCTCGAGATTATGTGGGATTGGAATCTGTTAAATCCATAATAAGAAAATTCGATGTGGCCGATAAATTACGTTTTTGCTATGATGTTGGTTTTATCGTGGACCCTATTATGCCCAATAGAATAGACGTTGGTGACCTGTTGAGAAATCATCAGCAAGAGAGGCAATTGATTGGAGTAAATATAAGTGGTTTACTCTATATGGGGGGATATACCCGTGCTAATATGTTTGGATTAAAAATTGACTATCCAGAATTAATAAATGAAATCTTAAATTTTTTATTAACAGATCCCAAAACATACATTTTATTAATACCGCATGTATTCGGCACCGATCAAAATTCAGAGAACGACGTTGTGGTGATTGATCAAATTTTTTTAAAGTATCAAAACTCTTTTCCGCAACGACTTTTTAAGGTGTCTGGAAATTATAATCAAAATGAAATCAAATATATTATCGGATTATGCGATTTTTTTATTGGTTCGCGTATGCATGCCTGTATTGCTGCACTTTCACAAAATATACCAGCAGTGGCGATTGCTTACAGTCAAAAATTTATAGGAGTACTGGAAACTCTCTCACTCAAAAATCTGGTCGCTGATCCCCGATCTATGGAAAAATCGCAAATTTTAAACCTAATTCATGAGGTTTTTTCGCAGCGCGAATCTATTAAACAACAGTTGCGAGAACAGAATCCTAAAGTAAAAAGTCAGGTGCTTAATCTTTTTCATGAAATTCGATTGTTTCTTTAATCTAGTATAATTGTATAAATTAGAACCAGGAGGTTGATTATGATTAAACATAGTAAATATTTCTTCATCGTTGTAGGGGTATTTTTATTTCTGAATAGTATTTTGAAGGCCCAAGGCCTGGTAATTGATCATACGAGTGTCAACCAATTTCAATATATTCCTCCCCAATGGATTGAAGCTGCTAAAAAATTTATAATCCATTATTCACATACTTCACATGGCATGCAAGTGATGTCGGGGCTGGAATATATTGAAAAAAATGTTGATCCGAAATATGATATTGCGGCAATTTATCACTATGTTGCACAACCGGAGCCAGCCAAAAGCATACCTTCGACTAGTAATGCTCTTCGTTTTTGTGATACCGGTCGTAAACCGGATGGCTACTGGGCAACTGAAGCCGGTCTTAATGAAACACGTACATACGCTGCATCAGGATTATTCAACTTTTCGATGTTTGGATGGTGTGGAGAATTGTCGGGGAGCCGTGACCTAAAAGCGTATATTAATGAATATTTGACGACATTAGATGGCTTGGAAAAGGAATTTCCCAAAATGAGATTCATTTATTTCACAGCACCAACTGACGGCTTTCCAGCTTACAGTTTATTACGTCAGAATAATGATCAAATACGTGAATATTGTAAAAAAAATAATAAAATTCTTTTTGACTTTGCTGACATTGAAAGCTGGGATCCTGATGGAAATTTTTATCCTCAGAATTATGCCTGTTCCTGGTGTGAAGATTGGTGTCAGAAACATCCAGAAGATTGTACTAATTTGCCGCCTTTTGGTGATGCTGGAATACCCTCATGCTGTCCCCATAGTCATGGTTTCAATTGTTATATCAAAGGCAAGGCTTTTTGGTATATGATGGCTCGCTTGGCTGGTTGGGACGGGCAGGTAATAACGCCTGTAGAAATGATGCGTTTGGAGGGTCATGTCGTTGAAGGAGGAATCGAACTAACATGGTCTACTACATCTGAAAGTAATAACTATGGTTTTGAAATTCAACGGAGTCAAAATATTAATACTAATTTCAAAACGATCGGCTTTGTCAGCGGAAAAGGAACGTCGGCTGAAATTAATCAATATCGTTTCCTGGATATTAGTGTCGGGAATTCAACTTATTATTATCGTTTAAAACAAATTGACTCAAATGGAAATTCATCGATTTTAAATACGATTCGAATTGATATGACCATTCCTTTTAAAATTCATTTAAATCAAAATTTTCCTAATCCTTTCAATAACACAACCACAATCTCTTATAACTTACCAGAGAGAGGTGATGTCCAATTAATTATTTATGACATTGTCGGCAAAAAGGTCGAACAGTTGGTTAGAGAAAATCAAACGCCTGGATATTATAATATTGTTTGGAATGCAAAAGATTTAGCCAGTGGTTACTATTTTTGTAAATTAACAGCAGGATTGATTAAGGAAACGATTAATTTGCAATTAATTAAATGAATGTATTTAAATTTGCCATAATTAAAATTATATTCATGGAGAAGAATGAAATGTTTAAAATTAGGATGATATTTAATTCAATAATTAATATTTTAATAATTTTTTTTGTTTCGATGACGGGCAAGGAATCATTTGGACAAAACTCGACACAAATTCCAGGATGGCGGGTTATGCCAATTCGTTCTGAATGGGAATTTAATCAACACCGAATCGGTGGCGAAGGTTATCAGCATCTCCATGGGATCGCCCGGTGTCGTACCAAACCGGAGGTGATATATCTGTCGCAAGATTGTGCTTTGGTCTGGCGAAGTAAAGATGGCGGAAACACCTGGCAGAAAGTACTCGGAAAAAATCTGCTGGTGAAACAGGGAGAATCAATTGAGGTAGATCCGGTGAATCCTCAAACAGTCTTTGTAATTGCTGAAAATCATTCCAATTCAACTGTTACCTTAGGAGAGGAATTTGTTGGATTATACCGTTCGATTGATGGGGGAGATAATTGGCAATTAGTGTTAAAGGCACCAACGATCATTCAGCGACGTTATCAGCATAGTATCGCTTATGATCGGGCTAGTATTACCGCCACAGGTGCAACCAGATGGTACGCCGCTTTTCCGAATGATGGAATTTATTATTCCGAAAATGGTGGAAATTCCTGGAATAAATTATGTAATCTCGAAAATCATAATCCAGTTTACAATATACAAACCCATCCGACCGATGGCCAGACTCTTTTTGTAGCCACTAATCAGGGTTTATTTAAAATTTCCAGATCTAATCCTGTACTTCAGCCTTTTGGTGATTTGTCAGCAGGTTCGGTTTCCTCGATTGCAATTAATGAACAAAATCCATTGAAGCTTTATGTTACTTTAAAGGATATCGGTCTTTATCGTTCCCTCGACGGTGGAAGTCATTTTACGCTATTAAAAAGTTTTAATGCGCAGCATATCTTTATAAATCCTGGTTTTCCAGAGAGTTTATATCTAATTGGAACTTCATCCAATTTAAATATATCTCAGGATGAAGGTCAAACCTGGAATACCCAGGTTCGTGTTTTGCCGACTGAAGGCTTAAGCCGGTCTTGGAAATCACGTATCAGCGGCGAATTAGCGGGTGTTGTTCCCAATCCTTTAAATCCCGATGAAGTGGTAGCGTATGCCCATGCAACCCTCTGGAAATCTACCGATGGCGGAGCAACATTTAATGAAAGTTCAACACTGTTTACAGGATATGCCTGGAGTTGGTGGAATGATGGCGCGGCTTTCGATATAGAAAATCCAAACCGCTTTTGCTTTTTTTGCTGTGATGTTGGTATGATTATTACTGAAAATGGAGGTGATTATTTTGAAAAGCGGAGTATTCCTGAAAACTGGTTGAGTAATGGAACGATCAATTGGAGTGGGATGCATGCAGGCGATTTTCAACCAATTGCAAACTCGAATGTAATTCTCGCTTCATTAGGCGAATATTTTAATACGAAAGTTGTTCGTTTAGAGAACAGTGAAACTAGCTGGTCTGTTACTTCCGATAAGTATGAAAATAATTTATTTATTGCATTCCATCCTAAAAATCCGAATTTAGTATATGCGGGAAAGAAAAGGTCGTTTGATGCCGGTGTGACTTTCGAAACAATTCAGGCATTGGCTGATCGCGATGCAGAAATTTTAGGTTATTGTGTAAGTAATCCTGATGTTATTTATGCCATGGCAAAACCGCGGAATACAATTCTTCGTTCGGATGATAAAGGTGATAATTGGCGAGTATATGCCCAGGTTAATTGGTATTTGAGTCGATTAGATTCAAAACCGACGTTTGCAGTAGATCCAACGGATCCAAATAAAATTTATTCGATAGATCGTCAAGGCGACCTGGCCGTTTATGATGGCAAAATTTGGCAAAGTCTCGGTGTTCTACCGCTTGCAGGTGGGGCTGAGTATGGTAACTTTGTACGCACTGTTACAATCGATCCCCGACATGCAAATATCATTTATGCCGGCACTTTTTATGCTGGATTGCCGTTCATCTTTCGGAGCCAGGATAGTGGAACCACCTGGCAGGATATAACAGGCGATTGTCCTAGAATGGGAAGTTCTGCATTATCAGTTCATCCCATAACTGGCGATCTCTTACAAGGTACGGTTTGTGGCACCTGGATTTTTCCACCCCCATATCATAGTCCACAAAGCCTTTATCAGAAATCTATCGCTTATGAACCCCATTCAACGCCAGTAGAATTAAATTTTTTTTCGATAAACATCCAGGGACGGGATTGTATTTTAAAATGGAGTACTGCTTCTGAGAGCAATAATTATGGTTTTGAAATTCAAAGACGTTCTGAATATCAAAGTGACTTTATAAAATTGAATTTTGTCAAAGGAGTAGGGACGAGTTCTCATTATAATGAGTACCTCTATATCGATGATGATATTGCACCGGGTAGTTACTATTATCGGTTAAAGCAAATTGATTTTGATGGAAGCTATCAAATTCTGGGTCCAATCAAAATTTCTTATGAAGCCCCACAATCAATTGAATTACATCAAATTTATCCTAATCCTTTTAATAATACTGCGACTATTTCTTATACACTCTCTCAAAACAGTCAGGTCAAGATAATGATTTTTGATCTGAGTGGAAAAGAAGTTACTACTTTAGTGCAAGAATTTCAACAAAAAGGGAATTATAAAATTTCCTGGAATGCCCAGAAACAAGCGAGTGGAATTTATTTCTGCCGATTAAAAGTGGGCGACATCTACAAGACCACCAGGATGATCTTGTTAAAATAAATACGAATGATATCAATAATGTTCGGCACACTTTTTAGCGAATGGCGTAAGATTATTTAAATTAACAAAATACGTTCCTAATAGCCTCAATACCAATTCCAGTCATTCCCGCATGTTTTTTGGCGGGAATCCATTTTCCACAAAATCTGGATGCCCGATAAAAGCATTCGGGCGTGATTATGTGTAATACGAGGTGGGAATGGATGAAAATTTCTTAAATGTGCCGAACACTATTGGTATGAAATCATTAAGATAGTAAAAGTATTTGTATTCTGTACACCTTTATAAGCATTTTCACATGGTGATATTAGAGCTCTTTCTTCATAAACAACATAAGCACGACAGAAACATTCAGGACAAAATTTTTTATCTATTCTCAACAAAAATATTTTTGTATATGCCAATGTGCTTGAATACCGTTGCTAATAAATAATTTATAATTTCTTCTATTTCATGCCATTTTACTATTCTGTTAAATATATCGACTTAAAAATTGTAAATTTATTTAAATATTTTTTATAAATTAAATTTTATATTATATGTTATTTAATTCAATAGAATTTTTTATTTTTTTTACCTATTGTATTTTTTATTTATTCGTTTTTATTAAATAATAAACTCAAAATACAAAATGCGTTTTTGGTGATTGCTAGTTATATTTTCTATGGTTGGTGGGATTGGAGATTTTTGTCCTTGATTATTTTTAGTTCTCTGGTAGACTTTTTTGTTGGAATTGGATTATATCATAATTATGATCAAAAAAAGCGAAAAATATTATTACTAACGAGTATTATTATCAATCTTGGATTTTTAGGATTTTTTAAATATTTCAACTTTTTTGCACAAAACTTTGCCGATGCTTTCACGTTTTTAGGAAAGCCAATTGAAGTAACACGATTAAATATTATTCTGCCGGTTGGGATAAGCTTTTACACATTTCAAACCTTAAGTTATTCTATCGATGTTTATACTAGAAAAATAGAGCCGACCAATGATATTCTTGCATTCTTGGCTTTTGTCAGTTTTTTTCCTCAACTTGTTGCCGGTCCGATTGAAAGAGCAATTAATTTGTTACCTCAATTTTATCGGAAACGGGAGTTCGATTACGATAGGGCTGTTGATGGAATGCGGCAAATTTTGTGGGGGTTATTTAAAAAAATGGTAATTGCTGATAATTGTGCAACATACGCTAATAGTATTTTTAATAGTTATACAGCCTATTCTGGAAGTACATTATTAATGGGAGTTTTCTTCTTTGCTTTTCAAATTTATGGAGATTTTTCTGGTTACTCTGACATTGCAATTGGTACTGGTAGATTATTTGGATTTAATTTAATGCGGAATTTTGCTTTCCCTTATTTCTCAAGAGATATTGCTGAATTCTGGCGACGATGGCATATTTCATTATCAACATGGTTTAGAGATTATGTTTTTATTCCATTAGGCGGCAGTCGTGGAGGAACATGGATGAAAATCAGAAATACTTTTATTATTTTCCTTGTAAGTGGCTTTTGGCATGGTGCTAATTGGACGTTTTTTGTGTGGGGTTTGCTGAATACCTTATATTTTTTGCCTTTATTGTTATTGAATATAAATCGAAAAAACATTGATATCATTGCAGAAGGAAGAATTTTACCGAGTATGAGAGATTTCTTTAATATTGGAATAACCTTTACTATTACATTAATTGCCTGGATTTTTTTTAGGGCAAATAGCCTTCAGGACGCTTTTTCTTATTTGGAACGAATATTTTCAGCGTCGATTTTGAATTTTCCTGAGATTCATACAATGCACGCACTTATTACTATTATTCTTGTTATTTTATTATTCATTATAGAGTGGCGACAAAGAAATAGACAACACGCACTGCAATTCGATGGGATAAATTTCAACAAAGCAGTTCGTCTAAGTTTATATTATGGACTGATATTGGTGATTATGTTATTAGGAGGTCCTCAACAAGAGTTTATATATTTTCAATTTTAGAAATAGAGGAATAAATATGAAACGTTATATGTTTTCGGTATTTCTTTTTACAATTCCTTTTCTTGTTTTTATTATAATAACTGAAATTTTCTATACAAAATCTGGTGGTGATTTGAATAGGCTGGGTAAAGTATCGATAAAAGCTAATTATAGAGATATATTTAATAAGGAAATATTAACCGATAAAAAATTTACTAATTTTTCAGATCTTGACTTTAGCAAAAATTATCAATTTGATGCATTTATAATTGGTGATTCACTTTCAAAAGAAAGCGATTATTGTTATCAGAATTATATTTGTAATTATAATAATATTAGTATTGTTAATTTTGATTATGATTCATATATTATGTTTGATTATAACCATATTGAATTTATTTATAAAGCAATTAATGGTAATTTATTTAAAAATTTAAATGTTAAATATATTATTTTACAAAGTTCTGTAAGATATTTTATTATTCAATCTTTTAATGTTTATACAAACTCTATTATTTTAATAAAAAATTTAAATAAATTAAAAATTAAAAATAAAAAATATAAAAAATAAATTTTTGTAGATACAATAAAATATTCAATATATAATTTTTTATATAAATTTAATAATATAGTATTTTTTTTCATTTTTATAAAATTAAAATGAAAAAATTATTTTCAATATATGATAATTTTATTTTATTTTTTTATGAAGATATAGAAAATATAAAATATAAAATATAAAATATGTTTCAGATATAACAATAAATAATTTGAATGATATTTTAAATAATTTATCATATAGATTAAAAGAAATAAATATTAACTTAATTTTTTTACCGAGTCCAGATAAATATGATATATATTATAATTATATTTATAATAATAATTTACATTATAATAATTTCTTAAAATAATAAAAAATAAAAATAAAAATTATATATTCATTGATTCAAAAAGTTTATTGATTAAATATTTAGAAAAATGAGAAAATGATATATATTATGCTGATGATACGAATTGGTCTCCAAAAGCTAATAAAATAATAGCTTATAATATTGTATCTATTATGAATATTAATTGAATTTTTAATAATTGTAAATATATAAAATATTATTTTATTTATTATTTACAATATTTAAATTTTTTAATTGTAATTGAAAAGGTGAGTGATAGGTCTGAATTAAAGTAAGCCAAACCGTACATATTACCTGTTTTACTGACCAGATTGAAAAAATGTCAGGAGATGAATTTACTATGCAAATCTGTACGATCATTCATTATATTAAAGTCATTGAAATAATTTTATAAAAAATCAGGCTGTCCTTTATTTATTAACACTTTATCAGAGTAGTATTTGTTATTTGATGCTTGGATACTAATATTTTTTATGATGCTATAATTTTAGTTTCAAGGTAATTTGGTAAACATATTTTATGACTCAATTTCCCTCACAATACACTATGAATTTTTAATCCTTCAAAAGAATTCACCTCCTATGAACGCTTTTTTTAAATTAAAAAAATAAGATGAAAAAGATTAAGTCGGTCAAAGATGTCGTGGCATGGCGCCTTTGTGTGGGTTGTGGTGCTTGTGTCAGTATTTGTCCTGAAAAAAAAGTTAAATTAATCGATGTCATCGATGAGGGGCTTCGGCCTTATCAAATTAATAATAATTGTGATAACTGCCAGGAATGCTTAAAAGTTTGTCCTGGATACCAAAATATATTGCCAAACTCTTCGAGTATCAAAAATTTTAATGATAATTTAGAAAAAACTTGGGGTCCACTTTTGGAAATTTGGGAAGGTTATGCGAGTGATCCTGAAATTCGCTACCAAGGTTCCTCTGGCGGAGTTGTTACGGCTCTGTCTTTATATTGTCTAGAGCGTGAAAATGTGGCTGGTATAATCCATACTGGAGCGAAGGCAGAAAATTCCTGGGAAAATAAAACATATATAAGTCAGAATCGAATCGATTTACTAAAGCATAACGGCTCACGATATGCTCCTGCATCACCATGTGATCGTTTATCTGATATTGAGACGATGTCAGGCGCCTATGTTTTTATTGGAAAGCCATGTGATATTAGTGGTGCCTTTCGTAGTCAGGAAATACGGCCCTTACTTAAAAAAAAAATAGTACTAATGGTTGGTATCTTTTGTGCCGGAACACCTGCAACTCGTGGTACGCTGGATTTGCTGAAAAAATATCAATTAAATCCTGCAGAGATTAGTGAAATCCGTTATCGTGGAAACGGTTGGCCAGGAGAGATGACAATAACTAATAAAAAACAGGGGATTGATTCGATAGTTAGAATTAGTTATCGTGAATCATGGGGTAATTTGCAAAAATATCGACCTTTCCGTTGTTATCTTTGTCCTGACTCTACCAGTGAATTTGCCGATATTGCCTGTGGTGATCCCTGGTACCGCGAAATTGATGTAAACGCGCAAGGTTATTCGCTAATTCTTGTGAGAACAGAACGAGGCCAAAAAATTTTACATAAAGCTGTAAAGGCTGGTTATTTAAAATTATTACCAACAAAAGGAGACGTCCTTAAAAAATCACAACAAAATTTGCTTGTTAAGCGACAGGAAATTTGGGGACGTCTCACCGTTCTTAGATTGTTTGGTATTCCGATTCCTTATTACCAGGGTTTTCATTTATTTTATATTTGGTGGAAAACAGATTTGAAGACTAAATTTCGAACTATATTCGGTACATTAAAAAGAATTATTCTTCGTAAATATTATCGACCATTACCAGATACTAATTTAATTGATAAAAATATAATGATTTAATTATGATACCGCTTTAAATGGAATAAACGTGTTATTCTAAGTGTAGCGAATAATTCCGTAAATCATTGAAAATATATATTCTTCATTCCGCTTTACTGAGTTTACCCTGAGTGTAGCCGAAGGATTCAGAATTACAATGACAGTGTTTTTCGAGTGAACTCAATTTATTGTAATTCTATAAATTATCAACTCATAGTCGATTTCATAAAATGAATGCTTACCTTTTTACAAATTCTTTAAATGGAGTTATTTTTTTTCCAAAGTATTTGATTTAAGGAGGTGATGTTTATCGGAAATTAAACCTATTATTAACTATCACATTTAATTGTTTTTTAAAATGAAATGGAGGTTTTTTATGTTTAAAAGTAAATTATTCCTGACACTTTTGGGGATTATCCTCTCGGTATCATTTCTATTGGGTGGTGATATTCAAAATACTGTCGTCCCAGCAGGTAATATCAACACGAATAGTGAAGCGACAGAGGAGGCAAATTCATGGATAACAGTACTAACGCTAGGCGATGCTCCGGGAATGGATGAATATCGATGGGCTGAAGATGATTTCGGATGGACTTTCAATTTTGATGTGAGTTGTAAAGAAATAATGGAACTGAAGTTGTGGATTCAAGCGTGGGATGTCGATTATGCAGAAGGTGAAAGGGACGCTGTCTGGGTCAATGGAGTTAAGATCGGGTATCTCTATGGCGTGGATGAGCAATGGCGGATGACGCAATTTCTGATTGATCCCTCAATCTTAATAGAATCGAATGGTGTTCTCGAGGTTTGGATTGATATCGATGAAACTGAAGGTGATTGGGCGCTTACAATTGATTATTCTAAATTATCCGTTCACTGGGATTGGGCTGTGCCTGTAGCCGATTTTACTGCAACACCAACCGAAGGAATTGATGAGGTTTGTGTTAATTTTACGAATTTATCAGTTTGTGGTAAAAAGTTTTTATGGGATTTTGGTGATGGGACGACTAGCACAGAAGTAAATCCGACACATTGTTATTCTTGGGTCAATAAACATTTTACTGTAAAATTAACTGCTTATAATGGTTATCTATACACTGGCGCAGAGATGAAAACGGATACCATCATTAAGGAGAATTTAATAACTGTCTATCGTGGCACCCAGGTCGCCTATGTGCCCGATGTTATTGCCGGTCTTCCTGAATTAGCCGTTACTTTTACCAATAATTCTGGTGGTAATGCCTCCCATTTTGAATGGGATTTTGGCGATGGTACCGTAGAGAAGTATATTCATGGAACCCAAGCCAAAGAAAAAGTTCATCCAACCCATACATATCAAAAAGAGGGTCTGTATACGGTTAAGCTGAAAGGTTATGGCCATGGTGGTGAAGATATCATGGAACTGAAGCAATTGATTCTGGTCGATAAAAAATTCGCCGCGCTTGAATTGATTTCATCTGGTGCCACGATGGATACCTGCGTTGGATGGGAATGTGCTGTCGATCAGAATGCGATGCTGCTGGATAAGCAGGTTCATGTAAAACCCGGTGATGATGCCTGGGCTGTTTTTGGCTTTGCGGATACCATTGCCCGAAAAATTGATAAGATAAGATTGTGTGCCAATAATCTGCTCGGTACTTGCTATATTGGTCATGAATTAAAGGATTTTCAGATTATGACTTCAATGGATGGTGTCAATTTTACAGATTGTATGTGTGGCACAATCAATTGCCATTGCGGTTTCGATACGTACGATGAATTTCCGCCGGTGGAAGCGAAATACATTAAAGTTGTGTTGAAAAATGCACGGGATGAAAATGCGCCCTGTATCGCGTTGCATGAAATTCAGGTCTTTGGCGATAAAGTGACCATCGCACCCATGGCAAAGGGCATTGTTGCGGATAATGAAATTTCAACAGTTACTGATTTTATGCTTTCCCAGAATTATCCGAATCCATTTAATCCGGTAACCATGATTAATGTCAATCTGCCGAATTCCGAATATGTCACCCTGAAAGTTTACAATGTTCAGGGTCAGGAAGTGGCGTCGCTGGTTGATGGACAAATGGAAACGGGTCAACATCGTATTGCATTTGATGCCAGCAAGCTGCAATCGGGAACCTATTTCTATGAGATAAAAGCCGGGCAGTTCCGTGATATTAAACGGATGATTTTCATTAAGTAGTTTTGGATGTTCCTTATATTCGTTCTTCTTTTTTCAGAGAGGTCAGGAACGTTTTGTTCCTGACCTCTTGTTTTATTAAATCATAATTTTATTTGTTGATTTAAAATTTAACTGAATGGATTTTTTATCCAGGAGGTCGAAATGAAAAAAATTTGTCAACCTCCGGCAATCGTGCTTAGTGTGGCGATTTTACTTCAATTTGGTTTAAGTTATTCACAGATTACATTATCCCCCGGGGATTTTCATTCTAAAGCTGGAACGCTGTTCATTACGGAAGATGATACGGTGAATGATGTGATTGTTGATCTCGGTTCGCCAGGAGAAAATCAAATTTGGTATTTGACGCAGCCTTTTCCGGGTCAATTAATGCGTCAACTAATTGTTCCGCCGGATTCAGCAAGCTTCCATACGAAATTCCCTGAAGCGGAATTTGCTACCCATTATGTGGGCCGATTGGGTAATTTTATTCACAGTTACTATCTCGATGAAATTTATGGAGATATGTTTGCTTTTCAATACTTCAAAAATGATAGCTTAATGATGTCAGGGCTTGGGATTAAAAAGTCTGAAGCGAAGAAAGATGATTTTTTGGGTACATTTTCGGGAAGTATTGAAGTAAAGCCAGCCATGTTAATGTATCCCTTTCCATTACACTACGAAAAAGAGTGGGAATCGGTTGTTGAAGCAACTGCGAAAGTCGATACGGTGTTATTCGGTTTCGCAACGACGGCGACAATTTCCATTTGGGATAGCAGCAAAAATTATGTTGATGCCTGGGGTAAATTGGTTTTGCCAACAGGTGAATATGAGTGTCTTCGGGTCAAGACGTATAATACCATTATCGAAAAAATATTTATTCATCAATTTTTGTATAGAACGCGAAAAATGTTGACGATTCAATACGCCTGGCTATCGAAAGATTGCGGGATGGTCGCGCGGGTGATTAGCCATTCTAAATTTTCCGATCCGGAATTGGGTGATAATTTTACCCGTGCCAAACAGGTGAGTCGCCTGCGTTATTTTAATCCGAAAATTGAATTGAGTATGCCGGATACGGTGGGACGAAGACTGATTAATCTGCCGGTCTATATTTCTGATTGTACCGATTTGAATATTACCGGACTTGATTTTCGGATTATGTATGATAATAATGTTATCCGTCCAATGAAGGCTTATAATAATGTAAAAGGCCTGGTAAGCGAAAATTGGGATTCCCCGGAATATTTAATTGATGATAGCGGAATTCGTATTATCATGAAAGGAGAAAAGCCACTCAATGGAGCTGGCATTGTCTGTTATATCCGATTTTCCATTTCGCCAAGCTTAAAAACAAATTTGATGACAGACCTTATCTTTGAGGAGGCGAAAGTTGAAGAATCAGGTCCGATAGTTGTTACCAAGCCTGGAAAACTTAATAAAATTTTCTTTGCCCTTGATAAATATGCGGATAATGAAGCTGAGCCCGAGGAATCTGAAGTTATACCGACTCAATTTGAATTATACCAGAATTTTCCCAATCCATTTAATTCGGCAACTATTATTAACTTTGATTTACCGGAAGCTGCCAATATAAAATTGAGTATTTTTGACATCAAGGGCCGTGAAATTCGTCAATTGCTATCTGGTCAAAAGGATGCGGGTGTGAATTCGATTCAATGGGATGGGTGCGATAATAATTCTCGGCCTGTGGCGGCTGGTCTATATTTCTGTTATCTGGAAGCTAAATCAAAGGATTTCAGGTTTACTGATATCAAAAAGATGGCGCTTATTAAATAATGCGCGATAATTCTCTATCTCATCCAACGGATAATCTTGAATGTATTCGTACTGATTTTTGGTATCTGTTCACCGGTATAAAAAAATAATAGCTTCTGTCATGCCCGAATGCTTTAATCGGGCATCCATTGGTCTGAAAAAGTATAGAATCCCGCCAAAAACATGCGGGAATGACAGCGTCGATCCCCCCTGTGAACGATTACAATTTTTGATATAAGCTCCATCGTGGATTAATCAAAAATTTTGACCTGGCAAGAAAATTGCGGTAGCGGTGCTTTGCTAAAAACTGATTAAAATTGGCTCAATTCGATATCGTGGGCGAATTATAACTTGAAGCGATTCTCTGTTTTTGACAGGAATTCCATCGGGGTTATTGAACTGTCTTATCGTATTCTTCTGATTAGTACTTATCCTTGGCGTAAAATATAGTTATCCTTGCAAAAATTGAGGGTGAAATCATTTTCTTCCATCATTTTGATCTAACTTGGGAGAGGAGAATTTGTTGTACTTATCAGTATTATTTTTTTTTGATGATTTGATCATTGAAAAACGCTAAAATTGGATGATCCGGTTTGCGATACCGAGACTTTGGATTTACCATAATTTATGGCGCGGATAATGAGTCATATTGAGTCGAATAAAAAACGAATACGGAGGAATTCATGAGCTATCTTGAAACCGTTCGAAATTTTGTCGTCGATACTTTTCTCTTTGGTGATGGGGCAAATTTAAAGGACGACACTTCATTTTTAGAAAACGGGATTATTGACTCGACCGGTATTCTTGAATTAATCACTTTTTTAGAAGAAACTTATCAGATTTCTATTCAGGATAATGAATTAATTCCGGATAATCTGGATAGTTTGGAGAAGGTTGAACAATTTTTATCCAAAAAAATTAATGGTAGTTTAATAAGTGCTAATTAATGGATGATGAACCAGTACTGAACAGGATGTGCGAGTAAGCTATGTGTGGAATTACCGGAAAGTTTAATTTTGTTGCTGCTGAACCGATTTCGCGTCGTCTGATTGAAAAAATGATCGGGATTATGCGTTACCGGGGGCCGGATGAGTGTGGAATTTATCTGGATGATTTTATTGGGATGGGACATGCCCGGTTGAGCATCATCGATCTGGCGGGTGGGGCGCAGCCCATTCATAATGAGGATCGAACGCTCTGGATTGTTTATAATGGCGAAGTCTTCAATTATGTCGAATTAAAAAAGGATTTGGAAAGAAGAGGACATCATTTTTATACGACTACCGATACAGAAGTCATTCTGCATCTCTTTGAAGAAAAGGGCGCGGATTGTTTGCAGGAACTAAATGGCCAATTTGCTTTTGCCATCTGGAATTCTGTTAAAAAAGAGTTGTTTCTGGCGCGGGATCGGGTGGGAATTCGGCCGCTTTATTATACACAACAAAACAAGTCGTTTCTTTTTGCGTCAGAAATCAAATCAATTTTTATTGATCCAGCCGTCTCACGAAGCCTTGATCTGCATTCGGTTCAACAAGTTTGTAATTTCTGGACGACGCTGCCGGGAGAAACAGTTTTTCAGGGAATTTCGGAATTACCACCGGGTCATTACATGTTCGTATCAGAAAAGGGCATCCGTCGGCAGCGTTTCTGGGAAATACCGTTTTTTCCACCGGCGGAACAGCTCGATTGGCCAGTTGAACGAATTCGGGAAAGCATTCTGGAATTATTGGTCGATGCCATTCGGCTTCGGCTCCGGGCGGATGTGCCTGTCGGCTGCTATTTAAGTGGTGGATTGGATTCTTCCGGAATTACGACGTTGGTGGTTAAAAATTTCAATAGCCATGTTCGTACTTTTGGGATTCAATTTGAAGAGAAAGCGTTTGATGAACGAGCCCATCAGCAGGCGATGGTGTCTTTCCTCGGTACCGCGCATACCGAAATGCTGGCGACAAATGATTTGATTGGACAATCTTTAATTGATGTTCTCTGGCATTGTGAAAAGCCGTTATTACGAACAGCACCCGTTCCGCTTTATTTGTTATCCAAAGTGGTGCGCGACAATGGATTTAAAGTCGTTCTGACAGGTGAAGGAGCCGATGAGGTTTTTGGGGGCTATAATATTTTCCGCGAAGCAAAAGTTCGTCAATTCTGGGCAAAACAGCCCAATTCCAAATTTCGGGGATTACTTTTACGAAAGTTATATCCATATATCTTTTCTGATCCACGTCTGGCAGCCATGCAACAGTTATTTTTTGCCCAGGGGTTGAAGGTGGCTGGCTCTCCTTTCTTTTCCCATCAAATTCGCTGGCAAAATACCAACAAAGTGAATGGCTATTTTGTGGATGGTCTGCCAACGCACTATTCTTATAATGATGAAATTGAAAAATTGCGTCAGTGGTTACCGCCAGCGTTTGAAAAATGGGATTATCTGGCGAAAGCACAGTACCTGGAAATGCAAATCTTTCTGAGCAATTATCTCCTTTCATCGCAGGGGGATCGGGTAGCCATGGCGCATTCCATTGAAATTCGGGTTCCTTATCTGGATTATCGTCTGATTGATTTTATGGGTCGAGTACCGGCGCGGCTTAAAATTAATGGATTAACCGAAAAATATATTTTAAAGAAGACTTTTGAGAATATTGTCCCGGAAAAAATCTGGAAACGTGATAAACATCCCTATCGGGCACCGATTATCCAGAGTCTTTTTAGTGCAAGTAATCACTCGCTGGTTGAGAGATGGCTCAATCCAGCGCTGGTGAAAGAAAATGGATTTTTTAATCCCGGGAAAGTTGAACTGCTGCTGAGGAAAATCCAAATTTCAAAAAATCCGGGTGAAATTGACAACATGGTGTTAATCGGTTTGCTTTCAACCCAAATCATACACGACCAATTTATTAAAAATTTTCCAGATCGGGAAATTCCATCGGTTTCGCCAGAAATTTTTGTTGACCATCGGACCAATAAAAATGATTAAGAGGTGAGGCGAATGTTTTTTCCAATCCTTTTGCAGGATTATTTTGCACAAAGCGTTGAAAAATTTCCTCAAAAAGTAGCCTTGATCTGTGGTGAAAAGAAATTCACTTACAAAAAAATTGATGATTTGAGTACCCAATTCGCCATTTCTTTGATTCAGCAAGGACTTCGGCGTCAGGATCGGGTGATTGTTTTTTTGGAGAATACGGAGGCAGCGGTAATTTCAATTTATGCGATTTTGAAAGCCGGCGGAATTTTTGTTCTCTTGAATGGCACGCTAAAATCGCGAAAGCTCGCTTATGTAATAAAAGACTCCGGCGCTAAAATTTTAATCTCCCATACTTCCAAAGCGAAAGTGGTTACCGAAGCAGTCGTGGAAATTCAATCAGAAACCCATTTCGTGTGGGATGGTTCAGCCGCGGGGATACCGGTGGAATTAAAATCGCATTCAATAACTCTCGAATCCGTTTTTAGCGAGAATCCAGCGGCGGCGAAGCAATTGGAAGCATTGAAGCGCATCCACCGGCTGCATTGTATCGATGTTGATTTAGCCGCGTTAATTTATACGTCCGGCTCTACCGGTGATCCAAAGGGCGTGATGTCAACGCATCATAATATGGTTTCGGCTACCAAAAGTATTGTTCAATATCTGGAAAATGATGAAAATGATATCATTCTGGTTGTTTTGCCGCTTTCCTTCGATTATGGGCTTTATCAGGTACTCATGGCTTTTATGTTTGGGGGAACGATCGTGCTGGAACGCTCCTTTTTATATATTCATCAGGTACTGAAGCGGATTGAAGAAGAAAAGGTGACAGGTTTTCCAATTGTTCCCACCGTTCTGGCCATGTTATTAACTTTAGAAAATTTAACGAATTACGATTTTAGCACGTTGCGCTATATGAGTAATACGGGTGCAGCCTTGCCGGTTGAACATATTCGTAAGCTTCGCAAACTGTTTCCGAATGTCACATTATATTCCATGTTCGGACTAACTGAATGCAAACGCGTTTGTTATCTGCCCCCGGCTGAACTGGATCGACGACCTGATTCGGTGGGAATTCCCATGCCCAATTGTGAAGTGTATATTTTAAATGAAAAGGGGGAAGAAGTGGCACCTGGCGAAGTGGGTGAATTGGTAATACGTGGTTCCAATGTCATGCAGGGTTACTGGAATGCGCCGGAGTTAACGGCCAAATATTATCGGGCGGGGCGTTATCCTACTGATCGATTACTCTACTCAGGTGACTATTTCAAGCGTGATGCGGATGGCTTCCTTTACTTCCTGGGTCGCAAGGATGATATGATTAAAACCCGTGGCGAACGGGTCAGTGCCAAAGAAGTCGAAAATGTGTTATGCGAAATGGATGGGGTGGTGGAAGTGGCGGTTATTGGTGTCCCTGATGAAATTTTCGGTCAGGCGATCAAAGCCTTTATTGTGACGGATAATCGAAATCATCTGACTGAAAAAGAGGTGTTGAAATTTTCCTCAGCGAATATGGAACCATTTATGGTGCCAAAATATGTACATTTTTTAGCAACCCTGCCGAAAACTGCAAATGGCAAGATTGATAAAAAATTACTCAGTACTTTTGCATAATTGTTCAAATACAATCCCCTCTTTTTTCCTCGATCATCCTTAAAATTACTTTTATTTTTCTTTCTCTAAGAATGCTAAAATTCTATGACAAATCGCTATAGGATTCAAAATCTATTCTTTTTACTCATTTTTATATTAATTTCTGAACTTTTTTCTCAAACAGCGGGGATACAGGGAAAAATAACCGATGTCGCTGGTCAACCGATCCCCGGCGTCAATATTATTGTGGCCGGGACACTATGGGGAACAGCTTCGGGACCCGATGGTGTTTATCGTCTGGAAAAAATCCCATTTGGAACTTATTCATTAATTTTTAAATGTATTGGATATCGAACTGAAATTAAAGAAAATATACAGTTCAAAGCGACTGAAAAGCTTATAATCAATATTCACCTCGTCGAAGAAGCGCTGCGAATGCAGGAAATTGTGGTCATGCCCGGAAATTTTACGATTTCACAGAATCAAACCACGCGATTGCAGGAAATTCGGAAAGAAAAAATCGAGGCAATTCCGGCAACGTTGGATGATATTTACCGGGTTCTTCAAATCATGCCGGGGGTAGCCTTTTCCGATGATTATAGCGCGCATTTCCATGTTCGCGGGGGGAAACAGAGCGAAAATTTGATTCTGCTGGATGGGATGGAAATTTATGATCCCTATCATTTAAAACATATCGGTGGCGCCATTGGCGTCATGAATATGGAATTGATCGATGATGTGTCGATTTTAACCGGCGGTTTTTCAGCAAAATATGGTGATAAATTATCTTCCGTCGTCGCGATTCAAAATCGGACGGGAAATCAAAAACGCGTTGGCGGGCAGATCGAAGCTGGTGGAACCGGGATTTCGATGGTTATGGAAGGTCCGATGCCGCGTGGGAATTGGATTCTTTCCTATCGAAAAAGTTTTCTTAAAGAAGCGGCCGAAATCCTGAATCCGACTGATTATACCTATTCACCGTCGTTTTATGATGCCCAGGCCAAGATTAATTTTGATATTAACCAGAACAACCATCTAATCCTTAATTTTTTATTTTCGAAGGATGATACCTATCTGGAAAAATGGCGTAATACGTATGATCTCAATTCAAATTATGGGAATCGATATTATGGTCTGGTGTGGCGCAGCTTTCTTCATCCCAAATTGATGTCGGAAATGATTCTTTCCGGGGGACAAAATTTCTGGGATAATACCATGGGGGAAAACAAAAAAGAGGAGTTGAATTTACAGGAGCATGTTGCCAATTGGAATTTGAACTTTCAGCCCGGGGAAACGATAGAATTTGAAACTGGTCTGACCTATAAATGGATAGATTATCGCTACGAACTGGAAGCCGCAAAACTATCCACTGACCAGCAGCAATTGGAAGAATTGATTGAATCCTATTATGGCGATCAGAACATTCACCCAAAAACATTCAAAATTGCTTATTATCTTCAGAATAAATTCCGACTTTTCCGGCGCTTCTATGCCAGTTGGGGTGTGCGTTACGACTATTTTGATTACATTCAAAGTGAAAAATGGAGCCCCCGTTTGGGATTGGCGTGGAATCCGGGTTCGAAAACGGTCCTGCGATTTGCCTGGGGACATTTTTATCAGGCGCCAGATTATGTTGAATTGACACGTGATAAAGGGGCCGTGGAAAATCCGGCTTTCGCCAAAGCCGTCCATTATGTTGCCGGTATAGAACATTTTGTGACCAATAATTTTAATATTCGAATCGAAGCCTATCTGAAACCCATGTCGCAAATGCCGGGACATTACATTGAAATGGATGAGGCGACAGATAAACCGGTACTGCGTTATGGGAATCCGAATAGCGGGAATTGCCGGGGAATCGAAGTTTTTCTCAATGGCAAAATTTTACCGCCGCTTACGATGTGGCTGGCATATTCGTATTCGCAAGCGCGACTTGAGGCCTTTTTATTTGACTGGAATAATTATGCAGTCGAACAGAAATTAATCCCCCGATTTACTGATCAGCCACACAATTTTTCAATATTTCTGAATTTGCAATTACCGAAAAGATGGGAAGCAAATTTAAAATGGCGCTATCTCAGTGGGATTCCTTATACACCCGCCTATCCTGACTGGAGGGAAGAGACAGCGGTTTGGAGAACGGGTGAGATTTATTCTGACCGGTACCCGGCTTACCATCGTCTGGATTTTCGGGTTGGCAAAAAATTTATTATTTCAAGATTTCAATTGACATCATTTCTTGAGATTAAAAATCTCTATAATCGTCACAATGTCCTCTTATACGATTATAAAATCGTTAATAATATTCACATCAAAAAAGCCTTCCATACGCTGCCTTTTCTGCCTACCATCGAGTTTAAATTAGCATTTTAGTTAATCTTCTTTTCATTAACCATTCATTTCTTTATCTGATGAGTACCATTTTTTTAGTGTAGATCAGATTGGAAAGCTGGAGTTGACAGCAATAAAGGCCGGTCGCTAACGGCAAATTATTATCATCCATCCCATCCCATTGAATCTCATAAATCCCGTCAGCAATGTATTTTTTGAATAGTTGGCGCACTTTTTGTCCCAGAACGTTATAGACATTTATTTCAACGTCCTCTGGTTGCTGGAGAGAAAAATAAATTGTGATAATATCATTGAATGGATTGGGATAGATGAAAAAATGAGGCCGGGCTACAGAGATAATTAAGGTATCGACCTGGTTGGATTTGTTACTTTCATTTCCATATTTATCAACCGCGGTTGCATAGTAGTAATACTGCTTATCAAATTTGATACCCCTGTCAAAAAAAGTGCTATCCGGATAGTTTATCTTTGCCAATAATTCGTATCTTCGATCTAAATGACTTTTTCGATAAAGCTGCATATAGGATATATATGGATTCCGGGGGAGAGACCCTGCCAGCTTGACAGCTTGTGCCAGGAGTGCAGAAAATTCGAAGGAGAAGAAAAGAGCGAAAAGTAGCAATGTAATTGATTTTTTAATATTACATGCGTTCATTTTACTCATGAAATAATTGCCAGATTTTCATTTTTCTCATTTTACCTCTTAACGCGCTTAAGGTTCCCAATCCTGGAAAATCGAGTTAATTGTTTTATCAATGGATAATTTTTTATGTATCCACTCATAAATTGTGGGCGAAATCCAGACCTCCAAGGTTTTCTGATTGAAATTCAATGTGAAAACTGAATTTCTGAAATCTCGCGAGAAAAACCTCGAAGGTTTTGTTTTTTGAGGGGGTATCTTTTTATTTTAAAAGGAGCATTTTGCGGAATTGAGTAAAGTTCGGGGTTTCCAATTTGTAGTAATACACGCCGCCGGCAATCGATTGCTTTTGATAGTTTTTAGCATCCCATTCAAATTCATAGTGGCCAGCTTCCTGCATTTTATCGACTATTTTTTGAATTTCCCGACCTGTAATATCATAAATGGTTATTTTTACATGGCTTGCTTCTGCAAGATTGTATGCAATCGTGGTTTTCGGATTAAATGGATTGGGATAATTTTGGAATAATTGATATTCATCCGGAATATTTACAACTATTTTAATTTCGGAAGAATATTCAAATTTGGCATCGTAATCGATCTGTTTCAGACGGTAATAGTAAGTCCCTTTTTCAACGTTTTCATCAACAAATTTATATTCCTGTGGTTCCGAGGTCGTTCCGTTGCCGTTGATGAAGCCAATTTTTTTAAATTTTGTTTCTGAATTCACTCGTCGTTCAATTTCAAATCCAAAATTATTACTTTCGGATGCGGTTCTCCAGACCAGGTTCACCTGATTTATATTTAAATGAGCTGTGAACAGGCTGAGTTCAACCGGCGTTGTCGCTGCAATTGTCGTATCGATTCGGTTTGAAAAAGTACTCTCATTTCCGGATTCATCAATCGCGGTAGCTGCATAAGCGTAATAATTTCCCGTAACGACATCCGTATCAATATAGTGATTTTCGGGATGAGTGACCTGACTTAGTAATGTTAATGCTGAATCTTTATGGGTTGCCCGATATATTCCGTAGTATTTCACGGCAGGATTTTCGCTGAGATTCCAGCCTAATTTTATTTGTTGTGCGAATGAAATCGTAATACCTGAACTAAAATAAACTATTGCCACTATTAAAATTCGAAAAACAATTCTCATCATTTAACACCTCCATCATCGCTGGAACATTAAGGTCCAGATGTTCTTGAACACTGACAAATCTGCTTCCCGGTGTATCAGAATATTTACAAATATAACATTCAAAATTTATACCATATTATATAACAAATTGATAATATAGAACTTAAGTTAATTAAAATTTTTGATACATCTGATATTCACTAACAATCGTGAAATTTTGCTTAATTAAACTGATTTTGATGATTATAATATTTAAAAGTTTCAATTCCATATAATTATATAAAATTCAAATAGTTATATATCGAATTGAATGAGCCGAATATTCATTCCTGATTTGTAATTCAATTTTGTTGATAAAAATTTATTTGAAATGTCAGATTAATTCTATCAGGCAAAAGTTGTTTAATGCGGGGTAAAGCGTTAAAAATTGTGATATGAACCAAAATTGAGTTTTCGGGGAGGATAAACTTTAAAGAAATTTGGAATATTGAGTAAAAATTATTGACTTTTTTGTCTGAACTTGTTATCTTTATAGAAGTACTTTTACTGAATACACTGGAACTATTTAAAGGAGAGGATTTATGAAATTGGCGCGATTTCAGCTTCTGATTACTTCATTATTATTGCTCGTATTAATTTCATCTAATGCCCATGCTTATAAAAAAATAAAATGTTTTATTTTAGAACCTCCCGGCCAGATACTGGAAGGTGTTAAACGAGTTGCTATTCTTGATTTTACCACCCAGGGTACCAGTGAAGAAGCACAGGCGGATCTGCCAACGTCGGGTAAAAAAATAGCGCTACAAATTCTTTCCGAAGTGCTCAAAGAGAGAAGCAAGGATAAAAACCCACAGGTTATGGATCATGGAAAAAATTTAACATCATATCTTACTGCTGAGTTGATTCAGGATAAGCGGGGTATTGGTCGGGTGGCTACTGGTTTTTTAGGAATGGGGAGTGGACGGGAAGGAAAAAGTTTTCAGGATGGTACTTTCACCAATATTTTTGAAATAGTGGAACGAAATCAACTGGAAAAAGTTATCCAGGAACAGGAAATGGCGGCGGCCGGATTGGTTGATGAAAATTTTGCGACGCAATTGGGGAATATGTTGGGGGCACAGGCGCTCATTATGGGTGATGTGAGCTATTTTAGCAAGGATTCAAAATATCAGGAAGAACGAACTAAAAAGCAGGATGGTAAAAATGTTAAATACAAGGTAAATTGCGAGAGCCGCGAAGTCAAGGTACGGGTGAAAACACAAATTGTTAGCTCTGAAACCGGGCAGATTTGGGGTAGCAAAACCGAAGAAGAAACACTTAAAAAATCGAAATGTGAAGGTGATTGGGGGAGTGGACTGTCCAATCTCGATGACATGATTGATGAATGCCTGAAAAAAATAGTGACTAAAGTGGCGAATTATTTAACGCCCCATTATCGATTAGAATCTTACGAACTTGATAAAATTGAAGTAAAACAATTTAAAAGTCATGGTGAAAAAGCGGCGGAATTGGCAGAAAATTTGAAAATTGATGAAGCTTTTGTTATTTATAAGACGATTTATGATAAGGATGCCTATAATCCCGAAGTTTTATATAACCTTGGTATTCTGCATGAAGTCGTGGGAAATTTCTCCAAAGCTGATGAATTCTATAAAATGGCGCAGCAGTTAAAAGATGAAGGAAAATATAAAAAAGCGCTGGAAAGAGTTGAGAAAAATGTTGCCTTTGCTGCCGCGTTAGCAAAAATCGGTATTGAAATAAAAGAACATTCGTTTGAAGTGAGTGAAACCGCCCAGGCAAAAGCGCTGGCGAAAAAAGTCAAAATTAGAGGAAAACGCGAAGATCGCGTTGACGTATTTTCTCAACCAACCAATACCAGTGATGTCGTTACCCGTGTACCCGGTGAATTGCAATTTACCGTCCTTCAGAAAGAAGGAGATTGGTATTTGATTGAACTATTAGGTGGACAGCAGGGTTATATTCATAAAGACAAAGTTGAAGAAAAATAATCATCACTTTTAAATCTTCAACGTAATTTTATTAAGTGATGATAGTGTTCGGTACACTTTGTGGATAATGGAGTAACATTATATAAATTAATAAATTAGGAGCCTAACCGCCTCATTAGTGATCACAGTCATTCCTGTATGTTTTTGGCGGGAAACCCTCTTCCATTAAATTATAGATGCCCGATGAAAGCATTCGGGCCTGCCGAATTATATTGCTTTGAGGAAATGGATGAAATTTTTTTAAATGTGCCGAAAACTATTGATTTAGAGCATTAATTCCAGGGGGATTTTATTAAAAAAATCGATTCTTTTTGATTTTTCTTCGTTCTTTTACACAACTGGAGAAAAATATGACCATTTGGTTGTTTATTCTGGGGTTAATTATCCTGGGATTTTTGTTGGTGGTTATTGAAATTTTCCTGATTCCTGGTTTTAATATTTTTGGAGTCTTTGGATTTATTTCAATCGCTGGCGGGATTATTATTGCTTATTCAAAGTTACCAATTCTCTATGCTCACCTTATTTTAATTGGTTCTTTATTCTTTTCATCAATCTTGATCTGGCTATTTACGCGATCTCAGGCATGGAAAAAACTCGTTCTTGATACAAACGAATCAAAGGAAGATGGTTTTTCCATGCAGAATTCGGAATATTTGGCGCTCTTGAATAAATCCGGGGTTGCCTATTCCATGCTCCGCCCATCTGGTATTGCTATTATCGAAGGTAAAAAATATGATGTCGTTACCGAAGGGGGATTTATCAATAAAGGTGAAAAAATTCAGGTGGTTGAAGTTACCGGGAATCGAATTGTTGTTCGTCAGATAATTTGAATCATTATTTGATAAAGCACAAAGATTTACCAAGTTCACTTTGCTAATTTTTAAAATTTAAATCAGGAGAAAAGTTATGGAAGGGTTGCTTGCCATATTTTTTGTGTTTGCGATTATTATCGCCTTTGCTTTATTTACTTATTTCATTCCGGTGGGGTTGTGGATCACGGCCTATTTTTCCGGGGTGAAAGTTCGGTTGTTGAAAGATTTAGTTGGAATGCGACTGCGAAAGGTTCCGCCGGCCTCAATTATTCGACCATTAATTAGTGCGACCAAAGCTGGAATCAAATTAGATATTAATAAGTTGGAAGCTCATTATTTGGCGGGTGGTCGCGTAGAGCGCGTTGTAAATGCGCTAATTTCAGCCGATAAAGCCGAAATTAAATTGACGTTTGAACGGGCAACGGCAATTGATCTGGCTGGCCGCGATGTTTTAGAAGCGGTTCAGGTTTCGGTGAATCCCAAAGTAATCGCCACGCCAATGATCGCGGCTGTTGCAATGGATGGAATTCAGGTGAAAGCGATTTCCCGAGTAACGGTTCGGGCGAATATTGAACGGTTGGTTGGTGGTGCTGGTGAAGAAACCATTGTCGCACGCGTGGGTGAAGGAATTGTGACAACGATCGGTTCCGCAAAAACGCATAAAGCCGTGTTGGAAAATCCCGATAGTATTTCTAAAACGGTATTGGCCAAAGGCCTGGATGCCGGCACGGCATTCGAAATTCTTTCAATTGACATCGCTGATGTTGATGTCGGTGAAAATATTGGCGCAAAATTACAAATGGATCAGGCTGAAGCGGATAAGCGGATTGCCCAGGCCAAAGCTGAGGAACGAAAAGCCATGGCTCTGGCGCGGGAACAGGAAATGAAGGCTTTGACCCAGGAAATGCGGGCAAAGGTCGTTGAAGCTGAAACTGAAATTCCACGGGGAATTGCGACGGCTTTTCGTGAAGGACATTTAGGCGTAATGGACTATTATCAGTTACAGAATGTTCAAGCCGATACGAAGATGCGGGAACGAATTGCCGGTGAAAAAACTGAAAAAAAAGGTGAATAAGTTGGCAGTGAATTTTTTTTTTAGTGGTGAAAATAATTTAATTGTAATGGTTCACTACTCAGGAGAGCGATTGCGCGACAGAAACCGATAATCGCAATATTTTTAAATCGTGAGTTCCATGAGGGTGAACTGTTACAATTTATTCTGATGCCGCATTCATGGCGTTATGGCTTGTTTTTATATTGTCGTTACTCATTTTCGAGGATAGGAGTAAACATGTCTGGAGATTTAATCTATTTTATTTTTATCATTATTGTTTTTATTATTTCAATGATAAATCAAGCCTTAAAACAAAAGAAGGCGCCACCTCCCCGTCCTGCTGTAAAGCGGACGCCACCATCCCCAAAGGTAGAAAAAACCGAATCGGTAGAAGATATTTTAAAGCGTGAATTGTCGGAAATGTTTGGACTTCCGGAAAAACAGGTAAAAAAAGAAGTTCAAGCAAAAAAAATTCCACCCAAAGTTCAGGCTAAACCAATGATGTCAATTGAATCCCAACAACGCTCCGAAGCCTTTGCCAGCCCCGGAAGCCCTTCCTCAAAAATGATGGCTGAGCCGAAAAAGGAAAATTTATCGATTGATTCAAAATTAAATAAAGAAGTGGTTCCAGATGCCCCGGTTCTCAGTGAGACGGAAACTTTTCAGGAGCGTCTTGTTTGGGCGGAAATACTTGGACCGCCGAAGGCGTTACGAAGCAAACATCGTGTAATTTAATTTTGCTAAAAAAAGTAAAATTTCTGCTTGCTATTGACGAAGGAAAAGAGTATTATATCTTCTTGTCCCTGCTGATGCTGAAATTATACTGAAATAGACTCAATATTATTTGCTTCCTCTTCTGATGACTGGATTGAAAATATTGGGGGACTGGAATTGAATAAAAAAAGCTATCCTTCAATAACTCGACAATTATTTTTTTTTTGAAGGGTACACGCGAGAAAAATTAATTGTAGTTTACCTGATATTCACATCAAATTTTTTTTGACTATTATGAGTGAAAAGTACTTTTTATGCCACTAGAGAAAGCCGCACGAATTATACTCTCAAAATGCTTGGGAACTACTAAAAATGAAACTTTACTCATCATTGCGGATTCCAATCATTTAGAATTTGGAAAAATTCTTCAGATTGAGAGTCAAAAATTAAAGGTACAAAGTGCCTTACTGGATATTTCATTGAATGGACCGCAAAATTCGACTTTTTCACCTTTTATAATGAACCTGGCGTTGCAGAGTAATGGTGTAATCTTGCTGACAGATGAACCAGTAAACAATCATCTGGCGGATCTAGAATTATCGACATTAAAAACCCGATTTATATCCCTGGTAAATGTAGAAGAGAAAAATTTACATTGTATTATCAAAACACGTTATCGGAAGGTCAAATCGCTATCCCAAAAGCTTGCCGATATTTTGACAATTGGAAAAAAATTAACCCTCACCACAATGGCTGGTTCACATATCCATATTTGTCTGACAAATGTGAAAGGCTTTTCCAATACAGGAATGGCAGTTTATCCGGGACAAATCACTACTTTGCCGGCGGGTGAAGCCTATTGCCATCCAATTGGAGAGCATTGTGAAGGCACGCTTATAGTTGATGGCGCCATTGATATCATTGAGAAATTATCTGCTCCGGTTGAACTGAAAATTTCAAAAGGGTTAATCAAAAGAATTTTGGGAAATGGTGATGCGGACATCCTTCGAAAACAATTTAAGGCCAGAGGTGTGAATGCGCGCCAAATTATTCGCTTTGGTATTGGAACGAATGATATGGCACGATTTGGTGTTTCAATAGATGAAAGCAAAAAGGTGCTCGGCGTGGTGTATTTTACCTTTGGAGCAGAAAATTCAACCCATCACCAGGGGAATGGCAATACACCAATTGAGATGGTAATCACCAAACCGACAGTTGTCATCGATGGGAAAGAGATTATTCAAAATGGAGTTATCATGATTGATACTCCCTGATGAAAACGGGCAAACTCATCCAATGCTAAAATCAGTCGACGGAAAATGATGATAATCTTTCAAATTAAAAAGCTGCGTTGACCGACCCCACTTGATATCCATTTCCGAGAAAAGCTTTTCGGTATAATATGCCTGATGAATCATCGCATCAAATCCACGAATAACCTTTAAAGAATCGACTTCTGTTGAATTGGGTGCCAATGGAATTTCTTTGTCAATAATCTCGGAAGGTGGAATTTCAAAAATTTTTGGACAACTCTCATGCATACCATTGACACAAAGTGTTTGGGAGCGGGCAATCTCCAGACTACAATGATGCGCATCCTGGCCTTGCAAATTTTTAATGGCACTTACAAAGACTTCCCGACGCGGATTGGCGGTACCATCGTCGAAATTCTCTTTTCGTCCATCATTGTAATGAATCGTGGTCGCGCCATTTTCAAATTTTCGAATAACCGTTGCTTTTTCGGCGATAATACTCATTTCTGGATGAAATTCGGTTTCAGAACAGTGCGATGCGAAAAAGAATAAATCCGTTCCGGTGTTTAGTTTTGATTTCAGACAAACCGTGTCATACGTTTCAATTGGCCAGGCGCGATATAATTCAGCCTGAATTGAAATAGGAACCGCACTCTGTGACGGAAGGGGTGAGGCCACATAAAACATATTATTCAGATAATGAGCCATCGCATTATGAGCCGGTCCATCCAGTACCCAGTTTGTACCCATACGTAATTTTCCAGCCCAGGCATTTCGGGTATAATAGGACTTGGGGCGCGGCCAGCCGCCTTTGAGTTTTATTGTATGAATTTTACCCAGCTCACCCGCAATCATTCGCTCTTTTATCTGCCTGATCGAAGGACTTAGAATCTCCTGAAATCCGATAAATACCATTTTCCCTGATTTTTCTCGCTCCTGAATCAGGGAGTCGACATCCTGAATGGTGACGGCGACCGGTTTTTCACAAAGGACATGGATACCGCGTTTGAGCGCCTTAATTGTAAACGGAACATGCAGATGAATCCCAACGGGCAATGCCACAATATCCAGCTCTTTCTCACACACGGCCAGCAATTCGTCGTAATCTTTAAAAATTTTCACGCCGGCTCGCTTAAGTTTATCAATCGGATCATTAAATTTTTCAGGCTGCCATTCGGCAACAGCAATCAAGCGAGCCGTTTTATTTTCAACCAATTCAGTTAAAATGTCGTGGTATACTTTCGCATATCCACCAAGACCGACCAGACCAAAATTAACAGGTTTCATTAAATATCCTCCTTGGAATGAATGTGAATTATGTCATTTCCAAATTAGTGACCATTTCGTAAATTTATTTGATAGGGAGAACCCAAATATTTTTAAACTGTACTTTATTGCCATGATCCTGCAGCATTAAACCACCCGGTTTGGTTTCATCCTGATCCACCCCGCCCGGAGTTGGACCATCCAGTACAATACGATCATGAATCAGGATGCCATTGTGCTTCACCGTAATTTCAGCAGGTTTCGTTTTATTACCAGCCGCATCAAATTTTGGTGCATAAAAAGTAATATCGTAGGTCTGCCAGGTTAGTGGCGGATAGCAGGCGTTTGCGGCAGGAACCGCCTTTTTATAAATTCCACCACATAAATTATCAGCCGGTTTTAGACCATAACTATCCAGTACCTGAACTTCATAACGACCCGCAACATAAACCCCGCTATTTCCCCGCTTTTGTCCCCGTGCTTCGGGCATGAAGGGCGTTTTAAATTCGATATGCAGTTGATGATCCCCAAAATTTTCTTTTGTCATCATACTGCTTTTTCTGACCTCCATTTCTCCTGACGGCAGTAGCTCCCATGTAGGTTTTCCGCCACCAACTTTTTGCCACTTCTTTAAATTTTTACCATCAAAAAGAATAATTGCACCTGCTGGTGGTTCCAAACCCAGCGTTGGTGACTTTTTTTCAATTTTTTTTAGCTCCAGCGTTCCACTATTTTCATAACCCTTAAAAGTGCCGGTAAATTTTCCATTTACAATTTCGGCTTTTATTTCGTACAGGCCGCCCATTTCTGGGCCCACATCGATTTTTCCAGCAAAAACCACAGTCTGATCGGTCTGTGTACCAGTCAATTCTACCTGTGTACCTGAATTGATCATAATAATCGCGCGGTAGGTCCCGTTTCCCGCTGCAATGACCTGACTTTCCAGCGTGCCATAATCTCCATTTAGGGTTTGAAAACTACCTTCCCAATCCCCCATGACCTGAATATCATCCGCACTTTTTGCAAGTTGGAATTTAAACAGGACAAATGACAACAAAATGATGCTTATTAATTGGGTTTTCATTGACAGCCTCCATTTTAGCAAGAAAATTTACTGACTCAATAGTATATCGAATTAAATGGGTATCATTATTTAACAGGACAGTCCATTTTGATTAAAAATCACAAACTAATATAAGAAAGAATTTTTGTTCGTGCAATTGAAAAAGCGCCTCGGTAGAAAATTTTTTAATTTTGTCTGACACAAAAATATATTTTCTGCGTATCCCTTAAGGGATGATTAAAGGGAATTACAAGGGATTTGGCCTTATAAAACAGCGTGGATGAGATTTTTTTCGTTTTTACGTTTTAAAAAATTGAGAGCTTAAATGAAATCAATCATATTTTGGTCAATTTTTGCCTTGAGCCTGGGGCTTATAAATTCTTTAATAGTTGACAATTGTCAGGCTTACGAATCCGAAAAGATTTTTAAAATTGAAAGTACAAAAATAAAAGTTAACATTGAAATTGATGCCGGTGAAGTAGATGTTCGAAAAAATTCTAATCCGAACGAATGCCGTATCTTTTATAAATATGATGGCGAAGAAATAGAAAAAGAGATTGATTATAACAAAAGTCGAAATCTGATTCATATTATTTTTGATCAGGAATTTCCGTGGCACAACGATTCGGAACACGACAATGATAATCACCTTAAAGTAGAAGTTTTATTACCTGAAGCCCCACAGATCGATTTGGACGCCAATATTAAAGCTGGTGCAGTCGATTTTGAGCTTGGGGATCTTCGTCTAAAAAGTGTAGCATTACGTAATTGGGCTGGAGATGTATCGGTTGATTTTGACCAACCGAATCTGGTTCGTATGACTTCGTTTGAAGTAAATGTAAAAGTCGGTGAGTTAAAAATTGCCAATCTGGGTAATGCGAATTTTGAAATTGCTGATATTAATTCAGGTATCGGCGAAATGCACCTGGATTTTTCTGGCGCAAAATTGAAAGATGCCACGGCAGATGTTGATCTGGACATTGGTGAAACGACAATCATCATCCCCGAAAATAGTGGTACCAAAATGAAAGTTTCCAAATTTTTATTTCTTTCTGAGGTAAATTATCCGAACTGGTTTGAAAAACGCGGCAGTTATTACTATTCCGAAAATTTTGATAAACTGGGCGAGCATTTGAATTTACGTATTTCAACAGGGATCGGTGAGCTTAAAATACGAGTTCAATAAAAATTAATAATAGAAATTTTTAAAATTTAACATACTCAGATCCCCCAATTCTAACAAAAAGAGGCTAAACTTTAGCCTCTTTTTGTATTTTACGGGTTATACCACCGCCTTTTAGTACTCAGGCGTTTGGGTCGTAGAAAAAATCGGAGTTTTCCAGCGATAAAATTATTATTGAAATTCCAAAATCGACGTGTAACGCGTTTTGAATAATTTCAGGAGTGTATCGCCTTTATGCGGTGCAATGCACAAAGTCCTCACTATCACCCTCTCCCGGTAGACTGATCTTGACCCACATTTCGTTACTGGACTTGGGGAAGTGGATACCCTCCTTCCCTGATCTGAGGGAAGGAGTTTGGGGGGATAGCCGTCAGGTTAAGGCTGTAAATCATTAATAAATAAATGGATAGCCATGAGCTTTAGAAGGTGTCCGCGAACTAACCCGGAACTGTCATGGCGAGGAGCGTTTTTGGCGACGAAGCAATCTCCGCCGTTTTAACAGGGGATTGCTTTGGCAAAAAACGCCTCGCCATGACAATTTTTCTAGTTCTTGGACACCTTCTTTAGCTCGTGGATCATCAGGCGCCCCCAATATTAAAGTGGGTTTTAACCCACGGGCGTTTAAGGAATCGGGCTTAAAAGCCCGGTGATTATCGGGAGGCGTTCATGGAACCATGAGCTAAAGCTCGTGAAAATTCGTAACCGATCACCGGGTGAAAACAAACAATTTTCATTTTTTGTGTCCAGGGCAGCGGTGGATAAAGTCTGCTGGAATATTCTCAAGCCGACGGCGCCTCATCAAAAGATCAGCTCT
>DYKB01000016.1:21510-104522 GCA_020722815.1 Caldithrix sp. | reverse complement strand
ATAAGGTTGGTGGTGTCCCGGGTTTGGCGGATTACTAAGGTGAATAAGGTGTTACCTCAACCAACCGGATGGGTCAAATCCAGCAAACGTTATCTTTCGCAATCTTTTTCAGCGACAATGTCGGATGACAACATTCAATAAAGTGTTCACCCTTTTCAGCAAAGCTGATCTTTTGATGAGGCGCAGTCGGCTTGAGAATATTCCAGCAGACTTTATTCACCGCTGCCCTGGACACAAAAAATGAAAATTGTTTGCTTTTACCCGGTGATCGGTCACCTTTAACCACTCATTAAACTAATTGTTTTTATTGAATTTAGGCCACTTTTAATTCGTAAAATCAGTGTAATTCGCGGTTTTTAGACTGAACTCATCTATAAAACACGAACAAGGCATTTATTCATTAAATTTTCAGGCATGTACGATTTTTATGAAGATAACCATGAGATTTTTTTCTAAATCTTTGAATACGCAAATTACTAAAATATTGAGAAAGTCAATTTTGCTGATACTGTTGGGAATTTTATCGTGTGGTAAAAACAATACATCTATTACGTTGCAAAATATAACACCCGGTCAAATTGAAATAGCGCGGGCAGCCGAGCAAAAAGCCCTGATGCGGGGAAAAGCAATCTGGTTTGATCAGAAAATTGGTAAAAATGAATTTTCCTGTCATTCCTGTCATGAAGGAGGATTCCTGACGAATCCTGATAAATATCCCCGATATAAACATCCTTTTCGCAGCTATGCCCCACTTTTTCCATGGCCAATAATTTTGCAGTGGTAAACGAAAATAATGGAACGCCCTGGGTTCTGGGAAGTGACGACGCCAATGCCCTGATACTTTATATGACTTCACTGAGCAACGGCAAACAGATCCGCCTCGCGCCTCCCGATACGTATAAAAAGGACTGGATTACAAAAGGGTTGGCTGCTTTTCAAAGCCAGGAATTAAGCTTAAATGGAGAGAGTTGCGAAACCTGTCATATTGAGGGCGGGCGGAAAAAAAATTTAGTCGATAACAAAGTAATTCCAGATTTAAAAGGAGTCGCTGCCAGATATCCCCAATATAATTATCACGTTAACAAAATTATTATTCTGGAACAGCAGATAAATCTGTGTCTGGAAAAGAATCTGGCGGGACATGCCATTCCACTGGATGATGAACTGATGGTGGCGCGCACGACTTATATTACCTGGTTGAGTGAAGGTTATAAAATTTCAGTGGCAAAGCTGCCAGAAAAATAAACGACAGCTTATGGCAAGACAACCATCTTTTTAATCTGCTTAAATTCCCCGGCCGTCACTTGATAATAATAAACACCGGCGGGCAATCTTTCACCGGATTCATCCTGCATTTTCCATATTATTTCATGCTGTCCGGCCATAAAATGTTGGGCAGTTATTTTAACGATCTCCTGACCCAGGATATTAAAGATTTTCAACGTCACCAATTCATCCTGTGGCAAATCAAAGGAAAAAACGGTTTGTCCCTGAATTGGATTGGGATAATTTTGTTTCAAATCAAAATTTGAAGGGACGAAGCTTTTGCCTGTTCCGGTGATCGAAATATTTTCTTTTTCCAGTAAGGTGTTATTGATTCGCAAATAATTGATCGAAATTTGATTTTTCTGGCCAAATGCCTTTAAAGTGGCTAATTTTATATGAAAAAGCGTATTATTTATTCGATTTACCGGTTCAACAGCATAAAATGCCGCCCTGATCCTGCCTGTTTCTTTATTAATCAATTTTGTCCAACTGGCGTGAGGAAAACTTAAATTAATCTCCTCGAAGCTGAACGCTGAAGGATCATATTCAAATTCAACTTCAAAGGCATAAATTGGCTCTTCAATGGTCGAAGTGAATGGTATATCAATCCCGGATTTGGAATTTACTTCTAATTCTGTCGGGTAATTCATCGCTGATGATTTGGAAAGAGCAAGGTTTTCTGCTGGTTTCCAGCTTAAATCGACATCCCCACGAATATATCCCGTAAAATGTTCATGAGTCGAACTCGGACTATAAGCAGCATATTCCCGGGAGGTTGGACTGAACTGCCATTCGCCAATTTTTACGCCGGTTCGGTTAGGCAGACCAACAACATATTTAAGAAGTGCCACGGCATCTTCCAGGGTCAATTTTCCATCAATGTCCACATCCCCCTGCCACTTTTGTCGATCATTGAACTTTTCCAATCCTAAAATTTGACGTGCCACCAACGCGGCATCCAGCGCGGTAATTGCCTCTCTTCCAATATCTGTATTCATTTCTTTTAAAGGGGTGACCAGATAAGACAATCCGGGTGGCCCTTCGAATAAATAGCTATCCTGATGAACGAGATTAAAAAATTGCTGTTTGCTATTTTTAACCTGAATCCTGACATTTGGAATGGGATACGATGTTGAATTATAAAGTACTTTTCCAGCGATACTAAATTTCGTATAATTTCCGGTGAACAGATAAATTTTCCCCGCCCAGTGAAAATCATTAAAACTGGTAAACGGGGCGGAGACGATAAAATCCGGTCGTGTATCACCATTAAAATCACCGATTCCGGCCGTCCCCCACCCGACACAGCAAATTGAATCGTCCACAGAAAAAGTGTTTTCATTTAATTCACTGATTTTTTTATTTTTCGGCCATTCCGAAGTCCGGCCGGTGATCAAAAACTCTTTTCCTGCATGTACAAACGTAACATTTTTATAATATCGCGCCCCAAACGCAAAATCATCCATGCCATCGCCATTGTAATCACCAAGGCCATCGACTGATACACCACACTCTGGTCGTTTTCCAACACCAATATAAGATGCATCGGCATCTGTCAATGAAAAATCACCCGTTGGCCAATTTTTTCGACCCAGAATCAGATAAACTCTTCCTGATGATTCGTCAATATTCAGCCCGGTAATGACAAAATCTGCCAATCCATCCCCATTAACATCCCCGATACCCCGGACAATCCAGCCAGGCTTCTGATAGCTTTGTTCAGCAATGAATGTTACATCAGCATTTTTTACATTATAATTCAGTCCCCAGTCGATTTTCTGATGTCCAAGTATCAAAAATGTTTTTCCCACCCCTTCAGCGGTGATTCCAAAATCCAACAGACCATCGCCATTAACATCGCCCAGGCCATCCAGACCGAATCCGAGTGTCGCTTTGGCGGCCGGAAAAACAAAACTGGCAACTGTTTCCGCCACGATTGGTATTTCGCGACGAAAACCACTTTTTTTCCCGAAGACAAGATATACTTTTCCGGACCACTGAATTCCGCCTTCATTGCGGAATGCCGCCGAAATCAGAATATCATCGCACCCATCATTATTCAAATCCCCCAAAAACTCCACCTGATAGCCTAATTGATCATCATTCGCTTCACCAATATATGATAAATCAGCATTATCAACCAGGAGATAATCATCGCTCCAGTCAATATTTTTTTTGCCCAACATGATATAAACTAATCCATAATTCGGCCGTGCGGTTTCCCAATTGCCAGGGGCGCCAATCAGCAGATCATCATAACCATCCCCATTAAAATCACCCCCGCCGGCAACAGTCCAGCCAACCATTTCATATTCACGCTTCCCTTTAAAGATGGCGTCGGCATTGGTAATATTCACCTCACCTTCCCAGCGATTTCCATCTGCACCCAAAAAGAGATAGACCCCCCCGCAATTCCAGCCATGAGAATGATGATGATAGGCCGCTACCATAAAATCACCATAGCCGTCTGCATTAATATCACCAGCCGTGGAAACAGCGTAACCAATTCGTTCGCCATTATTGACGCCTTTAAAAATTGTCGTTGGCACCAAATCTGACGCCGCCAATTCAAAGCGGGATTGATGTGGTGCAATCGGATTGGGAACCTCGCCTGCATTCTGAGCCCAACCCAGTCTGGTCAATGTCATAAAAATAATAACTAAAAATTGGAGTTTCTGATTCAGATTCCATTCATTTCTCATCGTGTCATCACCCTTTAAATTTTGCCGGATTCAAGCGCCGTCTGGAATAAAATTTCCCCTATAAATATGTTTCTAATCGATTTATAGGGGATTTAAAAAAATTATGATACAAAATTTTCAGGAAATTTCATTCCTGATAAAGTTAATAATTTTATTTCCCATATAACATTTTCATAACCGTTTTATGTCTGGGCTCATTTCCAAAAGTTGGAATCACTTCTATTTCTGCAAAATAAATACCAGAACTGACCAGTTGATTATGGTGATCTTTCGCCTTCCAGACCAGCGTATGATGCCCCGGATTTTTTTCACCTTCTTCTAAAACACGTACCTGTTGACCCAGCACATTAAAAATCGTCAGGTTAACCTGGGCTGGATAAGGTAAGGCATAGCGAATCAAGGTTGAAGAATTAAATGGATTCGGATAATTGGGATACAGATAAAATTTTGTCGGGATAATTTCTTCAACCACCTTTTCCTCGTCTGCATTTTCCTTTGCCAGCGCGGCTCCATAGCCGAGCACCTGGATTCCGGATATTTTGGGATCATCAACTGATTTTATAAAATCGATATTCAATTGTCCATCACTGACATCAACTTTAAATGTTTTAACAGTTGCTACATCGTGTCCAACATCGGCAAATATATCATAATTGGACAAAACCGTATTTCCTTCAAGCTTGATACTAAAAATACGCTTGTTCGGCTGGGTAAAATATAACTCGGCAAATAAAAATGAGACTTCATAACTGCCATTTTCAACCGTAAATTTATAGCTGCTCATTCCCCAACGTTCAGTTTGATACACTGGATCATCATTCGTGTTTGCTATTGGATCAGTACGGGAATACAGGCTTCCACCGACGGCACCCCAACTTCCAGTTGAAAAAGTTTTGTCAACTTCCCAGATTTTGCCCTCAGCGTCCGTAAAACTTTTGCTCGAACCACAATTAACTCTTTGGGCATAGATTGGAGTTAAGGCAACGGTCATTTGTACGGTTAAATTCACCAGAGATTCATCTGACGATACAGAAATAGTGCCAGAATAGCTACCTTCAGCCAAGCCAGCGCGACTAATTTTCATCACCACATTTTCAGCTTGCTCACTGGTTAAGCTTCCACTGGCCGGAGTAATGGAAGTAATCCAGGACTTATCCGGATTTTCAACAGCTTTCCAGCTTAATAATTTGCCGCCAGCGTTTTTGACCGTAAAATTCATCTCGGTACCTGACGCTCCAAAATCCAGCGAGGTCGGTGTTACAGAAAGTTCGGGCGCACCTGGAATGTTCATATTCACCGTTATTTCCTTCGTTCCACCATTAGAAGTCGCCTGGATCTTGCCAGAATAGGTTCCTTGCGCCAATCCTGTCCGATCAATCACGATCTCGACATTTTGACTTCCGATACCGGAAATGGTACCGGAGGAAGGTGTGATTGAAGTTATCCATGACTTATCCGGACTTTCTGCCATTTGCCAGGTTAATGGCAAAACGCCATCATTCATCACTGAACAGGACAATTTTGGTAAAGTTGAGCCAAAATCCAGAATTGTCGGGCTAACATTCAATACCGGATTATCCAAAATTGCGATCACTTCAATCGCTGAAATTTTTGGTGAATCGGCTGAGGGTGTAAAAGAAATATTTAAAATCCCATCAGTGACCTGAATGTCAGAATAAGTAAAAGAGAGCGCCACATCGTGACCGGCTTTTTGAAAAATATCGAGTTTATTGAGTACTATCTGCCCTTCGATGGCAACACTAAAAATACGTTTCAGCGTTTGGGTAAAATAAAGTTCGGCAAAATGTAAAACGATTTTATATTTACCATTCGGAACATCAAATTGATACGCGGTCATTCCATAGCGTTCTGTTTTAAAAAGTGGCTGTTTCGAAGTTCCGGAAATGAGATCTCCCGTGGTATAGGTTTTCCCGCCCACATAACCAAATCCACCGGTCTGATAAGCCTGATCTGCTGCCCAGATATTGCCATCGACATCCGTAAAAATATCCCCTCCGGCATTAATTCGCTGGCTGTACGCGATTGCTGCCGCTTTTTGAATTTTAACATTCACGGTCTGATTACCGGCATTGGAAACAATCGTCAACGTCCCGGAATAGTCACCCACTGCCAGATTTGTTCGATCAACCTTGATGGTAATCGTCTGGATTTGGGCCGCATTCACATCGCCTGTATCCGGAAGTATAGAAGTAATCCAATCCAGATTGGTGCCCTTATTTATTTTCCAGCTCAACAGACTGCCGCCACTATTGGTGATATTTAATTTCAGTTCTGCCGATGTTGCGCCAAAATCCAATAATGTTGGACTCAGGGACAGCATCGGTGGACCGGGAATCGTCACGTCCACCGGGATAGCTTTATTTCCCCCGTTAGCGGTTACCTGAATCGACCCCGAATGGGTGCCGGCGGTCAATCCAGTACGATCTACATTTACTGTTACACTCTGGTTTGCGCCACCAGGCACACTTCCACTGACAGGACTGATAGATACCAACCAGGCTATTTCCGGATTCTCAGCAGCACTCCAGGTTAAATTTTCGCTTCCCGTATTATGTACTGAAAAAGTCATCGTCTCACCGGAAGTCCCGAAGTGAAGGGTGTCCGGTGAAATGGCTAATGTTGGACCCGTTGTCTGCGGGATAACTTCAATCGCCGAAATTTTGGGCTGCTCCCTCGAGCTTTTAAATGACACTTCCAGATTTTCATCGGATACCTGAATGTTGTCATACGTATAGACGAGTGCAACATCATGCCCAACGACTTTATAGATATCCAAATCATCTAAAACGAGTTGACTTTCAACCGAAATATCGAAAACCCGCTTGTAAGTCGCCTTGGCATAAATTTCTGCTAAATGCAGGATCACCTGATAAGTGCCATTTGGCACGTCAAATCGATATGAAGTCATTCCATAATGTTCTGTTTGATAAAGTGTCGGCGAAGTTGTATTTTTTATGGGATCGGTGGTTTTATAGGTGCTGCCACCATTATACCCAAATCCCCCGGTCGTATACGCCTGATCAGCCGACCAGATATTGCCCTGCGCATCGGTGTAGGCCGGGCCTCCGGCATTTATTCGAAACGCTACTTTTGAAAGATCCGGCACGTTCATCTTGACAGCAATCTTTTGCACCGTACCGTTCCAATCGATACTCAAAGTGTCTGTGTAGTCACCTGCAGCGACGCCACTACGGGAAATCTGTACTTTGATTGATATCGCTTGATCGGCAGTCAGCGTTCCAGAAACAGGAGTCAATGAGGTAATCCAATTGACATCTGGATTTTCCTGAAGTGTCCAGGCTATTTCTCCACCGCCACTATTTTGAATGGTGAAAGTCGCTTCATTGGCTGAACGCCCCAAATCAAGCAACGTACTGGAAACAGTCAATTGCGGTGGACCGGCAATACTCATTTCGACCGGAATAGATTTGGTGCCGCCATTCGAATTAATTTCAACAATGCCGGAATAGGTACCAGTATTCAGGCCGGTGCGGTCAATTGTAACAATAACACTTTGATTTTCACCCTGATTGATACTACCACTGGCTGGTGAAATAGATTGAATCCAGCTTTGATCGGGATTTTCAGCCGCCGTCCAGGTTAAAGTCCCAACTCCTGGATTTGAAATTAATAAATTGAGTTGGGTTTGAGTTGATCCAAAATTGAGTGTTGTCGGATCAACCGCCAGGATTGGTTCCGCCGAGGTTTGGACGACTTCAATCCCTGAAATCTTCGGCGAATCTTTTATCGGCGTGAATGTGACATCAAGCGTTCCATCAGTAACCATGATATTTGAAAAAGTACGTGACAGCGCAACATCATGTCCCACCAGTTTAAAAATATCCAGATTTGATAAAACTGTCTGATTTTCAATTGCCACATGAAAAACCCGTTTATCTTTGGCTGTATAATAAAGCTCAGCAAAATGGAGAATAACCTGATATTGACCATTCGGAACATCAAAACTATAGGCTGACATGCTATAACGTTCCGTTTTATAAAGGCCTTGATAACTGGTGCCAGAAATATAGTCAGAAGTCGAGTAGGATCTTCCCCCCACATAGCCAAATCCACCGGGTTGGTAGGCTTGATCGGCTACCCAGATATTTCCATTTTTATCGGTAAATTTACCATTTCCAGCATTGATTCGTGCTGAATAAGGGGCCGGCGGCGCAACGGACATTGTTACAGTTACATTCTGATTTCCGCCATTTGAATTTATTTCAATATTGCCCGAGTAATCACCAGTCGATTTGTTTGTCCGATTGATATCAACCGTGACAATTTGAGACTGTCCGGCGGATAAAGTACCATTTATTGGAAGAACCGAAGTAATCCACGAATTGTCCCAGGTCTGGTTAAGTGCCCAGCTCATTTCAGCGCTTCCGGAATTGGTGACATTAAAGGTCATTTTTGTTAAATTAAGCCCAAAATCCAGGCTTAATGGACTCACTTCGAGAACGGCCGGACCAGGAATTGTCATTTTGATATCAATGGATTGTGATCCCCCATCCGAATCGATTTGGATTTTATTGGTATAATTACCTGGCGCTTGATTTTCTCTTGATATTGGGGTTGTTACAATCTGACTTTGTCCAGGCGCGAGGGTACCATTTGCTGGTTGTACATCTGTTATCCAGGTAACTTCCGGTGCTTCAAAAGCGGTCCAGACTAAATTGCTGGTCCCTTCATTCTTTATTGTAAAATTTAACGTGGTTTGATCACTGGCAAAATCCAGAACTACCGGAGAAACCGTCAATCGTGGTTCATCTGCCAGGGTTCGCACTTCAATTCCGGAAATTTTTGCTGCATCGGCAAAGGCCTGAAAAGTAATATCCAGACGACCATCAGTCACGGTAATATTCGAAAAGGTGTAAGCAACGGCAGCATCATGACCAACTTCACGGAACAGATCCAGTTTTGTCAAATATTCCTGATTTTCAATTTGAACACTGAAAATACGTTTGCCGGTCGCTGTATAATACAATTCAGCAAAGTGGAGCGTGACTTCATAAATTCCGGCCGGCACATCAAATTGATACGCCGTCATTCCCCAGCGTTCGGATTTATAAAGTCCCTGAGCAGATGTACCCGAAATAGCATCACTCGTCGTATACGTTTGTCCACCAACATATCCAAAACCACCGGCAATATACTTCTGATCCGCCACCCAGCGATTGCCACTGTTATCGGTAAATGCCGAACCACCTGAATTTATTCTTTTTTCAAAAGGCTCCGGCTTTGGAACGCTCATGTTAATTTCCAGTGAATGGCTGCCACCATTGGAATTGATTGACAGTGTTTGCTGGTAACTACCTTCCGCCATCGGAAATCGGCTCACCCGAACTGTAATTGTTTGGGTTTCCCCCGCATTCAGTGTTCCAAAATCCGGGCTAACGGATTGAATCCAGGTGTTCTGCCAACTGGTATTGATATTCCAGCTTAGCAACTCGCCACCGGTATTGGTAAGCTCAAAATTAAGTTCCGCAGTGACACTCCCAAAATCTAATATCGACGTCGACGCTGAAAGCTGTGCGGGACCCGCCACATCCATTTTTACGACAACATCTTTATTGCCACCATTTGATGTCAAATGAACAATTCCCTGGTAATTGCCAGGCGAAAGGCTGGATCGGCTAATATCGACCACCAATTCCTGTGTGCTGAAGCTGGCGACCGTCCCATTGGTTGGCGCAATAGACGTAAGCCAGGGCATACCGGCATCGATTTGCGCCTGCCATTCCAGATTTGCAAAGCCTTCATTATTAATTGTAAGCGCTCCACTGGTCGCACTTAATGGAATTCGAATTGTGTCTGAATTAACCGCCAGTAATGAGGTTTGCGGGCCGCTTTTCTTACCCAAATAGAGCGAAATTTTTCCACCCCACCGATATTTTTGGCTATAATAAGGGCTTGAAATGACAAAATCCGGTACCTTATCCTTATTTACATCCCCAACCCCGGCGACACTAAATCCGCAAAAAGCACTATCTGTTTCTCCCGTGATGAAATCGGTAACCGAAGATAAGGCCGTAGCCGTAAATGGACTGGATTTGCCATTCAGGAAATATGCTTTTCCTGCATCCAGACCACTGTGATCATTATGCCAGGCCCCTATCATAAAATCGGCATAGCCATCCCCATCAATATCACCGACACCGTTGGCGCTCCAGCCAGCATTATCATTAGCCGCTTCGCCAAGGAAATAACTGGTTGAGGTTGTCAAATTAATTGAAGATTCCCAACTCGCTTTTCCATAGAGCAGGAAAATTTTGCCGGCTTCCGCGCCAGCCTGGCTGTTTGAAGGGGCAGTGATGAGAATATCATCAAATCCATCGTTATTCACATCACCTGCCGTGGTAACAATCCAACCGGTGCTATAGGATCCGGTTCCACCTGTAATCCGGACATTGGAATTATAAAGGTCAAAATTTTGGCCCCAGTTGGCATTCTGGCGGCCAAAAACGAGATAAATGTTGCCTTTTTTCGGTGCGCCGATAATCATATCAGCCAACCCATCCCCATTCACATCCCCGGCACCCGCCAGCATATAACCAGCCTGATTATTGGATTGTTTACTAATAAACGATGCCTGGCAATCCGTTGCTTTAGCCTTGAGCTTCCAACTGGAACTTCGTCCCAGCATGAGATAGACTTTTCCACCATCCGCAACATAGCCATCAAAAAAAGGTGCGCTCATCAGAAAATCATCAAAGCCATCACCATTCACATCACCAACAATGGCCACCGCTTTGCCAGCCTGACTCCCGGCCGCCTCCCCTTCGTAGGAAGCATTTGCTGAATAATATGGAACAGCATCCATTCCCCAATCAACGGTTGATTTACCAAAAATAATATAGGCAGTTCCAGGCAGCGAAGAAACAGATGGATTTCCGGCGGGCGCCCCGATAATGATATCTTCATAACCATCACCATTGATATCACCGCCGCCACCGACATGATAGCCCAGCGCTTCATAATTCATGCGACCCAGGAAACGGGCATTCGCATCTTCCAGTGAAACATTAAAGCCCCACTGGCTATTTGATCGCCCCAGGATCAGATAAACGGCACCGGCATCGTAACCATTAATTTTCGTGTGATAGTTGGCAATCATGAAGTCGTCATAGCCATCGCCATTCACATCGCCGGCTTTATTCACCCAATACCCAACACGCTCATAGGCCTGCGTACCTAAGAAGGTAGCTACCAAAGTCCCATTCTGTTGTGAACGGACTGGATTTACAAGCATGAAAACCGTCAAAATCAAAGTTAAATAAATTTTCCCAACAAGCATCGATTTACCCCCATTTTTAATATCATAAAAAAAATGCTCACACTATAATAATACCATCAAAGCCGTAAATTGACAGAAAAAAATATTCAGATTTTTATACTTTTTTCAGATTCAGGGGGAATATGCAGCATAAATACAGGTGAGTATAAAAGATGTTACAAGTGTAACATTTATAAAAAAAATTGGTAATTAGTACGACAACATTAAGTTTAAAAGACTCATAACACCTGAAATTCTAACGTCTAAAGGATATTTTCAATCAATGAAGGACCCCCTCCTGCCTCTCCCAAATTCCAAAAAACGGAATTTGGGAGAGTCGCCCGGTTCTCTCCCCCATTTTCGTTTTTTGAAAATGGGGGAGATACAGCGGAGGTCAATTTGGCGCTGAAAACGACTTCTGCCAAGACAAAACGGCACATTCTAAAATTGTAAATGAATTTATTTTTTAACTTTATTAACTTAACGTTGTAATATTAATCAGAAAATGATTTTAGACGACAGCAAGAAGTTCAAGCCTATTAGTATCGCACTTCCATCGCCAGTTCAAGAACCTTATCGCTGGTATTCTTATGGCTTTTTGATTCTACCACTTCATAATCCACCAGAATTTTGGTTTCCCCACCCAGATTGTAAGCTATTCCACTCATATAACGGTTTTGCTTCAAAGCGATTGATGATGGAAATGCTTCATAATAATCATACCGGCCAATCAGCTTCCATTGATGCAGCTTTATTTCCCCAAAACAGGAATAGCCCTCCTGTTCAATTGAATTTTTAGATGCATCTAAAAGTGTGCCTTTCGCATTACCTTTTCCCTGATAATATTGAGCAGTTACAATAAATCGCGGTAATTCCCAGGAAAGAAAACCATCATGAAGTTCCCAATCCGGTGAAAATTCCTGATTGCCCTTTCCATAAGCGCCCAAATAACTCATCTGTAATCCCGGCGTAATTTCGGGCAGTGGCCGCAAAGTTATTCGCCATTCAAGCGTCTTATTTTTGTTTCTTTCCAGGGCATGATACCCGCCACCATTATAGAGCCCGATAGCCAGACTACCATACCGGCCAGGATAGCTTTTATTCACCTCTTTTTGATACTCTTTACGCATTTCTTCGCCCAGCAGTGTCATAAAAGTCACCCCATAATCACCGGAATCAAAAACGCCATTTCGTTCTAAAAACATTGTTCCCTGAACCCGGTAGCGATTGATATGCTCCTCAAAATCCAGCCAGGGTCGATGGACCAGTCCAAATTCAAGTTGCGGAGAATTAAAAATCCTGAATGTTGGCCATAAAAAATTAATATAACAGTATTTTAAACGTAATTCAATATCTCCTTCTCCATCACCATCGCGATCAACCGAAATATCAGGTGTAATTCGGCCAATAATATTACGACTTATTGTTTTTTTAATGGTGATATAGCCACGTTTGAGATTAAAACTATTAAAATCCTCTTTTTCTTTCTTTCCAATTTGATACGAAAGAAACCACTCACCTGAAATTGAAAGACTATTGTCGATTGGCAGGCTTACAGCAGCTTGATTTAATGATGACGGCGAAGGTAAAATTGCCCCGGGTGTTTGCGCGAACACAGTTCCGATAAGATTTATTTCAATCCCGTATGGCGTATTTAACCTTAAAATTTGCAAAGAAATATGGAAAAAAATAATTGATAGTAAAATATTGGAGCGTGGCGTTGGCATTCTGTCTCCTATTGATTTGATTTAAGAGAATTAATTACCCATGTTACATTTGTAATAATTTTGTAATATAATTATTACATAAATCTGAAGCAAGTCTTTTTTAATACCATCTCGAAAATTTATATGATTCGGTTACACCTGTACTTTTATCACCCATCTCTCTTTTCCTGATAACGATCATCATCCGGATTGGAACATCCTTTATTCTATTTCGTATTTTAATTTCAGGAAGGTTGCTGTTAAAACTTTGCCGGGTTATCGCATTATCGAAGGCGAACTGAATGGTACAGAAAATTCGATTTTCCCCTTGATTTTTATTGCTTTTTTTAATAAAATTAAAGTAGAATTTATGCTAAATCAAATAAATCCTATTCGTATTATGTTTCGGACACAATTCTTCTGCAAGCTTGCTAATTATGATAGCGCTTCGAATGTAAAATTTTTTGAAAAATTAAGGAGGTTAAACAGAAATATAGCCAACCGGTTATATTTCAAAGGATTATGAAAAAACATATCTGGATTTTGGCGTTCTGGGTCATCTTAATTTTCATTACCAGTTGCAGTGTAAAAGCCCCGGAGGTCACTGTCACGGGAGAAAAAACGGCTCTGGAAAATCAGGTGATTGGGACTTATGAAAATATTGAAAAAGAGACCTGGATGGTTTCTTCTGTTCGTTCCGAAGGGGAACAGAAGAAAGTTGTAATTTCTGATGAAAAAAAGCGCGTTCTTGAAGCCGTACAAAATCGGAAATTCAATAAAGATGAAATTGATGAATATAAACGTGACGGCGCCATTGGTGAAAATAATCGCGGCTTTTTAGAGCTGCGACCACTGGCCAAACTCGATGAAGATGCCGACTATAAGAAACGCGTAATGGAAATTATGATGGAAGAAAATCGGGATCGTGAAGTGGTGATGGATCGCGTGATAGAAATCAATGCCGAAGCGGCCAATGCCAATAAAGACGATGTATACGCGATCTTCGCCGCCATGAATCGAGAAAAAGCGGAATCCGGCATCTGGATTCAACTGCCCGATGGTTCGTGGAATAAAAAATAACCTAACCCGACCATTCAAAGTCCACAATTTTGAGCTTAATGGGCATTGGGTTTATCTGGACGCGTGACGTTTAACTGTACGGCATACTCTTTTTAATTTTGAGAGTAAAAAAATAGCTGGCAGATTATCCAATCTGATATGGATACTTAAAATTTACAAACCTGAATTTAATTTTACACCCCAATTATGCGCCTGAAAGAGTTAATAGTTGGGGTGTTTCTTCATTTTTTGGTGACGCATACGAGAAGGTCGAAAATGCATGCTCCTTTTTTTTCGCAAGTCATTCTGATTTTAAATCGCATACTCATTTTTTCTACTATTTTTCAATTTGCATCGTCGCTCAACGGTCAGGTAATTGGTACTATTCCAACGGATGCGTCTATTATTCATTTCAGGCCAATTACAACACATCCCGAGGCGGATTTTGCCGGTTCTGTTTCGCCGGATGGCAAATGGCTGGCATTCACTTCGCGCCGGAGTGGTAACCTTGATATCTGGATTAAGTCAACAAGGGGCGGAATGGCTTCCCAGATTACCACGCATAAGGCCGACGACTACAATCCAGATTGGTCGCCAAACGGGAAACAACTCGTCTTTACCTCGGTTCGCGAGGACGCCGCCGGGGATATCTGGCTGGTAAATCTGCTGGTAGAAACTGATCAGGTTTCTCCCAAAGGTCAACCTCAAAAAGTAACCGATCATTTGGGAGTGGATGATTTTGCCCAATATTCCCCCACTCAAAATCGACTGGCATTTGTATCTGATCGTGATGGCACTGAAAATATCTGGTCTTATGACTTTCGCGAAAAAAAAATCAATCAAATAACTTTTGCCGGCGGCACACACCCGGATTGGTCGGCTGACGGACGCTGGCTGGTGTTCACGGCCGTCACGAAAGGAGGGGGCAGTCATCTTCAAATCATTCGACCATTTTTAACCAAAATTGATCCCAATGCGATCCCCTTACCGATTCAAATCACCTCTGGCAACGTTTGGGATGGCTTTCCGCGCTGGTCACCCCAGGGATACGCAATTGTTTTCTCACGAATTGGAATTGATCTGAACCAGGATGGACTGGTGACGCCAACGGATCCGGCTGCTCTCTGGAAAATTGAATTAGATTCGCTATTAGTCAGGGCGCTGAATGTCGAGCTTAATATCCCCCAAATTATTGCTGAAAATCCCCCACCCTTATTTCAATTGATGCCCTGGGGCAAAAATCAGATTCTCCCATCATGGGGAAAGAACCGCCAAATTTATTTTACTTCCTATATCATCGAAAAGTCCGATATATTTCAAATTTCAGAATCCGGTATTTTTGCAAAAGACCGTTCCGGTGAAAGTCAATTGCTGGCTGGCCAGTCACGATTTGCTTTTCCGGCGCCAGGCGTTTCGTTTACTGAAATGTACACAGCGCAGGATTCCAGTGGAAAAATTATTTTCACGCAAGCGCAGCAAGAGGCGCTATTTGAACGCGTTCTGGCACTGCAACGGGTTATCGATTATTTTCCGGCAGAAAAAAACGCGGTTGCGTGGGCGAATTATGAAATCGGGCGAACATTTCGGGCGCTTGGATTTTATGCATCCAGTATTCAATATTTAAATCAGGTTATTGACAATTTCCCAGAAATCGCGGAAGCCAGTGCTTTTGCGGAAATTGAACGTGTCGAAAGCCGGGCCAGTGAATTGGGTGATGAATTTATCGCTGAACGGCGAAGAGATTTCATCACTGAACTCGAATTATTCGAGCGAATTTATCAAAAATATCAACATCTGCCGCGTCCAGCCGTGCGGCTGGAAATCATTATGGCGGACATCCTGGCGGAAGTCGGTGAACAGGCAAAAGCATTGCGTCGTTACGAGCAGATCATCCAAAAATATCCGCAATTTCCCGCCGATTGTGCGGAAACACAGTGGAAAATAAGTAATTTATTTTTAAAATATGATCAGGGAGACGGTCAGGATGCGGTCCTGCGATCCAACTTGAAAATCATCCAGAACTACCCAACTGAAAAAAAGTGGATTGACAAAGCCCTGGCCGGTATTTTCGCTTTTGAAAAGAATCAAATCCGGCCGGCTGAGCTGATTCTCACTTATCGCGATTTAATTACTTCGTATCAAACAATTCCCATTGTAGCCGCCGCCGCACAGCTTCAAATTGGCAAAATATTTTTTAATAATGAAAATTATAAACAGGCGATCGAAGAACTTTCAATCATCGAAACGGAATATTCCAATCTAACTGATTTTATTGCGCAGGCAAAATTACTGATCAGTGCGGCCTATCTTAAACAAGGTGAAGATTTAAAAGCCATCACATCCTATGAAAAAGTTATTCAGGATTATCAAAATTTTGCCAATGGAAGCTATTCGCGGCAGGCAACACAAGAATTAATGGAAATGTTGCTCGAAACCGGGGAACGATTTTTTCAACTCAAGGAATTACAACTTTCGTTGACGCGATTTTTGCGGGCACGACAAATTCAACCACGGAATATCCATGCCCATCGGGGGGTTATTAGTTGTCTCTATTGGTTAAAACGAATAGACGAGGCTATTGGATACTACAAAATGGCGGTTCATAACGCCCCGACAAACGAGATTTTCACCTATAGTCTTGGATTATGCTATGCCTATAAAGGCACTGAAAAAGCAGAACTCTATGGTAAAAAACATTTTGATATAAACGAATTAAAAAAATCAAATCAAATAATCGAAAATGCACTTTCATTAAATCATCGTCTCATCGAAGCTTACCTGACTTTAAGTGTCAATTATGAATTAATTGAACGTCAGGAGACCGAAAACCGGAACAAGGCACGTCCCTGGTATGTTCGTTCTTTAAACTCGATAACGGCGCCGGTAAAAACTTTGTATCGATTGGCACTTGGAATCAGAGAAAAACCACCGGCCCACTGGTATGAAGGCGCCATCGACCTGTTAAATACCGCACGGGCATTAAACGATGAACGTCAAAATCCAGAACGTGAGTCCTTGTTAGCTTTTAACCTGGCAACCAATTATTACAAGCTTGGGGAATTTGGTTTTCCCTGGGCTTATGAAAATTATTTAACCCGCCTGAAATTTGACACAACTTTTCAAAATAATCAGATAAAAGCGCAAACCTACAGTCGTTTGGGGCATTGTGCATTGGTGGTGGGAAATTATCAAAATGGACGGAAATATCTCTCACAGGCGATAAAGTATTATAGCGATGCTGGTGATACAAACCAAATGGTCGGTAACATGAAAAGATTGGCCTTACTGTATCAAATTGAAAATGATCAGGAAAATGCTATTGACCTGTTTGTTAAAATAGCTGATTTACAAAAATCGCGAAAAAAAATTCCAGAATCAGTTCGGCTGGCCGATTTACAGCTTCTTTATCGTCAAATCGCCTATAATTATGATAAATTAGGCGACGAAGAACAACTCACTAAATACATTGATAAATCTTTATCCTGCTTAAACAATAAAAATTATAAAAAAGTCGAAACGGATGCCAACTGGATTAAACTGGGGATCCTGGGGTGGGAATTTCCGGTTTATAATGTCGGGAAATTGATAACCGGAAGTTCAACGGCTTATAGCGGTTTCACAACAGCCGAGGAGTTCGCGCTGCTTTATTCCTTTCAGGAAAACAGCCATATTCGACAAAATGAGATTGAAAAAGCAATCGAATTTCACAAGAAAAAACTCCAAATTTATAATAAAATAGGGAATATTTCGGCTGAAGCGATTATTTTGAATAATATCGCTTTTCTCTATTATCGGATCGGAAATTTCGCCGAATCTTGGAACTACTTCAATCAGAGCCTGAAAATCTGTGATGATAATTTACTCTTTATCGGTGCCCTGACAAATATTATTAATCTCACCACATTGGCGATTGAAATCAATCACCCGGACCGACGGCCGGAGAATACCCCCACGTTTGATCCGCTCCTGAAATCGAACAATGCTTTCGGCTCAATCGAAACAGCGATGCAATATATCAACCAGGGTTTGCGCTACTATATGCGCGAAGATGTGCTGCTTGATCCGAAATATAAGATGATTTTATTGAATATCATGGGAAATTTGCATCATGTTAAAGCACAGCAATTTTTAAAGCCCGAAGATTCAACACCGATACACGAACGCCCGGCGGATTGGCTAATGGTTCTGGAAGAAAAAATGCTTGCCGATTCCTGCTATAAGATGGGAATTCGCGTCGACACGTTTAATGAATATCCCTTGCAGATAGCGATTTTACGCTATAATCGTGCGCTGACCTATTTTTCCGTCCAGGAATATGAAAAAGCGTATACGCAGGCAAAAATCAGCTTAAATTTATGCCAGCGTTACCTGCATAAAAATCTGGAATGGCAGGTTAATCTCCTGATGGCCAAAATATTATGGGCGTTGGGACCGATAAAACAACTTGAACTGAGTGAAAATTACCCTTCATTCTTCTTTGATCTGGCATTGGAAATTTTACAGACCCATATCCTGGCCAATCCGCTCGGTTCCCTGGGGAGTTCCCAGATTCAAGTCATTCGCTCGGCTTATGAGAGTGCGATTCAGTACTATTCCAGTATTGGCCTGCCAGAAACCGCTTTATATCTGGTGGAGTCATTCAAAAATCACAGTTTTCTGGTATCGATGAGCCGAAAAAAGGTTAATTTGCGGATCATGTACGATACCAACTTCCGAAACGATGCGGTCAGTCATCAGGATACACTTATTGCCCTTCGAAATCACATTCAAAAAGAGAAATTAAATATATTATATGTTGATACCGCAAAAGTGAGTCGATTGGAAAATGCTATCCAAAAGTTTGAAATGCAATATGCGGAATTGCTACGTGATAATAAAGATCGTGAATTGGAATCTCTGGTTCGTGTCAATCCAATTGCTTCCCAGGAACTCCAGCGCGCCCTTACCAGCAATATGGCTGCGGTCTATTATTTTACCGGAATTGACTCACTTTTTATCTGGGTGGTAACCCATGACAGTCTAACCTTTCAAAAATATACTATCAAGCGGGATGATTTACGACAGTTGACAAATCAGTTTTATGCAGGTCGCGCGAATGAAGATGCCCAAATCATTCAGATTCAAAATATCAATAATCTGATCTTGCAGCCGATCTGGGAACAGCTTAAAGAAAAAGAAGAAATTATTTTTATTCCGGATGATTGTTTAATTTTAGTACCATTCAACCTCTGTGTCTATTTCCAAAACAATCAAAATATTCAGCAAACCGTTATTACCGTCCCTTCGCTTTCAAATTACTATTATAGCACCGAAAAACGCAAACTTTCCGGTTCACATCTTTTGTTTATGCATGATTTAAAAACTGAAAATTTTCTTGCAAATTTGAGAAATACCAGCTATGTTCCTGTCCAATTTAAACCATCAACGAATCGGGAAGTTTTATATAATCAATTAACGCCCGCCAATATCATTCATATTAAATCGAATGCCCATTGGAATAGTATCGATCCGGGACTCAGTCAGTTTAAATTAAATACTGAAAATAGTCAAAATTTTCAGTTTAACACGCTGGATATTTTTGGCTGGCGCTTAAAATGCCAGTTAGTCGTTCTTGAACATGATAGTTCGCAATATATTGGCTCGATTTCTTCAGTTTTGCCGATTTTGTTCAATCAGCAAAGTTTATTCTATGCCGGAACTTCTACAATTTTAAGCAACCTCTGGCCAGTATCACCCGATGTTCGTACCAAATTTTATCAATATTTCTATCAATATTTGACGACGAACAAGCCCGGCGAGGCATACAAGCTGGCAATTAATCAACTGATTCAGGATGACCCCAAAAATCTCGACTGGGCCGCTTTTCAGCTTTCAGGTTATGGCGGTATGAGTCCGTCCGAAGAACGGGAATATGCCACCTTCGCCTTTGAGAGAAGAGTACAATTGGCCAATTTAACCGCTTTTAATGAAAAGAATTGGTCCGATGCCATTAATTATTATGAAGACGCCATTCAGATGGCAATCGCAAGGGACGATACCACGAGTTTATTAAATTTATATTCACTTATTATCGATGTGGCAAATGCTGGTGGAATTTATTCGAAAGCAATTGAATACACCAATCGGCAGTTGGAATACGCGCAATCGATTCAGGATACGGCAGCGATCCAAGACATTTACTACAGCCTGATGGTTTTTCACACCGAAGATAAGCAATACGCAAAAGCTATTGAATATCAACAGAAATATGTCTCTTTGGCTACTGAAAAAGTACAATTAGCCCATTCAAATTATTATTTGGGACAACTTTATGAGCGCTCTGCTGAATATAAACGGGCAATTGACGCCTATTCAACAGCAATTGCCCAGTTTGAAGAAATGGACGATCCTTTAAAAGCGGGATTGGTTTTATTAAGCCTCGGCCGTGTTTATCTTCTGAATATTCAAAACTATCCGGCAGCACTCGCTTCACAACTTAAAGCGTTGAAAATCTTTCAGGATGAAGGTGATGATGAAAATACACTTTCAGCCATGCAAAATATTGGGCTATGTTATGAAAATATGAGTAATTATCCGGAAGCTAAAAAATACCAGGAACGCAGCCTCGACTTAGCCCGTCAAATTGATGACTCATTGAAAACGGGTATCAGTCTGTATAACCTGGCGAATATTAACTGGAAAACCGGTGAATATCAAAACAGTCTCAATTTAATAAAGGAAGCGATTACGATATTCCGGCAAATTTCAAATCGTCAACTGGTTTCGCTGGCGCTGAGTACCCAGGGACTTGTGCTGATGAGCCTCGGACAATTAAAAGAAGCCTTGCTGGCCGAAGAAAAAGCACGTGATCTGGCACAAGAGATTAATATCCCGCGGGATTTAGCAGCTACTTATCAAAATTTGGGTTTAATTTTTAAGCAACTGAAAAACTGGGATCAGGCGCTCGACAATTTTCGACAGGCACTCCGACTGGATAGTACGTATTCAAATCGTCAGGGGCTCACCGCGGGCCATCGAAATCTGGCCATGATCTATATCGATCAGCGAAAATTTGAACCCGCTCGAAAAAATCTGGACATATCAATCAATTACGCCCTCGAAATTAAAGATAAAAAGAATGAAACACAATGTTATTATGAATACGCACGCCTGTATACGGTAACGAACCAACCCGATTCAGCCCTCATCTACACCGAAAAAACCATTCAACAGGCGGAATACTATCTTTTTCCAGAGCTCACCTGGCGCGCTCATCGTTTAGAGTCTCAGATCTGGCGTAAACAGGGGAAATTGGAAAAAAGTATCGTCGCACTCCAGAAAGCGGTGGCGATTATCGAAAATATGCGGTCGCGTATTAAAATTGAGGATTATAAATCAGGTTTTATCGATGATAAACAGGAGGTTTATCATGACCTCATTCGCGTCCTGGCGGAGAATTCACAGCCACTTGAGGCATTCAATGTTAGCGAACAGGCGCGCTCCAGGAATTTTGCTGACCTCCTGGCGAATCGCAAATTTGATTTTACAAGAGGCATTGGTTCAGATTTGGCGACCCAACGGGATTCCCTGATTCTGACAATAAATAGCCTGCAGGGTGAAATTGCCTCTTTACGCGCCAAAAGAGAAGAATTGACCGTCCCTGAACGTACCCGGCTATCACAATTGGAACATGATTTAGGCGTTCAAAAAGAGGCTTTCCAGACGCTCTCGATTCGCTTACAGGAAAATGACCCGGAAATGGCTGATTTAATCAATGCCTTCCCAAAACAGGCCAGTGAAATCATGCCCCTGCTGGGTGATAGTGTTGGGCTGGTTGAATATTATCTGACCCCGGAAAATATTTTTATCTGGTTGCTGAGTTCTCAAAAAATTACATTGAAAATAGAAGAATTTACAATGGACAGTCTGGGGCAGTTAACGTTTTCTTTGCGGAAACACCTGACGGAAAGATTGGAAATCGACAAAATTAGCAAAGAGCTTTATCGCCATTTACTGAAACCGGTTGAAGAAAATTTACATAATTTCAAACATATCATCATCGTTCCTTATGGTCTTTTGCATTATTTACCCTTCGCTGCATTGATGGATTCGAAATCACAATATTTAATTGATAAACATACATTTTCATTAGCACCCAGTGCGACAGTCCTAGCCTATTGTCTGGAGAAGGGTGAACCTTATCGGGATAAAACCTCCTGGCAGCCGTCAATTCTCGCCCTTGGAAATCCGGATTTGGGGAATCCAAATTTAAGTCTGACTTTCTCGGAACATGAAATCCGCAGTTTGATACGAACCTACCCGGATCGCGTCCAGGCATTTCTTAATCAGGATGCTTCTGAATCAATTTTTCGGGCGTATAAAGATGATGCCAATATTTTTCTTTTTTCCTGCCATGGTGAATTTGATGAAAAGAATCCATTGTTTTCAACTTTATTATTGACACCGGACCAACAAAATAATGGTCGACTGGAAGCGCATGAAATATTTGGAATCGAACTGAATTCCTATCTGGTTGTCATGAGTGCCTGCGAAACAGGACTCGGTACGATTACCGGCGGTGATGAAGTCATCGGCCTTTCGCGAAGTTTTATTTTTGCCGGCACAACATCTCTCATGTCCAGTCTCTGGAAAGTGGATGACCTGGCGACAGCGGTACTCATTAAAAGATTTTTCCGATATTTAAAAGAAGGCAATAGCCGGAGTGAGGCATTAAGAAAGGCTCAAATGCTGGTACGTCAGGAACTCTTTTCACACCCTGCTTACTGGGCAGCGTTTAATATTACCGGTGATTTTAGATAAAAATAAATTAAAAGCATATACGTGCAAATCTTTTTACAAAAGTTGGGAATCCAATATCGCTCATTGGTTTATATGAGGAGGTTTATCATGTTTATACGTTTTTCACAGTTTTTTGTTATTTTTCTCATCATTATCGGATTTGCCTGTAGCAACCTTGATGAAGAGGATTCAATAAAGGTAACCAATCAAAACGAAGCTGAACCGAATGATAGTCAGGAAAAAGCCCAGTTATTGAAACAAAATGCTGCTGTCAAAGGCTATATTCAGGTGCCACAGGATCAGGATTGGTATCAGCTTGCCATCCCTTCGGATTCCGTCGTTATTCTGAATGCACTTTTAACCGGGGTACCGCATTTAAATTTGAAATTTGAATTTTTTGATCAGGCGGGCGACCGACTTATTGAAGTCGATAAAAATAAGGAAGGTGAGGAAGAAATTCTGCCAAATTATGGATTAAAAGGTGGCAATTATTTTATACGCGTCCGTGAACTTTGGGCGCCGAATAAGCCGCGAAAATCGAATGACAGTGCGCATTATGTGCTCAAAATTAATCTAAGTCCCACTTATGAAAGCGTTGAATTTGAACCGAACAATCGCGGTATTCAGGCAACTTCAATGATCAATGGCGTCGATATGGAAGGATTTATCAGCCCCTACAATGATGAGGATTGGTACAAATTCAATTTACCGACTGACAGTGCCGGCTATCTGGTTATATCATTGACGGCAGTAGAGAATGTGGACACGCGGATCATTGTTTATGATCCAATTGAAGCCGTTATTCTGGAAAAAAACAGCGAAGCCCGTGGGATGCCCGAAAAAATTCCCAATCTGGGTATCGATTTGACAAAGGAATTTTACTATGTGGTGGTAAAAGGCGGACAGTGGCAAACGAATGAAAAAACACCGTATAAACTCCGCATTGATATTATTGATACGGATGGGATGGTTGAAATTGAACCAAATGATCGTTTTGTCCGGGCTACTACACTGGTTGAAGATGATACAATTCGGGGATTTATCGAAACGGAGAAAGATGTCGATTGGTTCAAGATAAAAAACACCGACTCAGCCCGAAGCGTGATCTGGTTTGAAGCGCAGGGCGTACCGAAGGTTGATCTGATGATTTCTGGATACGATCAGGATGAACAGGAACTTTTTAAAGTGAATGAGACCGGCGAAATGGAGACCGAAATAATCCCCAATATTGGCCTGGCGCCAGATCAGGTATGTTATTTTAAAATTCAAAATGCTCTTAAACGCGGCAATTCTGAGCAATTTTATAAAATTTTTACGCAGATGAATCGATACTATACCGATGAAGAATTAGAAATGAATAATTCCCGCGAAATGGCTTCGGTTATTTTTCCGAACACCCAGGTCGCTGGCTATCTGTATCCGGCAGGCGATGTTGATTTTTATCAGTTAGATCTCAACAATGAAAATCAACAGATTCGGTTGGATATTAAACTTCAGGGGATATTAAAAGTCAATACCAATTTATTCCTTTATGATAAAAATCTCAATGAGTTAGCCAACGGTAGTGAGCGCCCGGCTGAAGAGACCGAAAAAATTGGCTTAATCGTGAAACCTGGCATTTATTATTTGAAAGTAGCCGGGGAAGGCGATCAATCGAACTATCGTGATAAATATAAATTACTGGTATCTGTCCGACCAATTCATTAAGGAATCATAAAGGCTGTAAATAATTTTATCCTTTTGCCGACATAATCTCTAAAATGTTACATTATGGCATTTTTATTGCATTTATTCATTCTACAATCGTCTTATCTTTAATATCTGCAATGTCCCCTTCCAGGTGAATTCATTTATAACGCGATCCAAGAAAAACAAGGGAACATGTAATTTATTCATAACTGGCTTTATTGGTCAGTTATATCAGAAATCGAATTAAGGAGTGATTCATAATGAAAATAAAAAATTCACCGGCATGTCTTATTTGCGGTGCTAAAGAAAGTGAAATATTTTTTGAAAAAAAATATCCCGAACTGCCCGGTTCTTTTAAATTTACAATGTATCGTTGTCCACAGTGTGGATTGTATTATAATTATCCACAAATGACCCAAAACGAACTTTCAGCCCTTTATAATAATGGCTACTATTTTTTTCATCGACGGGATCAGGTTGAATTTAGACGAATTGTCGCATTATATCAACGATCCGTAGCACTGGTTGAAAATCAAATTCAGCCCCGGAAGGTTCTTGAAATTGGAAGTGCCAAAGGTTACTTACTTTCAGTTTTGCAACGTTTGGGTTGGGATGTTCAGGGAATCGAAATTTCGCATTCGGCTGCAAAATTCAGTCGTCAAAAATTAAATGTTCCAACCTATGCGGGCACTTTAGACGAATTTATTACGCAGCATCCCAATGAAAAATATCCTTTAATTCTGGCAATTGATCTATTGGAACATGTTATTGAACCGGCTTCATTCTTTAAACAGGTGAACCAGGTAATTGAACGTAATGGTATTATTATCATCGACACTCCCAATGGAAATTCGGCTAACATAACCCAATATGGGAGTGAATGGCAGGGATTTAATCCTTTTCATCTGTTCATTTTCTCCCTGGAGAGTCTGTCACAATTACTAAACCAATACGGATTTGAAATACAAAAAGTATTTTCCCATGGCAATCTTTCGCCCACCGCAACCCAGCTAATGACACCCCAGCAGAATATTATTCGGAAACGATTTAAAGCATTATTGTACGAAACCCAACTCATCACCTTGGCGAAACATCTGCGACGACAGCTTTATGAATTTCAGGATACACCCAATCGTCATCAATATCTACGGGAAAGCATTCTTAAAATTCGTACAGGGCAGGACTATTTCAACTCATCTGACAGCCAGGGTCATTTAGCCAAAGGCCATCAGGGAGATAATCTGGTAATTATCGCCCAAAAAATGAAGTAAAACGCTTTTCAAATCCAATTAACCATTTAATTTTCTTGATAACCGTTCACAGGTTAGAAAAAAACTCCGTACATACTTTATCGGGCGACCCGATTGGAAAAAAATTATTTGTAACCGTTTACAGGGTCGATCAAATCTGTCATTCCCGCATGTTCTGGGCGGGAATTCACACTTTTTCAGACCAATGGATGCCCCATAAAATTGTACTCGAGTGTTTTTATCGAGTAAGCATTCGGGCATGACAGAAGCTATTATTTTATCATAACTGTGAACGGATACAATTATTTATACGTATCTATTGAAAATTCAATAGCTAAAGGCCAATTGCTGATAGCCGAAAGCCCATTTTAGTTATATTTTCCTTCCGCGATTATTTTGCATTGCTTTTTTCTACAAAAATATGTATCTTCCCACAATTTATTTACACCAAATTACGATATTGAAATTTATCCACTGGAAAAGAAACGAAATTAATTTTGAGCATAAACATCGAGGATTTACTAATATGTCTGAACCGCTAATAATCCGATTTCGTGTCCGCAGTTATGAACTCGACTCATTCGGTCATGTCAATAATGCCGTTTACCTGAATTATCTGGAATTGGCGCGTGGAGAATTTTTACGTCAGCGAGGATTGAGTTTCACCGATTTTCATCGGTGGAAAAAGTACCCGTATGTTATCCGGGTCAATATCGAATATAAATCGTCATCAAAATATGATGATGAGTTAGAAATAACCGGTAAAATTACCAATCAAACTTTTACAAGCTTCACCCTCGAAAAAGAGATCTTCAATTTAACAACAAACAAAATGGCAGCAAAAGCAGCGGTTGTTCTGGCTTTTGTAAATGAAAAACAACGTCCAACCCGAATACCTGAAGAATTTAAACAAAAATTTTTGCAATAAAAAAATCAATTAATGTTCTATTCCAAGTAATTTTTGCATCTCCTGAATATCGTTTGTTGGTTTCTGACATTGAAAATCCTGACAAATGTATATGGTTGCACGGTCATTAATCGGGTGATGAAAACGGGTAAAGTCGGCCAGGGTTGTAATTGGCGGATTCTCTTCAAAGGCCGGCCGAAATAAAACAACTTTATTGGGGAGGAAATTTTGGGTGAGGACTTTTACCATATCTTTTGTATCGGTTGAATTTAAATCTCCGGTAATAACAATTTCCTGGGTTGGTTCGGATGAAAAATATAAACCATTTAAAAATTCAGTATAGGCTAACGGCGCCAGTTTGATTTCATTCATAAAAATTTGAATCATCTTTTCCGCATATTTTTCAAATTCAACCCGACCGGACATTCGGCTTAATCGTAACAAATTCATCAAACTCACTGAGTTCCCTGAAGGAATCGCACCATCATAAATTAACTTCTGACGAACAAGCAATGCTTCTGCATCATCGGCAGTAAAGAAAAATCCGCCAGCTTTTTGATCCCAGAAATGGTCCAGTTGAATTTGCATCAATTCGATTGCTTCTTTTAGATAAAATGGTTCAAAGGTCGCTTCATACAGTTCCGTTAATCCCCAGATTAGAAAAGCATAATCGTCCAGATTACCTGGAATCGATGCATCGTCATCCTTAAATCGGTGGAAAAGTGTTCCGGATGGCGTCCGCAATTTTTTTAAAATAAAATGACCTGCTTTTTCAGCGAGCTGAATCAGATTCATGTCATCCAGAACACGGCCACCAAATGCAAACGCCGCGATCATCAAACCATTCCAGTCAGTTAATACTTTTTTATCTTTATGGGGGTGAGATCTTTTATCCCGGGCTAAAAACAGCTTTGTTCGCATCCGTTCAAGCCTTTCCTGTAATTCAGCTTCAGTTAAATTCAAAGAAACCGCCAATTCAGCCGGCGAATAATTCTGATGCAAAATATTAAAACCACCACTTCCCCCGGAAACAGGTTCATCAAAATTACCTTCTTGAGATAAGTTGTAAACCTGTTTAGCCAATTGAAATTCTTCACTATCCAGAATCCCCTGAATCTCATCCATTGACCAGAGATAGAACCGCCCCTCTTCACCTTCACTATCCGCGTCTTCGGCGGAAAAAAAGCCTCCCTGTGAATTGGTCATATCACGTGCAATGTAGCTTAAAATTTCACTGGCTGTTCTGGCATAAAATTCATTCTTCGTTACCTGAAAAGTTTCCAGAAAAGTCAGTGTCAGCAACGCTTGATCATAGAGCATCTTCTCGAAATGTGGCACCAACCACCGCTGATCAGTCGAGTATCGATGGAATCCAAAGCCTAAATGATCATAAATCCCGCCCTGACGCATCGCCCGAAGTGTCATCTCCACCATTTGAAGCGCTTCACCATCACCCGAATGTTTCCAATGTCGGAGTAAAAACCTCAAATTATGCGGGGTGGGAAATTTCGGTGCATCACCAAATCCACCATATTTTTGATCAAATCGGGCTTTAAGCTGTTCTGCTGCTTTTATTATTAAATTATCATTACCTGAGGCGCCTATTTGTTGATGGCGTTCTTTCTTTAATGCCGCCAATACCTGCTGAGTTGCCGTCTGAATCTCGTCAGTACTGTTTTTCCACAGATAATCAATTCGCGGGATCAGATCGAGCATTCCCAGCCGGCCCATACGCGACTCTTTTGGGAAATACGTACCGGCAAAAAAAGGCTCTTTATCAGGGGTCATAATAATGGTCAACGGCCAGCCACCGCCACCGGTCATCATTTGACAGACCGTCATGTAGAGATGATCAATATCCGGCCGTTCTTCGCGATCAACCTTAATGCAAATAAATGTTCGATTCAATAAATCGGCAACTTCTGAATCTTCAAATGATTCATGTGCCATCACATGGCACCAGTGACAGGTTGAGTAACCAATGGAAAGGAAAACAGGTTTATTTTCTTTGCGGGCGTACGTAAAGGCATCATCCGACCAGGGGAACCAATGTACTGGATTATTCGCATGTTGCAGAAGATATGGACTTTTTTCAAATTGAAGATGGTTTCTATTTATTTGTTCATTGTTCATCATTATTTCCAGTTTTTTTAGGTTTAAATCATAAATGCATTTCAAATTTTTATTATAAAATCACCGTAAAGTAACGCCAGGCCGATTTAAAAGTTCATTGATAGTGTTAAATATTTTACAAAACCTGAAATTGAGGCTGTCTGTTTCCAAGGTTATCTTTTTGATAAACAATCAGATAAATCGCTCATTTTAAAACAGTGCAATCAGTAAATATGAATATTTGTTCACATTTGCATTCAAGTGAGTTTCAGGTATTGAATTTGTATCTATGCCCCGCGATTTGTTGTAAACTTTTTAGATTTTACTTGCATTTTTGAAAAAAAACTTTATTTTTATTCAATTCAAATTTGCAATAAATTTTGCACCGGATCGAATTAATCGTATCCCACTGACTATTGCATTGAAAAATATTAACTTAATTACATCTGGAATCATGAAGATAGAATCGCGCCAGTTACGAGTATTTATCTATTCCTACAAATTTTTACTTTTTGGATTAATTGTACTGCTGAGTTATTTTGAATTTTCGGCAACATTGGTCGAAAATCATTCAACCGTTATTCCCGCACAGACAAATTTTAAAGCAGTGATCCCCTGTCCGGAATTAGTACCTTCTCTTGCGCAAATCCTGGATCAATCTGAAAACCTGTCCAATCAAGGGATTCTCATCGAAACGCTGGATGGCGGAACCCAATTGGCAAGTCTGAATATTGATCATTTATATAATCCGGCTTCCGGGCTGAAAATTCCACTTTCGCTGGCAGCGCTGGAACGCTGGGGCGCTGAACATCGTTTTCGCACTTCATTTTATATTGATGGCGAAATTGACCCGGATCGCCAGGCATTAAACGGAAATTTAATACTCGATAGTGAAGGCGATCCAACGCTGCGGGTCAATGCCCTCATCAACCTGATTCGGGATTTAAAGCAATTCAATATCCGAAATGTGAATGGCGATTTAATCATTAACGGCCCTTTTTCGTTAAACAGCCTGTTCTCCTATGAGAAATCGCTCCAAATTGCCCGACAAAAACTCAGTCAAAATGGTATCTACATTCATGGTGAAGTGTATTCCGGCACGGTTAGCGGGAAATTATTAGTCAGTTATCATTCTGATCCCCTAATCGACATCCTCTGGTACCAAAATGCCTTTAGCGTAAATGCCATCGCCGAACGACTGGGTGAATTACTGGGAGGTCCCGATGGATTAACACTTTACCTCGTCCGATATGCGGGACTTGAGCTGGAAGATATTTTTATAACGCATACTTCCGGACTGGATTACAATCGTATTACCCCGCGCGGCATGATCAAAATTCTGCGGAAACTCTATCGCTGGTGTGAAGAGAATCATTATGCGATAGATCAAATTATGCCCGTCGCTGGAATTGATGGGGGAACACTTCATCGCCGGTTTAAGGAAATAGATTATCGGGGTGGAATTCTGGCTAAAACCGGTACATTAGTAGAAACCGACCAAGGGGTTAGCGCGCTGGTTGGATTCATCAACACGCAAACCTATGGCGTCCTCGTTTTTGGAATTTTTAACAGCCACGGCGATGTTCTCACTTTTCAGCGCTGGCAGAATAATTTTGTAAAGAATATAATTAATCGTGCCGGCGGAATTGTCCCTTTTCGTGAATTTCCACTCGAAGGCCGATTTGTCTATGATTATCAAAAATCTGCACACAAATTTAACCTTTCTTCAGAATCGAACACCCCAATCTCGTACTTCGATTAACTTTTTCGGCAGTAATTCAAATTTTTAAAATCGTTTGGCAAATTATTTTATCTGACACCTTCATCCCGATATCACAAAGTCATATTCTTTTCCCGGCGGTAAAAGAAAAAACCTGGCAATCCAGTGCCGATAAATATAATGTGGACGCCAGTGGCATAAATTTTGTTGGATGAAAGTCAAAATTCGGGAAATTACGGATGATAGAAAAGACAAATTGAGGGGCTTATGAAAAAATTCTTTGTGATTATTTTATTGTTAATATTGACGATAAGTGTATTCAGTCAAACAAGAAATGCGACCCGGAAACCCGGTTTATTTCACACGCAAACTGCCTGGAATTTACCAGCCAAAACCCTGGAGATCGCAAATTATTCAAGTTATTTTCGGAAAAGTGAAATTATAAACGATCCGAAACAAGGTCAACATGCGGTACTGTTTAAGGACTTTACGAACAGGCTGACTATCGATTATTCAATCACGCCGAAACTTCAAATCGGTTTATATCCGATTCTCATCCAGTCACCTAATCAGGAGACTGATGGGGCTTATAATGTTCCGGACGATGTAATTTTAAATATGAAATATCTGGCATTCCATCCCCAACGAAGTCTCTATTTTAGTTTTGCACTGGATTCCAGGTTGCCTGTTGGAAAGCGACATAACATCCTTTTTGAACCTTACACTTCAGATCAGGCTTCATTTACTTTGCAGGGACTGGCTTCATATACGAAGGATGCTTATATGCCCGATGAAGGTTTAAATATTCACCTGAATTTGGGCTATCGATTCCATGCCGACAATGGGAGTATCATATCCAATCAGGATCAGGTTCAAATTTCCGCTACCTCATCCACCCAGGAATTTTTATTTGGTGCTGCGTTTATTTTCCCAATTCAACCCGTAAATTTTACGTTTGAATTACACGGGAATTCCTTTTTCTCCAAACCACCGCAGACGGCGTACGCTAGATCCAGTTATTTCTATTTCTCTCCTGGATTTAATTTCCCAATCCATACCGGGGTGACTTTAACATTTGGTACCGATCTCAAACTAATGTCGGATGTAATGGTTGATTATCCCATGCCAGACGCTGAAAATTTCGCAACCAAGAGAATTCAGGTTCCATCCCTTCCGGCCTGGAAAATTCATGCGGGTATTTCGTTCACCTTTGCCGATGTTTTTTCTTCACCGTCTTCAAAAAACAATCAAAATCCGGTTACTTCTGACAGCACCATGACAGCGACGGATTTCGATTCTACCAATCAAACAGTACCGCAGGATACACCGGATCATATTTTGACACCTCAGGAAATCAAAGCCGAAGCCGCGAAAAAGCAACTCGAAAAAATGCGGCAGGAACGAATCCAGCGCGATCTGCAATTGGAAGAACTACGAAAAAAAGTGGATCAGAAAGAGAAAGAAAATCAAACCGATCCAAATAAGTAAATTTAAATCTGCTTGTAGACTGCAATCTCCTCCGATATTTCAAATGATTGATAACGCCGCCGGTTCAGGGTTCAATAGTTTCCGGTTTAGCATTAAGAAACAAGAAAAACAAAGGTCTCTAACCGTGAACCCTGAACCAGCTAACCTCAATTGTTAAAATCATTTTTTAGAATCAAACGGTATACATCTATCAGGGATTTTATCGCCCACCTGTTTTTCTCGGAAAAAATGTTGAATTTTTCATTTTTTTTGCCAACCTTTTTGTAAAGCAATTTGTCTAATTTACAAAAAGTTGGAGTAAAATGGATAGTGAAGAGAAAAACCTCATAATGAACGCTCAGGCAGGGCAATCAACCGCGTTTAATCAGCTTGTGACGCGGTATGATCAACAAATTTTACAGGTTATTTTTGGCATTATGGGAAATCTGGCTGATGCGCAGGATGTTTATCAGGAAACTTTTATCAAAGCCTATTTAAAAATACAATCCTTTCGCTTTGAAAGTGAGTTTAGCACCTGGCTCACCCGAATTGCGATTAATCTGTGCCTCAATGAGCGTCGAAAAAAACAAATAAAGCGTTGGCTTACTTTTAATCCAGATGACGAAATGCAAAACGTTAACAATTTAGCTGATATTTCAAATCAAGGAAATCCAGAACATGAATATATCAATCATGAATTGAATCAACTGGTGCAAACAGCAATGAAACAGTTGTCGTCCCAACAAAGGGCAATTTTCGTGTTAAAGCATTTTCAGGGATATAAAATAAAAGAAATTGCGGAAACGCTAAACTGTTCAGAAGGAACCATTAAAAATCAATTATTTCGGGCAATTCAAAAGTTAAACAAGGAATTGCAGCCTTATTTTTAGTCATAATATCAACTTTATAGGAAATTTAATCATGAGTACCTGTTCAAAATATCAAAAAAAGCTGGTGCTTTATTTTTATGAGGAACTTAACGAGGTTGAAAAAGCTGATTTCGAAGCTCATTTAATGGTTTGCCCGGCCTGTCATTCCACCTTAAAACAGATGCAACTAATGACAGAAAAAATTCCTGCAAATCCGTTAATTTCGCCATCGAATACCTTATTAACCACATTTCGAAAATCCGTCTTCCAACAAACGGCGAATTCCGTAGCGAATTATTCTCGTCCCAAATGGTCACCATTTTCTTTTTTGAATCCGGGCCCTGTTTTTCAATTCGCGTTTGCCATTGCCTTAGTGCTTATTGGTTTTTTTGCTAATGATTTGTTAAAATCGAAACCGAAGCAACCTTCCGCGGATAAAATTATTCAACAACTTTTAGGTGCTTCTCAGCCGATTCAATTATCAGGGGGGCAATTATTACCCGGTTTGGCCAATATCGAGAAAGTTAAATATAATCCTCAGGATGGAACAATTGAAATCAGTTATCAAACTGTCAATGATATTAAATTAGAGAGCAACTTCTCCCATCCCGCGATTCAGCCACTGCTGGAACATTCGTTATTGGAAGGAACGAATCCAGGTGTAAAATTGCATACTATCAAGGCTTTGAACGGAATCATCAGAAAAGGGGTCCCTTTAAACAATGAAATTATAGACGCTTTAATTGCCCTGTTAAAATTCGAAAAAAATACAGGGATTCGATTACAAGTAATCGAAGTTTTGAGCAGTTTACCCCTTACTGACGCAATAAAAGATACTTTTTTGAAAATACTTGTTTCGGATTCAAATTCCGCCCTGCGAATAGCGATTTTTCGGGCACTGATCGAAAGCTCAATCCAGCCAATTGAATATGAACAATTTTTAAAGGCTGCCGAGCAGGATACCAATAGTTACATCCGTTATCATGCCAGCAGAATCATAGAACAATTAACAAAAAATGAAAGTCACCCGTCAACTTCAAAAAAAACAAATGAAATTATGCGAAAGGAGTAATACAATGCAAACCAAAATAATGATGGCAATTTTAATCATAACTCTTTTTACTAGTACCCTGGTTCAAGCGCAACAAGCGCAATTTCAACGCGAAGGGGATGCTTATGTTACGCAAATCAACAAGGAGTATTCGGTAAAACCAGGCGGAAATTTAAAAATTTCGAATATCGCCGGTGACATTACGGTTAAATCATGGGATAATAACCAAGTCAAAATAGTTGAAAACTTAAAAATAGAAGTTTATACACAGGAAGAAGCGCAAAAAACCTATGAAAAAATTCTCGCGGGCTATCAACAAACTGGCAGTGACGTTATTGTAGAAGGGATTGAAGGTAGAAACTGGATCAAAAGAAATTTTGAAATCAACGTTCCACGAGAATTTAATTTGAATTTACAGACAAGTGGTGGCGATCTGAAAATTACGGCGATAAAAGGTTTGGTTGAATTAAAAACATCCGGAGGGGACATTCAAATTCTGGAAGTAACCGGAAATGTAACGGCCACAACCTCAGGTGGTGATCTGAAATTAGAAAAAATTGATGGTAATCTCGTTGCAAAGACTTCCGGCGGGGACGTTGATTTGATGGATTTAACGGGCGCAATTGACGTGAAAACCGCTGGTGGCGATATCACACTTGTTGGCGGAAAAAATGAAATCGATTTAAAAACTTCTGGTGGATCGATTGATGTCAGAAATGTTACGGGAACACTTTTAGCAAAAACATCTGGTGGCGATATTGAAGCGGAAAACTGCAATGGGAATTTAGCATTCCATACATCCGGGGGCGACATTCAGCTTCAAAATTTAAAAGGTACCATTGAGGCCCATACCAGTGGTGGTGATATTGACGGAAATACACTTTCAGAATCAGTAAATTTACACACTTCAGGCGACGGAATTACACTGAAAAATGTGCAGGGAGCGCTGGAAGCGAAAACCTCTGGCGGTGATATCGACGTAGAAATTACAACGACTGATTTTTCAAGACCACATGGCGTTCAATTACATACCAGCGGCGGGGACATCGATTTAACGTTGCCAGCTAAAATTCCGGCAACCATTCTGGCTGAAATTCATCTTGGTCGCTCCAGTCAACTCAAACGCTATGATATTTACAGCGATTTTCCGTTGACCAAAAATACGGTTGATGAGGATGGAAATAAAATTATTCGTGGTCAGGGTAAAATAAATGGTGGCGGCGATCAAATTTTATTGAAAACTTCCAGTGGGAATATACGTATTCATCAAAAGTAAATATTTTCAAATTCCGTATTATCGAGAATTTGGATAATACGGAGTTGCTATTTCTTATTTCAGTATCATTTAAGTAGCTGTAAATTTTAATCTTAAAAATTAAAAAATAAGGCGGAGGACATCATGAAACATCCTGGCAACCAATATAAAATCACTCTATATTCGATTTTTCTTTTCGTTTTTGTATTGACGACGATTGTTTTCGCTGACGTCGAGTATCGCGATAAGAAAGTTTTTACTGTAAAATCAGGCGGAAGCTTGACGATTGAATCCGAACGCGGCTCAATCGATGTGAAAAGCTGGAATAAAGAAGTGGTTGAAATTGAAATTTATAAAAAAGCCGATACTTTTACAGATAGCGAGGCTGAAAAAATTCTGGAAGACTTCGAAATAAATTTTGATCAAAGCGGCAGTGATGTTTTTGTAAAAGCACGTTTTCGAACGCGTTCGGATAATTTTGGGGGGAGTGGTCGTCGGTTAATTGTCAAGTATACGGTATTCGTCCCCCAAAAATACAACGTTGATTTGACCACTGCTGGTGGAAGTATCTCCATCGACGATCTGGAAGGAAAAGTCATAAGTCGTACAGCAGGTGGCAGTTTACATTTTGGCCAGATTGATGGTCCTGTCACCGGCAAAACGTCGGGGGGAAGTATTTCACTGGAAGGCTGTGTCGGCGATGCCGATATCCGAACTTCAGGAGGAAGCATTTCAATAGGTCAGGTAAATGGTCGGGTTGATGCCCATACATCAGGTGGTTCCATTCGAATCGATCAGGCAAAAGGAAATGTGGTTGCGAAAACCAGTGGGGGCAGTGTTGAAGTAAAAGAAGTGATGGGTGATATTGATGCATCGACTTCAGGTGGTTCAATTACAGCTTCCATTTCCAAACAACCCGAAGGACGTTGTTCATTGCGGACTTCTGGCGGCAGTGTGAATGCCTATATCGCTGAAAATATAAAGGTAAACCTGGATGCTTCGACCAGTGGCGGAAAAGTTTATGTCGATTTTCCTGTGACGATTCAGGGTGAAATTAGTCGTACCAAACTGGTGTCCCCAATTAATGGCGGCGGCCCGGAGTTAATTTTACGTACATCCGGTGGGAATGTCAATCTGAAAAGATTATAAAAACAGACGGCTGTATTTGCCAGCTCAAACAGATTTGTTTTAAACATATACATTTCAAATGGAAAACAGCATCGCTACATTGAATACTTAATATTGTGACACTTTAGTTATCAAAAGAGAATCTTGCATTGAAGCGATGCTGTTTGTTTTAATCTCACCCATTATCATTCAGACAACGACTACTCCTCATCAAAAAGTAGTCCCATGGAAGTGCCTTCATAAATGGTACGAATTGCATCACCAAATAATTTGGCCATACTCAGTTGTTTAATTTTGGGATGACATTTATCCGGAGCCAATTCGATAGTATCGGTAACGATTAATTCGGTAATGGGACTGTCATCGAGTCGTTCAATGATTTTTCCCGTTAACAGCCCATGTGTAATACAGGCATAAATATCCCGCGCGCCCATCTTTTTTATACTTTTCGCTATTGCAAAAAGTGATCCCCCACTGATGATCATGTCATCAATGATAATTGCATTCTTGTTGTTGACATCACCAATGACATTTTCGATGAAAGCACGTTCACTGTGGTCTTCACGGGATTTATCGCCAATTGCAACCGGTGTTTTAATGCGTCGGGCAAAATTTCGCGCCATCTTCGCAGCCCCAATATCGGGAGATACAACCACAATATCCTCCAGATTCTTTTGGCGAATATAATCTACAAAAGCGGGCATGGCATATAGGTTATCAACCGGCACTTTAAAAAATCCCTGAATTTGCGGCGGCAGTAAATCCATCACCAATACCCGATCCACGCCAACCGCTTCCAATGTATCCGCAATTACTTTCGCCCGAATCGAAACCCGCGGCTCATCCTTTTTGTCACCTTTGGTATATGGGTAAAAAGGGATGACGGCGGTGATTGAAGCAGCACTGGCTCTTTTAAAAGCATCAATAAAAAAAAGTAGTTCCATAAAATTATCATTCACCGGTGCCGAACCGGATTGAATAATAAAAATTTGTTGCTGACGTACACTTTCACCAACTTTTACATAAATGTTCCCATCAGAAAATTTTGAAGAATAAGATTTACCCAATGGGATTTGCAAGTATTGACAAATCTTTTCAGCCAGACTTCGGTTTGAACTCCCTGAAAAAATTTTTAAATGTTTTCTCATCGATTTCCTCTCGACAATATAATAAAATTAAATTATTCACCGACATTACATCAATCAATATCTGATCTTTGATGACCTTATAGAAATTCTTTCACCACAATCTATCGCACTATTACAGCATTTAATGCCTATTTTCGTGATTCTTTCTTTGATTTTGAACTTTTTACGGTATCATCATCTTTATATCTGCCTACCAATTTCTGTAATTCTAACCGGGCATAAAAAGGAAGAATGAATTCATCACAAAGAGCGATGACCACATCATCAAGGGTACTTTTATCATCAATAGCTGGTGAGAACTTTTCTTCGGTGATCGTTTTGGCTAGCTTTTCATTTTCCAATTTAAATATACTGGCTAAATCTTTCGTCAGCATAAAAATATCGTCCTTTTCCCACTCCAACTCTTTCATGGTTGCCTCCAATGCAAGCGCGCGAACATCCTGACGTAACGATTCAGCCATAAAGAAAAGCCCGCTATCATAAACAGCATCTGATAAATTATCGAAAATCTTTTCCCAATCAGAATCGTATTGACGCGCTAATTTATCAGCAAACTCGGCCTGATAATATTTCCGAATAGCGACGAAACAAAACGTTAAGAGTGCAAAATAATCGGCATTTTTATCCAACTGCTTCATTTTTGCACCGAGTTCCAGCAACTCAATTACCGCTACATGGTAATTTTCCTTTTCAATTGCCTCGATAAAGGATTTAAAATGCTCTTTTTTGACGCTCTTATCCGAATCTTTCTTATCATTTTTGGATTTTTCTTCACTTTTTTTGGCTCCCGCATCTTCCAATTCGGTCGGAGATGATGTGGCACTTTTAATAATTTTTGTAATTAAATCATCTTCAAAAAGATCACCAACCGATTCAAATAAATCTTCAAGGTGGGTTGTCATCGTTTCCACTTTTAAATGCTCCCCATCTTTTTACCAACTTTTTCAAAAGCAGCAATGGCCTGATCCAGTTGTTCAATTGTATGGGCGGCTGAAATTTGAACCCGAATTCGCGCCTGGCCTTTGGGTACCACCGGAAAACTAAACCCAATTACATAAATGCCTTCTTTGAGTAACCGTGCCGCCATCTCATGGGCCAGTTTGGCATCATACAGCATAATCGGTACAATCGGATGAACACCCGGTCGAATATCAAAACCGATTTTGGTCATTTTTTCACGAAAATATTGTGTATTTTTTTCCAGTCGGTCACGGAATTCCGTCGTCTCCGAAAGCAAATCCAGCACGGCCAGTGTTGCCCCGGCTACTACCGGTGCCAGGGTGTTGGAAAAGAGATATGGTCGACTACGCTGCCGTAACATTTCAATAACTTCCTTACGACCAGCCGTACAGCCCCCGGACGCACCACCCAATGCTTTACCAAAAGTCGTGGTCACCAGGTCAACGCGATGCATCACATGACAATGTTCTATCGTTCCACGTCCGGTTTTCCCCATAAATCCGGTCGCGTGACTATCATCAACCATCACCAGGGCATCATACTTTTCTGCCAGATCACATATCTTTTCGAGTTGGGCGATATCACCATCCATTGAAAAGACACCATCGGTGGCAATCATTCGATATTTTGCACTCTGGGCGGATTGCAGTTTGGCTTCGAGATCATTCAAATCATTGTGCGCGTAAATCAGCCGTTGCGCTTTTGTCAAACGAACGCCATCAATAATAGAAGCATGATTCAGTTGATCTGCCAAAATCGCACTCTGTTCATCCAATAACGGTTCAAAAACACCACCGTTGGCATCAAAACAAGCCACATAGAGTATGGCGTCCTCCTGTCCAAGGAAATCCGCCATTTTCCGCTCCAGTTGTTTATGCAAATCCTGCGTTCCACAAATAAAACGAACGGAGCTTAATCCATAGCCCCAGGTGTCAAGCGCCTTATGCGCGGCTTCGATGACACGTGGATGATTTGAGAGCCCCAGATAATTATTGGCACAAAAATTAATCACTTCCTGCCCTGATTTAACTTTAATCTTAGTTCCCTGGGGTGTGATCAAAATTCGTTCATCTTTGTATAAACCTGCATCACGAATTTCCTGGATTTTCGCCTGCAAATCCGTTTTCATTTTTCCGTACATTGAGCCCTCCAGATTAATTGAATTAAAAAATTAAAAGAATGCTTTACATGAGTCAAAAATTTAACAAATAAATTTTAAAAAATTGAGCTAGTTCTATATTTTGGAAACACCAATTAAAATTTAAAAAATGTTAATTAATTAAAAGGAGCTTTCGTTGTTGAATTTGACTTTCTGTTTTAAGCTGATAGATATAAATGCCAGTGCTGACCGGTTGACCAGAAGAATCAGTCCCTGTCCAATCCACCTTATAGACACCCGCTTTTTTTGTTTCTGAAACCAGGATTTTTACTTCCTGACCCGCCAGATTAAATATTTTCAAAGAAATAGATGTTGGTTGATTAAGCTGAAACTGAATTTTTGTGGTTCCATTAAAAGGATTAGGAAAATTTTGAAAGAGAAGACACTGTTCAGGCGGTCTATTCCCGGCTTCAACAAAATTTGTGCCCCCGGATTCAAAATACCGGGCGCTAAACTCCTGCAGAAATTGATTCGCAATATTGGCATCATGAATGACAAGAATATTTTCATCATTCTCATGCTCAGCCGCAATTGTCCAGTTATACGAACCTGTGATGGCAACAGGTGCCGAAGTGGGAAAATCTGCATCAGCAATCAGATATTTATGGTGAAGCAAATCTGATTTTCGCCAGGTCCACACATCCGCCGGCGGTTTCCAGCCAATACCACCGATATTTTTAAATTTTCTATATAAATTTTCCTCTCGTGATGAATTTACATAATCGAAGACACCTCTCACTTTGAAATTTATATTTTGTTCCCGTTGCTTTCGCATTTTTTGTTCCACGGCCGCCTGTGTAAAATCATAAATACAAAATGCAAGCGAATGGTTTGCCGACTCAATTACCGGTATTATTTGATTAATCACCCGATCGGAAGGACTGAAGTACTGAAGAATAGAAATACCATTAATATTGAAACGATGTGGCGTATTATCTACTTTTCGGAAACCGAAACGGGAGACATTCGAGTCGGGTTTATCTGTTGAACTGCCCCACATTTCATTAAATTCAACAGTGTAACATCTTGCCAGCGCCTCATCCTGTATTTCCACGACGTTTTCAGCATTTTGCGTCGTGGCAGCGTAGGAAAAATTATAAGAACCTGTCCAGACCCAATCATCGCTCGCTGAAGAAAAATCTCGCGCATCAAAAATGGCAAATTTATTATGCATCCGATATTGTCCATCATTTCTGCCAAAATCATCGAAAATCACGGGAAGACCATTCCTGATAAGTCGCTGTATTTCCGAGCCGATGGTTTCTTCCTCCGAAATAATTCGAATTAAAACGCCTCGCTGTTTTGCGCGGATGAGCGCCGAGCCAATTTCACTCAAAGTCAAACTATAGACGGCAATATCGATCGAAAAAGCAGCCTTATCGATTCGATTGACCAATTTTGTGGATAAATATACATCCCCCTGTGCTCTCTGCTGTGTCGCGACTTTCGTATCCACCGATTTATTGAAATAAACATTTATAAAGCCGCTCGATTCAGGTCGTGAAGCGGTCGAAAAAATTAATTTCGAACTCTGAACAACGCCAAAATCGTTTTTGGAAATCACCCGACAATGGTAGATTGTGCCGGGCTCTAAATTCTTTAAAACAATCTGATGGAAGCGAACAGCAGTACTGTCACCCTGTTTTCCCAGTTCAAGTGCTGCCGATCGGCCATATTTGATGATGCTGCTGGATTCACTATTCGTCTCCCATTCTATGGTAACCTGATTGGGAGAAATTTGCGTTTCCACCGGAAAACTCACAATACGAGGGGCTGATTCATAGATAATATCATCATACGAACGCGGCATGACAAGATACTGGCTGGTAAATGGCGCACTTTCATCCCGCTGAATAATGATGCCAATTAAAGAAAATTTTCCTGAAGGTATTGGAATCCCGAATTGTGGATCGAAGTAAATTTGGCAGGCGCCCGTGCTATCTAACAGGGTCTTATACGGTGATGTGTTTCGAAGCGTCACATTATTAAGTTGCACCAACCGTGATTCGGCTGGCTCTTCAAAATTTATCGTAAAACTTTTCGTGACCTGGCTACAGCCCATAACCAATGGCTCGGGCAAATTACCATATCCCAAAAAATCAATTTTGGTCGCAGCGATGCCGGTAATTCCCTGATGCTGAAAAATATTCCCGGTTATCACCAAACTGTCACCCGGGTTAACGGGCTGTGAAAAATTCACCAGAATCCCACCGCTGGAATCCTGGACAAAAAATTCATTGGTATTTCCAGCTAATAAAGATGATCCGGTGCTTGTTACGGTTCCCTGAATGGTGAGATGACCAACGAATAATGGCTCACCATTCGAGTTATTTTGATGGACCCTGAAAATCGGTGTGATCTCCTGGGAATGTACCGAAATCGAAAATAAGAGGACTATCTGGATCAAGAGCAATATTCTAATTTTTGACATTAATTATGTTCCTGACTTAGGATTGGTATTATTCATAAAAATTCCCCCGTGTTTTTCCTATTTTTTACGGGTACGACGTTTGGATATAATCGATTCTTTTGTTTTTTTTGGTTCAAATTTATGAATAAGTGAACTCTGATTCACCTGATATTGTCGCCAGGTAACCAGCAATCCATCACGCAGAATAATAAATCCATAATTTTTCAACTTTTTAATATCATGCGTTGAGCTAAAAATTGCGGCTTCACTCAATCCCCAATATATTAAAATACGATATGCTGGATTATATGGATTTTTTAAAGCCGCTACCAGGGCAAGCGTGGGTTTCCAATAACCATTTGAGTTATACTTAAAGCCATCCGGCTTCAGCTCAAGATCCGGTGGAAGCGCATGCTGTACTTTCGCAGAAATCCGATTTTCCTTTATTCCGCCGAAAAGAATGATATGGTTATTTTGAAAGTGATATGGTTTGACCTGCCAGTCGCTCAGAATTTTATATTTTTCACCCCGCTGAAGAAAATTTGGAATTTGTCGACGATACGCCCGGCGCATTTTATAATTAATTCTGCCGGGTAATATAAATAATTTCGGCTTACCATCTATCACTTCACCAATATAAGGTTGAATTTCTTCCGATGAAAGTCTTCTAAATAAATTAAAATCCGGATCGAGTTGGAGTACAGTTGGATAAAATTTACTGGTTGTTTGAAATTTTGTCACACGGCGATCAAATTTTATCACCTGGTTAAGCTGCCCTTTGGTTAGTTCCAACCGCACAGGTAGTTTAATTTGAAACGGATCAAGGGTTGGCGATAATCCCGAATCGGTCTGGATACTGATATTTGCGGAAACAGCAAAATTTCGCTGGACTGTTGAGCATTGTACATCCGTCCTGGTAAATTGAAGTTCATCATTTTTGTTAAGCCACCAATCGAAAAAACCATCCAACGCTAACTTGCTATTTTTATTAAAATATGCCGCGAATTGATTCCAATCAACAAATTTGTATTTTTCATTTTGAAACAATTCTCGCAATGTCATAAAAAAAGTATCCGTCCCCACCGCACGTTTTAATTCATGAAAAATCATCGCACCTTTGGTGGAATTCAGTACATAATGTTCAAACAGGGCATTATCCCAACATTCCTGAAGCGTCAATTCGGAATCAGGATGAACTTTGGTGGCATATTCCCGAAGTAAGTGATATCGGACATCTTTTGCATTATCTTCAGCAATAAGCTCCTGCGTAAAATGTTCGGTTATATAGGTTGCCAGACCGGTTGACCAGTCGGCTGCAAACGGTTTGACAAAAACAGCCTGACCAAACCAGTTCTGAAAGATCAATTTTCCCAGCGTTGTTTCCGTGATGCTGGATTCTGCAATCCGGAGGCTATCAATAACACAAAATGCCGGAAAAGCCTGAATTACTGGAATGGGTGAATCAACGATCGCAAAATCTGAATAAGGATATTCCGTCAAAATTTGACTGTAAAGTGATATGAAACGGGTTGCCTCATCCAATAATTTTGTCGTATAAAATTTATGCTCCGGAAATAAGTAAGTATAAAATGTAAATTTACGGACATCGACCGAACTGAATTGATAAACTCCGGCAAATAGTGAAATTTGCACAATTGGTTCGTTACATTCATAAATCGTCAAACGCCAATCATCATTCTTGTTTTGCCGGGCGATCAATTTACCAGAAGTAATAACTTCGTAATTTAGTGGAGTCAGGACATTTACGCGATATGATGCGCGCGAATAAATAGTCGATGGATACCAAAATGATTCCGAGACAAAAACGGATTTTTTATTTTCATTCGCAATGACGAATTGATGACTGATTTCTTTAATTTGTATACTGTTTTCAGAACTAACTTCATTCAATTGAACATGGAAAAAAATTTCAACATTCACAATCTTTGCCGTATTTCTGATAGGAAAGGTCAATAATTGCAAGGGACTATTTTTCTTTAGAAAGAGGTCGACACGGCCTGACGCATAATTGCTTAATTTGTATTTTTTCGTGACGTTATATTTTATTGGATTGCCTTCCATGAAGATAGAATCAATTTCCACGTTTTGATTGATGAAAAGTTCAACAGTTGTAAATTCAGCAGCAAGTGCCAGTTTAATCTGATCCTTAGCCTGAAATTTTCCCAAAATCGGATCTAATTTTATATCAAGTTCATGCCTGATAATATTAAATTGATTCGACCATTCATTATTTTGGCAATGAAAAAATATATTAATGAAAACAAGTAAACCAATTCTTATCCAATAAATCCCGCGCATAATCAACTCCATCGATTCCAAAATCTTCCGTAATCCCGACAACAACAAAATACTTCACTTTTCAACAAAGGTCATGAATTTTTACATGACTAAAATATAAAAATTTCTGGATCAATTGTCAAGTGATAAGTCGTTAATTTATTAAGTTATCCCTGGAGTACATGCGAGAAGATCATTTTAAAGCGGGATAGTTTATCGAATTAAAGGTGAAGGCATAAACTATCCGGCGTTTCGTACTTTTTTTGTGGCAATGAATCGTTCAGTCTGAAAAAAATAAAAAGGCCGGAAACAAGACATCTTATCTATCTCCGGCCTTATTCGTTGGGAGAGGAAGAATGTTTGTTCTATTATATAAGACGTTTGAAACATGAATTTTAATCCCAAAATTTTCAAAAAAAATCATTTTTTTAAAATTTTTTTGAAAATACCCCTCCTTTGCCATACAAAATGCGTCATCGGCCCTTACGGAATGAAGAAAATTTTAAAAAATATCTCGAATTGATAAAACTGAAAAGAGTTAATCGGGCTCAGGTAATCCCACAAACGTTAGTATTTTCCATATAGATGGTCTAATATTTGCAAATGAAACCGCTACAACAGGGATTGTATACTATAGTAAACCGAATCCCGTGGATTTTAGAAGTAGGGAAAAATGAACTCTTCACTTAATCGAAATATTATTGTTCCGGGATAACTATCCATTTGTTAAACTTACGCCCATTGTCCGTATTTTTTTGCATATAAAGTGAATTTCATGCTAATCGCCATTAATAGAAAAAATTGTTCCTTCAGTATAATTATTAAATTTCACAATTCAAGCAAATATTTCTTGCTTTTTTAACCAGAGATATGTAACTTACAGTTTCATTTTTTTGATAGGGAAGATTTCCCTCCTGAATTTTTTATTGAATAATTATTTTAAACGATTATTTTGCAGATCACCGTGATAAAACAATCCAGCAAGAAAAAGAATCCATAGATTGTGCTGGTAAGACCACTTGAGAACCGGACTCAAAATTTATTAACCGAATCGAGGGTGTATTTTGAAATATAAACGAAAAAAAACACGTCAAATCATTATTGGAAAAATTAAAATTGGTGGCAATGCCCCCATTACAATTCAGTCGATGACAAAAACCAAGACCGCAGATGTACTGGCAACTGTTAACCAAATTAGAGAGTTAGAAGAAGCCGGGTGCGAAATTATTCGCGTCGCGGTACCGGATATGGAAGCTGCAAGTGCAATTCGTGAAATAAAAAGACAGATTCGAATTCCACTGGTAGCCGATATTCATTTTGACTACCACCTGGCTTTAAAAGCAATGGAAGCCGGCGCCGATAAAATCCGGATTAATCCCGGTAATATTGGCTCGGTGGATCGAATTCGTCAGGTACTGAACGAAGCGAAAACCCGTGAAATTCCCATCCGAATTGGCGTTAATTCAGGATCTTTAGAGAAAGATATTCTTAAAAAATATGGTGAAATTTGTGCATCAGCACTGGTGGAAAGTGCCTTACGGCATGTGGAAATTTGTCAGGATTTTGGATTTGATAATCTGGTCATTTCCATCAAAGCATCTGATGTAAAGTTGATGATTGAAAGTTACCGGCTGATTTCCGGGAAGGTCGATTTTCCTTTGCATCTGGGGGTGACTGAAGCGGGAACCTATCAAATCGCTTCGATAAAGTCCGCGGTGGGAATTGGCACACTATTGGCAGAAGGGATCGGTGATACCCTTCGCGTATCAATTACCGGAAATCCAATGGCTGAAGTTCGCACAGGCTATTCCATATTAAATGCGCTGGGACTGCGTTCCAGCGGGATAACTATCATCTCCTGTCCAACTTGTGGCCGAACCGAAGTCAATTTGGTTGAAATTACAAAGGCGGTTGAAGAACGAATTTCCATGGTAAACAAGCATCTGAAAGTCGCAATCATGGGTTGTACCGTCAATGGTCCCGGTGAAGCACGTGATGCGGATATCGGTGTTGCCTGTGGAAAAAAATCGGCGTTGTTATTTAAAAAAGGGCAGGTCATCCGAAAATTACAAGAAGATGAGATTATCGAAACGCTCGTAAAAGAAGTTTACAATTGGGATGAAAACAGTAATAATCGCAATGGCAAAAGTGTATTTCAAGATGAAATACCAAAATTAAACATAGAATAAACAGGAACTACATACCAGAATTGATGAAAATGACATATAATCCTGCAAATCCACTCATTATACAAAGTGATCGTTCTATTTTGCTTGAAGTTGATAACCCACTTTTCAGTGAAGCGCGTGATCTTTTAGGACGATTTGCAGAATTGGAAAAAAGTCCGGAGCATATTCATACCTATCGCATTACGCCACTTTCGCTGTGGAATGCTGCCGCCAGTGGACTTTCGGCCCAAAAAATTTTAGCGGTTCTGGAAAATTATAGTAAATATCCAATTCCTCAAAATATCGGGGTTGAGATTACGGAAAATATCGGTCGCTATGGCCGTATTAAGTTGATAGAAGAAAAAAAAGCCTATTTTCTGGTTTCGGATGATATTCCCCTCCTGGCCCAAATCTGGAATAATCGAAACATTCGGCCTTTTTTGAAGGGAAAACCGGAAAATAACCGGATTCAAATCGACACGTTGATGCGTGGGCATGTCAAACAATCACTCATCAAAATTGGTTTTCCGGTTCAGGACCTGGCGGGATATGTTGAAGGTGATTTTTTCCAGATAAATTTTCGTGATAAAACTATCGGACGAACGAGTTTTGGTTTACGTCCTTATCAAATCGAAGCAATTGACACTTTTCATGCAAATGGCGATGTGAGTGGTGGAAGTGGGGTAATTGTACTTCCCTGTGGTGCCGGCAAAACCATCGTCGGTATCGGCGTTGTTACCCATTTAAAGATGAAAGCCTTAATTCTGGCTACCAGTACCGTAGCGGTGCGGCAATGGATTCAGGAGTTTTTCGATAAAACGACAATTTCTGAAGGTGACATCGGTGAATATACGGGCGAAACAAAGAGTATTCGACCAATAACCGTGACGACTTATCAGATGATGACATATCGAAAGCGAAAATCGAATCATTTTCCGCATTTCAATCTCTTTAATCAACAAAACTGGGGAATCATCATCTATGATGAGGTCCATTTGTTACCAGCACCAATATTTAGAATCACCGCTGAGTTGCAAACCCGGCGACGGTTGGGATTGACGGCAACGCTCGTCCGCGAAGATGGTCATGAGGATGATGTGTTTAGTTTAATCGGTCCAAAGAAATATGATGTCCCCTGGAAAACTCTTGAAAAACAAGGCTGGATTGCGCGGGCGTTCTGCAATGAGGTTCGGATTGATTTACCAAAAGATTTAAAAATGACTTATGCACTGACAGGTAGTCGTACCCAATTCAGAATTTCATCAGAAAATCCAAATAAATACGATGTGATTTTAGCATTATTAAAGAAACATCAGGATGATCAAATTTTAATTATTGGACAATTCATTCAACAATTAACGGGTGTTGCTGAAAGATTAAAAATTCCCCTCATCACTGGAAAAACAGAAAATATTGAACGAATTCGCCTGTATACCGCATTTCGAAATGGCGAATTAAAACAATTAATTGTATCAAAAGTTGGAAATTTCGCGATCAATCTCCCGGACGCAAATGTGCTGATCCAAATATCCGGTACTTTCGGTTCACGTCAGGAAGAAGCGCAAAGATTGGGACGAATCCTGCGGCCCAAAAATGATGGTTCATTCGCCTATTTTTATACCCTCATTACACGCGAATCAAAAGAGCAAGAATTTGCCATGAACCGGCAATTATTTTTAACAGAACAGGGTTATCGATACGAAATTAAAGAAGCAGCGGAATTATGAGAATTCAAGAGATTTTAAATCAACTTCCCGCCTCTGAAATACAGAACATGATGTTTCGATTTGATCGACCAGCTTCCCAGCTCGGGAATTATCTGGCTGAAGAAACGACATTTGCCAATAATTATCGGGCAATTTCTCGTCGCATGCGGCAGCTTTATGACAATTTATTCCATGATTCACTCGAAATTAATATCGCTGAAGTTCGGGAAAAACGCAGTATTTTATTAAACGACCTCAAAATGCTTCAGGAAAGGATGCTTTTATTTATTCTGCCCTCTTCAACCGCACCCGAAAAAATTGTCGTCCCCTTGGAATATTCATTTCTAAAAGAAGTCAGTTATCACAAACCCCAAAGTTTAATCCTGGCACTTCGTAACTATCGTGACGTACGAATGCATCGGGTCGCGCGATATTATAAAGTCGAACCACGTAAACCCTTCACCCTCTATGCAGCAGAAGTGTATCAACGCATTATTGAGAACACGTATCAGGAAAAACAAAAACTTTCAGCGGAAGAAAACGAGCTTTTGCATTCGACTCTCCTCTATGGTGGACAGATACAGGTTCAACGCTTCAGGAAAAAATATGACCAGCAGGTTCGTTTATTTCATCCCACCCAGCAATTTACAGTGAATGAGTTGCTAGGGGTGCATCAATTGGATGAATTAAATCCGTTGCAAAAACTTTTCGTAAAATGTTTCTTCATTCCAATTTTTGATTCAAATGAGGATATTTTTGAAAGCCTGGCAATTCCCGAAGAAATTTTCAACATCATTGCTTCGGAATTTATCAGCCAGAAAGAACATCGCAAAGCGGAAATTGAAGAACAGATGATTTTTTCTACGGTCAATGAAACGCCATCACTTTCGATTGATTTCCCATTAGAAAATATTAAAAAAATTTTGCTACTGGTTGAAAACCTTCAGCCACGGGCAACCCAGGATTGGTTGCCCTTTAAGAGCGATTATAAAAAAATGCTCGCAATCATCAATCAAGAATATGAAAAATTCATTTTCTTGTTTAAATTTGCCCTCTGGTCCGGACTGTTACAAAGCCGGGATGGGCGATTTGAAACGAGCCCTTCCAGCCTTGAATATATGAACCTGGCGTATTCCGAACGCTATTTATTAGCCCGAAATTTTTTACGGACGGCCGCTTTTGATCAGGAAGCGCCGGAACTGAATCTGAAGGTGATTCATCATTTTTTATTGAAAATTCTGAAAAACCATAAAAATCAAATTATCAATGTTGCCAGGATATTAAATTGTTGTAGCATCGACCCGGAATTTCGGCATCTTTATGACGAATATGAACATTATGAACATGCCTTTATCAAAAAAGTAACTTATATTCTCCAGCGTTACTACTGGCTTGGATTAATTGAAGCAAATGCTGAACTCTCGCAGATTCGACTTTCTCCCGCGGGCCAGTATGCTTTGTGCGGTGCCTTATTACCACCTTCCCAGCCGGAACTACTGGAAGAAAAATTTCTGGTTCAGCCTAACCTTGAAATTATCGCTTTTTTTAATATGCCCTTTGATATTCTTTTAAACTTAGCACGTATTGCCATTATCGTCAATATTGATCTCACCATCCAATTTCAGTTGAATAAATCCCAACTGGTGAATGCCGTTCAAAATACAATATCCTTACCCGCTCTGCAACAATTTTTGGAACAGCACAGTAAAACACCATTACCTCAAACGGTGGTTTATTTATTCAAAGAATTGGAAGATAAAGAAAATGAGATTTCCCTTGTCCCATTAAGTGGGTACTTGCAGTTTAAAGACACCGAAATTCTGGCGCAGGCAAAAATCTTATTAAAAGACTATATTTATGATATACCCGTCGGAAATAAACTGTTAATAAAGGCCGATGTCGATCTCCATTCCATTGAACAGCAGTTGCAACGAAAAGGATTTTTCTTAAAATCACTCCTCGAAAATGAAGTTCAATCCATAAAAGCGGATAATCGGCTTCAAACGCTTTTGGAAATGCTGGAACCGCCGGCGTTTAATCAACACGAGCTCAACTTTTCGAATCCTGCGGCGACGAAAGATGAAATTCAAAAGCTTCTTTTCTTCGCGATTGAACATCAATTGAAAGTCAGGCTTGAATATGATAATGAGACATTTTCCAATTCGATCCGGCAGGTAAAACCGAATGAGATGAGTGAAAATATCCTGAAGGGATATTGTCATAATGTGGAAATGGATCGAAATTTTCGCATTGATCGCATTCGCCGGGCTGAACTCATTCGATAAAAACGACCTGAATTGGTTCCAAATTATACAAATTTCACGGATTAAATTATTTCAATCGCTGAAATCCCGTTTCTCGCGTCATAAAATTCAAATGAATTTTGACCAGTAAATTGAATATATCGCTTTTTTGAATGGATTCGCCCGCTGCTTATCGGCAATAAATTTAGCCTTAAACAGAAAACAAGGCCAGGATGGATTTTATCACTCAGCTCATCAATTAATCCAGAAAGGCTTATTTTGTTTATTAAAATTAAACGAATTGACAAAAATTTACCACTCCCCAAATATGAAACAGGCGGATCAGTTGGATTTGACCTGTTGGCTCGTGAAAAGACCCTTATTCCCCCCCATCAAATCGCATGGGTACCCGCCAATGTTATCGTTGAAACACCACCTGATTATATGTTGCTGGTGACATTACGAAGCAGTACCCCCCGAAAAAAAGGTTTGCTGAAACCGCATGGCGTTGGCATTATTGATCAGGATTATTGCGGGAATGACGATGAAATTAAAATTCAGGTTTATAATTTCACCAATGCACCGGTTGAAGTTGCCCGTGGTGAAAAAATTGGTCAGGGCATTTTCGTAAGGATTGATAAATTCCAATGGCAGGAAGTGGATGATATGGGAAATAAAACCCGGGGTGGGTTTGGCAGTACGGATTTAAAACAAGGGGATTGATGCGTAATACGTAATGCGTGAGGGATACGTTATAGTATTTAGTAAAATTTGTACCGGTCACAAGTCTTTCTCCATATATCACGTTTTCGCTATTACACATCACGTTTCACGCATTACGTATCACGTCTTACGCATTACGTATCACGTCTTACGCATTACGCTTCACGCCTTACTCCGACCATCCTCAACTTCAATTTAAACATCATCGTAGACAATCCCGGCCCTTCAATTCACCCTATAATCTCCACCGTCGAACTCCCATCGCCTCTTTTGGTGAGGGCTATCCGGACAGGAACCCGCCGTGTCAACTCCTCCACATGGCTGATAATTCCCACTGTTCGCCCACTCAGTCGCAGACCTTCGAGCGCATCCAGAGCAATTTCCAATGTATCCGTATCAAGCGTACCAAAACCTTCATCCAGAAACAATGCGTCAAGCCGGGCACGGCCTTTACTAAGTTCTGAAAGTGCCAGCGCCAGCGAAAGGCTGGTCAGAAAAGTTTCGCCGCCGGATAATGTCGCCACCGGACGTTCTTCGCCGGCATTCCAGGTATCCAGAATCACCAGATCGCGCATGTCTTTTACTTTCAATTGGTAACGGTTGGTTAATTGTCGCATTTGGTGATTCGCATACTGAATGAGCAGGTTAAACATGCTGCGCAGGGCATAATCGCGCAGTTTATTTTTACCAATCATCTCATGAAGTTTATGCCAGCGTTCATATTCAATTTTTGCCCCTTCAAGTTCTGCTTCCAATTTTTTAAACTTTTCAAGATCATTTTGTTGACGCGCCAATTTCTCGGTAATTTTACCAATTTCATTGTTGAAAAATTCAATTTTTTGTTCGATTTCGGATTCCTGCAGCAGCAGGGACGATAATAAGGCTGCATCAAATGGTACTTTTTCAAATTCAGGTGTTAATCGTTTAATTTCTTCATTCACAGAAAACAGGTTTTGATAATAACCCTGAACTTTTTGTTGTTGCTCTGTGATCCAGGTCGGCGATTTCAGTGCCTGCTCATACATTTCAATATTTTCAAAACCGGCCGATTGAACCGCCTGTTCATAGTTGAGTTGTGCTTTTTCGAAACGTGTTTTGCTGGTTTGAAGCTGCTGGGTGAGCTCCTGCAAACGACTTTTCGCACTGGTCAACTGCTCGTTGGCTATCTCAAAGGCGTTTTTAGTATTTTCCTTCTGTTCTTCAAGCGATTTCAGCTTCTTTTCCAGATTCTCACGGGCATCTTTTGCAGACAGACCGCCGGTTTTTTGCCTGGCGCGATCTAAGTGCGCTTTTCCTTCATTTTGATAATTATTTATTTCATTCTGTAATTCAGTCGCCCGATTTTTGAGCTCAGTGAGTTGCTTTTCTTGTTCCAGCATGGAAGTGGTCAATTGGACATCGTCCTGATTCAGTCGCGAGAGTTCCTTTTCCATCTCTTCGACTTTTTTAACACTTTCTTCAAGCAGATTGAGCCCTTTTTCAATTCCTGATTTCTGGTTTTCCGGCGGAAGCTTACTCAATATCTGCTGTTCCAATGTTTTAATTTCCTCCGAAAGCTTTCGATAATCCTCCCGGCGATTTTTCTGTTCAACTTCCAGCTTCTCGATCTGGATTTGCAGTTGTTCTGCCCGTGATCGATTTTTCCCAATTTCGGCATCCAATTTTAACAATTCTGTTTCGATTTGCTGAATTTTTTCATGTTGCTGCCGAAAAGATTTCAGCTGCGTTTCACATTTCATCAACTCAGCTTTGATAAATTGGGTGGAAATGGCTTTATCAGCCAAAACTGGCATCCAGCTATTCTGGTAATCAATGATTTTTTGATCAAATTGTTTAATTTTCGACCTGACCTCGGCAATTTGATTTTTAAACTGCTCCAATATGGCAGCTAAAGCCGATTTTTTCTGTTCCAGGAGATTAAATTCTATTTGATGCGCTTCCAGCTCTTTTTTAGTCTCGGCCATCTGATTTTCCAGATTGGTGAGCAGCAACTCCTTCTCCGGTTCCAGGTGACCCGCCCACGGGTGCTCCAATGCGCCGCAAACCGGACAAGGGGAATCCGTTTGCAAATGATCCTGGCGCAGTTTAAGGACAACCTGGGTGAGCCGCGTCGCCTCAATTTTTGATTCCAGTGCTGAAATCTGATTCTTTGCCCGATCCAGCGCCACTTGAACCTTGCCAGTCATGGATGAATTGATTTTGATCTCAGTTTCCTGTTTTACAAAATCTTCCTGTAATTTTTTTTGCTGATTAACAAATTCTATTTTTTGGGAAAAAGAATTCTCATAATTGAGAGCCACTTCCTGAAGATTGAGGATTTTTTGCCGATAATCTTCAAGCGCTTTTTCTGTCCCCTGGGTTTTCATTTTCTCCAATTCTTTTTGGAGGGAATCGATTTGAACGACAATCTCCTGACGTTTCGCTGACTGTTGATTAATTATTGAGTTGTTTTCGGTATATTGCAGTTCTATCGGTTCACGCTCTTTGTTCTTTTGGATTCCTTCCTTTTTCAAATCGTCTCTTTTTTGCTCCCAAACCCGGAACCGGGCGAATTCCTGATTTAATTTTGGAATTAGCGGTTTATACTTCTCAATAGCAGGTTGTTGAGATAAAAATTGAGTGGCTTGCGCTTTTTGCTGATCTAAATTTCTTTTCTGAAGACTTTTATTCTCAAATTCCTTTTCAATGGTCTGAATTTGTACTTTCAGCCGATTTAATTCCTGATTTCGTTTATTCGCTTCATTTATTAAATTTGCGGCCTGAATTTCTTCTTCCGCTGCTATCTGGAATATGGCAAATTTTTCAACACTATCAGTTTTTTCCTGTTGGTAGGCGCTCTCTTTTAATCGAAAGACAGATTCCTCCTTCGCGACCAGTTCGCTTGTTCGATTGAATTGCATTTCAGCGTGTTTCACATTCTCCTGTAATCGCTGATAATTTTCTTGCTCCAGGTTATAAGTATTTTGAATGGGGAGAAGCGCCGCTGCCCGATTGGCCAGTTGGATTGTCTGCTCAACAGCTTCAATTTTCGATTTCTGAAGTTCTAATTGTATCTTTCGTTGTTGTGCAATTTCCAATAGCTTCCAATTTTCGACACGTTGCGCTTCATTTGCACGGGATTTTTTAATTTCATCACGTTTTTGCTGCTTTTCTGTCAATTCAAACCGGGCTTGTTTCAAATCGATTTCTGATTGCGTTATTTCGGCTTCACTACTTTTTTCTATATTCTGGAGAGTGGTCGCCAGTGATTGATAATTTTTTTCAACATTATTGAATTTATCATTTAAAACCTGCAATAAATCATCATAAAAACCAATTCCGGTGGTATTTTCCAATAAATCACGCTTTTCTTCAGCCCGCGCTTTGAGAAAAGCGGCAAACTCTCCCTGTGCCAGCAGAACCGAACGACAAAAGGCTTCAAAATTGAGCCCCAAAATTTCAGGTACCGGATTTTGCTGCTTTTTATCATTTAAAAGTGCTTGCGTATCTGCATCAATTAACTTGACGCTGGTGCTGATTTTATTCGAACGCGACCGGCGAGCACGCCATTCGGCCAGATAGCGCCGATTATTGACCTCAAACAATACTTCGGAGAAGCCCTCATCCTGATTCTGACTGAGAAGATTTTCAGGATTTCGCGCATCTTTTCCATCAAGCCGTGGGGTTTTATGATATAAAGCCACTGCAATAGCATCCAGTATTGTTGTTTTCCCCGAACCGGTCGGCCCGGTAATGGCAAAAAGTGAGGTTTTGCTAAGGGGACCGGTTTCAAAATCAAGGGTGACTTCATCTTGTAAGCTATTGATATTTTTCAACCTTATGCGAAGTAGTTTCATTCCATTTCCTCTTTCGCCGCCATTTGAATCTTCCAAAGCTGGATCAGTTCATCAAATAAATTTTGCATCGAAGAAAAATTTTCCTGGGCTGAGTTATCTTCAGGTTCACCAAATTGCTCAAGATAGAAGCGGTGGAAGATATCCTTTGGCGATTGTGAAGTTACTTCCTCTGCCGAGAGGGTCGATTCAGTTTCCAGCGAAAGTAATTGTGCCTGCACTGAAGCGACTTCCCCGCCTTTATTTGCAAAAGCTTTCCGAATGGCATCGCTTAAACCGATTCGGGGGACGTCCAATTGAATCTGAATTTCAATCAATTTCCCATCCCAATCCTTTTCTTCCGCAGCGGTGATAATTTCATCATAACTGCCAGAAAGTCGAACCAATTCCCGGAAGGTCGGTACCTGAAGTTCAATAATTTCAACAGGTTTATTATCCAGAATATCGACAAGAAATACGCTTTTCGTGTCAATTGCATCATCAAATGAATAAGGAAGCGGTGAACCCGAATAAATGATGGGATAGCCATTTTTCATAAATTTTTGAGCGTGATGGATATGACCCAGCGCAATATATTTCACATCCGTCGGAAAATCCTCCAGCGAAACGGGCAATGAGCCACCCACCTGAACGATGGGTTTACTCCCATTCGGCTGAGAACCAGATACAAAAAAATGTCCCATCAAAATTTTGGGAATGGATGGCGATACACGCTTGATAGCTTCATCATAGCTCTGCCGAACAGCCGCCCGATATCGATTGGCACTATCCACTTCACTTTCAAATGAAATATGCGACAATTCACCTTCTGGCAGGTACGGTAGCGCGATAATGGCCACGTTTTCATCAGAAGTCGAGATTAAAACAACATTTTGTTCGGGATTTTTATTGACACTGCCCAGGACATGTATTCTGGCCATCTTTAAAAATTCACGAGGCGCTGCCAAACGCGTGGCCGAATCATGATTACCGGCAATAATCACCGCACTGGCACGGGTTTTCTGATAAAAATTAAACAAAAATTGGTAATATAAATCCACAGCCTGAGCGCCCGGTACAGCAGAATCAAAAATATCGCCCGCAACCAGCAGCAGTTCAACCTCATTTTTTTGAATAGTCTCCAGCAGCCAGTTTAAAAATTGCTCCTGCTCCTGATGGCGGGACCGATCATAAAGCTTACGACCGATGTGCCAGTCTGATGTGTGTAATATTCGCATACTTTAATGTTTTAATTCAAATTAAAATGATGGTTAATATTCAGGTTCACAGCCCATGGATAGCAGATTATGTGGTTAATAAAATTCTCCCCAGACGAAATTTCTATCCAAATGCACCATCATGAAATTAACCCTGAACTGTGAACCTGGAACCTTCAAATAACTATTTTTCAGAAAATATTAAAATGGAAATAATCGAAACTAAATGATTTTTACTTCGCCAAAATTTTTTTCAAGTCATCATCTTTTACATTTAACAAACCAACCCCGGGAAGTCGTTCGGTAAGAATTCGCCAGTTTTCGTCTTTCTTAAAAATCAGGCTAAAAAGCGGCAAGGCTTGTTCAAGCATTCCCACATTGGCAAGCGATATCGCCTGCCAATATTTCATCTCCAGATTATCGGGAAACATCGCTTCGGCTGTGCTGTATGCCTTTAAAGCGCCCTGAATATCATTTTTCTCCACGGCGAGATCACCGGCATTCATATATTCGTACGCTCGAAAAAGCTGGTATAAACGCTTGATCTCCTTTATTGGTTCGGGATGATCATCAACCCGAAGATCGAGTCGTTTATCCTCCCAGATTTTACCGGTTGCTTTCCCGTTGACGACTAAAATCACGGCTGATTGTTTTCCACGAATATCCCCACCAACTCCCTGCGCGGCCTCCAGCGCGGTTAACATTCGCTCGGCCAGTGCCCCTTTGCTTTCATGGTAGGCCTTCGCCATAGCAGGCCACACTTTTTCATTAAGCATCATATTGGCCTGAACCGAAAAATTATCACCCACAATATGCCCTGCTGCTGAAATGCACTTCTTACCAGTATAGGCCGCGACATTTCCCTGGGCATCAATAATCGCCAGTTGGCGAACATCGCGTCCTTCGTCCGAATTGATCAAAATATCAAGCGCTTCCGGCGCCGTTTTACCCTGTTTTAACAAGGCCAATCCATTCGGACCAAAGGAGACATTTACAAACGACTGGGTCGCAATGGCTCCCACGCCAGCCGCTGCCCAGGAAACGAGCGTTCCAACCGAAAACCAGTGCGACTGAACCGCCACTCCCATTTCACCAGTTACCGGATCGCGGGCGACAATAGAATAAGTATTCGCCAATTGATCTGAAAATTTTGTCCGGGCAAACAATTCAATCCCGGACAATAAAACCAGGAAGAATATTATCCATGATTTTTTCATCGCTAATGTCCCTTCGCTGAATTTTTGATGAAGCCCTATCAATAATCGGTGAACGTTTTTCAATTAAAAACCAACTGAAATGATAATCAGGCTTCTTCGGTTAAAAGCTTAACCACATCGAGAACCGCCTCTTTTTTTCCAAGAATCGTCACTTTATCATCCGGTAAAAATTCAGTGTCCCCGTCGGGAATAAGCACCTTTTCATTTCTCATGATTGTTCCAATCAACGAATCCTTTGGAAACTCCACTGCTTTGATGTTTTTGCCACAAACTTTGGCTTTCGCTGAAATCACCACCTGTTTAATTGTTCCGCCGCCTTCTTCCAGGTCCTTTTCCATTTCTTTGACATCGCGCTTGCTAAGCGTTTCAGTAACTTCAGCGAGTTCGGCTTCAACGCGTTCTAATTCGGCTTTTAAAGTGGTGACTTTTTGGACTTTCTCAGCCAATCCACCATCTGTCGATAGTGCAGTTGGGTTTGCCCAATTTATTACCACAAAATCACCAATCTCCATAAAAGCGGTTTTAAGTTGCGTTTGAATATTATGTTCTGTCCATTTTAATTTCGTGAATTGCGTAACATCTTTGGCTTTTTCCGAAACGATTTCAGCGCCTTCACGTACTTTCTCCGCGCCAATTTTGAACCACTCACCTGCTTTTTCAGAAATAGAAGTTGCCCCTTCCTCCAGATTTTTAACAACTTTTTCCCAGAGTTCCATATTTCCTCCTTTACAATAATTTGTGATATTTTTGAATTCAATAAAAGTACTATCAAAATTTTTTGATTCTAAAAAAAGTAAAAAAAAGACAAATAATCCCAATAATAAAAAAAACGAACAAAAAATTTTTAAAAGACCAAATTTTATCTTTCGATGACTGATTCGTCCCCCGCTTTTCTTTCAAAAGCCTTTCCTTTATTTTGATTTTTTCCTCAATATGACTCAATTCGGCCTGTTTACGTCGCAAATCATTTTGAGTTTGCTTTAATCGCTGTTCCAATTCGGCTATGGATTTAATCTGTTGTTGAATCTGAAGCGAATCCGCATCAGGATAAGTTGTTGATGAATCCGGATTACGTTGTGCAAAATCAGGAGTTTCAATGACAAATAAAAAAAATATACCAATTAAAATAGTTTGCAAAATTTTATGACAAAGTGGAACTGGCACGATAAAACCTTCCATTTCGGACTTAACAAAGTCGTTACTAAAAAAAATTCTTTTTCACAAGTTACGCGTCACGCATTAAACACATTAACCACACCACCATCGTTTATCGTCCATAGCAGGGAAGCAATCCTGCTTGTATTTACGGTTTATATTATATAAAAAATATCGGATCGAATCAAGAGAAATTATCATTCAGTGCAAATTTACTTGAAAATATGACTTCGAACATAAAAAATAGTACTTGCAATTTATCATTTTTTTTATAATAATTCACTTTAATTATCACTACCAGATGAGAGAGAAAAGAGGTAACCAATGTCAATTAAATATATCGATGGAATTCGTCTTAAAAATGCCATTATTGCCGGGGCACAATCTGTTTTTCAGATGCGTGAACATTTAAATAAAATCAACTTTTTTCCGATACCGGATAAAGATACGGGTACAAATCTTTCGGTGACTTTAAGAGAGGTTGTTCGCCAGATGGAACGAAAAACTTCTCCTTCGGTTCATGAGGCGAGTTTAACGCTTGCCGAGGCGGCATTATTGGGCGCTCAGGGTAATTCCGGGGCTGTTTTTGCACAATTTTTTCTGAAACTCGCTGAAGGATTAGCGGGAAAAATTCGTGTTACCACACATTCATTTAGCCCGGCGGTGGAAAATGCCGCAAACCGTGTTTATGAGGCAATTGCCTCGCCGGTTGACGGGACGATTCTGACGGTTATTTACGATTGGGCGATGGAAATCCAGCGCTCTTGCCAGGTTTCTCAGGATTTTATAATTGTTTTAAGAAATGCATTGAATCAAGCACGACTTTCACTGGCAGCGACAAAAGATAAAATTGCGATTTTACGAAAAAAAGGGGTGGTCGATGCTGGTGCTCAGGGATTTGTCAGCTTATTGGAAGGAATCACAGAGTTTATTGAACGCGGAAAAATTCGAAATATAAATCAGCAAAATACCCGCGATTTTGAAACACTGTCTTTCAATCCGATTCATGATTTTCAGGCCGAAATTGCGCATCAATTTTGTGTCGAGTGTTTACTCGTCACGCGGCAGGCGAATAAGTCAGCTATTCAGCAACTTTTAAAGGACAAAGGTGAATCACTGGCTATTGCCGCATCCAAAAGGCTCATGCGCGTGCATCTGCACACCAATCAACCAGAAGCAATTCGAGAAATTCTTACCGACTGGGGTGAAATTAAATCATTCCAGGTTAAAGATTTAATAAAACAACAGTCAGAAGCAATGGAATTTCAACAGGAAACAAAAATTGCGCTGGTAACTGATTCTTCCTGCGATTTACCGCATGAACTCGTCACAAAATATCATATCAATATCGTTCCGGTGAGAATTCATTTTGGTAACGAATCGTATCTGGATAAACAGACAATTACACCGCTGGAATTTTATGAAAAACTGAAGTCTTCACCAATTCATCCCACGACTTCTCAACCTACGCCAGCAAATTTTAAGGAAGTTTATGAAAATCTGGCTAAACGTTATGAATCAATTCTTTCAATCCATCTCAGTGGCAGCTTGAGTGGCACCTTTCGCGCCGCACAAACCGCGGCAAAATTGATTCATAACACACAAATGATGTTAATTGACAGTAAAACGACATCGATTGCCCTGGGAATGCTGCTCGTTGAAGCCGGGGAGGCAATTGCTGAACGGTTGCCAGTTCATAATATTGCTGAAAAGCTTGAGGATTTGGTTAAAAAGATTAAAATTATTATCCAGATGCCTTCGTTAAAATATCTGATGCGCGGTGGCAGGATTAAGCGTAGTAAAGGCTTGATTGCCACAATATTAAATATCAAACCGCTCCTCACTTTTGGTCCGGAAGGTACCATCAAAGAATGCGGAAAAGCATTTACCAACTATTTTGCAATCCGGAAAACTGTTAAAAAAGTGAAAACCGATCTCCAGAATTTAAAGAATGCCCGTATTGGAATTGTTCATGCCAATGCCATCGCCAAAGCTGAATGGTTACGACAACAATTTGCCAACCTTCCATCGGTCAAAGAGATTATCATTCATGACGTTGCACCCGTACTGGGGGTTCATGCCGGACCTGGCACCGTAGGGGTAGCTTATTGGGGTGAAAAATAATTTTAACCAATTATCTTTGTATCTATTGGGGAAGTGATAATGCCCCGATGAGAAATTCAAAGCCTTGTAAATAACTTTGTAATCCCAATCCAGAAATTTGTCTGATGCAAACCGGGGCGATCACTGAAATTCGGCGAAAATCTTCCCGTTTGCTGATATCGGAAAGATGCACCTCGACTGCGGGTAGATTCACACCGGCAATAGCATCCCGCAGCGCGTAGCTGTAATGTGTATACGCACCGGGATTGATGACCAGCCCGTTTGCCCATTTTCGATTTTCATGAATAAAATCAATCAAACCGCCTTCATGATTTGACTGAAAAAATTTAACAACGATATTTTTTGAATCCGCCAACTTTTGAATCTCGGTATTTATTTGCTGCAAGGTAAGCGTTCCATAGACATCAGGTTCTCGTTCGCCCAGTAGATTTAAATTTGGGCCATGGATGACCAGGATATTCATTTTTCCTCCCCGGACAAAATTTTTACGGTTTTAACCGCCGTGACGATAAATTTTTCACCAGAATTTGTTTTCGTAAAAATTCAAGTGTCGATAAAATGGTATCTTCCTGAATGTCATTTCGAATTACTGGCTTTCCAATGCCTTCTAGGAGCACCAGATTTAATACCCCGTCGATAACTTTCTTATCGTGATAAATTTTTTTCAAAACATCTTTTGGATTAAAATCCGGAACCGTTTCCGGCAGTCGTAAGCGTTGTAATAAATTATCAATTCGATTATATTCATCTTCATCGAGAAGTTGATTTTCTTTACAAAGCCAGGCAATACCGCGCATCCCCAGCGCGACAGCCTCTCCATGGCGTAAAACAGCATAATCCGTCAGCGTTTCAAACGCATGACCAAAAGTATGACCCAGATTCAAAATTCGTCTTAATCCGCTTTCTTTCTCATCCTGATTTACCACATTGGCCTTGATACTGCAACAATGCTCAATGACCATTTCCACATCGTCCATATTTTTTAAGAGCACCAGTTCACCAAGTGTATCCTCAAGAAAATCAAAAAATTCCGGATCCGAAATCAAGGCATATTTAACAATCTCAGCCAAGCCGGACCAAATTTCGCGTTGCGGGAGTGTTTTTAGAACCTGTGGATCAATCAGGACAAATTTGGGTTGATGAAAAGCACCAACCAAATTTTTAGCCAGCCGATGATTGATACCGACTTTCCCCCCAACACTGCTATCCGTTTGTGCCAACAGCGTTGTTGGAATTTGCACGAATGTAATCCCGCGCATAAAAGTCGCCGCAACAAATCCAGCCAGATCACCAATAACCCCCCCCCCCAGTGAAATAATGACCGAATTACGATCAAAATTGGCTTCAATCAATTTTTCATACAGATAATCGGCCATCTTCAGGCTTTTGGTCTGTTCACCAGCCGGGAAAATAAAACCAAGTACCTGAAATTCTTCATCCTGTAGACAACTTTCTACATCTTCCCGATAATATTTGGCAACGTTTACATCGGTGATAATAGCCACTTTTCGACCCAGTTTGTGATCTTTCGCTAATTTTCCGATCAGTTTCAGGCTATTCGATTCAACATAAATTGGATAACTCTGCGGACCTAAATCGACAGTTATACCTTTCATTGGTTTTCCTCTATAAAAGCGATTATTTTATGTAAAATTTCATCAATCATTTCCGATCCCGTCAATTGCAGGAAAAGTTCGGCTTTTCGATAATATTGCTGACGTTTTTCAAGCAAAGTTCGAATGGTATTTATTTTTTCTTCAATCGTTCCACTCAATAGCGGCCGGTTTGTATCATTTTTAACACGTTCATACAACACAGAAACAGGATAATCGAGTGCTATCGTAACGCCAGAACGGGAAATCCGATCCCAATTTTCCGGATCCAGCACACTGCCCCCGCCCAGCGCGACAATATAATTATTTTGACCGGTAATTGTATGAACACAGGCTTTTTCTAACGCCCGAAAATGTGTTTCTCCATAGGTTCTAAAAATTTGTGGGATAGTCATACCGTTCTGCTGTTCGATAACCATGTCAGTATCGATAAATTGACGACCTAAAGCCGTCGCCAGTGCACGCCCGACAGTGCTTTTTCCACACCCCATAAATCCAATGAGATAAATATTCTTAGGCATATTTTAAAAAACTTTTGCAAAAATCATTCCTGATAGCCAAAAAAATTAGCCAGTTATAATTTTGATTCGAGTAAACCTTTTATTTCTTCAAAACAGGAGGAAATATCAATTTTTAATCCGGTCCAGATCTCCAGTGCTGCAATCCCCTGGTGGATGAGCATATCTAATCCGTTCATCACGGTTGCACCGGCGTTTTTCGCCTGTATTAATAATTTCGTATGCTTTGGATTGTAGATTAAATCATAAACGATCAACGATTTTGGAATTTCGATATTTTCGGTGAGTGGATTTGCTTCCAGGTTAGGATACATCCCCAACGGGGTCGTATTGACCAGTAAAGAAGCTTCTGAAATTATGGCTGTCAGGTTTTGCGCCTCATTTTCCAGCGGAATAATGGACTGAAACCCGGTTTTCTGAGTAAATTCCCGGGCAAGGATTTCTGCTTTGGATTGAGTACGATTGTAAATATAAATTTCATTGACCTTTTGTGAAATCAACGCACTCAGGATGGCTTTGGCAGAACCGCCCGCGCCAATAATAATCGTTTTAGAATCAGGGAGCTTTTCTGCCAATTTTCCGAGCGATTTTAAAAAACCAATGCCATCGGTGTTATACCCCCACCAGATATTTTCATGAAAATGGAGCGTGTTCACGGCCCCAATTTCACGCGCAGAATCACTCAGGCGATGCACCAGATGAAAGGCCGTCTCTTTATGGGGAATCGTTACATTTATTCCATTAATTCCCAGTAATGAAAAAGCTTCCAATGCCGCACTCAATTGAGATGGCCGGACGTGAAATGCATGATAACAATAGTTCAATTTCAGTCGGGAAATAACGAAATTGTGCAAAAGCGGGGAAAGGCTGTGTGCGATGGGATCGCCGATGACCCCCAGAATCTGCTTTTGGGGATCAGGCATGGCAGAGTTCCTCTAACTGCATAAAAAAGCCCGGGAAAGAAATATCCACACAATCCGCATTTTCAATAGTGGTCTCACCTTCCGCTATCAAACCAGCGATGGTAAAAGCCATGGCAATTCGATGATCATGATATGAGTTGATGACAGCTCCTTTTAATTTCTGTTCACCCGGAATGATCATCCCATCCGGCAACTCTTCAACCGCAGCACCCATGCGACGAAGATTTTCAACAACAGCCTTTATTCGGTCAGTTTCTTTCACCCGAAGTTCCCTGGCGTCACGAATCACGGTTTCCCCTTTTGCTTGCGTTGCAGCCACAGCGAAGACCGGTATCTCATCAATTATTTTCGGTATCATTTCACGTGCAATAGTGGTTCCACTGAGTTGAATTGATTTAATTTGTAAATTGGTCGATGGTTCATAATTTTTGCTGGTGAATGAATCTTCAACAATATCCGCCCCCATAATACGAAGCGCTTCCAGAATTCCCACCCGGGTCGGATTAATGCCAATGTTCTTAATAATGAGCGTCGAGTTCGGTACAATTGTCGCTGCAACAATAAAAAAGGCGGCTGACGATATATCACCCGGCACCTGAATCGGTGCTGCTTTTAACAGCGGAAAACCTTCAATGGTCACCGTATTTTCATCAATTCCAATATTGGCACCCAGATAACTCAGCATCCGTTCGGTATGGTCACGGGATTTTACCGGCTCGGATACCGCCGTCGTTCCGCGGGCATACATACCGGCTAACAATAAGGCCGATTTCACCTGCGCACTTGATACGGGTAATTCATGTTTAAAGCTGCTTAAAATAGTTCCTTTAATCGTCAGGGGCGCATAGCCTTCCGCCGTTCCCTGAATAATCGCTCCCATCTTTTGCAATGGTTCAATAATTCGTTTCATGGGACGTCGGGAGAGCGATTCGTCCCCCGTTAGTGTAACTGAAAAATCCTGCCCGGCAAGAATACCGGACAGGAGTCGCATGGTGGTGCCAGAATTTCCCGCATCCAGCACGCCTTTGGGCGCACGTAATCCCCGCAACCCAAATCCGGTAACTTTCAGCACCCCATCCACCATATTCACGGTTATTCCCAATTCTTTTAAACACCGAATTGTACTTTTAACATCTTGCCCCAGCGAAAGCCCGGTTACTTCGGTCGTGCCATTTGCCAGGGCGCCAAACATAACCGCACGATGAGAAATTGATTTATCGCCAGGTACGGTAATTTCCGTACAAATACTTTTTGTTTTTTTGACTTTATATTTCATCGTTTTTAAATTATGTAAAAAATGAGTATCTATGGGTAATTATTAATTTTTAGAATTTAAATGAGACTTTGCGTAATAGGTGATTTGCCACGCGTAATTCGTAACAAAAATCCAACCGTATCGATTTAACAGGAGTCTTTGTTGGGTATCACACTTTACGCATGACGTTTCAAAACAGAACTAATTACATCCCTTCCCATTAGTTATTTCGACATTCAAAACCTAAATTTTCCAAAATCCGTTTAGCGCTCTGTCGGTCCTTTTCACTTTCGAAAGCCAATCGGATTGTCCCCCCCTCCCACAATCGAACTTTCAGGACTTCAATGTCCCGGATATTAATACCTTCCTGATAACAAGCGGTGGAGATTTTCGCAATTACGCCGGGCTCATCATGAACCACCACCCGCAAGTCGAACAGTGGAATGAAAAAACCTTTGGTATCATGCGGTATTGACAGTCGGGTTCGTGCAGCCGTTTCAAAATAAGCGGCCAGTTGGTCCTTATCGACTGGCCGGTGCTGTAAATATTTTTTTACCGCTTCCAGTTCCGCGATAAAACCATCCACCAGTTCCAGAATATTATTCTGATTCGAATTACAAATATCTTCCCAGATTGTAAAGGGACTGGAGGCTATCCGCGTCATGTCCCGGAAACCACCAGCCGCCATTTTTAAATAGTACGGATTTTCCTGATCTAATTTTGCGGCTAAATTCACCAGGGTAACCGCCAGAATTTGTGGCAAATGACTGATGCTGGCGGCAATTCGATCATGGAGTTCGGCATCGAGAAGTAAAACCTTGGCACCTATTTTTTCAATAATCATCGAAAAAGCCGATAGAATCCTGTCTGGAACAGTACAGCCTGGGGTTAAAATATAATAACAATTTTCAAATAAAAAAGGATCCGCGGCCATAAAACCCTTGTAAGCCGATCCGGCCATGGGATGCCCGCCCAGAAAAAATGCGCCATTTTGAAACAACTCACCGGCTTTTGAAACAATTTCTTTCTTGGTACTCCCCACATCCGTGACCAGGCAATCAGATTTAGTAAACCGGGCAATTTCAGGCAACAAATTAAGTATCTGCTGAATCGGTGTCGCCAGTATAATTAAATCAGATGTCGGAATAACTTCCTGAATATTATCAAGTGCAACAGCCTGATCAACAATTTCGGCCCGTTTGAGTTGATCACAAATTTCCGGGCGATCGACTCCCACAATCTGTTCACCAATTTTATGCCGCTTAAATGCCAGGGCAAGTGAACCACCAATCAAGCCGGTTCCAACAATGCAAATCCTTTTCAAATCCACAAATTCAATCCTGTCTTAAATGGTTATTCCGACGGCCGGTGCGATTAACTTCAACTCTTTAACCAGTTGCATGAATTGTTCCGGAAAAAGAGACTGTGCGCCATCAGAAAGCGCCTGATCCGGCCGGGGATGAGTTTCAATCATGACCCCATGTGCCCCGGCGGCCAAAGCAGCCCGCGCCATGGGAATCACTTTGTCCCGACGACCTGTACCATGACTTGGATCCACCAAAATTGGCAAATGGCTCAGTTTTTGAACCACGGGAATTGCCGAAATATCCAATGTATTTCTGGTATAATTTTCAAATGTGCGGATACCGCGCTCACAGAGGATAACTTCATAATTTCCACCAGCCATAATATATTCCGCCGCCATTAACCAATCTTCAATCGTCGCGGCCATCCCGCGTTTCAGCATAACAGGTTTTCGCATCTTTCCGATTTCCTTTAAAAGCGAAAAATTCTGCATATTCCGGGCGCCAACCTGTAAAATATCCACATATTTGGCCACCAGGTCGAGATTGGTAAAATCCATCACTTCAGAAATCGTGAGCAGACCTTCTTTTTCCGCCGCGTCTTTGAGAATTTTTAATCCCGCTTCGCCCAGTCCCTGAAAACTATACGGTGATGTCCGGGGCTTAAATGCCCCGCCGCGCAAAATAGTTGCCCCTGCCGCACGGACATATTTTGCTACCTCAAAAGTTAATTCACGGGATTCGATGGCACAGGTACCAGCCATAATAACAAATTGCTTTCCACCAATCTCCACATCCCGAATTTTGATGATTGTCGGATCGGGGTGAAATTCGCGACTAACCAGCTTATACGGCTTGGTAATTTGCACCACCTCGCGTACACCGGCTAATAACTCAATATCCCGAATATCAATACCACGTTTTTCACCCACGGCACCTAAAATTGTTTGATTAACGCCATCAGATCGATGGACCTGAAATCCCAGTTCTTCAAGTTTATGCTGAACCTGTTTTATATGCTGTTCCGCAGCATGATCGGACATGACAACTATCATATTAAACCTCATTCGCTTGGGTGTGAATCGTAACTATCAGGATTCGCTCCTGTTATTTTCTTCTTTTTGTAATTCGGTGCAGACTTGAATAATTGAGCGAAAAACGGTTTGAATTGCCACAGCAGAAAGCGGACCGGAATTATTTTGACTTAACCGCAAAAAAATTGCCTGTTCACGAGCTGAATCATTAACTGGTAAATTTAATCTTGTTTTTTCCTGGCCAATTTGCTGGGCAATCAAAGCTCGTTCATTTAATAAAGCTAATAATTTCGAATCAATGGCATCAATCTGACGCCGCAAGTCGTTAATATCCAATTAAAATCTCCCTGTTCACCAATAATAAAAAACCCACGTACCTGGGTAGTGGGTTCAGTTATCAGTTTCTTCTTTCCGAAGGCTTTCAACGACATAACCTTCCCACTTTATGTCCACAGGAGATAATAATAATAAAATAGAAAGGTATTAGCTTGATGTTCAATTGATAAACTAATACTGCTGTCTGAAAAAAATTGTATGACAAACGATGCAGACATTATCAATCTAACCGCTTAATAAATAAAGATTATTTTTTATAAATATAAGAATAAATTTATTTTTTGTCAAGCCTTTTCTATCGCTATTTGGCAATCGGCTTATCGATTGTTTATTATTTTCAGTTATGCACCCGATGAAATCCGAACAATAGTTTGCCAATTAAAAGTCCGTTCTGCAACATCTGATTGATTTTAGAAATAAGTCACCAAAATTCTTTTGAGCTGAATTGAATCGACTGGCAGACGACAACGGATTTTCCACTCTTCGCGGCACGATAGCGCAACATGATTTCGCCCTCAAATTTCGAGCGAACACACATAAAATAGCCTGAATCATTCAATTTTAATAACAAGCATAATAAAGCAAATTATGACACTATCTATTAATCAAAAACGATACCAAAATATAGATTTCTAATTTTTGTTTAAACAAATTTTTCATTTTTATTACAACTAAATTATTCATAAAACAGTTAAAATTATTTTGAAAAATGTGATCCAGATCACTTTTTTGAACCTGAATTAATATTATATCTTGTGAGTTATTTTGTAAATTCATCTTGGGTGAACTCGCTTATGGATTCAGTACCAGGTTACAACCGGCTATTTTTATGTTGGGAGAGAGGATGTTTTATAAAGACAGTACGCTACAAAGCGTGGCCCAGGCTTCGCTTTTTGAATATTATCTATTTCATCCGGATTCAATTAAAATAAAAAACAATTTTCATAATCCTCCATCGGATTCAACCCCCTTTATCGAGACATTAAGCAGCCTTCAAGAAAAATATACCACCTTCCAACCGGCAATATATGCCATTGACAATATGCATCAGGTGATATTTTGGAACGAGCGTTTAGAAAAATTTACAGGCATCAAGCAAGCCGAAATAATCGGTACCACCCGCCACCGGGAATCATTTTCCATCGGCCATAATTTACAATCTCCTGAATGGCAGCTTGCGGATGTTATTGTTGAGAATGATTTATCCATGATGCGACAACTTTTTCCTGATATGAAAAGTTCGAAAATCCTGGACGATGGTTTTCAAATTACCCGCGAATATTCAAATTTCAATGGTAAACCTATCATTCTCCAAATTCACGCGGCACCATTACGCGATTCAAATGGAAAAAATATTGGTGCTTTTTGTATTCTTCTGAATCAAACACACCATGCCCGGCTGAATAAAGCTCCTGCTTATCGTCATTTCAAATTTTTATTAAAAAACTTACCTTACACCGCAATTCAGACTTTTTCACCTGATGGGCGAATTAAATTCTGGAATTCCGGCAGTGAAACGATATTCAAATTATCCCGCCAAAAGGTTTTAGGAAAACGGATTCAGGATTTAATCCTCGCTGCCGAAGAGATGCCATTATTCGACTCTATTGTCAATGAAATTGTCACCCAAAAACAACCGATTGTGCCGCTCGAATGGAAAACGAGGGGACTTAATGGTCAGCCAAAGGATTTTTACGCTATCATGTTTCCCCTGCTTCATGAAGGGAAATGTCAAGAGATATGTTGCTTAGGCTTCGATATTTCGAACAAAAAAGGGCTCCAGGCGGATTTAAATCAATTGGAATTTAAATATAAAGAGCTTTTTGAGCATTCAACTGAGTTATTGGCACTTATTGATCAAACGGGCAAAATTCTGTCAATTAACCACTCGTTCGCTCATTTTTTGGGAATTCAGCTCGAAAAAGCCGCATCAATGAATTTAGCGGAACTTTTACCGGAAAACGAATTGGAATTACTCTGGCAGGAACTGCAAAAAGTCCATCGAGGGGAAGAAAATGACCCAATTGAGTTTGTCTGGCTGAAACCGGATGGTACCGAAGGTATTGTTGAGTTGAATATGCGACTGCTTTCCCGAAATGGCAATCAACAATCGATTCTGATCATCGCCAGGGATATGACGAGCCGCCGTGAATTAGAGCACGATTTGCAGGAGAGTTACCGGCAGATAATTTCGACACTGGTGAATTTTATTAACGCTAACGATATTTTTACCGGCAAACACTCCCAACGGCTGGTTAAACATTGCAGTGTAATGGCCGATTTATTGGGATTACCGGCTGGCAAGAAACGCGATTTGCAGGTAGCATCAATTTTACATGATGTGGGTAAAATTCAAATTCCACGAAGCATTTTAAGAAAATTTGGCATTTTGACTGAAGAAGAAAAAAAAATTATGCATCAGCATGCGGAATTTGGCGCCAATGCAGTTAAAAAAATCCCCAGGTTTTATCGAATCAGTAAAATCATCAAATATCATCATGAACGATTTGATGGCAATGGCTATCCGGATGGACTTAAAGGCGAGGAAATCCCCATTGAAGCGCGTATTCTGGCGGTAGTCGATGCTTTTGATGCCATGATTAGTGATCGACCTTATCGTAAATCACTTGGAATCGGGACGGCGTTTTGCGAACTTAGAGCCGGCCGCGGCACCCAATTTGATCCGCAAGTTGTTGATGTTTTCATCGAATTTTCCAAACGGAAGTACCATGTAGATGATCAGGGATTGCCGGATTATATTTCATCAATGACCTAAAAACTTTTTAATCCCACCCAATTTCCACGTTCCTCCTCAATTTCTAAACCAGTTTGAATGACATTACAATTTTCCAACTCGTTTAATGCCATTTTAATCTCTTCCCGTTGCCAGCCAAATAAACGTTGAATAAAAATTTCGTTCGAAACGATCACATTTTGAAAATATTTGGCAAGAATTTCAGATCGCGCTTGCGTTGGGGATACAGTGTTGGCTTTTTGAACTTCTTCCGGATAACGATTGGGAACCAACCCCCACAAAAAGGTGAAAGGATCATAAAATTCGGCAATTTTGACCACATACATTTTCATTTGCAATTCAGCCATGGCCTGGTCAAATGGATAACGTTGATCGGGATTGGCATGACCGGAGATAATTTTTAAATCACGGGTGATTTGCGGGGAATGTTCGCTCAGACTATCCATTATTTTTTTGGCTGCCAGCGAGAGCTCGCCCCGCATAAATTGCACCAGATACGCATCCAATCCCTGATTCGCTTCGGAAAGGGCATAAAAATATGGTAAATATTTTAGTGAAATGAACGTTGGCCGCTTTTTCAGGACTTTGCCATAATAAACAGCCTTTCGCGCCGGCAAATCGTCTTTCGCGGTCCAGACCCGACTGACATACGGATCATGATGGGTATGTTCGGGCATCACCGGATTGCGTTGACCACAAGCCGCGTGCCAAAGACAGGGGAGTTCCGAATTTTTTGCCGAAAAAGCAAAACAAAAACCAACAAGATTGATGAAATCGAGTGATTCATCAATGGAGTGGACCTGGAGATATTTATTTCGGCGAAATTTTCGATCACGGATGAGTTCGATTTCTTCGGGGGTGTGTTTTTGCTGGCTCATATTATAATTTGAAAGTGATCGAAAACCGATGGGCGGTACCAAGTTCTGCCGTGAATGGTGTGTAGGCATAATCTAATAAAAATCGGGAAATGCCAAATCCGACGCCGGCATGAAGACCTTTTTCATCCCAACCAGTTTGATATCCCGCACGCAGTGCCAGCAAATTCTTGTATAACCATTCAAGTCCCACATTGACATGCAGATCAGCATCGATATATTGAACCACATCCAGCGCACCAGTCAAATCACTTCCCGCCTTCCCCTTGAGCAGCTTGTAAGCTAATCCGGCCTTCAACGTTTTCGGCAATTCAATGGATTCGTTTTTCAATTTACTTGTAAAACCCAAATTCTGCGTCACCAGCCCCAGACTTAATCCTTCCAGCATTGCCGGTTGATAAATTAATCCCAGATCAACCGCAAAACCAGGGGCACTTTCGTAATATATTTTTTCATAGACATATTTTAAAGTGATTCCAGCATGCAGACCCCGACTGATGCCGCGCGCATAGGAAAGCCCAACAGCCAGATCATGGGCTTGAACCGTACCAATGGGCGCTTCGGTTGGTTTCACCCGATGTTCGATGCCATCGATATTATTACTCGTCATCGAAATGCCCAGATGATTTTGACCGGTTTTAAAAGCGATGGCAAAAAATTCATGCTGCACGTCCTGAATCCATGAATTGTGAGAAAATGTCATCTGGGTATTTTGAAGCGTCACCAGTCCCGCCGGATTCCAATACGTCGCGCTGGGATCGTTGGCAAGGGCTGTAAAAGCCTCAGCCATGCCCACGGCACGTGCACCATTTCCAATATTTAAAAAGGCCATCCCATTTTGTGCAAGAATTTGGTAAAATGGCCAAAGAATAAGTATTAAACTTAAAAAGAGTTTTCCAATTTTATTATTCAAATTTTTGCTCCTTTGCTAATTCAGCGATTGATAAATTGTATCGTTATATTAATGTTACGGATCACGCATGACGCTTCTCGATGCCGACAACCCCATATCGCCTTCATACCCATTGAACCATCACAACCTGAACGACCACGAAACCACATGTTCTCCGGATGGCGAAACCTCATCCGAGATATACGCATAATCCAGTACCGTTTGAAATTTCCATAATTTATAAAGATAGCCAAATCCAAAAGCCGGCTCCAGATGGTTCATGCCAGCTCTTAAATAAATGTTTTCAAACGGAATAAATTCCACGCCAAAATGAAATTTGGGTTCCTGCTTTTTATTATCCTCAAAATCGGTAGTTAACAGCAGCCGATCCTGCAGCAGACGATAGGCGGCGCCAATTCGCAAAACCTGCAGAAAATTATTATACGTCGTCGTTCCCCGTTCATAAACGCTTTCTGTATTCCAGGTATATTTTGACCGCAAATCTTTTACCAGAATCCCAACCGTTAGTGGCTGAATCGGATGAATTAAGACCCCGATATCAAATCCCAGCCCTTTGGAAGTCAGGGCTTCGTTTTCTTTGGTAATTTCCGGCATACGATTATACAAAATTTTGGCACAAAAACCAACTGAAACCAACTCGTGCGGCTGAACGGCGAATCCAAAACTGAAGGCATTTTCCGAATTGGAAAAAGTCGCATAGTGCCGGCCATTGGAATCACGGCCATCGATATTATCCACACCGGCATTAATCCATCCCAAATGAATCCCTGCTTTTAAGGGTTTTTCACCGCTTCCCGTTCGGGGTGTAATTGGAATGACCAATCCCACATAATTGAAACTTCGATCCAGACTTAAGGCACTATAACTCAAAGTCAATTCTTTGTAATCATTTCGCGAAAAGGCACCGGGATTATAGTAACCCGCATAACTCCCTTCGGCCACCGCGGTATAAGCCCCACCCAGTGCTTTGGGCCGGGCTCCCAGTCCCATGCGCAAAAAAGCACCCGCGTAGCCACCGTAGCCTTCTTCGGCCAGCAGTTCCAATTTGAGAAAATTCATCATGATGAAGATGATGATTATCAGCCTGAAAACTCGCATCAAATAATTCCTTATATTAATATCGCTTGTAACTTCTTTTTTTAAGGTGAAATTAAATTTATCGTTGTTTTTAACTCCCCCAAAAGTGTGCAACCCGCCAAAGGTTGTGAGATACTCACCAGCAGGTCTTCACAAAAGCTAATATGAGCTTCCAATTTGATTCAGAATCCGTTGGTCGGGTGCACGCATTATGTTTTCCTATTTTTTCCGTATTATTTTCTTATAATTCTTGAGCATCTGGCCAAAAGCTTTATCCCGCTTTCGTTTGTCCAGATATGACATCTCATAATATGCCGATTCTTTCTGAATCTTGAGAAAATTTTCGTATCGATCTCTATCGATAGTTCCCGTTTCAACGGCTTCAATTATCGCGCATCCGTCTTCGTGGGTATGTGTACAATCTTTAAAACGGCACTGGCTGCTAAATGCAACAATTTCATCAAAAGTTTCTTCTAATCCGGTACCGATGGTAAAATTACCAAGTTCACGCATTCCGGGCGTATCGATGAATATGCTGCCTGATTCTAAACAAATCAGTTGTCTTCGGGACGTTGTATGCTTTCCTTTTCGATCTTTTTCTCTGACTTCATTCACTTCAAATAATTCTTCACCGAGCAATTTATTAAGTAAGGTGGTTTTACCAACTCCCGAAGAACCTAAAAGGCAGTAGGTTTTGCCCGATTTAAGTTCATTTTGCAACGTTTTGATACCGTTGTCGTTCACATTACTTATTGGCAGGAACAAATATTTATGATTGAATCGTTTAATTTTGTCATTGATTTCTGAAAGTTCATTATCAGTTAGTAAATCCGTTTTACTCAATACAATTATTGGCTGAATTTTACTCTCATTGATCATGACCAAATATCTTTCCAGCCGATTCAAATTGAAGTTAGCATCAGCCGACTGCATAATGAACGCATAATCAATATTCGCTGCAATTAGTTGAAATTCAACGGCTTTCCCCGGATCTTTACGTTTTAATAATGATTTTCGAGGCAAAATTTGATGAATTATTGCCAGCGAATCATCATCAAAACATTGTGTAACGACCCAATCGCCTATTGTTGGGAGGTCCATACTGTTTTCGATATTGAACAGTAATTTACCGGACACTTCAGCGAATATCGTGTGCTCGCCATCAGACACTTTATAATTGTTTTTATTGACTTCAACAACTCGGGCGATGGAAAAATTATCTTTTAAAAATTCTTTACAATGATGATGAATCCATTCATTATAACCCAGGTGCTTCAGTGAAGTTATAACTGAATTATTTTCAAATTCGTTTTTATCCTCTTCAGAAATATTGTTTATATCTTTTGGGTGTTTTTCCTGAATAATTGACATTTTTATCTCCATTTGATATCATTTGTCGATTAGGTTTATTCAAAATTTCAGCCAAAAGATATCGCACAAGTTTCAATTTTGTATTTCCCATATTTTTATCCTCCTTATGTTACCTGAAATTCTAAAATGAAACGTTTTTTCTCTGGTGAAGTCGTTTTCAATGGGCAATTGACCCCCTCTGTATCTTCCAGTTTTCAAAAAGCGAAAATGGGTGAAAAAACCAGGCGTCCTCTCCCCCAAATTCCGTTTTTTGGAATTTGGGGGAGGCAGGAGGGGGTCCTTTATTGATTTATAACCTCATAAATTTCCATTTTAAAATTTTAGGTGTTAAATTATCTGCCTTCTTACAATTGATCAGTCATTCCAAAATATTGGCATTTACTCAATCCACGATCATAATCTTGCCCCAATAAGTGCCATCCCCTGAAATTTCCACACTGTAGAAATAGACCCCATTGGCCACCAGTTCAAGCCGATCATTTTTACAATCCCATACCTCATGAAAATCACCGGCCGGCCGGGATTTCCCTGAAACAACCGTCGCCACCAGATCGAGCGCGAAGTCATAAACTTTAATCGTCACCGCAGCCGGTGCTTTCGTATTATATTGGAGCCGAATATAGCCATTTCCGTCTAAATTATTATACCGCATCGGCGAAAAGGGATTTGGATAGGAATATGTTCGGGGCTCACTACCAATACCAGTGGGTACCACCGCGCGATAAATATGCCAGGATAAACCATCGTTTACAGTCTTGGCCAGTCCATCATCGGTACCAACCCAGAGCGTGGTGTTTTTTGTAATAGCTGCCGCATAATACTCGGACGAATAAACCGAAACATCCTGCGCCACGTCCCGAATAGGCGGATACTTGGCCCAGCTTTGTCCCTGATCTGCTGATTTAAACAGGCCATTTTCCGCAACGACATAAACGGTGGGGCCATCAAAAGCGAAACTAAAGGCCCGCTCACCCTCCAGATAATTGGTCCAGGTATACCCCTGATCCTCAGAACGTGCCACGCCATAAAATTCGGTTGGGTCTTCGGATTCAGCGCTGGCAGTCCAGCAGGCAATCCAGATGACTTGCTTGTCATCATATTTCTGATAGGCAATCTGCCGCGCCCAATTACCACAAATCGGTTGCGCCTGGTTTTGATGCGTAAAATTGACCCAGGTTCGTCCCCCGTCCAGCGATTTATTGACACCACCAGCCGTTCCCAGCCAGAGAATTCCATCCGCATTGATGATGGACCATGAATTGTGATTCAAATTTTCCACCGGATTTAAAATAAATCCATCCGGCGTCACCACATTCCAGGTAGTTCCACGATTAGCGGTATAGCGCATTCCACCAGCCCAACTCGTTATCCAGACCGTGGAATCGAGCATGGCAATATCCCAGGTGGTGTTATTCCCCGGAATTTTGGTGTCGCTTGGTTGCGGCACATGCGTCCAGGTTTTTCCACCATTTCGGGAATAGCTCAAACCGCCACCGATATAGACAGAACCGACATCTTTAAAAATTGAATCATAAACCGTAGCCACCCAGATTTCATTCCCCCGCAGCGTAATAGCTGAAACGCCACCTTTTCCAAGGCCATGCGAGGAATTATAAGTATACCATTTATCCGTCTGGACATTTAGCCGGCTTAATCCCCCACCGGTGCCAGCCCAGATAATCGTGCTATCCGGAATTTCCTGTACCACCAGATCAGAAATGCCATTTCCCCCCAATCCTTTCGCGGGGGGCACGGCTTCCAGCATCCATTTTAACTTTAATAACGCATGGACATCCTGCGCCTGAGTTTTATCTATAAAAATATTAAAAAAGAATAGCAAAAGAAAAATCAAGACAAAAGAGTTCTTCATTGAACAAATCCTTATTTAACCGTTAACTTGTGCGTAATTTGATTGCTTTTCGCATTGGAAAAATCGACCGCTTCAAACACAAAAGTATATTCACCCTTAGCCGTTCCAGATGGCAGATTAATGGTGATCGAATAAATCCCATCCCCTTTGATCTTATCACCACTAGCCGGTTGATTCCCATCATCATTCAGATAAAATGGATTTCCAGCCGCGGGCTTACCATCCGGTTTAGTACTATTGAAATAGACAAATTGAATATCAGAAAGCCCCTGCGGATCATCCACTTCCAGTGTCATTAGAGCCGTCACCACATCGATTGGTGATAATAGTAATTCAGCCGGCGCCTCCAGATTCGAAATCGTCGGCGGAACATTTAAATAATTGGCGACTTTGCTCGTTTTAACGATTGGATTACTAAAATTTTGGGCTTTGTCACGTGCCTGAAATCGAAAGGAGAATACACCCACTTTTTTTTGGGTAAAATCGATTGAGATAAGCGCGGAAAAAATCCCGTCACCCGTCACGGCATCTCCATCCACACCGGAATCCAATAATTTAACTACCTTGTTCGGATTCGCTGGTTCCTGCGGATTAAATATCTGGCAAAAAACCGCCTGAATATCATCCAAACCCTGCGGATCGCTGACTTTGACAGAAAGCAGGTGCATGGTTGAATCCGTCAGATACATATTCTCCGGCACCACGGCCATCGAAATTTGTGGTGGCAGGTTTTCCGCCTGATCGAAAATAACAATCGGACTGACGACCTGACTGGCTGAATGATTTTCCTGATCGACGGCTCTGGTTTCAAATTGATAACTGCCGCCCTTTCCAGCAGCAAAAGCAGGATTTATGATTTTCGAAAACACACCGTCTCCTGGAATGATATCCCCATCGGTGCCATTATCCAGCAACGTATCCGTCTGAATCACACGATTTGACTGAATTTCAATAATCGCAGCACTTACCAGCGCGATGTTCTCCACCCCCTGCTCATCAAAAACTTCAACATGCATCACATAAAGACGCGAAGATTGAACATACATTGAGTCAGGAATCTCTATTTTTTTAATTTGGGGGTCCAAATTTTCAGGTACAGTTGGAATTTTTTCATCACAGGCAAGGTAAAGGAAAGGTAAAATTATAAATAAAATAAACAACTTATTCATTTGTTATTCCTGAAGTTAATTCAAGTGATTGGCAAATTAAGATTTTAAATAAATATGCAATTAATAAATGGCACATCCCTGTTCAAGTAGCCAGAATCGGGAAATGAATAAAAGGTATTCATCCCTGTTTTTTGCACAATAGAATTTAACATAGTTATATTTCAACCTCATCATTAAGTTCCCAATATTTTCACCAATCGGGCCAGGAGCGAACCACCCAAAGTTTGATATATTATAACATTTTGATTTTAAAAAGGTTAAATTATTTATTAATCCTTAGTTTTATCTAAAATTTAATATGCCAATTTTTAATCGCGTTTCTGACCTGGTTCCAGAATTTTTTCAAAAACTTAACGAATAAATCAAAATTTGTCTTGATTTTCTCTCAGAGATTCGTATATTGGGCAGTTACTAAATCTGGTTATGAGATCAATTTCGACTTCAGTACAAATCCAAATTTAACCACCAATTAAAAGGAGCAACTTCATGGCTTCTGGCGCATCAAAAGACCCAACATCTGATGAGATAAAGCTCAATCAGGAACAAATTTTACAAAATTTGCAGCAGATTCAAACGCTCATCCAAAAATTCGAACATCAGTTTGAAGCGATTAACCCCAAACTGGAGCAGACTAACGCCAAAATTGATCAGGTCAGCCAGATTATTACCGAATTCCAATCCACTTTTCAACGTTTTGAAACCCAGCTCGGCACCATGAATCAGTCCATCCAAAATCTCGAAGATAAATCCGGCGAATTTAACAAACGCTTCCTGTTCATGAGCGATAAATTCACTACCTTTATCAAACAGATCGACCAACTGGACACTGATTTTGGCTCCTTAAAAACCATGGTGCTCGCCGCCGTGGATAAAGCCATGAAAGAATACTCCAATTTCGTTGTCGAAAAACTCACCCTCGGCAGCACCATCGATACGCTCCGCATTGAACTGGATAAACTCAAACTCCGGATTGAAAAACTGGAGTATGAGGTTTAATATTCAAAATTCGTCATAATTTATAACCTATAATTCTGAAATGGAAATTGATGAGGTTATGAATCAATAAAAAAAAACCCCTCCTGCCTCCATCGCCGTCAGGTTAAGGAGATAACAATATGAATTTCAATAAGTTATAATTGAATTGCCACGAGCTTTAGAGACGGTCCAAAGAACTAACCCGGAACTGTTATTGCGAGGAGCGTTTTGGGCGACGAAGCAATTTCCGCCGTTTTATCAGGGGGTTGCGAGCCTAAAAAACAGGCTGCGGCAAAAAATGCCTCGCAATGACAATTTTTCTAGTTCCCGGACAGACTCTTTAGCTCGGGGTTCCATGAGTGCCCCCTAATCACGGGCTTCTAAGCCCGAGTCCTTATGCACCGATGGATTAAAATCCACAAAAAAATTGGGGGGGTGATTTGATCCACAAGCTGAAGCGCGTGGCTATCCATTTGTTTTTTTATGAGTTAGAATTATAACCTGATAACTTTGGAGCAAGCGCTTTGCCAAACCTTTAACACAGATGGGAATTAACCTGCTGAAGGTCATTCAAAAAAAAGAAATGTAACGAACCACTGAAGGAGCAAGGTTTGGTAAAGCTTAGTGAAGATTTCCGGGGCTATTAGCTTTACCAAACCCGATTCACAAATACGGTTTTGATTGCTTATCACATTTTTTCCATTGCACGGGCTTCAATCGTTCGGCGAGGTTTGGCAAAGCGGGAGCAGGGCTTTGCTAAACCTTTAACACAGATCACCGGATTCCCAAGCTCCAGCTTGGGAATCCACTATTCCAGATGCTCCAGCTTCGTGGCGGAAGATCTATCTAAGGCAGTCGAAAAGCTGGAGCTTTTCGAATATGGGGTTACCAAACTGGATTTTGGTAACCAGAACAGGTCGTGGCGTTCACCTGAACCAGAACAGGTCGCGGCGTTTGGTAATCAGTAAAACGAGATAATATTTTTGAGATCTACATCTCAATTGATTTGGTAGTACTGGCGTTATGCTTTTTTTAAAAAACACTTAAAATTACTTTTTCATCATCAAAGCCATTTTTTTCAGCGATCTCCGCGTCTCTGCGTTAAAAAATTTGATCATTTTATTCAACTTAACGTTGTAGTATTAGTGTTTCTCCGAAAAAGCCGCCGGCATTGTCATTGCGAGAAGCGTTTTGTGCGACGAAGCAATCTCCGCTGTTTTATGATGGGTGATTGCGAGCCTAAAAAACAGGCTGCGGCAAAAAACGCCTCACAATGACAGATTTTTGTATTTTTGGATGGACTCTAAGTAGTATTAATTCAGCTTCACTTTGCCTTTGAAGACCTTGTAAGCATAGATGGTGTACCCAATGACGAACGGCATGCCAACCAGCGCAATGATAAGCATCACCGTCAGGGTCAATTGCGAAGAAGAGGTATTGATGATTGTCAGGCTCAAACCGGGATCATTACTGGCCAATACCAAATTCGGGTAATGAATCGCACCGACAATGCCCCAGAGTCCTAAAAAGGTTAAAGAAGACATTAAAAAGGCCTGACCATCTTTGCCTTGTTGACTCGCACGTTTCGTCAGGTACCAGGTGGCTAAAACCACCAGGCCGGCCACATAAGCCAGGATATTTCCTGCTACCCCAGATTTAAAAATCAATGCGCCAACGAAGGACAGTCCAAAGAGCACGATAAACGCCAGCCACAACGTTGATAACAATTTTTTGGCTTGCGTGCGCAGCGCACCCTCGGTTTTCAGCGCGGTGTAGGTAGCGCCCTGCATCAGAATCACCGCCAGACCCAATAAACCCACGATCAGCGGGAAAGGTCGTAATAAAGTAAAGAAATTGCCGGTAAATTCCATCTGAGTGTTCAGGGGAATACCGACAACCACGTTTCCTAATGCCACGCCGTAGAGCAACGACGGCAAGAAACTGCCAATCACGAACGCCCATTCCCAGAGCCCGCGCCGCGGTTCATCGGAACTCCAAAATTCCAGCGCGACGGCGCGGAAAATCAAGGCAAATAGCACCAGCATTAACGCCAGGTAGAAACCACTAAAGACCGTGGCATAAACATGCGGGAAGGCGGCAAAGAGCGCGCCACCACCGGTCAATAGCCAGACTTCGTTCCCATCCCAGAACGGCCCGATTGCGTTAAATAAAGTTCTTTTGTCCGATTCTTTTTTTGCCAAAAACGGTAATAACGTCCCCACGCCGAGGTCGAAACCATCGAGGATGGAATAGCCGACCAGCAGGACACCAATTAAGAGATACCATGTATTTTGGAAGAGAAATAATACTTCCATTGTTAACCTCCACATTTAGAATATTTTTTTATTAGTTCACGAAACCAGGCAACTTCGATCAGCTACGACCGGAAGTTGCCAGAATTTAAACAATGTTAGCTGCTCATCCGACCTTGAATGTCAATAGCCCGGTGCGGCGACCGCTTCGGGGCCTTTTTGGATTATTTTAAGCAAAATTTTGATAAAAATGATAAACAGCAGCGTGTAGATTAAACTGAACATGATCAACGAAAATAATATCTGGCCCGCAGGCACCACCACCGACGCGGCATCGGCAGTACGTAAAACCCGATACACGGCCCAGGGCTGCCGGCCCACTTCGGCGGCAATCCAGCCAAACTGATTGGCCAGGTGCGGCAAGGGAATCGCAAAAACCAACAGTTTCAAAAACCAGTTCGTTTCCCACAATTGATTCCGCGCCAACAGATACACGCCGATAACCGTAATAGCAATGAAGAAAAAGCCCAGCAGGATCATGATATGGTAGGAAGCATACGGTAAAAAGACCGGCGGCCGTTCGTCCGCGGGGAAATCGTTTAAGCCTTTGACGGTGGCGTTGGAATCGAAACTGATTAAAAAACTGAGCATTTTGGGGATACCAACGTACCAATAAGTGATCTGTTTTTCCCCGTCGGGAATGCCAAACAAGGCCAGTGGTGCGCCGGCTTGAGTATTGTATAGCGCCTCAAACGCCGCCAGTTTTTCAGGCTGGGTGTTCGCCACCTGAACCGAGTGGGCATGCCCCAGAAATAATTCCCCAAGTGAACTTAGCACCAGCACAATCATTGCCAGTTTTAGTCCGGTTTTGGCAATTTCGACGTGCCGTTTCTTTAACAAGTACCAGGCGCTGACACCGGCCACCAGGAACGTGCCGGTCATCCAGCCGGCAACGATGGTGTGGGTGTAACGAATGATGGTCGAAGGATTCAGCGCGGCGGCGAAAAAGTCTTTCAGGACTGCCCGCCCGTTTTCAATCGCGAAACCGGCGGGTGTTTGCATCCACGAGTTGGCAATAATAATCCACAGGCCGGAAAGATGCGAACCGAAAAAAGCCAAAAAAGCCGAAGTCCAATACGCTTTTCGGGAGACCCGATTGCGGCCAAAAATCAGAATTCCGAGAAAAACCGATTCCAGAAAGAAGGCAAAAACACCTTCGGCGGCCAGGGGCGCGCCAAAAATATCACCAACCATCCGGGAGTAGTTCGACCAATTGGTCCCAAATGAAAACTCCATGACAATTCCCGTAGCGGTACCGATAACAAATACCAGCCCGAGAATTTTTACAAACAGATCCGTCAATTTCCGGTAAAGTTCGGCGCCGTTTTTCAGGTGCAAACTTTCGAAAATCAGAATCATGAGCGATAAGCCCAAAGTCAACGGCGGAAATATGAAATGAAATCCCACCGTGACAGCAAACTGAATTCGGGACAATAACACTGCGTCCATTTTCTTCCCTCCATTTAATGAATGATAATTAAGAAATTAAGTTGTTGGACAAATTGACAATTTGTCCTACAGCATAAGTTACTGTCAATTTATGTAGGACAAATTGGCAATTTGTCCCACAGCATAAGTTACTGTCAATTTATGTAGGACAAATTGGCAATTTGTCCTATAGCATAAGTTACTGTCAATTTATGTAGGACAAATTGGCAATTTGTCCCACAGCATAAGTTACTGTCAATTTATGTAGGACAAATTGACAATTTGTCCTATAGCATAAGTTACTGTCAATTTATGTAGGACAAATTGACAATTTGTCCTATAGCATAAGTTACTGTCAATTTATGTAGGACAAATTGGCAATTTGTCCCACAGCATAAGTTACTGTCAATTTATGTAGGACAAATTGGCAATTTGTCCCACAGCATAAGTTACTGTCAATTTATGTAGGACAAATTGGCAATTTGTCCCACAGCATAAGTTACTGTCAATTTATGTAGGACAAATTGGCAATTTGTCCTATAGCATAAGTTACTGTCAATTTATGTAGGACAAATTGGCAATTTGTCCCACAGCATAAGTTACTGTCAATTTATGTAGGACAAATTGGCAATTTGTCCCACAGCATAAGTTACTGTCAATTTATGTAGGACAAATTGGCAATTTGTCC
>DYKB01000016.1:0-21410 GCA_020722815.1 Caldithrix sp. | reverse complement strand
TGTCCCACAGCATAAGTTACTGTCAATTTATGTAGGACAAATTGGCAATTTGTCCTATAGCAACGGGTACTGCAAGTCGGAAAATCGTGACCAAAATTTACAAATTCAGAACCTGGGGCGTACTTCTAAGTCCTTTAGCTCAGGTACCGTTCAAAAGTTTAAAATGTTCGATAAATTCCGGATTATTGACCAAATCGGCCAGCGTTTTGCGCTTTAAAATCGTGGAAAAAGCGTTCTGGGCTTCCCGCCAGACCACGTGGACGGCGCACCAGGAGCGATTCTCGCAAAACTCGGGGCCGACGAGACATTGATTCAGGTAAGTTTTCCCTTCGATGGCTTCCACCACATCCAGCAGCGTAATTTGATTGGCGGGACAGGCCAGATTAAAACCGCCGCCGATTCCGCGTGCGGAAGTGACCAGACCGGATCGGGCTAAATTCTGTAAAATCTTACGCAGGAAACTCTCGGGAATACCCCAGGTCTTGGAAATTTCACCGATTTGGGTAACGCGCTGACGATTAATCGCGGCCAGATGTAACATGGCGCGCACCGCATACTCCCCGGCTCTCGATAATTGCATGAGGTTGACCTTAATTGGTATTGAATATATGTTAAATATGACCTTTTTTATCCTGTTTAAATATAATCAAAAATTACAAAATTGTCAAGATTAATTTTTATTCTGATAGAGAGCGATTTTAACCCACTGGTGTATAAGGACCCGGGCTTAAAAGCCCGGTGATTCGGGGGGGGCGCTCATGGAACCACGAGCTAAAGAGGCTGTCCAAGAACCAGGAAATTGGCCAAAATTAACCTTTCGAAGGTTATAAGTAATACAATATATATATTGAAATTGAAATTTTAATCTATATATATAATTATACCTGCTCAAAAACCTTCGAAAGGTTAGTTCCCGGACACGCGCTAAAGTTCGTGGCTATTCATTTTTTTTTAATGCGTTAATATCTTAACCTGACGATTAAGGGGTCAATCATTCTATTAATTTGACAACTAAATCTTCTTCGTGGCTATGAACTATCAAGATTTAAAACAGTATACAATTATACCAAATTTTCCGGATTCAATAATTTCAAATCCTCCGGCACAAATAGTCCGTCCTTGCGGATTAATTCGCCATCGAAATAAATTTCACCCCCGCCATAATCAGCGCGCTGAATACAGACCAGGTCCCAATGGACATTGGAACGATTGCCATTATCGGTCTCATCATATGCGGCACCAGGGGTAAAATGGAATGATCCCGAAATTTTTTCGTCAAAAAGGGTATCGAGCATGGGATTCAGAATGTACGGATTCAAGCCGAAAGCGAATTCGCCGATATATCGCGCACCTTCATCGGTGTCCAGTATTTTTTCCATTTTATCGGGATTATCCGAATGCGCATTGATGATTTTCCCATCCTTAAATTCAAACCGAATATTTTGAAAAGTGGTACCCAGATAAACCGACGGCGTGTTATAGCTGATGACTCCCTGAACGGAATCACGAACCGGTGCGCTAAAAACCTCGCCATCGGGAACATTGTGGGTCCCATCGCATTTGACAGCGCCAATTCCCTTGATCGAAAATGATAATTCGGTACCGGGACCTTTGATTTTGACCTGATCGGCAGTTTCCAGGCGCTTTTTAAGGGCATCCATCGCGCGCGACATTTTCGCATAGTCGAGCGTGCAGACATCAAAATAAAAATCTTCAAAAGCTTCGGTACTTTTTTGCGCCAGTTGCGCCATGGATGCGTTGGGATAGCGCAAAACAACCCAGCGGGTTTTCGGTACCCGAATTTCCAGATGCACCGGCTGCCACCAGAATTTCTGATAGCGTTTCATCCCTTCATCCGGCACATCGGAGAGTTCGTTGATGTTTTGACTGCCGCGAATACCAATATAGGCCTGCATCTGGCGCATTCGATTGGCTTCCAGTTCACCAATGAGTTGCATGCCACCATCGTCCAGATGTGTGTATAATTCCCGTAAAACCAGATTCTGTTTAATGCTCACAAGGGGGATTGCGCCCATTGACACCGCCTCGCGAATCAATGCAATTGGCAACATTTCCGGAATATCAAACGCTTCAATGAGCACTTTTTCGCCGGCCTGCAGCCGGGTTGAGTGCTGAATAAGTGTTTTGGCCAGTTTTTCAAGGCGAAGATCTTTCATGTTTTTGCTCCATATAAATAATGAAGAAAGTGATCAATTTTCAACACTTTACTATATGAAAAAATCGCTTCAAATTCAATAACTCTTTTATCAGCCGGGTATTTTTTTCGTTTTTTTAAATATTCTATGAAACCTTTTGAGGAGTAAATTGTATTATTTCAATTAAATATTTCAGAAAGGTGATGACCAATGAAAAAGTATCAAGACTTGCACTGGTCCGGTTATGTCCCCGGTCATCAGATAGTTCAACCACGTCTGGAAAACAAGCTAGTTCGAAAAATCATGAATTATGTTAAAAAATTGGATAAACTAATATTTATTCATCATTACAAATATTTCTACATTTCTATGACAAAAGATTATCAGTCAATGGTCTTATAGACCGTTGACTGATTTTTGATAATAAACTTGCTTTTTTTTAAAAAATTACCTACTATATATTTTCAATTTCAATCTTAGAAAATATCGATGTGATTGAGGGAGCGTTTTTATGAGTGAAGAAGTAAAAAAAATTATAGACCAGCTTCAGGAACGAATTGATGCGGCCAATCAGAAAGCCGAAGCAATCATTCACGAGGCTGAAGAGAAAGCCCGAAAAATAGTTGCCGATGCTGGAGCCGATGCTGCGAGAAAACTTCAGACCGCCGACCAGGAAGCGGAGCGGCGTCAAAAAGCGCATCAGGAAAAATTGCGACAGGCGATTCGTGATACAATAATCGAGTTAAAAGATAAAACCATTCAATCCATTTTGAATAAAACCTTCTCTAATGCCCTTCATAAATCATTAAACGATGCACAGGTTATTGAAAAAACAATTCTCACCATGGGAAAAGAATTTGCCAGCAAACTGAATGTCGATTTAAAAGTGCTGCTGGGTTCGGAACTTTTTGAACAACTGGGAACTGTTTTAAAGCAGAAAGCCCATGAAACAATCAAAACCGGTCTTCAAATCGAAATGGAAAGCGGGATGAAGGGTGGCTTTAAAATCGGCCCGGCAAAAGAAGGCTATGTTTATGACTTCTCCGAAGAAGCCCTGATCGAATTATTTTCCACGGCTTATGGTACCGAAATTGGGGCGCAGTTTTTCGCTGGAGATAAATAATGAGTCAAAATTATTATTATCTGGTTACCAGCCTGCCGACTTTGAATTTTGGTGAGTTTTCAGGTATCCCAGCCGAAGAATTACTGGAAAAAATCACGCAAAATGTCGATTCTGCCGATCAAAAAAATCTGGAATATTTACGCCAGACGCGCGATATACGAAATTTACACTCATTGGCAGAAGAATGGCAAACTTTTCGGGCATTGGGTAATATTCCGGCTGAAAATTTTACCAATCCAGAAGTCGAATTGGAACTTCCAGAGGACTGGAATACCTACATCCTTTCCCAAAAAGGGGAAAAATCTATTTCGATTGATACTATCTGGCTGAAATATTTCGAGGAATCCCGAAAACTGGATAATCCTTTTATCCAGGCGTGGACGTATCATGAAATGGCTTTACGACTGGCGATTGCACTCATCCGGCAGGAGAAGCAAAAATCCGATTCCCAGAACACAATTGCGCCGGATGTAGAAAAAAACGAGCATCCCATTTTTCAGGAAATTTTGCAGAATCGGCGCTTACCCAATTTTGGCATAGGTTATATTTATGACTGGGCCGACGAAATTCGTCAGATTTTTGAAAAAGACAATCCGCTTGAGGTTGAGTTGGCGTTAGATCAGATCCGGTGGCGATTCCTGGACGCCTGGATTGCCAATCGTCATTTTGCGAGTGATGTTGTTTTAGCATATAGCATTAAATTATTTATTTGTGAACATTGGAATCGATTGAATCAAGAAAAAGGTGAACAGATTATCCATAAAATTTTAGGAGGTACCTCTGGTGAGTGATAAAACCGGTAAAATCGTTGCGATTAACGGAAATATGATTTCTGTGGAGTTCACCGGCAATGTACGCCAGAATGAAGTGGGATACGCGATATTGGGTGAAATGCGGCTGAAAGCCGAGGTGATCCGTGTCCATGGTTCGATTGCTGACCTTCAGGTATTTGAAGATACACGCGGTTTACGAGTTGGCGATGCAGTTGACTTTTCAAAAGACCTGCTAACCGTTGAATTAGGTCCTGGTTTATTGGCCAGTATCTACGATGGTTTACAAAATCCTCTGCCGGAATTAGCCGAAAAGGCTGGTTATTTTTTAAAACGCGGACTTTATTTAAAGGGACTGGATAGAACCCGTAAATGGAAATTTACCCCGGTCGTTAAAGTTGGTGATGAGGTTAAAGGCGGCCAGACACTGGGAACGACTCCTGAAGGTAATTTTACCCATCAGGTGAAAGTTCCGTTTCTCTTCGCCGATACCTATCGCGTGGAATGGGTCATTGCAGCAGGTGAATATGCGGTTGACGAAGTAATTGCCAAAGTCAAAGATAGCAAAGGCACTGTACATGAACTGACCATGATGCAGCAATGGCCGGTTAAAATTTCAAATAAAAATTATACGGAACGACTGGCCCCCACCGAACCACTGGTGACCGGTCAGCGCATTATCGATACCTTCTTCCCCATTAATCGGGGGGGAACCTACTGTATTCCAGGGCCATTCGGCGCCGGAAAAACGGTTTTGCAGCAGATTACATCCCGACACGCCGATGTTGACATTGTGATTATAGCCGCCTGCGGGGAGCGAGCCGGTGAAGTCGTGGAGACACTGCGTGAATTTCCGGAGTTAGATGATCCACGTACAGGTCGCACCTTAATGGAGCGAACCATCATCATCTGTAATACCTCCTCCATGCCAGTTGCGGCGCGTGAAGCATCCGTTTATACGGCTGTATCCATGGGAGAATATTATCGGTCCATGGGGTTACACGTTCTTTTATTAGCCGATTCGACATCCCGTTGGGCGCAGGCCTTGCGCGAAATGTCCGGCCGACTGGAAGAAATTCCGGGCGAAGAAGCCTTCCCGGCCTATCTGGAATCCCGAATTGCTGAATTTTATGAACGTGCCGGCCGGGTGAAAAATTTTGATGGCTCAATTGGTTCTTTAACTATTGGCGGTACCGTTTCGCCGGCAGGTGGTAACTTTAATGAACCGGTGACCCAAGGGACGCTAAAAGTCGTCAAAGCTTTTCATGGCTTAAGCCGACAGCGATCCGACGCCCGTCGTTTCCCGGCCATCGATCCACTGGATAGCTGGAGCAAAGCGGCGGGAATTATGCCGGCGGCAAAAGTTAACAAAGCCAAGCAGTTATTACGCCGGGGTCATGAAATTGGTCAAATGATGACGGTGGTCGGTCAGGAAGGTATCAGCGTTGAAGAATATACGACCTATCAAAAATCTGAAGTGCTCGACCGCGTGTATTTGCAGCAAAATGCGTTCAACGACGTAGATGCCTCCTGTTCCGCAGAACGACAGCAGGAAGTCTTTGATATCCTGTTAAAATTTATTGATAAAGATTTTGGCTTTACCGATAAAGAAGAAGCGCGGGATAGTTTGCTGACTTTTCAGGAAAAATTTTTGCGCTGGAATATGCAGGTATTCCAATCTCCGGATTATAACCACTCATTAGATGAATTTAAGGCGATTTTAGCATAGGTAGAGGGAAAGATGAAAAAAATATATCAACGGATTACGAATATTGCCGGCAATGTGATCACCGTAAAAGCCCGGGAGGTGGGTTATAATGAACTCGCATTAATTAAAGGAACCAATCCCTCATTAGCCCAGGTCATAAAAATTAAAGACGATGAAGTTTCGCTCCAGGTTTTTAATGGAACCAAAGGGGTGTCAACCGGTGATGAAGTGGAATTTCTGGGTCGGGTCATGACGGTCCCCTATTCCGAAAATTTGTTAGGTCGGATTTTTACCGGTGGTGGACAGCCGCGTGATAAAAAACCCATGCCTCCCGGTGAAAATATTGAAATTGGCGGGCCCAGTTTTAATCCCGCCCGACGTATCATTCCCAAACGAATGGTGCATACCGGTATCCCGATGATTGATGTATTTAACTCGCTGGTGGTCTCGCAAAAGCTGCCGATTTTCTCAGTTGCGGGTGAGCCTTATAATGAACTCCTGGCGCGGGTGGCTATGCAGGCCAAATCCGATATCATCATTCTGGGTGGAATGGGATTAACTTATGATGATTATCTGTTCTTTAAAAATATTCTGGAAGAGAGCGGTTCCATGAGCCGCTCTATCATGTATATTCATACCGCGGATGATCCCATTGTGGAATGTTTGCTCACGCCGGACATCGCCCTGGCCGTGGCCGAAAAGTTTGCCGTAGCCGGAAAAGATGTGCTGGTGCTGTTAACCGATATGACCGCGTGGTCGGATGCCCTAAAAGAAATCGCCATTACCATGGAACAGATTCCTTCCAACCGCGGTTACCCCGGTGATTTATATTCTCAGTTAGCTGCCCGCTATGAAAAGGCAGTGGATATTGAAGGCGCTGGTTCCATCACGCTTTTAGCGGTTACCACCATGCCTGGTGATGACGTGACGCACCCGGTGCCGGATAATACTGGCTATATCACCGAAGGTCAGTTTTATTTAAGAAATGGCCATATCGAACCATTTGGTTCACTTTCGCGATTAAAACAATTGGTGAATAAAAGCACCCGTGACGATCACCGGGCGATAATGGACGGTATGATTCAGCTTTTTTCCAAATACCGGGATACGCTGGAAGCGCAGTCCATGGGTTTTGAAATGAGCAAGGCCGATTTAAAATACCTGAAATATGGAAAATTGTTTGAAGAACGCATCATGGATTTGAATGTCAACCTGCCGCTGGAACAGGCGTTGGATACCAGTTGGGCGATTCTGGCTGAGTGTTTTGAACCGCGTGAAACGGGTATTGATCCCAATTTATGCGAAAAGTTCTGGCCGAAAAAATAAGGATAATGAAAATTTCACTATTGAAAATTTTATAATAAAAATATGCTATCTTGATTAAATCCAACGAATTGCCCTCACCCCAACCCTCTCCCAAAGGGAGAGGGCGTAGCTATTCTCTCTCCCAATGGGAGAGAATTCGGGTGCGGGCATAGTCGTTCCCTCTCCCTCCGGGAGAGGGTTAGGGTGAGGACAAATTTGTCGATTCATTTTTTAGAAGTGTACGATAGAAAATCAATAATATCCCATAATATTTTAAATTCTAAGATTACAAAATGGCTGAAAAAATAAAATTAACCAAAAATGAACTACAACGCCAGCAGATTGAGCTGAAAAAGTACCAGCGATTTTTGCCAACGCTTCAATTGAAGAAGCAGCAATTACAAATCGAAGTCCGCAAAGTTCAGGAACAGGTTCAGGAAAAAGAGACCGAATTAAACAATCTGCTCCAGAAAACGATGGCCTGGGCAAAACTTTTCTCTGATCTGGAATTGGCCGACTGGCTTAAAAACATCAAGATTCAGCAGGTTTATCGTTCCACCGCCAATATTGCCGGCGTTAAAGTTCAGCTTTTTGAAGATATTGATTTTAATATTAAAGGCTATTCGCTCTTTTCGACACCAGCCTGGATTGATCCGCTTTTTGAAAGGATTAAAGCTCTTTTAGGTTTGCGGGAACAGATGAAGATATTGCAAAACACGTTGAATGCCTTGCAAAAGGAAGCCCGTAAAACCACGCAACGGGTAAATCTTTTCGAAAAAGTGATGATTCCCCGATGTCAGGAAAATATCCGGGTGATTAAAATTTACCTGGGCGATCAGGATCGAAATGCCGTGGGACGAGCGAAAATCGCCAAACGTAAACTGTTAGCCGCATAAAAAATTATCAGATTATTATAGAAACTGGATGGTAAATCATTCATGCTTAAAAAAATGAAAAAAACTTCAATAATTGGTCTGGCAAAAAATGCCACGAAAATTATTGAAGCGTTGCAGGAATTGGGAGTCGTCGACATTATCCAGATAAATAAGGATTATGATGCGAGTTCAATTGAAAAATTGCAATCAGAAAAAAACTCCATTATTAATACCATCAAATATTTAGCTGCCACACCTGTAACTGAAAAATTATCCAGCGATGATAAGCAAGCAGCAGAAATCATTCAGCGAACCACTGAAGTCCGTGCCCGGCTGGATGCCATGAGTGAAGAACGCCGAAAACGACAAAAACAGATAGAAATCTGGTCGAATTTCGGTGATTTCGAGCCAGAGAAGATCATCAGCCTCCAAAAACAGAATATTTATATACAATTTTTTCGGGCAAGTGAAGCGGTATTCTCCACTTATAATGAAGATTTAGCCAATTATGATGTGGTTGAGATCGCCCGAAAGAGCCAAAAAGTCTTTTTCATGACCATGGGAACAGTGCCACTGGATTCGCCATTTTACGAAGAACTCCCGTTGCCGGATTTGGGATTAATCGCGCTTGAGAAAGAATTGGCAGGGTTTGAAGATGAAAGAAAGTCCCTTGAAAATGAAATCAAGGAATTAGCCGTCCAGAAAGAAAAATTGATTCAATCCCTTGTGATCAAAGAGAATCAGTATAACTTTCAAAAAGCCCTGGCACAACAGGTAATAAGTGGCGAACTATTTTATTTGCAAGGCTGGGTACCAGAGGACTCCATCACCCCGCTCAAAAAGCTATCGGATGATACAGGTTTTATTCTACTTGCTGAAGAGCCGGCTGAAGACGATACCCCACCAACAACGCATAAAAATAGTACGCTCGGTGAAATGGGCGAAAGTCTGATCTATATTTACGATACACCAGCCTATCAGGACATTGATCCCAGTTCAACAGTTTTTATCTTTTTCAGCATTTTCTTTGGCATGATCATCTCTGATGCTGGCTATGGGGCAATTTTACTGCTGCTTTCCCTCTGGCTCATTCGGGGAAAAAGTAAGGGCGCACTGCTTTTCAGAAGATTGAGTATCACCCTCAGCATTTCGACTATTTTGATGGGAATACTCACAGCGAGTTATTTCGCCATTCCGATTAATCCGGAATCATCGGTTGGGAAAATCATCCATTCTGTCGCCTTTTTATATAATGATACCACCCAGCGCGAAGGCTTAATGAGTGCCATGTTCGTTTCACTTTGGGCTGGTATTCTTAATATTAGCTGGGTTAATATTTATAAGGCTTATCATAGTCGAAAGCTATCTCCATTAGGCTGGATTCCAGCGCTGATTGGACTGGTTCCCCTGCTAAAATTGCTTTTCGGCGTTCCCTGGTCCGGCTGGGAAAAGGTGGTTGGCTTATGGCCGCTTTATATCGGCATCGGTTTTGTGGCAATTATGACGGCGATTGAAACGAAAACCTCACTGGGGGGTAGAATCGGCGCTTTTGCTTTTTCAATCTATACTGTTGTTCAGTTAATCGCTGATTTATTGTCATATTTGCGAATTTTTGCGCTGGCAATGGCTGGCGCTAAAATGGCCGAAACCTTTGGGATGTTGTTTTCGATGATTATGGATGGTGCCGGGCTGGTCGCCGGATTGACGCTTGGCGTAATTGTTCTCCTGATTGGCCATTCGATTAATCTGGTGCTGAATATTATGGGGGGCGTAATTCATGGCTTACGATTGAATTTCATCGAATCGTACCACTGGTGTCTGGATGGTGGGGGTAAACAATATAATCCTTTAAAAACAATAAAATATGAGACAACAGCATAAGTTGACGTGCTGGAGTTTCATCATCAAAATAGATTTAAATTTTAACTTCAATTTAACGTCAAATTGAAAAGGAGATACTTAATGGAGTGGTCACAAATACTTGGATATATGGGACCGGCAATGGCGTTATCACTTTCCGCCATCGGTTCTTCACTTGGTTGTATGGTGGCAGCCCAGGCTTCTCATGGCGCAATGGAAAATGAAAAAGTTGACGCCAGCGTTCACGGTAAGCTCGTGGCATTATCCGCCTTCCCATCATCCCAGACAATCTATGGTATCGTTTTAATGTTCCTGCTGATTAACAAAGTTGCAAAGCCAGAAGGGATCACCATTGGTGTCGGTTTCAGTATCTTTGCCCTCGGTCTGTTTGGTGGTTTATCAATCGGTACCAGCGCATACATGCAGGGAAAAGCCTGTGCCACAGCGATCAAAGCTACGGCCAAGAATCCCAGTGTCTTCGGAAAAACCGCGGCGGGTCCGGGCATCATCGAATCTTTCGCAATTTTCACCATGGTTTTCTGTATCGTCGCTTCCATGTTAATTGCATAATTAAAAAATTACACTGGCATTTTATTGACAATTTATATTGTCATTATGATTAAAGCAAAATTTAGTAAACCTGGTATTTTTAACTTTGTTTAAAAATGCCGGGTTTTTATTTTTTATGGCACAAAATAAAAAAATCTTCGTATCCTGAATCAATATTTACAAGATAAGATAAAATCAACTTGACATTTCTATCGGAAATCACTATATTTGAAAGAAATTACTTCACCATGTCAACATTAACGATTGTTAAACAGATGCCAAAGAAAAACTCGAAACATCTTGCTGATTTGATATTCAAATTACTGACGAACTGTACCGAAAAAGAAGTACGCCATGTCGCAAAATATGGCGTAACTGTTGCTGAATTTCGTTGTTTAAAGGCCCTTCTCGTGAATGAATCCGTCAATATGAACCAACTGGCGCAAGAAATGCAAATAACCAACAGTCGAATGACACGTATTATTGACAATCTGGTTGACAAAAAATTAGTACAACGAATTGAAAATGAACAGGATCGTCGAATGAACATTGTAACACTGACACCAGACGGTCAGCTAAAAGCGCAAATGATGCTGCAAAGCGCAATTGCAATAAATTCTGAGATACTCAGCCGAATTCCAACTGAAAAGCATGAATCTGTTATTGACGCCATAGATTTATTGGGAAAAGCAATTGAGTCATGGCTTCACCAGAATGATCTGGAAGCGAATTAATTTTATTTTAGCTATAACTATTTGTAAATAAATGAATTATTGGCGTAATACGTGAGGCGTGATACGTAATCAATCTGATTTATGTTTTATGCATTACGCAAAACTTATTTTATCAAATTTATCACTTAAATATCGTGCACACATTTTTTTAATTATAACAAGTTAGTTACAGCCAATCATTCAAAATAAACGAATGAATCATGTATTTCATTGCAGACCTCCATATTCACTCTCATTTTTCACGGGCAACCAGCAAAAATTTGCAATTGCCCTTCCTGAATAAATGGGCACAATTGAAGGGAATTCAGGTTGTTGGAACAGGTGATTTTACACATCCTGCCTGGTTAGCAGAACTTAAAAAAATGCTCGAACCTGCCGAAGAAGGTCTTTTTAAATTAAAAGATGAATATAAGGGAGAAGCTGAAAATGAAGTTTTCGCCACCTGTCATACCGAAGTCCGTTTTATTCTTTCCGTTGAAATAAGTAATATTTACAAGCGTAATGGCAAAGTCCGCAAAGTTCATAATGTTATCTTCATGCCCAATATCGAAGCGGCGGAGAAATTCCAGCATGAAATGGAAAAAATCGGGAATATTCGGTCGGATGGCCGGCCGATTTTAGGACTGGATTCGCGCGATTTACTGGAAATAACCCTGGAAACCAATCCGCAAGGTTATTTAATTCCGGCCCACATCTGGACCCCCTGGTTTTCAGTTCTTGGTTCAAATTCGGGATTTGATTCAATTGTTGAATGTTATGACGATTTAACGCCGCATATTTTTGCGCTGGAAACCGGCCTTTCTTCAGATCCCCCCATGAACTGGCGGCTCTCTCAACTGGATCAATTTGCCCTGGTATCCAACTCGGATGCCCATTCCCCCGAAAATCTGGGACGGGAGGCGAATCTTTTTGATACTGAATTGTCTTACGCCGCTATTTTTGAAGCCTTGAAAAGCAAAGACCTGAAAAAATTTTTAGGCACACTGGAATTCTTCCCGGAAGAGGGTAAATATCATCTGGATGGCCACCGAAAATGCAACATCCGACTGACGCCCGAAGCGACCATCGCCAATAAAGGTCGTTGTCCTGTTTGTGGGAAAAAAGTAACAGTGGGCGTGCTGAATCGCGTTATCGAACTGGCGGATCGTCATTCTGCGATAAAACCACCAACAGCCGCACCTTTTAAAAGCCTGATTCCGCTGCCGGAGATTATTTCGGAACTTCAGGATGTCGGCCCCAAAAGCAAAAATGTTCAGTCAATTTTTTACAAAATGCTTTCCAAAATCGGCCCGGAATTAGATATCCTGACCCGAGCGCCAATTGAAGAAATTCAAAAAATCCAGCATCCACTCCTGGCTGAGGCTATTCAGCGAATGCGAACAGGACAAGTATATGTCGAACCGGGTTATGATGGCGAATATGGCAAAATTCGCGTCTTTAGTCCTGATGAGAAAGAAAAATTGCTGACGCAACTTTTCTTTTTTCAAAAACCAGCCGATTCTCCGAAGGCAAAAACAACGCCGGCTAATCGAGTCGCTGATATGATAACTCCTGCAAATCCCAAAACCGAGAAAACAACCAATGTTCCAACGACTAAAAAGCCTGCCGACCCAATTTATCACCTCAATAAATCGCAGTTAGAAGCGGTTCAGTACACAGCTGGCCCCTTGTTGATAATCGCCGGGCCAGGAACAGGAAAAACACGAACATTAACGCATCGAATTGCTTATTTAGTAAATGAAAAAAAAATCAATCCCGAAAATCTGCTGGCAATTACCTTCACCCGTCATGCGGCGCAGGAGATGAAAGAACGGCTTGAATTGCTTTTGGGGGCTGAGATAATCCAAAAAATGACCGTCTGTACCTTTCACGCGCTGGGGCACCTGATTTTGCAGGAAGATATTGAACGATTGGGACGTCGTTCACAGTATGTTCTGTTTTCGCCGGCTGATCAGGCAGAAATTTTACAAAATCTGCTGCCAGAATTGACCCATCGTGAACGGATATTATTAGCCGAAAAAATTTCGCGGGCCAAAAATCAGCTCATCACCACCGAAAACCTCTCGCAGCAGATGGAATTTAATTTTGATGCGGAATTCCGGCGCGTTTACGAACTTTACGAACACACCTTGCGTCGAATGAATGCTCTCGACTATGACGATCTCATTCGGCTGCCTTTTCAACTTCTGAAGCGTTTTTCCGATTTGAAAGAAAAATATCAGGAAAAATTCCGCTGGATTTCCGTGGATGAGTATCAGGATATCAACTTTGCGCAGTATCATTTCCTGATGCAACTCATTCATAAAGAAACGAATCTGTGTGTGATTGGCGATCCCAATCAGGCAATTTACGGCTTTCGCGGGGCTGATGTTCGCTATTTCAATCATTTTCAGCAGGATTTTCCGGGCACAAAAATCATTTCGCTGGGACAAAATTATCGCTCCACCGATTTGATTATCAAAGCCGCCTCGCAAATCATCAGCCAAAATCCGAATCACCAACATTTTGAAATCTGGTCTGAAATTCCGGGCGAAACCCGGGTTGAAATCAGCCAGTCCGCGACCGAAAAAGCAGAAGCTGAATTCGTGGTTCATTCTATTGAAAAGATGTTGGGCGGCACGGGCTTCTTTTCCATGGATTCCAGCCGTGTTTCGGCTGAGGACGATGAAAATGCACCCCGATCTTTTTCAGATTTCGCGGTGCTTTATCGGATGAAGTCGCAACTGCCGGCGCTCGAAGAGGCATTTCTCCGTTCGGGAATGCCCTATCAAACAATGGGCGAAACCCCTTTATTTGAAAAACCAGTGATCCGGGAAATTCTTTCCTACCTCAAAATTTTACAAAACCCGGAAAGTGATCTGGACTTGCTGAGAATCATTAACTCCCCGCCGCGCGGCATTGGCGAAAAATCGATTACGACAATTTCAAATTATTGTGCCAAGAAAGGCTTTTCAATTTTTGAGGCGATTGAGCGGCATGAGCGAATGGCTGAACTTAATCCGGCGGTTCATAAAGCCTTACAAAATTTTTATGATCAGATTTCCCAACTTCAATCGCAATTGAATCAAAAAAGTGTTAGCGAATTGATCCACATTATTCTGGATGAATTGGGTTTACGTGTGATTGCAGATGCATCCGATGAAAATGCCAAAATCCTGACACTGTTTTTAGAGCAGGCGGATTCTTATGGGAACCGGTTAAGCCATTTCCTGGTCGATCATCTCACCCGAAGCGAAACGGATAACTATAATCCCCGCGCCGAACGGGTTTCGCTGATGACCCTGCACGCTGCGAAGGGATTGGAATTTCCCGTGGTTTTTATTGTTGGCTGTGAAGAAAATATCCTGCCCTATCTGAAAGCGAATTATACCACCGAAGAAGCTGAAGCCGCGATTCAGGAAGAACGTCGTCTGTTTTACGTGGGGATGACCCGTGCCCGTCAGCAGCTTTTCCTCTGTAACGCCCGAAAGCGACTGTTATTCGGGAAAACACTTCCCACGCGCCCATCCCGATTTCTAAAAGATATTGAAGAGACACTCAAACAATTACGAACGAATGTACCGGTTCACAAAAAGAAAATCCGGGATGATCATCAGTTGGGTTTATTTGACATGGAATAAGACTTGTATCGAAATTGACAGATAAATTTTGGAGTTAAAATGCGCATCCAACCTCGCCCGGATTCTTCTCAAACCACCAAGACAAATGATGAAATTTTTGATCATATTTGTTGCATTGTTTGTCATAATCAGGAAAAACAGCAAATTAGAATTAAATATAAGAAAGAAAATTGTTCTATCGTAGAATGTCAAAATTGCTCATTCCACTTTATTCCACCCTATTTTCGGAAATCAATTAATTATTCAAAATATAAATCGGCTGAAGCTATAAAAGAAGTCGCGAAAGGAGATATCTGGCTGAAAGTACAGCGAAATTTGCTGCGTTACCAGCTCATTCAAAAATATCAACCATCAGGCAAAATTTATGATGTGGGTTGTGGTTTCGGACATTTTTTATTGACAGGCAAACAATTGGGTTATGATGTTACTGGCGTTGAAATGAGTTCAGCGAATGTGGAATTTATTAAAAAAGAATTCAACATTCGTGTGGAAGAAAACGATTTTCTGAAGGTCAGTGAAGAGCAGCATTACGATATCATGACGCTCTGGGATGTTTTGGAGCACATCGATTCCGCAGATAAAATTATGGAAAAGGTTTCACGAATGTTACTTCCAAAAGGATATGTTTTTATCCAGGTTCCCCAAATCGATAGTTTTTTTGCCCGGCTGCTGAAAGATAAATGGTGGGCTATGGGACTCGACCATGTCAACTATTTTTCAAAAAAAACCATCACACAATTATTAGCGAATTATGATATTGAAACGATCACTATCAAATCTTCAATGGAGCTAAAAAATTTTTTTCTGTATGTCATTCTGCCCAAACTAAAACAGAAAAAGAAATCCGAGCAAACCTGGACAACCGTTGAGCGGCAAAAGGAATTCAATAAATTGACAAAGAAACCCTCCTGGATGCGCCATTTTATAGTCAAAGCGCATAACGCGATATATAAAGCACTTTCGCTGCTTCACATTGGTGATGAAATGATTGTGGTGGGGAGAAAAATGTCGTAACCAGGTACGCTATTCTCTCATCATTTGATACAAATCAATTCCACCTGTGGATTGGAAAGAAATTCACACCCATCTTCACGAACCACCACGATTTCTTCCATCGTCGCCGTTCCATGTCCGGGACAAAAAACCCGTGGTTCCAGCGTATAAACCTGTCCGGCTTCCACTTTTAAATAAGGAACCTGTTTATAGCGTTCCCACGTCGGTGCCAGAATTCCAGCCCCATCATGCGCGCTGCGTCCCACCTGATGTCCCAGTGCATGGGGGTATTCAGCATACCCTTGCGAAACAATATAATCACGTGCCACTTTATCCACTTTCCAGCCTTCAATACCCGGTTTGAGTATGCTGGCAGCCAGTTGGATAGCTTCTTTAACCGTATCAAAGGCTTTCTGAACCGGGGCGGGCGCTTTTTCTTCATCCGGTTTCAAGAAATACCAGGTTCGCTGCAAGTCTGAAACATAATCATTCAGTTTAACACCAAAATCGATATTCATGATATGACCCGGTTCTATAATTCGTTCAGTGGGGCTATAATGTGCCCCGGCTGTTTCAGGTCCGGAAAAAACCGCGGGACAATGCGCCACATCCCAGGCGGGCTCGACATTTATCTTACGAATTTCTTCAACAATAAAATCCGCCACATCTTTTTCACGGTGTCCTGGCCGCGCAAACTTGGTAACCCGATCATAAATTGCCAGCGTCAATTCACAGGCTGCCTTAATCCGGGCAATTTCGGAGGGTGATTTTCGGCCGCGAACCGCTGCAACAATTTCTTCTGAAGAAACGAAAGCGTTTTGAAAGGGCGTATTTTCAAAAATTTCCATGAGCTGCAAATACATCCCATGGGTTAATCCATCAGACATATAATCATTTTTTGAGAAGTTGATAGCAATTTTTTGTGGATTGAGCTCCGTCATCACCTGACGTAACAGATCGCGGAAACCTTCCTTAAAGCTATGAACTTTGGTAAAATGCTTGAGATCATCAAAAGCAGCTTTATCCAGGTTACCAACAATAGCAATGGCATCGCCTTTTTGGGTATAAATAAATGCCGATTCCCAGGTACAATGGGCACCAACAACCAACGACATGGCTGGGTCCGCCATTGTATGACTCTCCCGCGCAAATATCATCCAGGCATCAATTCCTTTTTCATTTAAAACGTCAAAAGTCTGTTTGACTTTCTCTTTTATCATGATTCCTCCATTTCAATGAATCAAAAAGGTAAATTTTAACTGCTTAATTTTAGCAATTATCATTGGAAAAGTCAACCATATTTTTTAAATTTTAATCTGAAATTCTAAAATGAAACATTTTTTCTCTGGTAAATTCGTTTTCAATGAGGAAGCGACCCCCTCTGTATCTCCCCCAAATTACGCTTTTTGGAATTTGGGGAAGGCAGAAGCATTCCCGCAGGTTAACGTGATAAAAATTTAAATTTCAGTAAGTTACTATTGAATTGCCACGGGCTTTAGCGCGTGGTTCCATGAGCGCTCCCTAATGACCGGGCTTTTAAGCCCGAGTCCTTTTACACCAGCGGGTTAAAACCCACTTAAAAATTTTGGCGGCAAATTGATCCACGAGCTAAAGCTCGTGGCTATTCATCTGTTTTTTAATAAGTTAATTACGATTTTAAGTCTAAAAATAATGCTATATTTCAGATAAAATATTACACAGGATTTATATTAAAACCCCCTGTCATTCAATATTTCACTTGACATTTAGAAAAAATGTGAGTACTTTTTATATATATGCTGGTGGATTTTTTTTGATCTAGACTATTTTTAGATAATCCAAAATTAAAATATTTAGCACACATTCGAACTCATTATAATTCAGTAATTCAAAAGCTAAAACTACAAATTTTAAAAAGTAAGCATTAGAATCATCTCATCAAGACCATGATCCTTAAAGAAAAAATATTTGAAAATCAAATTGTGGTTTTCACTGGAAAATTTGCTTCTATGTCGCGGAAGGAGGCCGAACAACTGGTCCTGACCGCGGGGGGAAAAATTGCCGATCAGGTCACCGCTGAAATAACAATGCTCGTGGTGGGTGATGAAGGCTTTTTGAATCAAATTGATAAAAGCAAAAAATTAAAAAAAGCCGAAGAATTAGCCGATAAAACAAATTCCATTAAAATTATCTCTGAATCTGTTTTTCTGGAAATGTTCGAACTCGAATCCCGGTATCAATTGGAAAATAAATACTATCCATTAAAAGAAATTTTGAAAATTTATCAAAAAATCAGGCCCGAACATGTCCGTTTACTCCAAAAATGGAATTTATTACAGCCGGTAACCCGAACCAATAGCGACCAGTATTTTGAATTTAAGGATTTACTCATTTTTCGGAAAATTCATCAGTTTCTGGAGGAAGATAAGACTATTCGTGGAATTGCACGGGGATTGTATCTGGAGCAATTTCCTTCGAACCAGTTGAAAATCGAATTTGAAGAAGAAAGACCGCGTGGCCAAATTCTGGAATTCATTCCGTCTACTTCAAATCAGTCCGAACCAACATTGACGGCCATGGATTGGTATGATATTGGAAATCAATATGATACCGATGCGGCAACCTATCCCGAAGCGATCGATGCCTATCAAAAGGCGCTGGAACTGGAGCCGACTTTTACACCGGCCGCGATCAATCTGGGAAATCTTTATTTTATTAAACGGGAATTTGATGAAGCTGAAAAATACTATTTGCAGGCCCATCAGCAAACCGCCAATAATCAGAAGATTTTATTCAACCTGGGCAATCTTTACGATGAAATGGGCGAATATAGTAAATCCATCAAATTCTTCAAAAAAGCCCTGGAAATCGACCCTTTTTATGCCGACGGGCATTTCAATATCGCGCTGGTTTACGAAAAATTAGGACTTGTGGTCAAAGCGAAAAGCCACTGGCAAATGTACTTAAAAATTGATCCCACTGGCGAAGCCGCCAAAGTTGCCCGTGAGCACCTTAAATAGGATGAACGGTTAACTCTCCTGCTGGTTTCATTTTCAATCGACTCCTGTAAAACATCCAGATTGCATGAAGGGTTTGTATAAAAATAATGAGCGTTTTAAAAACCAAACCTGAATTAAGGATTAATAATTAAATGAGAGGAGATCTACCATGAAAAAATTAACATTTTCATTTGTCCTTATTATTTTAATTTGCTTTCTCACCGGCACGCCACTCTTTGCGAATGGTGGTACGATAAAAGGCGAAATCTATTACGAAAACGATGTGGCGGCGCCGGTGGTTGTCATGGCCGTCCGAATTCCACCATCAATGAATCAACTATACTATCCCACTGTCATCCAGGGAGTCGGCAGTTATGAAATTACCGATTTACCGGATGGCCTGTATCTGGTCGGCGCGTTTATCGATTTTGATGGTAGTGAAGGGCCCAATCCCGGCGAACCGGTGGGGATTTATCCTGATTTTGTTCTGTTAAAAGATAATGCCACGATGGAAAATATCAATATTTCTTTGATAAAATTGCCTGCCGGTAGTGGCGCCATTTCCGGTAAAGTTTTGTACAATGGCAAACAGGCCGGGCCGGTTAAAATCATCTCCCTCGGTATTTCACACACGCCCTTTAATTACCAGATGGTGAATATTACCGAAAACAATACCTACAAAATCGATAACCTGAAGGACGGCAATTATATTATTGTCGGCTACATGGATGTGAATAAAAATGGATTGCCAGGTTTGAGTGAACCATTTGGTACGGTGATGCATTTTATTCCGGTTGTTGAAGGTGAAGAAACTCCCAATATTGATATAAAACTTACCGACGAAGATGGATATAGTGGTTCTGTCTCAGGGCGGCTCACTTACGAGGGCACCAAAACGGGTCAGACAATGGTTGGTATTTTTGGTCCCAGCCGAACTCCCATGAAACTTCAATCCGTCTCATCCGCGAATGGTGAATATCAGGTAGGCGGTCTGGCAACCGGAAAATATGGTGCCTGTGCTTTCATTGATCTGAATGAAGACGGCCGACCCAATGCCACCGAACCCATGGGCTATTATACCAACTATCTGGTGGATGTCTGGAATGGAAAGAACACGCCGGATGTGAATATTCGCCTCATTGATCCGCCACAGGGAACCGGAGAAATTTCTGGCGAAGTTACCACTGATGGCTATTGGTTTACGAAAAGTTTTGTCAAAATCTACGAGCATATTGTGGTTCAGGCCATTGGCATCTCGGAAACGCCACTTGTATCCACCAAACTCGAGAAGCCTGGTAAGTATCATTTGACCGGCCTTAAATCCGGATTCTATCTCGTCATGGCTTATTCCGATGAAAATGGGGATCGAATGTATTCAATTGGTGAACCGGTCGGATTCCACGAAAAGATTCCGGTCATGGTCTCCGAATTCGCCCCCACCGAAAATGTCAATATCAAGTTAGGTGAAATGGCCAATACCCGCGCCAATATCAAGGGTACAATTGCTTATCAGGGTGACAAAACCGGACCAATTCAGGTTTATGGATTCGGTTCTTCGATGACACCCCTGGTGCAAACTTCATTGGCACAGCCGGGCCATTACGAACTCACCGGCGCCGCGGCCGGCAACTACCTGCTCATGGCTTTTATGGATGTCAATGGAAATAGTGTTTATGATATGCGGGAACCATTTGGTTTCTATTCAGGATTTGTCGCCTTGAACGGCTATGAAGACGCTACTGGCATCAATATTGACCTGGTGGAAGGTGGAACCGGAAGTATTGCCGGGAAAGTTTTTTATGATGGAGAACTTTCCGGCAAAATTTATGTGGGCACTTTTGGCTTATCCGATACGCCCATGTTAAAAGTAACGCTACCGATGCCTGGTTTATACGAACTGGGTCAATTGGCCAGTGGTCCCATGCTCGTCTGGGCATTTCTGGATGTCAATGGCGACAAAATCCCCGGTCTCGGAGAACCGATTGCGATCAAGTCGGATGTTATTTTCGTTAAGTCCAACGAACAGACTTCAGATGTGAATCTCTATCTGAAACCGATCAAGCCGTCGCTGGTCGATGTTTATGAACTGGAAACTTACAATGTCCTGGTCCTGGAACAAAATTATCCCAATCCTTTCAACGCCGAAACCAATATTGAATATTCTTTGCCGAATCAGTCCCATGTTTCCCTGAAAATATTCAATATGCTGGGGAATTTGCTCTATGAAATGGATCTGGGAAATCAACCAGCCGGCTATCATCGGCTTAACTGGGAAGCGAAAGATCAGGCAGGCAAACCGTTGGCTTCCGGCATCTATGTTTATCAGATTGAGGCCAATGGATTTCTCGCGACCCGGAAGCTTTTGGTAGTCCGCTAGCTTCGACAGGCACAGCGACCGTTCGATAGGATCAGTTACCGCGCGACAGGCTCAGCGACCGTTAATCTTCATCCTGTTACAATTATACTTCTATCCACATCCATTTATCTTTCATGATTTATTTGTTCTCACATTTTTTAATCCATTCTCTTTAGTGCAGCAGACTTGCCAGCTCGCCCGCCTGCTGGATGAACCCCGTGACGCCGGTTTACAAATCATTCGCTGGAACGGCCAGAACGACTTTGGTGTACCAACCGCCTCCGGAACTTGATTCTGCCAATTACGGTTTAAAAACCAAGTATTGAACCAAAAAATTATTTTGTTGAAGTAATTTTAATATTTTTAAAATATTATACATGCTC
>DYKB01000015.1 GCA_020722815.1 Caldithrix sp. | reverse complement strand
TCTAATTCGAGTTTGTCCGAAATTGTAGGACAAATTGTAATTTGTCCAAATCGGGTAGCGGATACGAGCTCCATGCGGGGCAAATTGGCAATTTGCCCTACAAAATTTGTTTTCGGACAGATTCTAATTCGAGTTTGTCCGAAATTGTAGGACAAATTGTAATTTGTCCAAATCGGGCAGCGGATACGAGCTCCATGCGGGGCAAATTGGCAATTTGCCCTACAAAATTTGTTTTCGGACAGATTCTAAATAGCGTCTGTCCGAGAATTAGAAAATTATCCAATAATAACCTAGCGAAGGTTTAGCGTGACATAACATATAGACTAAAAATTAGTGTCTGTCCGAAAATGAATCTGGAACTGTCATGGCGAGGAGCGTTTTGGGCGACGAAGCAATCTCAACCGTTTGATGAGGGGATTGCGAGCCTAAAAAACAGGCTGCGGCAAAAAACGCCTCGCCATGACAGGTTTTGGTATTTGCGGACAGGCTCTAAATAGTTAGTACTCTTTAATCGAATAATTTAATCGTTACAGGTCTCTCATGATGGATTCGATGAACTTTCAGACGCTGTATCAGTTCCTGGAACCAACGCCGTTAATTGATTCCAATCATCCGGCGATTGTCGCTTATTCAAAAAGTCTTATCCAAACACTATCATCACCTGAACAAATTGCACGCCACTTATTTTATTTTATCCGGGATGAAATTCGCTATGAGTTTCGTTTGAAATATACCCCGGCTGAATATCGGGCTTCGCATATTTTAAAAGTCGGCCGTGGATTTTGCACTCAAAAGGCAATTCTTTTTTGTGCATTGGCACGAAGTTGTGGAATTCCGGCCGGAATTCATTTTTATGATATTATTGACCACTCCCTTTCTGATTATTTTGCCAAAATGTTAAGAACACGGACATTATTTCATCATGGTATCGTTGCTTTGCACTTGAATAATACCTGGTTTAAATATGACGCTACTTTAGATACCTATTTATCAAATCGTAAAAACTATTCGCTGGTGGAATTTTATCCGGATCGGGACTGTCTGTTACCAGCTAAAACTGATACAGGAGAGAAACATATTGAGTATATGACCGATTATGGCCTTGTTTCTGATGTTTCGTTTGAAAATGTTATGAAATGGATGCGGGCTGGCTATCCACACCTCTTGACACAGCGAACGATTCAATACGCCTGACATCCTAAGGACATCGCTTATGATAATTAGAGTCTGTCCGAAAATACCAAGATCTGTCATGGCGAGGCGTTTTTTGCCGAAGCCTGTTTTTTAGGCTCGCAATCCCATCGTTCAACAGCGGAGATGGCTTCGTCGCACAAAACGCTCCTCGCAATGACAGTACCGGCGGCTTTTACGGACAGACACTAATTAATGCTTTAAAATATTCAAAATTGCCTAAAAAGACGATACTAAAGAAGAGGATTTCTGCGATAATGAAATCGTTTTGGCTAAAGTCGCTCGTCAAGGAATGCATTCGCCATGGAAAATAAATGAATCACAATTGACATTTTTGAATCGAAGGAAAAACAGTAAGTGATGGGCAATGTCGGCTCAAAAGCCTTTGAGCGATTGTTCTTTTCCATGAATTTCCTCAAATTAACTTCCAGGGTAACTTTGAATATCTGAACAACGTGAAATTTAATTTTCTAATTCACCTAATTATCAACTTAAATGAGGAGCAGTTTATGAAACTCAAAAATGCTTTCATGCTACTCTTTTATTTCGCCCTTATCCTGATGTTTTTCATTCAAAGTTGTACTGAGAAATATTCTCCCGCAACTTTGGTTGAAGCAACAGGAGATGGCTCAAACTGTGTCAGTTGTCATCGAAATAAAGAGTTGCTGAAACAGGTCGCAAGTCCATTGCCACCGCCAAGTGAAGGTTCAGGGGAGGGCTGAGGTGGCGCTGTGCTTCCGTTGGAAGCCTGGGAACGAGTTTATATCAATGTGGATTTTCTCAGTTCCCTTCATGGTAAATTAAAATGCATCGATTGTCATGAAGGTGATCCAACAGCAAGTGAAAAAGATAAAGCCCATGTAAATCTTGTTTCATATCCGGGAGATAACGCGAAAACCTATTGCAGTGGTTGTCATGGCGAAACAGTGGCGACTCATACCAAGAGTTTACATGGCAATTTACAAGGCTATTTTAAACGCATTGAGAATCGGCTTGGTTACTCCATTAAAGATAATGATGAAGTGATGACCGAGTTTAATAATGAATGTGGAAAATGCCATGCAAGCTGTGGTCAATGTCATATTCAGCGGCCGAACTCTGTTGGAAGTGGTTTGATAGCTGGACATCAATTCCGGAAAACGCCCTCTATGGTTGACAATTGCACCGCCTGTCATGGAAGCCGGGTTGGCGCGGAATATTTAGGCGAAAATGAAGGTATCAGTGCCGATGTCCACTGGTTACCAAATGCAAAAAGGTGCGAGTTCTGTCATACCGGACAGCAAATTCACGGTTCCGGTCAAATGATAACCTACCGCTATGAAAATCTGGATAGACCAACGTGTGAAGGCTGTCATTCCTTAACAAAGGATGGGAAAGATATAAAAACCGCCAATCTGTATCATACGATGCATTGGAACAGTACGACACTGCCCAAATTAGCCTGTCAGGTTTGTCATTCGCAGGAGTACAAAAATTGTAATGGTTGTCATACCGGGGGAACTGGTATCACGGGTTCTTCATACATGAAATTCAAGATAGCCAAGAATTATTTAAAAACAGCCGATCGACCTTATGACTATATCTGCGTACGACATATTCCCATTGCACCAGATACCTATGCCGGCTGGGGTATTCCGACATTACCTAACTTTAATGCTGAACCAACCTGGAAATATGCAACACCGCACAATATTTCCCGATGGACACCAAGAACTAGGGTGGATTTGGGAAAAGGGTGTACTGAAAATTGTCACAAATCAGAGTATTATTTGACTGATAAAGATTTGCTGGATTATGAAGTCGATGCAAATAAAAATATTATTATGAATTAATTTTTCGGTATAGATTATTTTTTTAAAAACTGGAGGACATCAAGATGAAGAATGACCTCTAGTTAAAATTTTTATTTTTTTGGAAAAGGACAACCTGGTTTCTGTTTTTAAGGGTAGAAGTAAAAAAAATAATTTCCATGAAATCTGTTTTTTTATTGATGCCTTTTGATGGAGCCGGAGCACTTTAGGGTTGTTAAAATTCGTGAACATGAATCCAATTCATCATTAATTAACTTTTTAATCAATTTGGAGGTAGTATGTTTAAAAAAGCCACTTTAATTCTTCTTTCCCTGTTTATTGCGACTGTATTCTTTGCAGGTTGCGATAAAAACAATCCAACTGAACCTAAGGATGAAAATCTTGAGTTCGAAATGGTAGAGGCCGTTGGTAATACCTATTTTACCGCCTATACCACTTCAGCCGGTCCTGTGAATGTAAATATCACAGCCGTTTTTAACACCCTGACTGATCAAAATACCGCAAACGACCCCTACATTATTGACTGGCGAAGTGCTGCTGATTTTGCGACGGGTCATTTAAAAGGTGCGGTGAATATGAACATTAAAGACCTGGTAGCGAAAGTTGAAGATGGTACAATCCCAAAGAGCAAAACAATCCTGAATGTTTGTTATACCGGTCAAACCGCCAGTCATGCCACGGCTGTACTCAACATGCTGGGTTATACCGCTCAGAATTTACTCTTTGGTATGTGCGGTGTTACGACGGCTGATTCGATTAATGGAACCAAGAACTGGTTGAATCAGATTGCGGCTGATGAATATGCAGATCAGCTTGTCACTACTAAAGAAACTCTTTCAAAGGAATATGAATTTCCGAAAGTTGCCACTGGAAAAAGCACCGTTGAGGAAATTATCAAGGCGCGTTATAAAGAATATATTGCCAAATTTTCCAGTTGGCCTACAATCGCTGCTAAAGATGTTTTTACTGATCCAACCAAATTTTTTATCGTTAACTATTGGCCAGAAGCAGAATATTTAAATCCGGGTCATATTCCTGGTGCTTTTCAGTTTACGCCCAATAGTTCTTTAAAGAAAGATGCCCAGCTAAAAAATTTACCAACTGACAAGAAAATTGTCGTCTATTGTTATTCCGGTCAAACTTCAGCTCAGGTGGTGGCTTATTTGCAGCTCCTCGGCTATGATGCTTATAGTTTACTCTATGGTGTGAACGGTTTTGCTTATAATAAATTGACCAAAAGCAAATATGTCGCCCCAACTGGTGATTATTCTTCAATTGTGACCGAGAAATAATTTTTGTTGATATAAAAATTTCAGGTTTATGCGCAGTTCTCTTTGATTGATTCGGTTTTGTGTCAGAATCATTTTGAGGGCTGCGTTTTTTGTTTATGAGTCCACTCGGCAAAGTTCGTTATTGTTATTCAAAACGGAGCGAAGCCGATAAATTTTTCGTTAAGTTACGAGATTCTTCGCTTCGCGCAGAATGACAAAACGATATCTTTTTAGAGTAGACTTATCCAAAGATCTCTGTCACACGCGGTAATTTTTTTGAAAGAAACCATATTATTTTAAAAAAAAATCTTGACAAATTTCAAAATTTGTGTTAAACTTACAACAATTCCAGCCAGCCCGGTATTATGGGCTTCATTTTGTCGGTGAATTTAAAATAAAGAGTGGAATCATGAAAAAATTAACCTATCTCTATCTTCTCCTTTTTCTGATTACATCCCTTCCTGGACTTTATGCACAAGGTTGGCAATTCCATGGCAAATTGTCCAATTCGATTTATGCTTACGAGGAATCGAACGCGAATCAATTGAAAATTTATGATTACGTTCGGGCTTCGGTAAAGAACAGGAATTGGAGCAATCTTGAATTAAACACTTCTTTTCGAAACCTGGCAAATAGTAACGATCCGCTAAATGAAAAATTCCAGTTTTATACTTTGAATTTAAAAATGCAAAATTTGCTCTGGAATCATCTGGATTTCCAGCTTGGTCGACAATTTTTGCATCCCGGAACACTTCTTGGGGGTCTGGACGGATTGCAAGCGACGGTAAAATTCAATAAAAATATTTCGCTTGGTCTCTATGGTGGTGTGGAAGCGCATTTTCTACGGAAGGCTGAAATTTATGATTTTAAAGATTCCCGGGTTGTCGGTGCACTCTTTCAATGGAATCAACTTGTCAAAACAAATTTACAACTCTTTGCGCTCCACAAAGCCAATGAAAAGGAAACCCTTTGGCAGTTAACTGGCATCAACATTGATAATTCCCTGATTCCGAATACGTTGCTGCGGGTTCAGGCGCATTATGATCTCAAAAACTCCCGCTTACATCGACTATTGGGATATGCGCGTTACGCGGTCGGAAACAAACTCTTTCTGGATGTATCTTTGAAAAATCAATATCCACAGGTATATGCGAATTCATTCTACACGATTTTTAATATCGACGCCTATCAGCAATATAAATTTTCGGCGACTTATAAAGTTTTTCAAAATTATTTCATCAACGGTGCTTTTCAAATGCTGCAACTGGATGATGAATCAGCTAACCAGATTCTCTTAGCAGTCAATAACCAGAATGGCAGCCTGGGGATGATTTATGAAAGTGGTTATGCTGGAGAACAGTTGGGAGTCATGGCGGATTATGCGGTGGATTTATTTCAGAATCTAACTTTATCCGCCAGTGTTGATTACTCCCGCTACCGGGTCGAAGAAATTTATGAATACGATAATCAGTTAGGGAATGCCGTGCGCCTCTCTTATCAATTTCTCCCGCACTGGCTTCTCGATGTTGAATATCAATGGTTAACGAATCGCTTTCAAGAAAGTGATTCCAGATTCTTAAATCATATTCACTTTAGCTGGTAAAACAAGGAAATCGCTATGAATAAAACTTTTATTTTCGCTGGATTAGTTATCTTAATTTGCGGAATCGTGCTGTCAGGAAACGCCCAGCAGAATGGAAAAACTTTTTCGCATAAACAGCATGTGGAAGAACAGGAAATGGCCTGTAGTGATTGTCATGCCACTGTTGATACAAGTCAGAAGGCTTCTGATAATTTATTGCCCACCGCGGATAACTGCTACACCTGTCACGAGGCGGAGGGAGAATTTCAGACCTGGGTAACGGCTCAGGAAAAAATGCTTTTTGCACCGAGAACACCATTACATATTGCTTATTTTTCCCATGCAAAGCATATTCAGGCTGATAAACCAAACTGTAGTTCCTGCCACGCAGGCGTTGAGAAAAGCACGAATATGAATGAAGTCTACTTGCCACCGATGACCTCCTGTACCCAGTGCCATAATAATCTGGAGCAGCAAAATTATTGTCAAACCTGTCATGCCAAAGGCGAAAATCTGACGCCGATGGATCATCAGATGGCTAGCTGGAAATTGCAGCATGGGGTGGAATCACAAACGAACCTGGTAAATTGTGCTGCCTGTCATACGACCAATGCCTGTATTGAATGCCATCAGGGTGATAATCTGGATCATAAAGTGCATGGCTTAAATTATCAGTATCGACACGGCATCTTTGCCAAAGGAAACAAGACAACGTGCATTACCTGTCATGAGGAAGCTTCTTTTTGTAACGATTGTCATCGGGCGCAGATGGTAATGCCGCGTTCACATGCCCGCGCCAACTGGACGAATAAATCAAATGGTGGTGGACATGCCCGGGCGGCAAAACTGGATTTGGATTCCTGTATTGCCTGCCACTCGGAAAATAAGGCGCAGCCAGTCTGTATCCAATGCCATAAATAGGCTAGGAATTGAATTTTTCAATTTAAAATTCAACAGCATCATATCATGCTTTTATTCTAGATGGAGTCATGTAATGAAAAAAATAATCATTCTTGCTGCTTGTATTGGAATTAGCTTGTTCATAATTCTATCATGTTCAACGGATAAATCTCCCCTCGCCAGTAAAGCGCATCCGGAAGGATGGAATGTAACTACTTCCGAAGTCTTTCATGGTGAAAAAGTGCTGGCCAGTTTGGCCAGTGGCAGCGGATTGACATCCTGCAAAGGCTGCCATGGTCAAAATTTTGAAGGCGGAGAAAGCCAGGTTGCCTGTGCCACCTGTCATAAAGACTATCCACATCCACTTGCCTGGACCATGCTGAGATCAAGTGAAAACCACGGCCAGTATATTAAAAATGAAAAATGGTCGATGGAAAGATGTAAAACCTGTCATGGCGCTGATTATAGTGGGGGAAAAAGCGGGTCATCCTGTTATCATTGCCATAAAACGGAACAGGGTCCGGAAGCCTGTAATGTCTGCCATGGCAGTCAGAAGAATTTTGCACCGCCCGAAGATACCAAAAATAATGTGGAGACCACCGCCATCGGTGTTGGTGCTCACCAGATTCATATTGACGCCGGCTTTGGCTGCTCTATATGCCATGTCGTACCAACCACATTAGCCAGTCCAGGCCATCTGGATGAAACGCCGCATGCTGAAGTACTGCCAACATGGTCCTGGGATCACGAAAAAGCGACGTGTGGTAACTCCTGCCATAATCATCCGGAGAAGACTTATATCTGGAATAATTTCTAGCAGGATTAATTACCAGTTTTTGTTAAAAGCTGTATTTTTTAAAAAATAACTTTTATGGCCGAATGATTCGTTTAATAAAACTTAATGATAAGATAAATCTAATATAATCCATTATCTTTGGGAGTTTTACGCTTATTGTTCTGCCTTAAATTATTTTGTTTTATTCTCGCTACTCCGGTGGGCTGGTTTACAGTTTAAAACTTTTCGTTTTTTATATTTCATCACCCGAAACCGGTAACCATTGAACCCTGAACCTGAGTGGTAATTCATTCAACAAGTTTTTTTTATAAAGCGACTCCTTAACGCCATTTTTTAAAATTCCCTCTTGAAGATCATTCTTAAATTTATTAAATTCCCTTTCAATTTATGGGGGAATACACGTTTAATACACTCGGGCATGACAGAAGCTTTTATTTTATCACACCTGTGAGTGGCTACGACAAATCAATAGTAACCTATTGAAATTTATATTGTTATAATATTAGCCTGACATCAATGGAATTTAGGGGCGGGCCTGATTATAAAAATCCGAAAACCATTTCGCTGTCAGTATAACCCGGGCGCTGGAAAAAAACATTCTTTTTGCGAAGGGAGACGAATCAGTGATAAATTCAGTGACGCGAAGCGAATTAACAGTTGCGACAGCTTTAACCCGAACGACATTTCGCCAATTACTGCGACAGTATGGCATCATGTTGGTTTTTGTACTTGAATGTCTTATTTTTGCTCTCTGGACAGAGTATTTTTTTACGGTACCGAACATTTTAAATGTCGTCAATCAAATTGTGATTTATGGAATCATTGCGGTGGGAATGACGTTCATCATCATCACCGGGGGAATTGATCTGTCAGTCGGTTCTGTGGTCGCCATTGTGGGGGTTGTGACGGGCCTGATTTTGCGAATAGAAGCGCTCCCGGCATCGATGTTGGTGTTAATGGCGATTCTGGCCGCCCTTTTGATTGGTTTCCTGAATGGCGCACTGTCTGGGTGGGTCATTACGCGCTTTAACCTCGCACCATTCATCATTACCCTGGCGATGATGACCGTCTGTCGCGGCGGGGCGATGTTGCTTTCGGGCGGACTTTCCATTGGTAATTTGCCACGTGAGTTCGCCTGGCTGGGAAGAGGTCATCTGGGAATCATCCCGATGCCGGTCATCATCATGTTAGTGGTGTTTGTTGCGGGACAGCTATTGCTCTCCCAGACGACTTTCGGCCGCTATGTTTATGCGATTGGCGGTAACGAAGAAGCCACCCGACTTTCCGGCGTTAAAACCAGACGAGTCAAATTTTGGGTATACGCGCTGGCAGGAGGCCTGACCGCTCTTAGCGGCGTAGTCCTGACATCCCGATTGGGCGCGGGAGTTCCCAATTCCGGGCTCATGTATGAATTATATGTCATTGCTTCGGTGGTCGTCGGTGGGACAAGTTTATCCGGCGGCTCCGGACGTATCAGCGGCACCTTTTTTGGGGTGCTGATAATTGGCGTGTTGTACAATGGGCTGAATCTGATGAATGTCTCGTCCTATTGGCAGCAGGTGATACTCGGGCTGGTGATTGTTGCGGCGGTATTATTGGACAATTATCTGAAACGCAATCAGTAATTCCAATGTATTAATTGGCTATTTCAGACAGAATAACCCAAGATTTCACCGATTCTAATTTATGAAATTTGCGAAATCTGTGGTTAAAATACATTTTTGGGGCTTATTCACGCTGTCGCTATAATTTGTATAATAAAATCATTTAAAAGCAACCAACATATTTATGAACTCAATTCGCGAACTCTATCGAACCGGCACCGGCCCTTCCAGCAGCCATACCATGGCCCCGCGAAAGGCAGCCGAAATTTTTCGTCAAAAAAATCCGAATGCAATGTCATTTCAGGTTACTTTATATGGCAGCCTGGCGGCTACTGGCAAAGGCCACCTGACGGATGAGGCCATTCATAACGCCCTGGCTCCGCTGCCAGTGAAGGTGATATGGCTGGCCAATGAACAATTACCCTTCCATCCCAACGGCATGCGGTTTGAGGCTTTTGATGTGCAGCACCAATCCATTGATGTGTGGGAAGTCTACAGTACCGGCGGGGGCGAACTGAAAACTGGCCATGAAACTGAAACCGCATCGACAATTTATCCACTCCATTTTATGGACGATATTATTCATTATTGTGAAAGTGCCGGCAAATCACTCTGGGAATATGTCCTGGAGAATGAAGATGCGGAAATCTGGCTATTTTTTCAGGAAATCTGGCAAACGATGCAGGCGGCCATGGATCGGGGAATTCAGGCGGAAGGTGTTTTGCCGGGTGGATTGGGATTGGCGCGCAAGGCCTGGGCATTCTATCGCAAAGCATCTATGGCGGGTGAACACTTTAAAAGGACTGGCTTTTTATCGGCGTACGCCCTGGCAGTGGCGGAAGAAAATGCGTCGGGTGGTGTCGTTGTCACCGCGCCGACCTGCGGTTCCTGTGGCGTCCTGCCAGCGACTTTGCGTTATGCCCGTGAAAATTTACCCGTCAATGATGACGCCATTTTACGCGCACTGGCGACGGCTGGCTTAATTGGAAATCTCGCTAAAACCAATGCTTCGATTTCAGGCGCCCAGGTTGGTTGTCAGGGCGAAATTGGCGTGGCCTGTGCCATGGCCGCCGGCGCCCTGACACAGCTCATGGGAGGCACCGTGCGACAAATCGAGTACGCTGCCGAAATGGGGCTTGAACATCATCTCGGATTGACCTGCGATCCCGTAGCGGGACTGGTTCAAATCCCCTGTATTGAACGAAACGCCGTTGCCGCAGCCCGTGCCTTTTCCAGCGCCGATTATGCCCTGTTCACTGACGGGACGCATCTGATTTCATTTGACCAGGTAGTCGGCGTCATGCTATCCACTGGCCATGCCCTGCCGTCACTTTATCGCGAAACTTCGGCAGGGGGATTGGCTGTGTTTTATAAGCCGAAATAACGCGGCATCTGGCTTTTGGCAATTGGCCTTTGGCTATTGATTTTTTATACTGACAGCATTAAAATTTCTTGCGGAATGGATAATTCGGAAAATTTGATCCGGTAGCACCTTTTCAAAGGTTTAAAACCTTTGAAAGGGTGTACGACCATGTTTTATTGAGTGGATACTAATTTCACCTACATTTTTAGAAAAATTGAATTTTAAAGACAAATAAAGAATCGAACCTTTTTAGGTTTAACTAACGATCTGATTTAGTAAACGAATTCAAAATGCTAACAGCCATCAGCTAAAAGCCAGTAGCCAGATGCCAAAAGCCAACAAAGGAGTAAATATGAAAAAATTAATGCCAATTTTATCAACCATTCTGATGATATTAATCCTCAGCAATTCGGGTTGTCAAAAGAAAACGACCGAAGACGAAAATCAAACATCAGGTCAATTTACAGTCGGTGTCTCGTTATTAACCCGTGAACACCCATTTTACCGCGAACTGGAAGCCGGCATGATTGAAACCGCCCAAAAAGAGAATATTCGTCTTTTAATAGATACCGGTGAATGGGATCTGGTGAAGCATTTTAATCATGTGGATAATTTTATTGTCAAACAGGTAGATGCCATCGTTTTATGCCCCTGCGATTCCCGTGGAATTATCCCCGCAATTGATAAAGCCAATGAAGCGGGTGTGCCGGTCTTTACGTCAGATATTCGGGCAATGGGCGGCAAAGTGGTTTCCCATATCGCTTCCGACAATGAATTGGGTGGGAAATTGGCCGGCGACTATATGGTAAAATTACTTAATGGAAAAGGCCGTGTCGCCATACTGGAAGAGCCCAACACTGAAACCGCCATTATGCGCGTGATTGGCTTTAAAAAAGCCCTGGAGGCCTTCCCGGAAATTCAGGTCGTTGCCCAATTGAATGGAGGTGGCGTCCGTGACCGCGGGATGCGGGTCATGGAAGATATTTTGCAAAGCCACCAGCAACTGAATGGCGTCTTTGCCGTTAACGACGAATCGGCACTCGGCGCCCTCGCTGCCATTGAAGCCGCCAGCCGCAAGAACATCTTTCTCATCGGCTTCGATGCCCAACCCGAAGCCCTGACCGCGATTCAAAATGGCAATATCTTCATCGCCGACGTCGCCCAATACCCCCGTAAAATCGCGCAATTAACCATCGAAACCATTGCCAAATATTTGCGTGGGGAAACTGTTCCGGAATTGGTACCGGTTGAGGTTGAAATTATTGATCGGAGTGTGCTGGAGCAAAAGTCGAAGGAGTTGAGGGGGGAGTATCGGGAGTAGGGGTTCTTCAGGTGTTAATATTGTCATTTTTTACTACAAAATATATCAAGATACAAAGACCATTTAAAAGGAAGTAAGAACTTCTTAATGGAAAAGTCTGATATTTTATCAAATTCCTCTTTAAGAATCAATTCTGATTTCGTGAACCAAATTAATAAGTCTAACTTATAGCGATTTCCTACTATAATCTGTCAGTAACGACATAAAGATGTTAATTTTTATTAAAAAATCTCTTGACATTAAGATTAAAAAATATGTAGATTATATTTACATCTTGTTGTAACTTTTTTGTTTTTCTTCATACCAATAGGAATTATGCTTGATTCAGGAGAATCTCTGGAGGAGGAAATACATCTTTGACGTGTTTTTCTACGTGATTTTCACACCTTGCAACTTGGGCCTCCCTCCTAAAGGGATAACTATGTCCATTTTTATTACATTTTTAAAATTTTATTAAAGGACTCGAATAACAGCTTAAATTACCAAAACATATCAATTAAACATATTTAATAATGTGAATTCGTTATTGCTTTATCAGTGAATTTCAAGATTCGGTTTTATTGCATAAATGTAATTTATTGATTGGTGGGTAAGTTAATTTGATAATTTTATTTCCAGTTAAAGTTTTAGCTATTTATTAGAGTGCATGAATTTCAAGTAACTTGTAAACAGGACATAAAAGTATAATTTTTATCTGCATTTTTTTCTCTGGTCGTTTTTAAAATATTAAGATTTATCGAGTAGTTGTAGTTTGGAGTTCATAAGGTACTTTAGAGGATAGGTCAAAGCCTTTAGACGGAATTTAAACGGATAGCTGAATTGAGAACAACTATTAACTGATAATATTGATAATCTCTTATGATTTTAATTTTAAAACAAAATAATCAGATTTTTAAAATATTTATATCTCTTATACTATTCCTGATATTGGGAGAGATCAGTTTTGCAGAAACGAACTCCTGGAGTTTCCATAATAATGGACTTTTTGGCGGTCATGCAACAACATTAGCGATAGCTTCGACCAGTAATGATCAAATTATTTATGTTGGCACACTCGGTGGTGGGATTTTTAAGAGTACGAATAGTGGCAGCAATTGGGACCGTAAAAATAAAGGACTTTTTAACTGGAATGTCAATTGTATTACAATTCATCCAAATAATACAGATATAATTCTTGTTGGCACTAAAAATGGTTTATTCATTTCAGATGATTCAGGAGAGAACTGGCGTTTCAGTTTTCCCAATAATTTAGAAGTTTTATCACTTTTATTTTTTTCTGGTGATATTCTTTTTGCTGGAACAACAAAAGGCTTATGGCGGAGTGATGATTGTGCCAAAACGTGGAAAAATCTCGATGAACATAAATATATTAATGCTATTTTTACTGGAAAAGATGATACTGGCGAGTTTATCCTCGTCGGAACCCATGGGAAAGGCATTTGGAAATATAGAAATTTAGGCGAAGTTGAAGAGGATGGTTCAAAAAGTGGTACTGCAGATCGTATTGTTTGCACTTTTATACAGGATCCAGTAAAATCAGGTACTATTTATACGGGTACTGATAAACAGGTTTTAATGAGTAACGATTATGGTGAAAATTGGGAAGAGTTTGGTACCGGGATTAATGATATTGTAATTTCGTTTGCTATTAATCAAAATATAAATAGTGGATTTTTTGCTGGTACTGAAAGTAATGGAATATATAGTTGGCAAGGTAATAAATGGCAAAAAGTCGAATATGAAAATAGTACGATGCCCTTTAGTGGAATAACTAATTTGCAGATTATTAGAAACAATAATGATCTAAAACTTCTTGCGGCTACAGGTGGCGGTGTTTTCACTGCTTCAGTTAAAGATGTCGCGAAAGGGTGGAGTCCACGTAATGATGGACTCGAAGCGTTATGGATTCGCGATCTTGAGTTTGTTCAAAATGAGGATTCTTTAATTTTACTGGGAGCAGCCGAAGGTGGTTTATATGGGAGTGAGTTAAAATACCAAAAATTAGAATGGAAAGAATTCAAATCCCAGGCTTATGGAAAATATATTTTTGATATATTAAATGATACAAAAAAAAAATCACTATATTTAGCCACCCAATGGATGTGGGGTGTTGGAGAAGGTTCTCTCCAAATAATCGACTGGAAAAAAAATGACCAGACAAAATTACCTAACGGATGTAATGCTCTTTATCTGGATACACTATCAGATTATGGGAATAGTAAAATAATAGTTGGAACTGATGAAGGTATCTATTCAAGAACAGCACCCTTCGTATGGCAATTAAACAGTTCGGATCCTTACATTCGCTCGTTGGCAATTTTTCCGGATGATCAAAATAATAAATATTATGCCGGAACCTACGGAGGCGGGCTACTGGAAGCATCAAATTGGAATGCTGACTGGAAAAAAGTAGATGGCTTAAATGAATTTAATATTCATGCAATTTTAATTAATTCGTTTAAAGAAATTCCAAGAAGAGAAAAGAAAATATTAATCGGGACTGACCATGGTGTTTATTGTCTGGAAAATGGAAGATGGATGCCTTCCAGTAATCCCCAATTAAATTTTTTACGCGTGAATGTACTAAAAACAATGCAAACCGAACCTAAATTAATATTGGCGGGCACTGAAGGGGGAGGGATTTACTTAAGTCGAAATGGCGGCGAACGGTGGGAATGCCTCAATTATAATTTATCAGAGATAACTAGCTTATCTGATTTAAGTATTTTATCAATTATTTCAAATAAAAATGCGAATAATGAATTAGAAATTTATATTGGAACTAATGGCTGTGGTGTTCTTAACTATACTCTTTGTGAGCCGATTATTGCAGTGGAAGGGTCATTAACTTTTCCGAAAACCAGGGAAAATAAGGAAACACATCTGGATTTATTAATTAAAAATCAGGGTAGCGCTTCACTTAATGTTAAATGTTTTACACTATGTGCAAAATCCAGATATTTTGTATCACCTGATTCATTTACTATTAGAAAACATGATTCATCGACAATAAATGTAACCTTTAAACCCGATTCGGCTTTTTTCTTTCAGGATAGTTTGATTATTTATAGTAACGATCCTTATCAGCCACGAATAGCGATTCCTTTAACCGGTGAAGGAATCGCCCCCAGAATTCTCGTGGAAAATGAATACGATTTCGGAAAAGTGCGGGTTGGTCAATCAAAAGTATGGCCAATGATAATTTCAAATGCTGGCAATGACACACTGATTATTAATGAAATACATAGCCCTTTAAATGATTATACTTATGAACCAAAAAGTAACATTAAGATAACTCCTGCTGAAAGTTGTATAATTAAGGTGACTTTTAGGCCAATTTCATTAGGTGATAGACCTGATGTTTTGACAATTGAAACGGACACGTGGGGCGAAAAAACGGTTAATTTAAAGGGTAAAGGAATAGCTCCTGAAATTTACATTTACGAAAAAGATAAAATTATTGATTTTGGCACTGGAAAGGTTTTGAATACCAAGGAACAGGTTGTATCTATTATAAATAACGGGGAAGATGTTCTTGCGATATCGAATATGAGCTTTTCTCAATATCCAAACATATATTCAGTATTTCCTTCAAAAGGTCAAATCGCACCGCGATGTAGTCTGGATATTAAAATTAATTTTAAACCTTTGAGTGGTTCAGTTTATAGCGATAATCTGTCAATAATAAGCGATTCTTATCATAATGGACTTTTTGCGGATACGACTTTACTTTCAGTTAGTGGTACCGGTATATCAGAGAATATATTTCCTATAATGGCGGTAAATCGCAAAATGATCGAATTCAATAAAATCTCGATTGGTCAAGCAATAACTGACACAATTTCGGTTAAAAATAGCGGTAGTGCCCCACTTAATTTTGGCTGTAGTGGTATTGGCGATCCGAATGTATTTGTTGTTGATCCATTGAAAGGTTCGGTTGCGTGCAATGATTCAATTTTTGTAAAAGTTACTTTTATACCCGAATCAACTTTTTTTTATCAGGATAGTTTGATTATCAGCGGTAATGATCCTGATACGCCACGAATTACAGTTTATTTAAGCGGGGAGGGCATCGCTCCCAAAATTCTGGTCGATAATGAATATGATTTTGGGGAAGTGGAAATAGGAAAATTTAAAAGTTGGGATATGATTATCCGTAATGCCGGAACCGATGAATTGTTGATAGATTCAATTACAAACTCTTTACCTGATATCTTTACGTGCGATCCCCGAATGAATATCAGCCTAGTTTCTGGAGAAACCCAAACGATTCGGGTCACTTTTAAGCCTTTAGCGGCTATAAAGTATAACGATACATTACATATTCAGACGAATGCCTGGGGAGAAAAAAAGGTGACTTTGTGTGGTACAGGTGTTGACAAAACCATAACTGATACCGAACCACCAAAGATTATTTACAGTCAGAAAAATTTCTATGCGCAGCGGGGTTTACCGATTCAAATTAATAATATTTCGATATCAGATAATTCGGGTCTCCACTGGAAAAAAATATTTTTTAAACAAGGAGGGAGGAAAGACTATATTTCCATTGGGTTTGAGAATGAATCTGTTATGATTCCGGGAGAATTTGTAACCAGCCGCGGGATTGAATATTATATCAGTGCTCAGGATAAAGCGGGGAATTCAAGCTGCGTACCTGAAAATGGTAGTGAATTTTTTTCAATTTGCATTGAATTTGATAATGAAATTGCCAGTGATTCCGCCGGAAATGTACTCGAATTAAAAGGTGGTGAGCAGGAAAATTGTTATCAAATGATTTCGATTCCGTTTATATTAAATAGTCCGGATGCAAAAAGTGTTTTAATCGATGATTTGGGACCAGATAATTGCGGCGAAAACTGGCGTTTGATTGAATATCGGGATAATAAATATTACGATTACCCGGATATTAATGCATTTATGCCCGGAAGAGGATTCTGGTTCATTATTCGTGAATCAGGAAAAATTATAGATACAGGACCTGGAATGACAATTTTCAGTTCAAATATTTCACTCAAATTGGCAAAAGATACAACGAATTATGCCCGAATATCCATTACACCGGAGCAATGGAATATTATTGGGAATCCATTTAATTTTAATGTGCCGGCTTCATGTATTAGATATAGCGATAATCGTGTTGTTGCAAATTTAGTGAAATATAATACAGGCTGGTCTGGAATTGCTGAAACTCAGGCTATTGAACCATGGAAAGGTTACGCTGTTCGACCTGAGAGTCAATCAGAAATCATTGTTTACCCTTATCTGGATCAAACTCCTTCTGGTGCGCTTGCCAGGGAAAATTATGTAACTGAAAACGCGGATTCGTGGAAAATTCAGTTGAGTGTCAGTTGCGGCCAGGCAGTCGATAATTATACTTATTTTGGTATTCACCCGAATGCTGCGGTTGGCTGGGATGAATACGATCGCTATGAACCGCCAGGTGTGGGGGATTATGTGATGGCCTATTTTTCCCATCTGGATTGGAACGAAAATGCCAGTCTCTATGCGGCTGATATTCAACCACTGAATAACGAATATAACACCTGGGAACTGGAAATACAAACAAATTTGAAAAATAGGGATGTTAAGGTTGTTTTCAATAATATTGAAGCAATACCACTGGATTATTCAGCATTTGTCATTGATCAAAATATAAAATTTCAGACAAATCTCAGGGAAACGAATTCGCTTCATTATAATTCTTTTGAATGTAAAGCAAATAAGAAGTATACAATCGTTTTAGGGAAACAGGGGATTATTGAGCAGGAAGTTCTGGATGAGTTCAAGCTGCCTGATAAGTTTACTTTATTTCAGAATTTTCCGAATCCGTTTCGAGAAACGACAATAGTAAATTATTATTTACCTCATCCAGCATATATTTCTTTAGATATTTATGATATTTTAGGAAGACTGGTTAAAAAATTGATTGAATGCCAGTATCAGTTCTCTGGAAATTATTTTATGGAGTGGGATGGGAAAAATGGAAATTCAATAAAAGTGACACATGGAATTTATTATTTAATTTTGAATATAAATAATTTAAAATTTTTTAAAAAAATTATATATTATTAAAATATGAATAAATTTTTATTTTTTATAATTTTAATTATAAATAATTTATTATTTTCTCAAAATAATAGAGTAATAATACTATTTTTTATTGATGATGAAAAAATAAAATTAAATGAAAATGAATTTAAAGATCAAATAGAAAAAAAAACAAAATATGATATATTAAACGAAGAAAAAATGTCTCAACTTGAGCAGTTTCAGAAAATACAACGTCCTAATTCATCAATATTTACAGGTGAAGAAGAATATGGTAAAAAAATGGATATTTCAATATTAGTTTCATTGAAATTATTTTATTCATATAAAAAAATAATTTAATTAAATTTTATATTCATTTATTTTTTTATAAAAATAATAATATTGAAAAAATATCATTTAATTTTGAAATTAAAGATAAAAATATAACAAACAAAATAGCTAAAAAATTATTAAGTATTTTAATTGGTAATAAAAATAAAATTTTTTTATATATTACAACTGGATTTACTGTTTTTAATATATTTAAAATAATAATAAAAAATAATTTTAATAAAAGATTAAATAAAAATATATTACCAAATCCACCGTTATTTCCATCTTTTTAAAAATATAAGGATGTTTATAATGCGTTTAATAGATAGAAAAATTTTATATATTTTTAAATTTTTATTATTTTTTATTATTTTTTCAAATTTTGATTTTAAAAAAGAAAAAAAAGAATTAATTAATTTATTTATAAAAAAAGAATGGAAAATGGTTATTGATAAATCAGAAAAAATTAAAAAAAAGAATAGCAATTCTGTTGTTATTGCAACTTGTGATTCATTAATAAGTAGATCATATTATAACTTAGGAAATTATGATAAAGCTTTAAAGGCTTTTCAATCCTATGAACAAGATATTTTTCCAAACCCCTTTTCGCAAGAATGTCATCAATATATTGCAGATTTATTTATTTTGCAAGATAAAAATTTAAGAGCAATCGAACGCTATATTGAGATGATAAAAACTGATTCCACATATCTTTCTGCCTATTACAAAATCGGTATTTTAAGTTTAGTTGAAAGAGATACAGTTAAAGCAAAAGATTCGTTTGAAAAGGTTGTAGAGAAAAGTACTTCTGATAATGATTCTTTGAAGATATTATCTGAGTACAATCTTTTTAAAATAGCAATCTCAGATTCAAATTTTAACGCGATTAAAAAATATCTTGATGCTCTTTGTCCAGCAGGAGAGAAATATTTAGATTCTTCAAAAATAGTAGAAATTTATTTATGGAATGCACGTTTATTATCATGGCAAAGAATAGCGCCAAAATTAGAATATAAACATTTGGAACGAGCTGAAACTTTCTGTACGAATAAAGATACTATTTTTTTAATAACAAATCGAAAAAAAATCACAGAAGATCGTATTACTAAACGTGATGTAGCCGAAAACTATTACGCTAGCGGTAACGAAGCATTTTCAAAAAATAATTATGAACTTGCACTATCTGAATATTTAGCTGCTGAAAATTTTGATAATGCCGTTCCTGGATTAAGTCAAAAAATTGACACTACGCAGAAAAAAATAAATTATTATAAGCTTCTTTCTGACGGTAGAGACGAATTAAGAAGAGATCCAAATAATGCACGAAAACTTTTTGAAAAAGCTTTCGAATTTGTCACATGTGAAAACGAGGAAAATGAACTTCAGGTATTAATTGAACAATGTATAAAAAAGATCACTATTAAAGAAATTGTATCTGCGTTAATAAATACTGGTGATACTAAAATACGGAGTAAAGAAATTTCAGATAAACTTGATGCTTTAGCCGCATATATACAATCAAATAATTTAGATGAAAAAAATCCTAATAAAAGTAAAAAAGTCAACGACACTCGTTTGCAGATTGCTTGTGCTTTTATTTATTTGAATCAATTAGTTTCAGCTAAAAGCTATTTATCTCAAATTGATAAAGGAAGTCCTTCTTATTCAAGTGCACAAAATACACTTAAAGGAATTGCTGAAATTGAAAATTTATCAAAATTTTTAAAAATAGAGTTAGATGATGTTAATATCCAAGAACTTGAAAATAAAATAGAAAATATTTATAATAAATATCCTTTATGTAAAATTTTATTGAATAATTATATTTATTTAATTGCAGATTATTATTTTCATAAAATATGTTTATCATGTAGTTATTATTATTTTATATTAATTAATAATATTGATAGTAATTATAGGGATGTTATGATAAAACTTAAATTGCTTAATGATATACAAAATAAAATTGATTCATTAGAAAATGACATTCAAAATTTGTCTTCTGAATTAAATTATAGCAAAATATTTAGTGAATGGAATAAGCTAAAATTATATGTATTTAAAGCATTAAATGAAAAAAATAGAGATAAAGAAATTTATGAAATTGATGAAAAAATATTGTATTTTAGAAAAAATAATTCAAAATCAATTTTTAATAAATTTTTATTAAATACTATAAAAATTAATTGTAATTGTAAAAAAATAATTAATCAAAGATAATTTATCAAATATTATAAATAATAAAAAATTAATAATAATTTTATTTTTATTTACAATTTTTATTTTATTTAATATTTATAAAATTTATTATTTGTTTATTATATTTCCAATAATTTTTGATGTTATATTAATTTATATTATTTTTAAATTTAATTTAAAAAATTTTTATATTTTATTGTTTATTTTTTTTAATATTTTAATTTTTTTTATTCCAAAAATTTCAAAATATTTTGATTCAAGTTTATTGGACATAATAATATTAATTATTTTATTTATTTTATTATTTTATCCTTTATTGGTTCATAAATATGATAAAAATAAAAAATTAGACGATGAATATATTTATATTAAAAAAGTATTTATTTCTTATAGTCATAATGATAATAATTTTGTTATTAAACTAAAAAACGATTTGGAAAAACAAAATATAAAAATTAAAATCGATATTGAAAAATTATGTTTTGGAGATGATATAAATGATTTCATTAATAAATCAATAGAAGAATCTGATTTGACTATCTCTATAATTTCTAAAAATAGCTTACGATCTCCTTGGGTCTTTATAGAAGCCTCAGAAACTTTACTAAATCAAAAATTTAAGAAGATTAAAAAATTTGTACCTATATATATCGATACGGATATTCTTCAAAATAACACATATTTAGAAGTTCTAAATACTATTGAAATAGGTATTGACGATATTGATAAGTTTATTATAAAAGCATTAAATAAGCGAACTTCTATTTCTATATATAGTGATAGAAGAGAAAGATTGCTTGATTTTAAGAATAATGTTCATAAGTTTTTTAATGAATTGCAAAAAAAATTAATGGCTGATTTTACAAAATATAATTACAATGATAATTTATTAAAACTTATCAATCAAATTAAAAATAATAATTATGATATTAACTAAAAGATTAAATTGTTTAATTTTTTTCTAATTTTATTAATTCAATTTTTTTTTATAGAAAATTGTTTTTCTAAAAATATATTTAAATATAAATTTAAATTTTTTATTTCAAATCAAAATGGTTTTGTTTTAATTGACCAATCTGTTCAGCAAATTTTTTCCGGAATACTAAAATTCAATTACAACCTTACCCCCGACCAGTCGATTTTTATCGACTATAAATATTTGCGAGCCCATAAAAGCCACATTTATTGCAATTTTTTTCAAAAAGGAATGAGCTCGCATCAGGCTGCTCTTGGATATAGTTTTTATATTATGCGCGATTTTGATTCGATAATCGACATAAAGTTGACCACTAATTTGGAAAGGGCTTATTTTAATAATCATAAAAATTATAAACTCACTGGCTATTCCGGTCTTTTGGGGCCGGTCATCTATACTAAACTTCGCGATATTTTAAAATATGACATCAGGATTTTTAATGATCTTAAAATTGGTACATTTTATGGTCATAAAAGCCAAAATAACGAAGATAATAATTGTACCTTACCCAGAGTGAGTCTTGAATCAGGATTTATATTTCCAGAATGGGGACGTTTTTCTTTTTCGCTTTTTTGTCAGAATAATTTATTTGGTCAGGAAATATCAGAAAATGGTTTGAATTTAGGCATTCATATTAAGTTTTAGACTGATTTTTATCCAGCTATCATCTTAGCGTTCGTTTAGAATTTTTTCAATTCTTCTTGGATTTCGTGCTGTGTGAAAAAGTCCAAAAACAATAATCGTATGATTCTCAATAAGAAAATAGATGGCATACGGAAAACGTCTGAGTAAACGTCTTCTAAAATTTTTGTAAATTTTTCGATAAATCAAAGGATTTCTCACAAGTTCTCTTGCATTGGCATAAAATATTCGAAGAAATTCTTCACCGAGTCCAATGGATTTATCTTCATACCACCGATAAGCGCGTAATGCATCGTCTTTGACTTCGGCTCTGAATCTGATGGAATAATTCATTTGCCCTCATTAATTTTAGCTTGTAATTCTTCCAGCGTTAATAATTCTCCTGGTGCATCTAAGTAGTTTTTATATCTTCGTTCAAGTTCAATTTTATGAGATTCGGGCATTGCTATTTCTGCTTCATTTAATGCAATGGAATCCCACAAATCCTCTAAGAAGAGTATCTTTTCAGGGATACTTAGATTTGATAATTCTGGTACTTCAACTGTGTTCATTGAAAAGACCTCATCAATATAAAATTTTTCTTAGCGGGAAAATACAGCGTTATAATTTTAATTTACAATATTTCAAGTTGATTGTCAATGAAAAAAAATTATTTCTGCTATTTTGCTGCATTTTCATCCATTTGGGATTGGTATCCGCTCAAAATTTGATGGCAAAGCTGGCGTCGACAGGCTCAGCCAACGGCATCGGCCGTGCCCTGAGCTTGTCGAAGGGTACTTTTACCCACATTTATTGAAGCGATACCATTTGGGATTGGAAATTTTGAAATTATTTGGAGTTTGGGTTTCAGGAATTTTGGAGGTGGGCTGCCGAAAATGAACGACAAAAATGCGTCGTTTGTTTCCGAATTAATGGATTCTGTTGTAACCTTAACCACGAAGCTGATTCTTTTGAAGTGTCGATTTTCCGATATGGAAATCGTTCTCTCGAAATACTTTCCGTCCGGCTGGAGCACATCGATAATCTTTTCGGCCAGATTCCAGGTGTCCTTGAAGACGTCTGGATTGATGTCGCCCTGCGCCAAATCGAAAAGGCCCAACAAACCATTGCTGCCGTTCCTCCCAAATATCCCTTTGAAATGAAATACAACCAGATCAAAAAAATCCTCTGGGAGACCTGTGCGAAGGTGCTGGATTCAGGGGAGCGGAAGCGGTATTTGATGCAGGGGGTGGGTGCCATAGCTGTCAGGCTAAAATCATATCATTTTGAATTTTAGCATATCGCTATTGAATTACCACGAGCTTTTGAGGCAGTCAGAGGTTAACTCTCCGGCTTTCATTATGAGGAGCATTTTGAGAGACGAAGCAATCTCCAGCGTTATATCAGGGTATCACTTCGGCATAAAACGCCTTGCAATGACAATTCTTGCGTTTTTTTGGGGGGATAAAATCTAGATAACAGTGCCATTGGGGATAATTGAATTTATTGGTATGACAATGATGCCGTCCCAGATGACATAATTTTAGGCTTCTTCTATTACGTGGTGAATATTTATTAATTTGACGTCATTACCAATCCGGGCGTTATTGTCAATGATTGCATTTCGGATTTTACAATCATCGCCAATTCCTATTTGGGGAATGCCCATATTTGCATGTCGAATCATTTCGTCTGGTGATTCAAAATAATCTGCTCCCATAACAATTGAATGATCAATTAACGAATTCTCACCAATTCTTGAGCGTAAACCAATAATTGAATGATTGATCCGTGAACGGTTAATGATACTTCCCTCACTTAATATCGAATAACTGACTTTAGATAATAAAATTTTTGAGCTTGGTAGAAAACGTGCGTGGGTGAAGATTGGATTTTCTTCATCATAAAAATTGAATTTTGGAAGTGGTTCTGTTAAATCCATGTGGGTCTCAAAAAATTTTCTGATTGATCCGATGTCCTCCCTATAGCCATTAAAGAGATAGCCATAGACATTTTTTTTGTTGGATTGCAAATGGGATTACCCCTTTTCCGAAATCCTCATATTTCGTATTTTCAAGTAATTCATTTAAAACATTCCAATTAAAAAGATAAATTCCCATTGATGCCAGATGTGTTCTACCACCGGACGCTAATCCAAATTGATGAAAGACTTTTTCAGATACGTTCATCTTTGCCCTTTGTTCCGGATCTTTTGGTTTTTCCAAATAATCAGAGATGCGGAAATTCTGGTTTAATTTCATGACACCAAATTCTGATGTCTGTTCTTCAAATACAGGAGAAACAGCGATGCTAATGTCTGCCTGTTTTTCTAAATGAAAATTAATAAATTTTTGATAATCCATTTTATAGAGATGGTCGCCTGAAAGAATCAGGACTAAATCAGCTTTTTGTCGAAAAAATTGCATATTTTGTCGTACGGCATCCGCTGTTCCCTGATACCAATCGAGACTTTCCATTGTTTGTTGAGCAGAAAGGATTGTTATAAAATTTTTACTGAAATTATCAAACAATTAGGTTTTAAAAATGTGTCGATGCAATGATTCACTACTAACTTGGGTCAAAATATAGATCTTTTTTAAGCTGGAATGGATACAGTTGCTAATTGGAATATCGATAAGTCGAAATTTCCCGGCGATAGGTACGGCAGGTTTGCTTCGCATTTTAGTTAAAGGATAAAGACGAGTACCTTTCCCCCCGGCCAAAATAATGGTGATAATTTCAACCATTTGTTTTAACATTTCCCTTCTATAAATCTTCAATGTTATTTGATATAACCGTTAGTCTCGAGTTTTATCTCATTAAATTATCCGGTAAAATAACAATTGTGTTCGGCACATCTAAGAAATTTTCATCCATTTCAGCATCATAGCGCGAAACATTAGGCCCGAATGTTTACTCGATAAAAACATTCGAGTATAAGTTTATCGGGCATCCATTATTTTGGGCAAGATGGATTTCCGTCAAAAACGTGCGGGAAGGACAGATTCGATCTATCCTGTAAACGGTTACAATCGTTAATCGGTATTCCTCAATCCGTTTTTTAATTTAAGAAAAATTTCTCCCTAACTTAATAAGCGGCTATAAAAATTAATACACTAAATTGAAAGTTTATCCCGAACATCGTTGATTAGATACCGGAAATCACATCATCCTCAATGACTTTCATCGATTTCCATTTGCCACTGCGAAAGCGAAAATAGAAGCCCAGGCCGAGGACGGAGATATACAGGCTGGCGAAAGTCCAGGCCCAGAAGATATTTTTCCCATAGATGATGCAACTGATGTAGGTGGGGATGACCATCAGAATCCAGGATAAGACGACGGCCATGATCATGACAAATCGCGTATCACCCGCCCCCTTGATGGCGCCGGCGAAAATAATATTCATGGCATCGAAAAGGGAGTAGATTGCCACAAAAATCAGCAGTTTGATTACAAGCTTATGAATTATCTGAAATGAAGCAGCATCCGCCTGTGTTGAAAATGGCAGGATAAATAATTCCGGAACCGCCACATATAAAAATGCCACGAATCCCATATAGAGTGAAGTCATCTGAAACGCTGACCAGGTGACTTTTGTCGCCCCTTCAGGCGTTTCCTGGCCAATATTCTGTCCGACGAGGATTGATACGGCGATACCAAGGCCGATCATGGGCATAAAGGCGATCATATTAATATTAAAGGCGATGTTTGTCGCAGCCAGAACCTCAGTTCCCAATCGGCCGACCAGGAGCAGGAAGATTGAAAAACCCAGTAAATCCAGCATAAATTGCATGCCACTGGGAACCCCAAAACGCATCAGTCTTTTCATCAGCTTCCAGTCAAATCGCCAGCCCTTGAGCATCTGAAATTTATGTTGAAATGCCGGTCGAAATGTTAAAAAGATGAAGATGATGGCGGAATAAAAAGCTGCAATGACCGTGGCAATCGCAGCTCCTGTAATTCCCATTCTCGGAACGCCGAAATAACCAAAAATCATGATATAATCCAGAATTATGTTCACGCCAATTGAACTGAGATTGACCCAGGCCACTGGCCACGGTTTCTGAAGACCGGACAGAAAAGATGAACAGACGGTGGAAATCAACGTTGGAATCGATCCCCAGAGTAAAATTTGAAAGTAAATCACTTCCATTTTCTGGACTTCCGGCGTATGACCGGCAAATTTGAATAAAGCATCAGCCGATTTATAAAGAAACAGCAGTAACAGCCCGGCGATAATTGAAAAATAGAAGCCCTGCCAGATGACCGGCCCAATTCGTTTATACGCGCCTGCCCCGTCATACTGTGCCACGAATGTACTGACATAGCTGGCGGTTCCAATAAAAAGACTCATAAAAGTATAATTCAACAAACCAGCCGGCATCGCGGCGGCGATGGCATCGGTTGAGTACCAGGTGAGGAACATCCGATCGACAAATTGTTGAATGCTCCAGGCGCCCGTACTGAGAATGAGCGGAAAGGCCAGTTCAAGAATTTCGCGATAACCGCCTTGGCTGTTCCAGCGGCGTTTGAATTTTGTTGTAAGCCTATTTATGAAAAACAAAATTGATTTCTCCATTTTATCATGTTCATCATCTTTAATAGATGCGATCGGGACAGGTTTTTATCAAATTGTTGTAGCTACTCAGGTTCAAAGTTCAATTATTCCCGGTTCATAGTTAAGAAAAATTGAAAATGAAAGGTTTCTAGCTGTGAACCATGAACCAACCAATCTGCGTAGTCACGATGTTTTAAGAGTAAGGTTAATTATGACATCAACGGTTTTTAGTTCCATAATAATTTTAAATTATGATTTCGGGTTGAAATTTTTAAATCAGGGTTGAATCGAATGGGAAGGAATACCAAAGATGAAATCTCTTTTTTCCTTGACAATTTCTTTTTTTCCCTGTATCATATCTGCAATTAAACTCTCTATTGTATACTTTTTGATAAATCTTGTTTAAGTTACATTTGACCCTCACCCAAAGGGAGAGGACGTAGCGATTCCCTCTCCACTTTGGGAGAGGGTTAGGGTAGGGGATCAGATTTTGCGTAATCAATAAGTGTACGGTCACAAATCATTAAATAAAATCCATCAATTATAAAGGAGGTATCCATGCGAAATATTTTTTTTGGCCTGTGTTTAAGCTGTTTATTAACTTTTTGCTTTATCAGTTTTGAAATGTTATTAGCGGTTCCGGTTCCACCTGTAGAAACGGCCATTATTTTGACGCCGGCAGCGCCGGTTTCACCCCGTATTAGTGGACCCAAAATTTATGGTGTGCGTCCCGGTGCGCCATTTCTCTACCGGATTCCCTGTACGGGTGAACGACCGATGACATTTACTGCAAAGGATTTACCACAAGGTTTGGTATTAGACGGAGCAACTGGCATCATCACCGGAAATATTTCCAAAGCTGGAAAATAGCCGGTAACGCTTTCAGCGAAAAATGTTCATGGTTCCGATAATCGGGAGTTTCAGATTGTTGTGGGAAATCAATTGGCACTGACACCACCCATGGGCTGGAATAGCTGGTATATTCATTATCATCGGGTCAGCGATCAGGTGAGGCGGCAGGCGGCGGATCAGATGATTGCCAGTGGCATGGCAGATTATGGTTATCAATACGTCAACATCGATGATTGCTGGATGCGGAAAGAAGGGGCCGATGATCCTGAAATAGGTGGCCCAATCCGTGATACCGATGGAAGATTATTGCCAAACCAGCGATTTCCGGAGATGAAGGTAATGACAAACTATATCCACGCGAAAGGCTTGAAAGCCGGGACATACATCTCTCCCGGGCCGCAGACCTGTCAGGGCTTTGCCGGAAGTTTTGGATATGAGGCACTGGATGCCGTTACCTTTGCAGAAGGGGGCTTTGATTTTTTGAAATACGATTGGTGCAGTTACGGTCAAAAAGCCGGCGGCAAAGAACTGATGCATCTGAAAAAGCCGTATCAAGTGATGTGGGCAGAGTTACAGGGTTTGAAACGGGATGTGGTTCACAATCTTTGTCAATACGGCATGGGAGAAGTCTGGAAATGGGGTGCCGAAGTGGGACATTGCTGGCGGACCACGGGCGATCTGGGATTGGAAAAGGCGGATTCATTACCGGGATTTTATCGGATTGGCATGAAAAACGCGGAACATTGGGCTTATGCCCATCCGGGTGCGTGGAATGATCCGGATTATATTTTAATCGGCTGGGTTGGCGATGCGCATCAGTTGGGGGAGGAAAAAGCCATCAATTTGACACCAGAGGAGCAATATGCCTATATGTCGATGTGGTGCCTGATGGCGGCACCGTTGATTTACAGTGGTGATATGGTGGAACTCGATGCCTTTACGCTGAACGTCCTTTGCAATCATGAAGTAATTGAGGTAGATCAGGATCCATTGGGGAAGCAGGCACGAATCGTGAAGAAGACGGATGCTGAATTTCTCCTGGTGAAAGACCTGGAAGATGGTTCAAAAGCGGTAGGATTGTTTAATCTCACCAACAACGCTCGGAAGTTCAAATTGCTGTGGTCCGAGATTGGAATTACGGGCAAACAACGGGTTCGGGATTTGTGGCGGCAACGAGATGTGGGTATTTTTAATGAATTATACGAAACCGAGGTATCCCCACATGGTGTTTTGTTGGTTAGAATTTGGCCGAAATTGTAGGACAAATTGTTAATTTGTCCGAATTTAATGCTTGAAACAAGGAAATATCAAGGTAAATTATCCGTGAAAATCCGGTCGATCCGTTTAATCCGCGTTCTATTTCAGCTACAGCTCGGTTGCTTTATGAATAATTCAGCTCAAAGAATCCCGCTACCAAATCCGTTTAAAAACAACGAATCCGTTGGCTGGAACAATAACTGTAAAATGGCCTTCATGGGCATAAAAAGTCCGGCCAGCATTCCCCCAATTGCTACCACCATAATGCCCGGCATCGCTATTGAATACCTCGCGCCAATTTTTACTACTTAGACTGGGATGGAAAATATAATAGCCTGGCTTATTAAACGGCTGATTATTTAAACTCCCAATGATAACAAATTCCTGATCGGGTGTAAAACGACGAAATGCAATCACGCGATCTGAATTACTGGAAAGAATTGGCTCAAAATTCCGCGAACGCAAAGCTGGATTATTTAAACGCAATCGAATCAAATCTGAGTAAAAACGAAATAACTGGTTACCACTTTCCTTTTTCATGGTGTAGAGGTCTTCTTTGTTTTCATAGAATTTGTTATAGGTATAGGCTTTGGTCGCGCCGACTTCTTCCCCCATCAGGAAAAGGGGCGTTCCTGGCGAAAGGATTGCCATGCCGGTGGCAAAACGGGCCCGGGCTTCAGCAAAGTCGCGGGTAGGCCCCACCAGTGGAGCACCATTTACGGCCACCAGAATTGTCCGTTGGGAAGTGTACTCCTGTTCACCTAACTTATATCTGGAATTTCCCGCTTCATCGTGATTTTCATGATATACGATTTTTTTAAATTGTGAAGCATAAAGTGCGCCTTCAAAGTAGTCCATTTTTAGAGGTGTGGAGGCGTCATGTGCAGCAGAAAGGAGTAATCTGGCGTAGTCTGTACCCTCGCCTTTATCACCAATTAAATGCCGATAGAAATCACTGTACCAGGTGGCGTGAAAACCAATACCGCCTTTTTCAATGGGCATTGTGACACGGTCCCAGGTAGAATGATCTTCCGCCGTCAGAATTGCATTGGGATGAACTGCCTGAATTGTAGCACAAAATTCCAGTAGAAATTTGGCCCCATGAATATTCGCCTGGGCTAGCTCAGTACCAATCAAATGAAGTGAATTGTAGTTGTGAATTGAGGTGGTCTGGTCAACCCGGAATCCATCGATATGAAATTCATCAATAAGCATGACAGCACTATCGACAAAAAGATGACGTACCATCGGTTCTGAATAGCGGGGGGCCCAGCCGGAAGAAGCATTATTCACATAGCCGCCGGACCACTCCGGATAGTCATTTTCATGGCCTTCATACCAATAATAAATGTTTTCTGAATGGGAGTCCGTGTCGAAAAGCCATTGGGCACGATTCGCGTCGTGGGCATAGTGATTGTAGACCACGTCCATTAAAACAGCAATACCCCGTTGATGACAGGCTTTTACAAACATCATCAAAGCTTCCCGACCACCAGCACTGGATTCAATAGCCAGAAAGTGGGAGGTGCCATATCCCCAACTTTTATCACCATTAAATTCTGAGATAGGCAGTAATTCAATGGCATTGACACCCAGTTCTTCCAGATAGGGGAGTAAATTCAATGCCTGTGAAAAAGTACCCGGACCCGGTTTTCCAAATCCCAGGGCCCCGACGTGCAATTCATAGATAACTAAATCTTCGACCTGTTTCGGAATATCAAATCCTGAAGTAAATTCATCTTTCCAGAAAGTCGAAACTGAAATTGGAGAACCAAATAATTTAACAGCGTCGGGATCAATAATCACTGAGCAGCTTTTGGTTCCATCCAGGTCGTTGGGTGAACCGCGATAGTGGGCGCCTTTGGGATCGTTCTCTCCCCGGCCAGCCTGAGAACGACTATAAATATCGGTTCGATACACAATTTCACCATTTTTCTTTTTAATTTCAAACATATAGTAGCGGCCAACATAGCTGGCAAAATCAGGTCGCGTCGTTTCCCAAATGCCATTCGTTTGTCTTTTAAGCGGAACAGGTGGGAGCTTTTTATCTATTCCGAAACCATCATCGGCAATATAGCCAGAGCTGTTCCCGAATACGACCTGAACATTTTTGGCATTGGGAGCCCAAACGGCGAAACGTAGGTGGGGGGAGTTTTGATCAAATGGATTGGGATAATATTTTTGTGCACCGAGATAGCGATGATAGGAGAGTTGGTACGTTTCAAGCTGAACTTTTTCGGTAGATTTACAGTCCAGGTTAAAAGTTAAATAGCGATAATGACTATTGGAATCACTTTCTTCTGAAAAGATGCCCCATTTTCGGCATCCATTAATAAGCTGGAGATCAACTCCCCAATGAAAAACGGTTTTTTCATCACTTGCTTCAAAAATTAAATCGGCGGTAAAAACAGGACAACCATCGGTTCCAAGGCGTTTTTCCATGGGAACCTCGGACCAGGTGCCCGTTGTTGGAATCCCGCGAAAATCCCAATTCCCCTTGAGAATGGCGTATTCAAAAATGTCTCGTTTGATTCCGGTATCGTAGATAAAACGGACTTTATAAACTGGCATAAAGCAACTCCTTTATCGTTTATTCGCGCATCATCGGATGAAAATTTAAGTTGCCTGGCAAGTTACCTATTTTTACTGGCGGCTACCATATATTTTCTGATTACATGAAATTTGACCCCTCATCCTCTCGCCAAAGCAGAGATGAAAGCGCTACAACTTCTCTCTTTGGGAGCAGGTTGGTTGAGGGTTACAAGTGTTGCTTAAAGAAGATTTCTAAAAAGTATACGGTAATGAAATTATAATGAATAGAGTTTGAAAACCAAACGTTATTTAAAATAATAATGAATTCCCACCTGAGGAACATACATATAGATGTCTCCTTTGTTGGTAACCGTTAATGGCCATTCAATCGTCAAGTGAATGTTGTTTGTCAAACTCCATTCCAGGCCGAAACCCAATCCCATATAAGTCGTGAAATCTCGCTCCTGGTCTTTTCTAATCGGGCTAACCGGTTGATATGAATAAGTATCCGCTTCAACATGAACATATCTGTAATCCCGACGATATATGATATCTTCGGAGAAATAATTTCCAACACCAATCATCCCATAAAAAAGCGAACGGTTTGAGCGATTTAAAATCCGATAAAGCATGAAACCAATATTTCCACTGGTTTCGCGACCATGTTTTTCTTCGGTGTAAGTCGGTTCCATGTCTAATCCATCACCAGCCGTTCGATAACCATCAATAAAATCAGACGACTCATTCCGAAATGAAAGCAGACCAAACGTCACCTGAAATCCATATTTTTGATTAATCTGGCGATATGAAAAACCACTGCCGGATAACATGCCGGCAGCGAATCCCAGGCCATGACGTAATGGTTGTTCCTGAGAAAAAAGAAGTGTCATTTGAAATAAAATGATGGTACTTATCAGCAACTTTTTCATCATTCACCCTTTCTTGTTGTCGTAGCAATTTATTTCAAGCAGTATGTTTATGATTAATTTGCAGTTAGAATTCCCATTTCTCTTAAAATTGACAGACAAATATCAACGCGTTTTTTTTGAAGTTCAACAAATGAAATGTCTTCAAGATTCAGGACAAAGAAAAAAACATTATCCGGGCGTTCAACAAATCCGACAAACCATCCCAAACCTTTACCATCGGGAAAGGTACCCCCGCCGGTCTTGGCGAAAATTCGATAATTGTCTTTTTCATCGAATAATAAAATACTTTTCACGGTTTTATAGGTTAACTTCGAAAGCTTGAATTCTGCCCGATAAAATCGTTTTAAAAATTCCACCTGTTCATTGGGAGAAATGAGGAGGCTGTTCATTAACCAGAACTGATCGATGCCACCACTTATATCCCGATTTCCATAATTTAGGACGTCCAAAAAATGACGCATTCGGTCGGGCCCAATCCGTCTGGCAATCTCCTGATAGTACCAGACAACCGACTTTTTCATGGCAGACCGAAGCGTTTGATCCCCTATCCAGCCGAATTGTACCCACCAATCCTGCGGAGTTGTTTTGGTACTATCAAAAGGAATCATAAATTCAGAACCATCTGCCACCCCGGTTTCCATGGCAATCAGCGCATTGGCTATTTTAAAGGTTGAACAGGGCGGGTAGGGTTTTTGACAACGATCCGGATTGTAACGGGCGTATTGGTCACTTTTTGCGTCATAAATGATAAAAGCGGCATCCAGTTTTTCTAAATGTTTTCCAGCAATCTGATTCACCTTTTTCGCGAAATCAGTTGGTTCATTTTCTTGCTGCGCTGTTTGTGAGAAAATCTGGATGCTGCTCGTTAACATGAATAAAATTAACAGGTAAAAGTACTTTGATAATTTGAATTGCATATTAAGTTTTCCATAATTATCAGGTAAAAATTCCAGAAAAAGGTTTTCAATAATCATCAGAATTAACAATAAAAAGTTAAAAGAATTTTAGGCCACAGAATACAGAGGCCACAGAATTAGACCTGATAAATTTTGTATCCGATTTATGATTAAGCAACTTAGTCAACAACCTCAATTTCCTGAATTAAACGAATATCTTTTGAAGAAGCCCCGATTTGAATTTCGTATTTGCCAGCTTCAACTTTATATTTTTTATTAACTTCATCCCAATAAGCCAACTCGTCGATTTTTAAGGGGATATCAATGTTTTTCGTTTCTCCTTTTTTAAAATGAATTCGTTTAAAACCCTTCAATGCTTTGATTGGCTGTGGTAATTTTGAATCTTTATGTTTGATATAAAGTTGAACGACTTCATCACCGTCAAATTTCCCGGAATTTTTAATTTTCACCCGAATATTTAAATTTTCCTTCGTTCTTGCAGTTTTCGGAGCACTAAGATTCAGATAATCAAAATTCGTGTAGCTTAATCCATGTCCAAAAACATAGAGCGGTTCTCCGGTAAAATAACGATAGGTTCGATTTTTCATGTTGTAATCATCAAATGGCGGCAATTGATCAACGGATGCATAAAAAGTAACAGGTAAACGGCCTGCGGGATTGTATTCACCGAAAATAACATCGGCGATCGCGGTACCGCCCGCCTGTCCCGGATACCAGGCTTCGATGATCGCGGGAAGATTGGCTTCCGCCCAATTAATCGCCAGCGCGCTGCCATTGAGGAGTACCAAAACAACAGGTTTACCGGTGGCATGGAGTTTTTTCAGCAATTCTTCCTGAATTCTGGGCAATCGGATATCGGTTCGATCCCCACCGCTAAAACCTTCGACTTCCACTTTCATCTCTTCACCTTCCAGCCGCGGAGAAAGTCCGCCAAACATAATGACCACTTCTGACTTTTTCGCCGCGGCGACAGCTAATTCGATAGGATCAATATCCGCTCTCGACCAGTCAAATTGAATGGCAGCCCGACCACGTGCCTGATAATATTCCAGTTTTACTTTATATTCCTGATTGGCATTTAGCTTCACTTCATATTTTTCAGTATTTGACCCCTGCCTTTGCCAGACATCAATGACCAACCTGTCTTCAAAATAGAGTCGAAAACCATCATCACCCGTAATTGCCAGCGTATAATTTCCACTGACTTCCGGAACCAGCTTCCCCTGCCAGCGGACTGAAAAATTTTCAGGTCCCGTTTCTTGAATCGCCAATCGCTCAACACGGGTGAAGTAAATCATCGAATCGATTCGCGTTAAAACAGGATTGCCCGTCAATTCCTGATTTTTAAAATACTCTCCTGTCAGCCCTTTTTGATTCGGTTTTGCATCGATAGGTTTTAAACAGGCAGCAGGGACGGGATTAAAAATTTCGGCAGCATCGGTGTGATTACAGCCGGGTTCGTAATAAACCGTTGTTTGCGGTGTTACTTTGGCCCGAATACCGTCCACCGGGGAGACAACTTTGGAGGGAAAGCCATTGTAATTACCGTACATGATGTCCGTCGCAAGGGCATTGGGTCCAACGACCGCAATGGCTTTCAAATCTTTTTTCAATGGCAGAAAATGATTTTGATTTTTCAGGAGGGTAATTGACTCATGAGCTGCTCGCAATGCCATTTTTTGATGCGGCTCGGCATCATTCATTTCATATTTAATTTGTGCATAAGGCACATTTTCCGGCGGATCGAACATCCCCAGACGAAATCGGGCATCGAATAAGCGTTTCACCGCCACATCGATTTCTTTTTCAGTGATATGTCCTTTTTGAACGGCTTCAACCAGCATCGGATAAATATGACCACAATTCAGTTCGCAGCCAGCTTTGACGGCCACGGCAGCCGCTTCTGGTCCAGTCGCAGTATAGCCATGATGCTGGAAAATATCGGCAATTGCGCCGCAATCCGACACGACATAACCTTTAAATCCCCATTCGTCGCGTAGAATTTTAGTCAATAGCCCCTCATGGGCGCAGCAGGGAATTCCCATATAGCGATTATAGGCTCCCATAACCGAATAGGCATTCGCTTCAATGATGCCGGCTCGAAAAGCTGGCAGATAGGTCTCGCGCAAATCCCGCTCACTGATTCGTGCATCAAAATGATGCCGATCCGGTTCCGGGCCACTATGAACGGCGTAATGCTTCGGCGTAGCCACTACTTTTAGATATTTGGGATCATTCCCCTGCAGTCCTTTCACAAAGGCAACGCCCATTCGACCGGTTAAATAAGGATCCTCACCGTAAGTTTCCATCCCCCGACCCCAGCGTGGATCACGAAAAATATTGATATTGGGGGACCAGAAAGTTAATCCCTTGTAAATTCCACGTTCACCCTGGCGAAGAAATTCATGATGTTTGGCACGGGCTTCGGTGGAAATGATGGTCGCGATATCATACATAAAATCTTCATTCCACATCGCCGCCAATCCGATGGCTTGTGGAAAAACAGTGGCCAGTCCGGCACGTGCCACGCCATGCAGGCATTCATTCCACCAATTATATGCGGGAATTTGGAGCCGTTCGATTGCCGGGGCACTATTTACCATTTGTGAGACTTTTTCTTCAAGTGTCATTCGTGAAACCAGATCGTTCACCCGGACATCAATCGGGAGTGAATGGTTTAAATAAGACCTTTCTGATAAAGAAGTTTCTTTTGGGGGCTGTGCACATATTGGCTGAGCCAAACAGAATGAAAGCAAAATAATTATTAACGAAATCGTTATACGCGATGAAGGAACCATAAAGATGCCATCCTTTCTGATTTTTAGGGTTACAGGTATTGAGAATTTACAACTGGTCTATAATGATAACAAATTATTACATTTTTTTCAATATTTTTTAAATAAAACTTGATCTTTTTCCTGGATTTAATTATCTCATAAGTTTGAAATTTCGTTTCAAAACTGATGTTACCAAATTTAGAGGGAGGCCTTATGTCCAGGCGAAAAATTGTTCGATACGTTTTTCTCATTTTTTTACTTTTGATTTTATTTGCTTGCGCTCGTGAAACCGAAAAGGAGAATAAAATGTTAATTTCTTCTGCGCAAATTGAAAACACAATTTCCAGTGTGGCAAAATTGTATCCTGAAGTATCCATAGCGCGTATCCAGAAAGGCGTTAAGCAGGTTGCCCAATTCTGGCAGGCTGAAGATGGTACTGCCGAGGCATTTCAAAATTTTTGTAAAGCGCATTTTATCGCTGATCCCCAAATACGACAACAGACTTTCGTCAGACTTGAAGCAGCCTTTGAGCAAATTTTCGGTCATGCCAGTGAATTGAGTCGGGAATTAAAATGGCATCTGGATGTGGATACCGGCGAAATTCTCCCCATTGATTACCTCCTGGGTGAATATTCCCCCGGGGCGCATACGATTGACGATCTTTTTAAAACAAAGATTGCCTTTGTGATTTTACTAAATTTTCCAGCCCACACCCTGGAAGAAAGACTTCAAAATGGGCCGAATTGGAGTCGGGAAGACTGGGCACAGGATCGAATGCTAAAGATTTTGCCGGCTCGGATACCGGCTGCTGTCCAGCAAAAATTGGGACAGGCTTATCTGGCGGCTGATAACTATATCAGCGAATATAATATTCTGCTGGATAAAGTTTTAACCGACGATGATCATTGCCTTTTTCCGGATGGATTAAAGCTGATTCTTCATTGGGGGTTGCGGGATGAAATTAAGTCCCAGTATGCCAATCCGGATGGACTGAGCCGGCAACAGATGATTGCTTTAATCATGGAACGCATTATCAGACAGGATATTCCAAAAGTTGTCATTAATAATCCCAAAGTTTTCTGGAAACCGGGTGTGAATGAAGTGATTTCAGCCGAAGGAAATATTAACGTCAGTAATGAACCTGAAGCCACGATTCGCTATGAAAAATTATTGGATATTTTTCAGGCTACCCAATTAGCCGATCAATATTATCCAAATGCACCAACATTAATACAGCGTAAATTTGAATCCGATCGGGAGATTCCGGAAGAAAAAGTGAAAGCGCTCTTTACCACCCTACTGACTTCGCCGGTTATTCAGGAGGTAGCTCAGATTATTCAAAAGCGATTGGGTCGTCCGCTGGAACCATTCGATATCTGGTACGATGGATTTAAATCACGCGGGACAATCCCGCCTGAAGAATTGGATAAAATTGTTAGCAAAAAATATCCTTCCGTGGCTGCTTTTCAGGAAGACCTCCCGCAAATTCTATCCGACCTGGGATTTTGTTCGATTACGGTGGCATTTTTGGCCGAAAAAATTCAGGTTGATCCCTCTCGTGGCGCGGGCCATGCCATGGAAGGCGGTCGAAGAAGTGATAAAGCCCATTTGCGTACCCGCATTCCTGCCAGCGGCATGCAATACAAAGGCTTTAATATTGCGATTCATGAACTGGGGCACAATGTCGAACAGGTTTTTTCATTAAATAAAGTGGATCACTATTTTTTGCGCGGTGTTCCAAACAATGCTTTTACCGAGGCCTTTGCTTTTACCTTTCAGGCAAAGGATCTCGATCTATTAGGAATCAAACAAACGGATTCTGCGGCAGAAATTTATCAGGTTCTGGATCAATTATGGTCACTTTACGAAATTTCAGGGGTCTCACTGGTGGATATGGCGGTCTGGCACTGGCTTTATGAACATCCCCATGCCAATGCTGAAGAATTAAAGGCCGCAGTGGTTAAAATCGCAATTGATACCTGGAATCAATATTATGCACCCGTGTTTGGAAAAAATGATTCGCCTTTACTGGCAATCTATTCCCACATGATTGCCTACGGTCTCTATTTGCCAGATTATGCGATTGGGCATATCATCGATTTTCAACTTAAGCAATATCTTGAAAATAAAAATATGGCGGTGGAAATGGAACGAATGTGCCGATTGGGCGCATTAACGCCCGATGAATGGATGAAATTGGCGGTCGGTGAATCAATTTCGGTAACACCGCTTTTAGAAACAGCCAGGTTGGCAGTTGAAAAAGTTAAATAGTGTCGCTGCGAAAATCCCAAACACTGATATTGCGAGGCGCTTTTTGCCGCAGCAATCCCCTCATAAAATAACGGGAGATTGCTTCGTCATCCAAAACGCTTCCCGCAATGATAGATCCGGATGCTTTTTCGGATGAACATTCAATAGCCTTCATATTTACTTTTTGTAACATCATTTGAATTTTTGACTTGCAATTCTGGATTTAAATTCATACATTACCAGCTATTTTTTTAGGGATTTTATCTACTGGTTTTTATAAAGTTGAGGATAGTAACGGTATTTTCTGGTATTACGGTGAATTAATTAAGAAAGGGCTTACCATGCAATTAACCTGGCTTGATATTGTTGTTTTCCTGGGATTTTTTGGAATTGTTGTTGGTGTCAGTATGTACAAGAGCCGAAAAGAGGAAACCAGTGAAGATTTCTTCCTGGCCAGTCGTGGCTTAACCTGGCCACTCATCGGGCTTTCATTAATCGCAGCTAATATATCCACCGAACATTTTGTGGGCATGGCCGGTCAGGGCGCTGGCAGTGCTGGTATGGCCATTGCCAGCTATGAATGGATGGCGGCAATTACACTGGTTTTCGTCGCTATCTTTTTCCTGCCAAAGTTTTTAAGTATCGGGGTTTATACCATTCCTGAATATCTGGAATACCGTTACAATCCAGCCGCGCGGGCGATTATGGCTTTTTATACCATGTTGATTTATGTTGGGGTTACCATTGCCGCCGTGATTTATTCCGGTGGATTGACCCTGCAAACGCTTTTTGGCGATTTGAATAATCCGGACCATTTGCTACTCGGTGTCTGGATAATCGGGAGTATCGCCGCGCTTTATACTATCTGGGGCGGCTTGAAAGCAGTTGCCTGGGCCGATCTGTTTCAAGGTTCAGCGTTGATTATGGGTGGTGCCCTCACGCTTTATATTGGTTTAAAAGCAATTGGTGGTTTGGGTGTCCTTTTTGAACAAAATGCCGATAAATTGCACATGATTCTACCGCGCAACCATTCTGTCCTTCCCTGGACCGCTCTGGTCATTGGGCTCTGGATTCCGAACTTCTATTATTGGGGGCTGAATCAATATATCACCCAGCGAACACTCGCCGCCAAGACCCTTCGTCAGGGACAGATGGGGATTATTTTCGCGGCCTTACTCAAGCTCATCATTCCTTTCATTATCATATTCCCGGGTATTATTGCCTGGCAGCTTTATGGGAGTCAGATGACCGGTGAAAGTGGCACCGATGCCGCCTACCCGCTTCTGATTCGTAGATTGGTTAGCCCTGGCGTTCGTGCGTTTATCTTTGCTGCAATCAGTGGTGCAGTAATTAGTTCTCTGGCTTCCATGTTAAATTCTGCCTCTACGATTTTCACCATGGATTTATATAAACGGCATTTCAAAATGGATGCCTCCCAAAAGACACTTATCTGGACAGGCCGTATTACCACGTTAATTTTCGTCCTTATCGGGTGCTTCATCGCCCCGCAATTGGGAAATCCCAAGTTCAAGGGAATTTTTACCTATATTCAGGAATTTCAGGGTTATATCTCACCCGGTATTCTGGCCGTATTTGTTTTTGGAATGATTTTTAAACAAGCACCGCCGGCCGCTGGTGTCACAGGACTTATTTTGACCGTACCCGTTTATGGATTTTTACAATGGCAATTCGGTGAAATTGCATTTCTTAACCGGATGGCAATTACATTCGCCGTGATCTTGGTTGTGATGTATATGATGACATTGGCTGCGCCAGTAAAAGCCAAAGAAATACCCGTTCGGGCGGATTTTGACATGCGGCCGGCAACTTCTGTAAAATTATTGGGGGCGGTGGTGATTGTCGCGACAATAATACTTTATATAATTTTCTGGTAAATTTGTAAAGCCGGGTCGATTTTTAATATTCATATCTACCCGGCCTTTTGGTTGGTATTTCTCAATAAATATATATTCTTAAGTCGAATTACTTTGAATAAAATAAAGGTTCTTAATTTAGATGAATATACAGGCGATCAAAGAAAAATTCAAATCTCTTTACCAGAAAGAGCCTTTGCTGGTGCGGGCACCGGGAAGAGTGAATTTAATCGGTGAACACACTGATTATAATGAAGGATTTGTGCTGCCGGCGGCGATTGATAAAGCGATCATCCTGGCAGTGGCACCTTCTGCCAAACCGGTTTCACGACTTTTTGCTTCGGATATGAATGATTCTTTTGAATTCGATATCAAAAAACTGAAAAAATCAAATAAAGGTTGGCCCAATTACCTCATGGGCATGGTTGAGCAGTTTCAAAAAGCGGGCTATAAACCGGAAAACTTCGATTGCGTCTTTGGCGGTGATATCCCCATCGGCGCGGGTATGTCCTCTTCCGCGGCGATTGAAGCGGGAATTGGCTCGGCATTGAACGAAATATTTCAGCTTGGGATTGCCAAAATTGACATTGTAAAAATGGGGCAGAAAGCTGAAAATGAATTCGTCGGCGTCAAATGCGGGATTATGGATCAATTTATCAGTGTTTTTGGTGCAGAAAATAAAGTATTAAAACTCGATTGCCGATCACTGAATTATGAATATTTTCCATTTGAATTTAAAAATATTCATATTTTACTCTGTAATACCGGCGTTTCCCATTCGCTGGCGTCGTCTGAATATAATATTCGTCGGGGGCAATGTGAAAAAGGCGTGGCCATCATCCAGAAAACGAATCCAGACATCCGTAGTCTTCGCGACGTCTCAATGGAAATGTTATCAGTTCATCGTTCCGAAATGGAACCCATCATCTATCAACGCTGTCGTTATGTGATCGAGGAAAATGAGCGGCTGTTGAATGGCTGTCAGGATCTTCAGAAGGGTGATTTAAATGCCTTTGGAAAGAAAATGTACGCCACCCATGCCGGTCTGCGGGATGATTATGGCGTGAGCTGCAAGGAACTGGATTTTTTGGTCGATCTGGCGGCATCTGAACCGGGTATCTATGGTGCCCGGATGATGGGCGGTGGTTTTGGTGGCTGTACCATCAATCTGATCCAGGAAGCGGCATTAACAAATTTCATTGCAAAAGCCACTGAAATCTATCCGCAAAAAATGGGACGTGAATTAAAAGTGTATGTCACCGATATACAGGGTGGCGTTTCGATTCTTTCATAATGGAGAGTAATTTTGTCTAACTTTAAGCAAATATTAGTTGTTGGGGGGGCCGGTTATATTGGTTCACATATCGTTCATGACTTATGTGATGCCGGCTATTCGGTAACAATTTTTGATAATCTTTCGACTGGCTTAATCGAAAATTTGGATCCCCGTGCTGAATTTTTTCAGGGGGATATTTTACAATTACCAGATTTACAAAAAGCCTTTTCAAAACCAGTTGATGTCGTATTTCATTTCGCCGCTTTAAAGGCGGCTGGTGAATCAATGCTGATTCCTGAGAAATTTTCTACCAATAATATTACCGGCACCATAAATTTGCTCAATATAATGCAGGCGCATGCGGTCAAATACATTGTTTTTTCATCATCAGCCGCTGTTTATGGTAATCCACAATATTTACCCATTGATGAAAAACATCCGTTGCAACCCATTAATTATTATGGCTATACCAAGTTGGTCATTGAGCAGGTTCTTGATTGGTATGACCGGCTCAAAGGTTTACGCTATGCCGCCCTGCGCTATTTTAATGCCACGGGTTATGATGTGAAAGGTCGAATCCGCGGGAAAGAGAAAAATCCCGGCAATTTATCACCAATTATTATGGAAGTAGCGGCTGGGACACGCCCGATTTTGCAAGTATTTGGTGACGATTATCATACCCCGGATGGTACTTGCATCCGCGATTATATTCATGTCAGCGATCTGGCAGAAGCCCATTTGTTGGCCATGAATTATCTGGTTGAAAAAGAAAAAAGTCTGATCGTAAATCTGGGAACCGGCCGGGGGTATTCGGTTCTGGAAATGCTCGAAACGGCCCGAAAAATCAGTGGTTTGCCAATTCCCCACACGATTGGACCACGGCGTCCGGGTGATCCGCCGGAACTTTATGCCGATTGCCAACTTGCCGCAAAATTATTACAGTGGAAGGCAAAATATTCCAGTGTGGAGCAAATCATCGAAAGCATGTGTCATGTGTATCTGGGATAGCTCTCAGGAACATTATCGCACCGTTTTTTCTTGAATCAACTTTTGGCCTCTCAATCGGGATGGTTTCATCATATAATTCTACCTGAAATTCTAAAATGAAACGTTTTTTCTTCGGAGAACTCGCTTTCAGTGGGAAATTGACCCCCGCTGTCTCTCCCCCATTTTCAAAAAGCGAAAATGGGGGAGGCAGGAAGGGGTCTTTCATTGATTCATACCCTTACAAATTTTCATTTTAGAATTTTAGGTTCTATTTTTATCCAAAATCCCGAACGGCCTGAGGGCGTGTTAATTGAAGTATCCGGGCGACCGTTAAAAGATGAGGCTGGAAATATTGCCGGTGGAACGGTAATAATTCGTGATATGACAAAAATAAAAGATTCGGAACGACGGCAAAAACAGAGTGAAGATCGTGTCAAAGCACAATTTAAAGGCTTCCCAATTCCCACTTATGTCTGGCAATATCACCATAATGATTTTATTCTCGTAGATTGTAATGATGCAGCGAAAAAATTCACCAATGGTGCTATTAGTAACTTCATGGGCGATCGATTAAGCCGAATTTATGCGGATTTGCCCGAAATCCAGCCTGATTTTTGGAGATGTTTTACGGAGAAGACCGTTATCACCCGCGAGCTTTCTAATTATTTGCTGCGAACGCGGAATGAAAAAAAAGTGATGATTTTTAGCTACGTTTTTCTCCCCCCTGATTTAATTATGCTGCATACTGAAGATATTACGGAACGAAAAAATTATCTGGAAGCCCTTAAGAAACTTTCGAATGTGGTTAAACAAACGGCTGATAGCGTCATGATTACAAATAGGCAAGGAATAATTGAATATGTCAATCCTGCTTTTGAAGAAACAACTGGTTATCGGGTAGACGAAGTGATTGGCAAATCCCCTCAAATACTCAAATCGGGCGAACAGGATCAGGCTTTTTATACCAATATCTGGAATACGATTTTGGCAGGAAATACTTTCCGGGGGGGATTATTAATCGAAAAAAAAAATGGTGAACTTTACTGGAGTGTGCAAACAATCACGCCGCTTAAAGATGATAATGGGAATATTACCAATTTTGTCTCCGTTTTGAAAGATGTGACCGAAATAAAGCAAAAACATGATCAGGAATTTCAACTTAGAGTCGCACGTGAAATTCAGCAATGTCTAATGAAATCCAATTATTCTATCCCTGGTTTTGATATTGCCGGCGGAACTTATTCCGCCAGCGAAACCAATGGCGATTATATTGATTTCATCACCATGCCGGATGGATGCATGGGGATGATTATCGGTGACGTAAGCGGGCACGGACTGGGTGCGGCTTTACTCATGGCAACGACCAGGGGTTATTTAAGGGCATTTGCTAAAAATGAATCGGACCCGGCGAAACTGTTGACCAAACTGAATGAAGAATTGATCGGTGATCTCTCTGATGGGCTCTTCGTCACCATGATCATTGCCCGATTAAATCCGGCTTATAAAATTCTGGATTATGCGAGTGCTGGACATCCGCCAGCGTTTCTGATTAGCCAGGGGGATATTAAATGTGAAATGAAGAGCACACGAGTCCTCCTGGGAGTTATCCGAGGCTATCAATACCCAAAAAGTGATTCGATGCAATTGGTAGCAGACGATGTTCTATTTTTCTTGACGGATGGAGTTTTCGAGGCACGTTCGAATCAGAAAATCAACTTTGGATTCGATAGCGCTCTTGATTTAATAAAATCAAATCATTTTACGGCAATGCAGGAACTTTTAGACCTGCTCTATCAAAATATTCGGTCATTTTCTGAAAATAAACCGCAGGAGGATGACATCACCCTGCTAATTTGTAAAGTTAAACCTGAAAAATAGTAATGATCGGCTCTCAAGATGATTCTTGAGGTGTTCTGTCTTGATATAAAATAAAAAAGCCTTGCATTTTTGAATGCAAGGCCTTTAATGGAAAAATTTTTGTGATTACCAGGAACGCGAGCGTGGACCACCGTGAGAACGACCGCTACCACCTCGCTGGCGGCTACCGCCGCCACCACGATTATCGCCTTTGGGGCGTGCTTCGTTAACGATTAAGGAACGTCCTTCCATTTCCGTACCATTGATTTCGTTAATTGCCTTTTGGGCATCCATCTTTGAAGGCATTGTTACAAAGCCAAAGCCTCGAAGTTCACCAGAGTATTGATCTTTCAGTAATTTAACTTCAGTCACTTCGCCATACTCTGCAAAAAGATTTCGAACCGATTCGTCCGTTGCGGTCCGGGGAAGATTTCCAACGTAGATATTCAATTGAAGCTCCTCTGAATATAATTAGAATTTAAATACCAATATACGATTAAAATTACCTGTTGTCGACATCATAATATTCAGAGAGCCACGTTGGTAATTTTGTATCGAAATGGTACAGTAGTTATATAAAATATAAACAATTATTTTTAATAAAACAAGGCTTTTTTTGGCTGTTAATACATAAAGTTATAGAATAATTGTGAATTGTCAATTGTGGATTGTCAATTATCAATTGCCAATTATCAATGACGCTTTAACTGCTAAACAAATTTAACAACCATTTTAAAAAAAAATCCCTTCCTGTAAGCCAGAAAGGGATTTTTAATTCATTATTTAACTAAATAAAATTACTTTTCAGACAGTCGCTTATAATATTCATATCGATCACGCGCGACTTTTGAAAATTTGTTCCAGTAGCCTTCAACTTTGTCCGGAAAGGTCATTTTGAGTGAAGTGTAACGTTTTTCACCCTTTAAGAACTCCTGAACATCCATTACCGGTTCTTTTGAATCCAGAATAAATGGATTTTTGCCTTCAGCTTTCAGTTTGGGATTATAACGATAGAGAATCCAGTAGCCGGACTCTACCGCACGTTTTTCCTCATCCTGAGTTAAGGCCATATCGATACCATGATTGATGCAGGGCGCATACGCAATGATAATGGATGGGCCATCATATTGTTCGGCCTCTGTGATTGCTTTGAGCAATTGATTTTTATTGGCACCCATCGCGACCGAAGCCACATAGACATAACCGTAGCTCATCATCATCAGGCCCAGGTCTTTTTTAACAGTCATTTTACCAGCTTCAGCAAATTTGGCTACTGAACCTAATGGCGTAGACTTGGAAGCCTGGCCACCGGTATTGGAATAGACTTCAGTATCCAGCACCAGCACGTTGATATTACGACCACTGGCCAGCACATGATCGAGACCACCATAGCCGATATCATAAGCCCAACCATCACCACCAAACGCCCAGACGCTCTTTTGGATGAAGTAGCTTTCGAGCTCTTTAATGCGACGGAGAACTTTCTGCGCATCACCGGAGGCTTTTTTCAGTGCATCCGGTAACAGCGTCTGAATTTTTCGGGCATTCAGCTTGGCTTCTTCATCGGTGACTTTCCACAGATCTTTCGCTTTGGCCAGTGCTGCACCCAGATCGCCATTAACACCCATCGATAAGGCTTTTTCGACCTGGAACCAGAGCTGACGACGATTTGCTTCCACTGCCAGCCGCATTCCAAAGCCATATTCCGCATTATCTTCAAATAGTGAATTTGCCCAGGCCGGACCATGACCATCTTTATTTTTACAGTATGGCATTGTTGGGAAAGTGGCGCCCCAGATTGACGAACAACCTGTTGCATTGGCGATAATCATGCGATCACCGTAGAGTTGCGTAATCAGTTTTACATAAGGTGTTTCACCACAACCAGCGCAGGCACCTGAGAATTCCATTAATGGTTGTTTAAACTGGCTGCCTTTAACTGTGTTCGGTTTGGCTGTTGCACCCAGGATATCTGTCGGTAATGAATTGAAGAAAACAGCATTTTCAACTTCGCCCAGAGCTTTTTCTTCTTCAATTGGTTTCATGACCAATGCATTTTGGGGACATTCTCTTACGCAGTCTTCACAACCCTGACAGTCCAGTGGATAAATCTGAATTTTATACGCATATTTATCCGCATCTTTTCCAGCGGCTTTTAAAGTTTTAAATGTGGCAGGTGCATCCTTTAATAACTCCCGATCAATCAGTTTGGCACGAATCGCGGCATGTGGACACACGAATGAACATTGATTACATTGAATACAATTTTCAGGAATCCAGTGCGGAACGAAGGGTGCGACACCCCGTTTTTCCAGTTGGGTGGTTCCCGAAGGTACATACCCATCAAAGGGCATATCGGAAACCGGAATCTGATCACCTTTTTCCTGCATGATTTTTTCAATAACATTTTTCGTAAACTTATCAGCATTATCCGGCACCAGTTTTTTCATCTCACGATATTTACCAGGTAAAGCCGTCGGAATTGTCACTTCAACCATGGCTTCATCGGTTTTATCCACTGATGCCCAGTTCATTTTGACAACTTCTTCGCCCTTTTTACCATAAGTCTTCTTAATCGCATTTTTAATCATGTCGATAGCTTGCTGCCGATCGAGGACGCCTGAAATTAAGAAAAAGGCGGTTTGCATGATTGAATTAATACGACCACCCAGACCTACCGCATTGGCAATTTCCAGCGCATTAATATTATAAACTTTAATTTTTTTGGCAATAATTGTTTTTTGCATATCCAGGGTCAGGTTTTCAAATACTTCGTCCGCTTTCCACTGCGAATTTAGTAAAAAGACGCCACCCTCTTTGATTCCTTCCAGAATATCATACCGGCCGATAAAAGCTGGATTGTGGCAGGCAACAAAATCGGGATGATCAACCAGATAGGGGCATTTTAATTGTTTCATACCAAAACGCAAATGGCTTCGCGTAATACCACCTGATTTCTTGGAATCATATTGGAAATATCCCTGAACGTATTGATCGGTGTTATCACCAATAATCTTAATTGAGTTTTTATTCGCGCCAACCGTACCATCAGAACCCAATCCCCAGAATTTGCAACTAATCGTTCCTTTTGGCAAAGTATTAATTTCTTCGGTAATTTTTGTTGACGTATTGGTGACATCATCGGTAATTCCAACGGTAAAACCATGGAAGCAAGCACCATCGAGATGGTCGTACACTGATTTGACCATTGATGGCGTAAAATCTTTTGATGAAAGGCCGTAACGACCGCCAATGATCGTCAGGTCTTTATGATCTTTGAGAGCCGATACAATATCTAAATAAAGCGGTTCCCCGATTGCACCGGGTTCTTTCGTGCGATCAAGCACGGCAATTTTTTTCACTGTTTTGGGCAGTGCATCGATAAAAGCCTGAACGGCAAAAGGTCGATAGAGTCGGACTTTAATCAAGCCCAATTTGGTTCCACGGTTTGCATTTAGCCATTCGATGGTTTCGTCAATAGTTTCACATCCACTCCCCATGGCGACAATGACTTTATCGGCATCAGGAGCTCCCACGTAATCAAAAAGATGATAGGGGCGTCCGGTTAATTCCGCAACTTTATTCATATAGTCCTGAACAATCATCGGCGCATCGAGATAATATTGATTTACTGTTTCGCGTCCCTGGAAATAAACATCCGGATTTTGGGCACCAACTTTGATGCGTGGTTTTTCGGGATTTAAAGCGCGGCTACGAAATTCTTCAACAGCATCCCAATCAATCAAACTCTCTAATGTTGCATAATCGATGATGTCAATTTTTTGAATTTCACTTGAAGTCCGGAAACCATCGAAGAAATTCAGGAAGGGAATTTTGGATTTTAAGGTCGCCAGATGTGAAACAATTGCCAGATCCATCACTTCCTGAACCGAGCCGGCGGCGACAAGTGCAAAACCAGTATTCCGGGCCGCCATCACATCGGAATGATCCCCGAAAATAGAGAGAGATTGACAGGCTAATGAACGGGCGGATACATGAAAAACGGTTGGAAGCATTTCACCTGCAATTTTATGCATATTGGGTAACATTAACAATAAACCCTGGGAAGCGGTGAAAGTTGTCGTAAAAGCTCCAGCGGATAGCGAACCATGAACTGCACCGGCCGCACCACCTTCAGACTGCATTTCGATGACGTCGACAACCTGGCCAAAAATGTTTTTGAGACCTTTGGCAGCCTTACTATCAGCTACTTCGCCCATAACTGAGGAAGGTGTAATGGGATAAATTGCGGCAACATCACTAAATGCATAAGCCACATGGGTGGCGGCCATATTCCCATCCACCGTTTCTTTTTTGAATTGTTTCATAAAAACCTTTCCTTATACTATATTAAAATTAAAAATTCCTCCGAAAAACCAAACTCGTTTCATCAGCGCCCGGCATCCAACGGAGGCTTGAGCGGGCGTATCGTTACCAGTAAAGAAGTAAAAACTATTGAGGTAAATTTGATGGATTTATTTCAGGATAAAAAGCAGAAAAAATCATCCCTATAAGATAACAAAATTTTTGTAAAAAGCAATGAAATTTACCAAAGTCTCACACAATTTTTAGGAGATAAATCGTTAGATTTCAGCGACAAAAGCCAGCGAGGATTGTTCTATTGAAAATGGATTATCAAGTGGATTTTTTAACGCATCCAGTTGAAAGGGTATTATTATTGACTGGCTGGCTTGAACTAAAATATCCATCCAAAAAATAAATCACATTTTCAAACGCTCAATAGTTGTATGGGGTTCCGTTTTTTGTGAAGAAAATAACGTTCAATTGTGGCCCACAATTTCATCGTTAAAATTATGAACAGCATTTTAGCTTTATTTAGTTCTATTTCGGCATGATTTTTTTCAATTTCTTGACTTTAGTCAATCAGCATTCAATTGATTATTATTAAATTATGACGTATTTTTTCTCATCAGGCACTTTTTACTTTAGCAAAATCTACCTTCACCCAAAACTTCTCACAGCGGGAGGGAGAATAGCCATGCTCTTTGGAGTGAAGGCAGTCAGAATGGTCTAAAAGTAAAGAGTTATGAGTAAACTAAAAAGTGTACAGTTGTGAAAGTTATTTTAACTTAATTTTTGTTTTTTATTAACTAAGGAGGATTTAAAAAATGAGTAATCCAAAAGTCAAAGCCGTACTGCTATTTTTACTAATCTTGGCGTTCGGCGTCCTGATTTGGGGGGGATATATTATCAATCGGGAAAAACCGCCGATTCCAGGATTTGTGAAGAGTAGTTCAGGAGAAACATTATTTACCGGAGAAGATATCCTGGTGGGACAAAATTATTATTTCAGCCGCGGCGGGCAGCATATCGGAACTATCTGGGGACATGGGGCCTATCTGGCACCCGATTGGTCGGCGGATTATCTGCATCGGATGGGGCTATTTATGGCCGCCAGGTATGCGGGTTTATCAACCGAAGCAGCCAATAATTTTACCCAAAAAAATTTTGAAGCACTGGATCCCGTAAAACAGGCGGAAATACAGGCACGAATTCAGCAGGAAATTAAAACGAATCGGTTTGATGCCGCGAATAATACCCTGGTGTTTACTGATTTTCAAAAGGAAGCCCATCAGGCCCTTATTGGCTATTACACTAATTTATTTCGCGATGGTAATGAACGCATGGGTTTACAGCCTGGTATCGTTCGCACGGATGCGGAAGGGAAGAATCTGACCGATTTTTTTGCCTGGCTGGCCTGGGCTGCCGGGACGTTACGGCTGGATAAGGATTATACCTATACCACCAATTGGCCTTACGATCCCCTGGTTGGCAATGAACCTGTTCCGGATGCCATAATCTGGTCGATTGTCAGTGTGATTTTATTAATTCTGGCGATTGCCGTTGTTCTATTCATTTATTTGCACTATCTGCATGAAAAGGACTACACTGCCGAGTTATTGACACGTTTTGATGAACCAACGCCGAGTGGCAGCCAGAAAGCCATTTTACCCTATTTTCTGATAGCAATGCTCTTGTTTATCTTACAAATAGCCGTAGGTGCCATCACCGGCCATTATACGGTCGAAGGAACCTATTTCTTCGGAATTCCGCTGGCAAAAGTTCTGCCGTATGCCATCGCCCGAACCTGGCACCTTCAGTTGGCCATTTTCTGGATTGCCACCTGTTTTCTCGCGGCCGGCTTGTTTATTGGCCCTTTTGTTGGGAAAGAGCCAAAGAAGCAAGGACTCTGGGTCACGATTCTGTTGGGAGCGGTGGCGGTTGTTCTGGTCGGAACACTGGTTGGTACCTGGCTCTCCGTCACCGGAAACATGAATGCGAACAATTTCTATCTGGGACATCAGGGCTATGAGTATATTGAGCTGGGTCGCGTCTGGCAGCTCCTGTTAATCGCCGGGATGTTGATCTGGCTGGTGCTCGTCGTCCGTGCAATTCGACCCGCTTTAGGGCAGGAAAAGGATTTTAGCGGAATGACGCATTTGCTGCTTTATAGCGCCATTGCCATTCCATTATTTTATATGGCGGGTTTGATGTATGGTAAAGGCACCCATCTGTCTGAAGCCGAATATTGGCGCTGGTGGGTTGTTCATCTTTGGGTAGAAGGCTTTTTTGAGGTGTTTGCCACCGTCTTCATGGCCTTTATTCTGGGACATATCGGGGTGGTGAGCAAAAAATTTGCCCTGAACACGGTCTATTTTAGTATTTTCCTCTACCTGGGAAGCGGTGTCATCGGGACGTTCCATCACCTGTACTGGTCCGGCTCGCCATCACCTATTATTGCATTGGGAGCTGTGTTTTCAGCGCTGGAAGTCGTTCCACTCACTATGCTGGCTTTTGAAACGACTCATAATTTGAAAGCAGTCGAAAAAGCGGGCAAAAATTTTGCCTATCGCTGGCCGATTTACTTTTTCGTCGCCGTGGCCTTCTGGAATGTTGTTGGAGCCGGAATTTTCGGATTTTTAATTAATCCCCCGATTGTTCTGTACTACATTCAGGGAATTAATACCACGCCAATTCATGGTCACACGGCACTCTTCGGGGTGTACGGCTTTCTGGCCATCGCGTTAATGCTTTTTTCGGTCCGGCACATCGTGAAAATATCTTCCTGGTCGGATAAATTATTGAAATGGAGTTTCTGGGGCCTGAATGGCGGTCTGATGGCCATGACGGTGTTCAGTTTAATTCCATCCGGATTCTATCAATTTTATTATGCGGTGAAAGCTGGTCTCTGGTATGCCCGGAGTCCTGAAATCGCCACCAGTAAAACCATGCAGCTTTTTTCCTGGATGCGGATACTGCCCGATCTGATTTTTGCAGCGGGCGCTATTATCCTGTTTATTTTCCTGGCACGGGCGGTGTGGTTTTCGTTTTTGAAGAAAAAAATGAATGAGGATAATAATAAAATGAAAAGGGAGGATTTATATTGAATCCTCCCTTTATTATCTAAAAATACATGCTAAAAGTCAGTTAGCTCCTGCAACTCGCTTATCTCTTATCCTGAATTCCGAACTCTTTCCACGCGGTACTTTCAATCTCAACCTTGACCATTTTCTTTGCTTCAATATAGAGTGCATCCAGCCCAGTGGATTTTTCGGTCAACGCTGCTGACTTGGATTTTAATTCAGCTTTTAATTTTTCCTGCTCATTATCCAGCGTTTGGACTTCCTGAAAGCTCTTTTCAAATCGCGAAATAAACTCAGCATCCAAACCTCGTCTCGCCAATCGCTCCGGATACTGTTTGATGCCGGCCAACATGAGCTTAACCTCATTCATTTTTTCCGCAAATGACTTTGACGCCATTTTGTTTCTCCTTCTCGTAAAGTGCGTTGTTGATGTGAATTAGTGCTTGTCCGAAAATACCAAGACCTGTCATGGCGAGGCGTTTTTTGCCGAAGCAATCCCCTCTTAAAACGGCTGAGATTGCTTCGTCGCCAAAAACGCTCCTCGCAATGACAGTACCGGCGGCTTTTGCAGACAGACACGAATTAGTAATATAATCCCATTTAAGGGGCATCCTGTGTGTTTGCCAACTACCTTTTCTACTTTTCATTTTAATATTAATTTAATAAACTCGTTTTTAAATTTCAAGAGATAAATTTAAAATATTTTACTATTTTTTGATGAAACGTATTATCAATCAATACAAGATCATATTTCATATCAACCAAAGCGATTATCATCTCGATTAGGCACTCATTCACTTTCCCGAATATCAGTTCTGGCTGAATAATTTTCTCATCTATCTTCCCGGAAGCTTTATTGATGTTTCTGAAGGCATTCGCCATAGTCCTCGAAGGAATATCTATCTTCCCGGAACGATTATCCAACTTCCCTAAAAGATAATCCAGATTGATAATGCAAATATCAATCTGGATAATGGCAGCAGGAAGGTAGATTACGCAAAAAATAACTGGATAACGCAATATGGCGTATTGATAATGGAATTATTAAGGTAGATAATTTGATTAGTAAGCTGGATTTCGTGGATAGTTGCTTGAATTTTGTTGAATACAAGTTATTCTTGCATGAATTCAAAATTTTAAAATTATGATCCAATTCTAAAAGAGATCCATTCCGCAGATGATCGAGTGATTGTATAACGGCTGATTATGAAAGAATACCCAATTTTATGCATTCTTCAATGATGAGTTTCTGATTTTTACAGTTCTCTAAAATATGATAGTTATTCTTTAATTTTTCGATTTTGTGGAGAGAGATTGATTTTTGATTTAACCGTTCAACGACGATGGTTGGAATAAAATATAGCGCAAAAGAGTCGCTGCCGGTCGGATGGATTCCGTTAATCACATCAGAATAGGTACTGGATTGAATATATTCCTTTATACCTGATTGGTACGCCCTGTCAACGTCGCCTCTTGAGCCACCTGTAAAACTTACACTTTTTTTGGCTGTTTTCACCTGAGCTCTGATAATATTTTCTGAACCATCGAGATCCTTGAATACGATGATAACGTCATAAGGTGATAGTGGCAGATCTACCTGTGAAACGTTTTGATATTTTTTCATTAAAATACCGACGACAATATGCTCGTGGGCAAAACCATCGACTGAAGCCTGTCTGCCGCGATCTTCTTTATTCAGCAGGCTGCCGCTCCTATTTTTTTAAAACGACAATCCAATCCGTGTTGATGCGTTCCTCACGTGGTACTTTAATAAAATGGCGTATGATCTCTGATGCGAAATATTTTTCAATTTTAAAACCGACTTTCTCGGCTAGCAGCATGATATATTTCCAATTTTCAAATAATTCTCCCCGAATTTTATTGTTACCGACAACCAGGATATATCTTCCATCATTTTTTAAAACCCGATAACATTCTCGTAGATTGAGTTCCATATCTTGCAAAAATTTATATGCGATAAATGCCCGTCTTTCGTCCTTTTCATAAATTTTTGAAATTACTTTATCAGCTTCTGGAATGTTTATATGATGTAACGTTTTATAATTGTCAACTGATACACTCTCGGTTCCGATATGTTTTCTTTTTATTGGGGTGAGTGAGCCATTCGCTATACCAAGCCAATAGATTTCTAACTGATGTGTTCTCGGATAATCAACAGCATTCGCGTAGGGGGGTGAGGTGACCGCCAGATCAAAATGATTTTCTGGATAATCAATATTTCTGGCATCCATGTTTTCTGGAAATGTAGCAGTGATATCAACAGGACAGATTTTGGAAAATTCAATCGTTTTGGGTACATTTACCAGAATTGTCTCGGTAAATCGTTTTAGAGCATCGGCTGGTTCAACTATCTTGTTTAATTTTTTTCTGATAACGGTTCTGGTACAATTATCATCAGCGTTCGAAACAGACCGAATAATTGATGATAAACAAATTTGATAAAAGTGTTTTACATCATCGCTGGCATCAAGGTTATTAATTGTTTTTTTTAAATAAGCGAGTTCATCGATAATTTCTTTCTTGAACCAATTGTCACGGTAAGGAAACGCTGGTATATCGCTTACAGACACTTTTTGGGGATGATATTTTATTACGGATTCAATCAAAATCTTTTTGGTGGTTAACAATTCTTCCGGTTTGAGGGGATTAGTTTTAATCTTCGATAAAAATCTTGAAAAAGGGTCCACATCAATTCCAACAGAGTGTCGCCGGTTCAATAAAGCTTCAATATTGGTGGTTCCACTACCTGAAAAAGGATCGAGAATCATGTCATTTTCTTTAGAATACCGCTTGATTAACCAGCGGGGGAGCTCCGGAAAAAATTTGGCGGGATATTTATGTAAACCATGTGTCCATATACTCTGATCATAACTGATGAATAAGAATCTATCATTGTCTTTCACAGGTGAATCTGGTGGGATTTCTCCGTCAACCTGGACAACTTTTTCTCCAAAATCATTAATAATCTCTTTGATATTTTCAGGAAGGTTATTATTAAATAAGGCGTATTGAAAATTTAGTTTTTTATATCGACCCTTTCGATGATTTTTTCTGGAAATTTTGGTATGTATTTCATCCAAAGAAATAGGATAATAGGCTGAAACAACTTGCATGCGTAAGATTTCCTATCCTTATTTATTAAAATGTTATGTAGTTATCAATTCCAATATTTGTTATATCGATAGAAGAAAATTTTGAGTTTGTCAATGAAAATTTTTAAGTTCATAAAAATAGGGATGCTTTTGAAATTCAGGATATTGGCAATTTTAAATATCGGGTCAGGGAGAATTAATCATGCCAGCTAATATCAGAGAATGAATTGTTTCCTTTTTTACGAGGAGTAGCTCCGAAGCTAATTTTTTTTCTGCAATTCTTCCCGCACAATCCGGCGAATCATCGTCTCCAAATTCTGATGGCGAATCATTTCATTCAGGGCATCATTGATCAGCGTTTGCTACCCGCGTCCGCCGGCTTTAATGATTGATAGACTTAACCGATACCACTTACGGATAGAATTTTATCGTCAAAACCAGACCTTCAATCTGCTGGGAAAGGCTTTCAAAATAAACCTTTTTAACATTGGGTTGCAGCCAGCTTTCAGCCGCGATTCCATTCAGGAGTGTAATTTGTAATTGTTCCACATCAGTGACTTTAATTGTAAAATTTTTTAAAAAAGGAAGCCGATCCGGTTGAAAAATGCGAACCAGATCGTTTCTTTGCGATTTCATCCGGTTAAAAATTATATCCAAAAGCTGATCTAATTCAAAATCGATCAATGGTGCCGCAGCAAAATATTGTACCAGCAGGAAATTCCCGTTTTTTGATTGTGCCAGGCCAAATCCCACTTTTCGCATGGTCGAATCAATCATAGCCGCATAGTGCGCGGGGCTATTAATTAAATTTTGCACGGCCATCGGAATTGTTGGTGCAACTGCAATATTTTCGCGAATTGTCGGGAGGATTGAAAATTTTTTCTTTCGTCGGAGGAGATCCTCTTTATCTGGTGCAACGTGGCCATAAAAATTTTCTGTTGCCATCCGATTCACATAATACATTCCCAGCCTGTTCAGGGTAGAATCCATGATTAAAGGGATTAATTGAAGTGAATTCCGAATTTGATTAATTTCCAGAAGCATTTTTTTTCGTTCAGAAATGAGATCAAATTTTTCAGTTGATATCGCTGGCTCATCGGATAGGATCAGTGGAATGCCGTTGCCACAATAGAATGGTACAATAAGAATAGCACTCCCATAACTATCTATAATTTCAAAGAGATAGGTTCCTTCTTGCTGAGGTGTGTAATTAAAAAGATATTCACCGGGTTGGTTTAAATATTGGATAGTTGAACCCGGTGTATATTTTTTTAATGAATTATTTTTTATCAATCCTTTTTCCTGAACAGTGCCGTCTGGTAGTTTAATAAATAATCTGGGTTGAAAAGCCACCGTAATATTCAGATTGAACCATAAGAGTGAATTGATTTCACCACTATTTTTAAAGGGTGAAAGAAATTGAACACTCTCTTTTTGAAACAGTGGTAATTTTTGTGTTAATAATCGTTCTAATGAAAACCATTCGCTCCAATCCGAATTTTTAGTGTAATAACTGCCGGTTTGAGCGCGCGCGGCTCTTATTTTGAATAATGCCGCTCCTGGCTGGAAATAACTGAATTCAGTGGGGTCCAATTCAAATTCCTGAGGTGTATTACTCAAAATATACTCCATTTTCACGGAATCCTGAAGAATTTGTAATTGAACTATTTCATCCTTTGTTTGCCAACTAATTTTATATTTTGCTTCGCCAGTTGAAGAAAATGTGATATTTGATATAGGTAAAATTGAAGCGGATTGAACGATTTCAGGTTCGAGTACTTTTAAAATTTCAGTCCCTTTATTCACATAATTCAAGGTCAGGTTGAGATAATAAGTCCCCGAATATTTTAGATTGAGCGGAACTGAAAACCAGCTCTCCTGAATTTCGATTTGAAACATTTTGTGATAATTTCCATCAGCAAAGTTCAGGTCACAACTCAACAACACTGGCTTTTTAAAGCTTTTTATTTTGCCAGTGAGGATATAGGTTTCTCCCGGACAAAAAAGATGGGGAAGAGGATGCGTCAAAATAATATCCTGGAAAATTTCTTTTCGGGATTTTTCACCGGCATTCAATAGTTGAAGGTAACAACAAAGTACTAGCAAAATTTTAAATCTTTTGAAAAACATTGTTCAATTCGAAATATTTGATTTTAATTCGGTATTTACAGGTTCAAATTTTATGCTTGCATCACTCAATAGCGTCTGTCTCAATTTTGCTTTCGTACACTTTTTGATTTTGCCAGATCTGACCCCTCACCCTAACCCTCTCCCCCAAGGGGAGAGGGAATAGCTACGCCCTCTCCCTCTGGGAGAGGGTTGGGGTGAGGGTCACAAGTGTGGTTTAAAGAGGAATTATGAAAAAGTGTACGGTAGTGAAGTCTGAATTAAACATAAATTTCAATTACCATGGTAATTTTGTTAAATCGACATTCCCGCCGGAAATTATGATGCCAATTCGTTTATTCTTAATGTCCAGTTTTCTCTCAAGCAGAGCGCCTAATGGCACGGCAGAAGAAGGCTCAATAATAATTTTCATCCGTTCCCAGGTGAGTTTCATCGCCTGAATTATTGCCTCCTCGCTGCAGGTGATGATTTGATGGACATATTTCTGAATGATTGCAAAGGTTAATTCACCCAAAGAAGTCAGTAAACCATCCGCAATGGTTCTGGGATTGGTCTGGGGAACTATCTTGCCCTGAACGAAAGATTGATAGGCATCATCGGCATTCGCGGGTTCTGCTGCAATAATTTTCGTATTGGGTGCCAGATGTGAGGTTATCAACGCGGTGCCACTTAATAATCCACCGCCGCCTACCGGTGCAATAATATAATCCAGTTCGGGAATATCGTGGAGGAGCTCCAATGCTGCTGTCCCCTGGCCGGCAATGACTTTGGCATTATTATAAGGATGAATAAAAATAGCCCCTGTCTCTTTCTGAACCTCGGCAAGCGTTGTTTCCCGTGCCTGGAGTGTTGGTTCACAAAAAATTATCTCTGCACCATAGCTTTCAACCGCAGCCTTTTTAACAGCAGGGGCCGTGCGCGGCATGACAATATAAGCTTTTGCGCCTCTTTTGCTGGCCGCCAGCGCCAGGGCTGCGGCATGATTGCCCGATGAGTGGGTGGTCACTCCTTTCTTCAACTCTGAATCCAAAAGAGAAAATACGGCATTACTGGCACCCCGAAATTTAAACGCACCAACTTTCTGAAAATTTTCACATTTAAAAAATAGTTCGGCTCCTGTAAGGAGATTGAGATTACGACAGGTTAAAACCGGTGTTCGATGGATATGTGGACGAATTTTTTCTGCGGCCGCAAAAATATCGTCACATTTCGGAACGAATTGCATGGCAGGGCTCCTGAAATAATTGAATTTTTGTTTTGCAATGGTTTATATTTATGAAAATTTGAGATAAATTGCAAGGATTAAGATGAAAATTTATAGAAATGAGAAAGGATGAAAATGAAAAGTGAGAAATCAATTGGCATGATATTAAATATTAAAGGGAACGAACTGCCCGAACGTAGCTTGTTCCGCCAGTGTAATCCACACCACAAATGCCATAAGAGAAATAGACAATCCAGGGCCAGGACTCACCTTTTAATTTGTCGCTCGTCCAGATCCACCATTGTTTTTGGTTAAAAAGGACATCATTATAGAGATTGCCATTCTTTTTGTTGGGTTCAATCAGGCTCATCGCTTCTTCCAGCGTGGGAAGCCGCCAGGTTCGAAAACCGGCGTAATTTTGTTGATTTAACGTCTGAATCCATTGCTGGGCATTCTGATAAGTCAGCATCTCTGCTGAGCCGGCTTGTTGCCACATTAAGCCCGCTGCCCGATCAATGACCACCGTTACCCCTCGATAATTTTTCTGTTCAAAGCGGTTCGAAAAGCCGGTTCCTGAATTATTTGCATTCACATCAAAAAGATTTTTTGCCTTTAACATGGCAGTGACTTCATCGATAGAAATCTCGATGGGAGTGCTTCTGAAAACACGTTTTACGGCTATCGGTTCAATCTGAGTCATTGTATCCGGTGCTTGGATAAAATCCTGGGGACGAAAATCCAGGGCCACACTGGCAATATAGGTTCCTGGCGGTAAATGTGTATACACCTGATATTTTATCGTTGAATCGGTAGAGCTGGTTCTATCGGTAAAAGTCGTATCCAGCGTTACACCAACGGGCCAATTTTGACAGAAGACAAAATATGCTCGTATTTCTGATTTTTTATCGGTAGCCGGCGGCAACCAGCTTAACTTGTTAAATTCCGGCGTTTTTTCAATTATCTGTAAATTCATATCCCGTGATGTTTCCGAAACGGTCAATTCTGGCATAAAAGTGGTTTTACGTCTTTGAAGTTGACCTTTTAATCCTTCCACATCGGATTTAAGGTATCCGAAATCATTGGCGCCGAAAGTTACTTCCCTTGGTTCGCGGAAAATATTGGCCGGGAAATCATGCGATTGCTTATTTCCAACAACATCCTCAAATTCCAGTGTTAACATGATGGGATTGATAAAATAGTTATTTCTGGGGAGCGCTGGTAAATTTTGAACCTGGTAATCAAAATAGTAAATTTTTTGATTTTTTCGCATGGAATAGCCCCAAAGCAGTATGGGAAAACTAATCGACTGTCCATCAAATTTAAAATTCATGGTAGCCGTAATTTTCGGTTTATCGATGACAGTCTCTTCGATTACTTCTCCCAGAAGGCGATATTCATTGGGAGCGATCTGTTCGATAATGCCAGAAGCCTGTGGAGAACGACTATCGAGACATATCTTTTTGACTTCACTTGAATCTTTGGGCTTAAAATAAAAATATAGCTTGTGAAAGCCATCTTTTTGGTAAGAATCTGGCAATTCGGCGAGTTTTAATTGATATATTTCCTCTCCGGGACGATTTAATCGTTGCAAAGTCGCTGAATTAAGCTCGAGATTTAAGCCATCATAGACAAAAATTGGATCTTTTTTCATTTTAACAGGTCGATTGAAAACTTTCAGAACAACAATTGAATCAGGATGATAAATTGTTCCCGAAAGTATTGAAAGTGCCGGACGAGTATTTTCAGGCCAGTATCTTTTGATAAGTTTGCCACTTACTAAAATAAACAAGCCAATCGTAATAAATATCATCGAAAATAGAAAAACTTTTCTATATCGTGACCACTTGACAGATTTATTGGGCTTTTCAAATTCAGCAAAGTCAATTTCCTGTTCCAATTCAATTTTTTCGGACTTAGCGGGTGCGGGTTGGGCTTTAACCTCCTGCGGTGTGGCCACTGGCGCTGGGGGAACAGGCATTTCTGGCTTTATTTCCGGGAGTGGTTCCGCGTCTTTTTTGTTTTTCGCGCTCCCCAAAATTTGAGGGGGGAAAACAATTGGTTCTGGTATTTTTAATCTTCTCTTTGACATGGAATATTTACCCTTTCCTGGGAAATTTTGAATGCGATATCTCTTATGCCAGGATGATTGTTTTTCAATTGAATTCAATTAGTGTCTGTCCACAAAAGCCTCCGGTATTGTCATGGCGAGGAGCGTTTTGGGCGACGAAGCAATCTCAGCCGTTTGACGAGGAGATTGCGAGCCTAAAAAACAGGCTTCGGTAAAAAACGCCTCGCCCTGACAGAATTGAGTATTTTCGGACAGACACTAATTAAAAGTACAAAAAATGTACCAGAACAGATTAAGATCGATATAATCGCTGAGAGGGAGTGATGGATTGGATTGGGTTCATTGTCATCAGGGTAAGCTTAAATTTTAAATTTCAATTAGTATCCCCTCAATAAGTCAGGGAAAACATTTTTAAAATTAAAAAGCTGATTGACGACTCTTGATCAACGATTTTTGATTTATGAAGGAGATAAGCTCCTAAAAACATCAAAAATCACAAATCGTTAATCCTTGTTCTGAAATCAAAAAGATAATTGATGATTTTAGCAGGACGATAACCAGTCCGGATCATATTCACCATCATGAGTTGAATGGATACTAACCTGGTGGCTATTGATAAATGCGGCATTTGTAAATCCCACAATATCTTAAACAGGCTACATGAGGAATGGGGTCCGGCATTAATTTTTCGCAAACAATTTATACAGCACTGGTACGACAACCAGTGTTAAAACAGTGGAAACAAATAGTCCCCCAATTATCGTCCAGCCCATGGGTGCCCAGAGTGTGCCCCCTCGTAGTGTCAGCGGAAGAAGTCCGCCAATGGTGGTTCCAGAGGTCAGAAGAATGGGTAAAAACCGCGTTTCGCCTGCTTGTTTAATTGCCGTTTCAAGGTCTTTGCCCTCCTGACGTAATTGATTGGTGTAATCTACCAGAATAATTGAATTATTAACAACAATACCAACCAGGCTGGTTAAGCCAACAAATGCCGTAAATGAAAAACTATTTCCGGTAACCAACAACGCAATGATTGAGCCAATAATAGCCAGCGGGATGGCTGCAAAAACGACTAAAGGTTGAATAAATGAACGGAATTGCAATACCAGCACCGCAAAAATTCCCAGCATGGCGATGAGAATTGCCTGCATCATCCCCCCGAAAGATGTTCCACGTGTTTCGTGTTCACCGCCAATTTCAAAATGGTATCCTTGCGGCCAGTTGTAATTTTCGAGCCTGGCAATTATGCTGCGGGTGGTTTTATCCACCGAGTATTCAGAGAGAACATCCGCGGTGACGGTAACTTCCCGCTGCAAATTATGATGATTAATTTCCTGCGGACTCGCGATAAATTCAACCGAAGCAATCTGCTGCAGTGGAATCATTTTCCCTAAAATTGATGCAACATATATTTTATCAAAATCTTCAAATTGCGGCTTTTTTTTAACTGGAAGGCGCAAAACAATATTATATTCGTCACCTGCCTGATCGCGAAACCGGGAAATCGGAGTCCCTGAAATACAGGTTCGGACGGTTCGATCAATTTCATGCAGCGGAACACCGAACATGCCGGCTTTATCACGATTTATTTTAACATGTAAATCCATTTTTGAGGTCTTGAGCGGATTGACAATATTAATCGTTCCTGGCGTAGCGGTGATGATTTGTTCCACATCATTTCCTAACGCTTTGAGAACATCCAGGTTATCACCTAATATCCGGATGGCAATCGGGGCATCAACTGGCGGCCCTTGCTCAAATTCCTTAACTTCAATCCGGGCATTGGGATAAACCGCAAATTCGCTGCGTAAATCGCTGATAGTTTTATTGAAGATAGCCAGATCGCGGTTTTTTAATTCGATAAACACTTGTGCAAATGTGCTATTTTCATAATGTTCAAACGTATTATAATAAATTCTTGGATTACTCCGACCAATATTGGTTACAAAATGTTTAATTTGCGGATAATTCATTAATTTTGATTCCACAAACCGGGCAACTTCATCGGTTTTGTCCAGACTGGTTCCTTTTGGTGTTTCAATGTTAATAATAAACTGTGGTTTTTCCGCCTTCGGGAAAAAAGTGACCCCCACAAGCGGAAACAGGGAAAGACTGGCCAATAATATGATACCAGCCAGAATGATGATCAACCGGCCATGTGCTAATGCATACGTCAAAGTCTTTCGATAGGGTTTTTCGACCAGATAATTAATCGCGCGTGTGACACGTCCAGCGTTATTGAGAGGTGTCGGCTTGAGCAATTTACTTGAAAGATATGGCGTTAGCATAATCGCCACCATCAGTGAAGCCGAAAGGGTGTAAATAACCGTGACCGGCATGCTTCGGATGAAATCGCCGGTGATATCACCCATCAAAACAATTGGGACAAACGCCAGTACGGTGGTAACCGTGGAACTAACCACCGCCCAGCCAATCTGTTCCGTGGCTTTGATGGCGGCGGTTTTGTGGTCATAACCCATATTCAGGAAACGCGTAATATTTTCAGTTACCACAATGGCATTATCAACCAGAATTCCCAGCGCGATTACCAGGCCGGCGATAGACATTTGTTCCAGAGTAAAGCCACTCAAATCGACAAAAGTAATTCCAATCATAATTGACAGTGGGATTGCCAGCATCACAATAAGCGAGGCTCTGAAATTTAATGAAATAAAAATCATTATCCCCACCAGCAAAACTCCCTGAAAAAGATTGCTAAAGAAGTTGCTGATTCGATAGGAAACACTTTCCGATTGATCAAAGGCATACTGTAAGGTCATTGATGACGGTAAGGTCGTCCTAAAATTTTCAATTTCGGCTTTTAAATCCTCCATGATCTGGAAAATATTAGTGCGTTCCTTCTGCATCACCGTCACAAAAATAGCGGTGGTACCATTCACCCGCGCATGGTAATTGATGTCTTCATAGTCAAAATAGACCCTGGCAATGTCCTTCAGAAAAACGATTTTTGAACCATCCGAATGAATGATGGTATTTTCAATCTCTTCCAGCGACTTATAATTGCCGCTGGTCTGGATACTGAATCGTTTCGTTCCCAGATCGATATTCCCACCCGGAATATTCAAATTGGCACTTTGAATTGCTTGAATACACTGATTCAGTGGAATTCGGTGTTGGGCCATTTTTTCCATATTTAAGGCAACCCGAATTTCCTGTTCTGGAACGGCCCAGATTTTGATATTTTTAACACCACCGATTTTTTCCAGCTTTTTCTTGAGTCGTTCGGCTTCATCATTTAATGTTTGATAGGCCACCGAGTCTGCAACAATTGCCAATTGTAAAATATTGACATCGGAAACACTCCACTTAATCGTTCGGATGCTAAAAATTTCTGTTGGTAAATCGGGTCGAATACTATTAATTTTCTGGATGACATCCGAATACTTTTCATCGGGATCCGTTCCAGTCTCAAATTCGATGCCAGTCATGGATAAACCGTCCAACATAGTAGAATTAATTTGCTGGATGTCTTCAAGCCCATTTAATGCCGCCTCAACTGGCTCCACCACCAACTGCTCAAGGTTTGCAGGATTGGCGCCCGGGTAGAGGACAATGATTGATGCCCCGGATTTGGAAACCGGTGGATCCTCTGAACGTGGCATATTCATAAAGGAAAGAATTCCAGAGAGCGCCAGGGCGATTGTAATAATGATTGTCACCTGATGATTTTCAATTGCTATTTTAGGTAAACGCATATCCTATCCTTCTTTGTATTATTTTGTTCACTGAAAATGCTGTAATAACAATTAATCACGTAAAATTTGTATCTGGCTTTTCGGATTCAGGTATGGCGCTCCATCGGTAATGACTTCGGTTATGTTCTCAAGCCCGGATAGTACGCCAATTTCGCCACCTGCAATGAGGTCAATCTGAATTGGGATTTTTTGAACACTTTCTGAATTTTTATTAACTGTATACACAAAGCCTTCATTTTGATTCCCCTCAACAAGTGCTTCAACTGGAATCACATGGTATTTAATTTGAAGGGATGGAAAAATTTTCGCCGTGGCGACAAATCCAGAAATCAGTTTTTTAGCACCGGGTTGCAGTTCCAATTCTACCTCATAAGTGCCAGTATATGGATCCGCTGCCTCGGCAATTTCAGTTACACGGGCGTTAAACGGTTGATCAGGATAGGCGTCAAAGCTGACATGGGCCGAATCATTTAGTTGTAACCGAACCAAATCGCGGTCGGTCACCCCGACCCGTAACACCCATTCATTTCCACTCGTTCCGAAAATGAAAACAGGCATGCCAGGACTGATTAACTCATTGGCTTCACTTAACCGTTTTAAAATTTTTCCACGAACAGGCGCTTGGATGATGGCATGGTCGTGATTAAATTCGGCGATGTTCAAATTTGACCGGGCAATTTCCAACCCGGTCGTCGCATTTTGAAATTGTTCTAAAGTGACAACACTATCGGCATATAATCTCTCGACCCGGGCCAAATCCCGTTGAGCCTTCTCAAACGCACTTTTAGCCTGCGTGAGCATTGAATTTATTTCAGAAAGGTTTAATTTTGCCAGAATTTGCCCTGGTTGGACCGTCTCACCCTCATCGACATTAATTGCTTCAATAATGCCGCCCACTTTAAAAGATAATTTTATCTCCGCTTTCGTAGCAAGCTTTCCACTTGTTCGAATGGGGAGCACCATGATTTTCTCCTGAACGCTAACCGTTCTTACGGGTATTTTTTGGACGTTTTGTGGGTTGTCACTTTGGCGTCCGCAGGATGCCAGGAAGAGTAAAATTATCGAAAACATTAATAAAAACAGATTCTTAGCTTGTTCCATGATCAATTTCTCCCGTTTAAAATTTTAATTTAAATTTATTATTTTAAGATAAAATGTTAGTTGCCAGGGTTGGCCGGTTCATCGTTCAGGAATAGCAAACCTTCGTTTTTCTTATTTTAACCCTGAACCGGCAAAGTTGAACCTTTAACCTGAGTAAAAAAATGTATTTATAAGCCAATTACCCGCTCGAACTCTGCATATTTGATCTGATAATCATATTGTGAAATCGCATAATTTATTTCAGCGTTGGTCAGAAGTGTCCGGGCATGGATAAATTCAATTTGCGGCGCCAGTCCCTCCTGATATTTTTTATGGACAATCTGGAAAGACTTTTGGGCGCTATTTAATTGTTCCGCAGCCGCAATAATGGACTGACGCCCAACCGCTAAATTATCATAAGCCGCTTTAACTTCCAGTTTAATTTTGCTTTTTATCTCAAATAGTTGGGTTTCCAGACTGGCCATTTCAATTTTTGCCTGTGAACGCTGCGCCTTATCCTGAAAGCCGCGGAATAGATTCCATTGAAGAATAACCGATCCCATCCAATAATCATCTTTTTCTGTGAAACGGTACTGTTCCCCTTGAATTCCATAGTCAAAAACGCCGGTAATGCCAGGGAGATAGGATGTGGTGGCCACTCGAATGCCATGCCGGGCTGCTTCGATACCCCGCTGAAGTTGGGCAAATTCCAACCTTTTTGCCAGGGCTGAATTTTCTATCGATTTTAAATCATTCATTTCCTGATGAACATTAAAATTATGGTCTTTAATTTGATTGATAGAACTGTCTAATGGCCGATTTAACAAAAAATTGAAATAGGCAGCGGCTAACTTTTTATTTTTTTCAGCATCCATTCGTTTTTGCGCCACATTCGCCAGTTCGGCGCGTGCCTGAAAAACCACTTCCGCAGTCGCTTTTTGATTTTTAAAAAGGCTTTGACTGACTCGGAGATTCTCTTCAAGCAGCTCATTCGTTTTTGCATAAATTTGAATCACTTTATCTGTCTGTAAGTAGTTGAAATAGGCTTTTTTGATATCAGCGACCAGATGTTGTTTAAATATTTCCATTTCAATTTGTTGGATGTCTTTTAAACTGGATTTTATTTTGTAGTTAAAATAAATTGCCGGTTGAAAGAGGGGTTGAATGACCCGGATTTTCGTTTCCTGCTCTTCTTCGCGCAAAAATGGTATCGTTTGATTGGGAATGTTTTCCGGAAAACGGGATGGTTGTCCAGTCATTGTCAAAATCTGATTTAATGTTTGGTAAACAGGATTCACCAGATCCCCGATTGGCATTTCAATCATTCGACCGCCACCCGCGCGGGAATAACGTGCTTCAATTCCTATCGAGGGGAGAAACAGGCCACGCGCTTGCTGCAACGCTTTTATACTTTTTTGCAAGGAAAATTCCTGCTGTTTGAGGGCAAGATTGTTTGTTAGCCCTTCCTGGATATAATCATCAAGCAGATTTGTTTGTCCAAAACCTGTCGCCAATGGACATAATAGTAAGATAATTAAAAACTTTTTGAACATAAATTATCCTCATATAATTTGTGAGTGATTGCTCAGCACGATCCAATTCGTAACGCAAGATAAAAATTTAAACTTAATTCAAAAAAAGTCATTATTAACGGCGTAATATATGATGCGTAATGCGTAATGCATAATGCGTAAGAGTTTTACACAAGTTGATATTGTCGTTTTGAACCATGAACCTGTTACGCGACACTATCTATTTCCCTAAAAGCATTTTGTAAAGCTTGAAGGAATATTCAAATGTATCTTCCTCCGAAATTTTCAGATCCGCCAGAATTTGTTTTCCATGCAGCGAGAGCAATTGAATGAGACCCGAATTTTGCCCCCAGAGAATGATAGCGGTCTTAACTGGATCAATATCCGATCGAATTGTGCCATCCTGAATACCCACCTGAATTGCCTGGATAACAAAACCAAGCGTTTTTTGTCCTTCCACATGACAGTCGGCTACCACCGAATCGGCTTCGCCTGGATTAATCTCGTGTGATTCATAATAAATGAGGGCATTAAAATAATTTGGATAGTGAACCGAAAATTGATAATATGCGGCACCAATGGCAGAAATTTTTTCAATACCCGTTTTAGCCTTTTGAAAAGCTTCCTCAAACATCTCTCCTAAAATTTTGAGTCCCCGTAAATGGATGGCCAGGTATAATTGTTCCTTGCTGGAAAAGTAAAGATAAAGCGTTCCTTTACTTAATTCCGCTTTTTCTGCCACATCATCCATCGTTGCCGCTGAGATACCTTTGGTAAAAAATACCTGTTCTGCAGCATCAATGATGAAATTTCGGCGCTGTTCTTTCTCCCGGGCTCTTCGTTCTGGTATTCCCATCACAACCTCGTTATTGAATTAACTAATAGTAACTATTGGGTATTATTTATACGATATTTTAAATTATGAATTATAGTCAGTATATATACGATGGTCTAAATTGAAAGTTCCAGTCAAGAATCAAAATTTTAGAAAAAATCCCAATTTTTTATTTGCATTTCTCCTCAATTTTTTTTAAATATTAAACCCCTAATAGCATGACCATTTAAAATACATTTACAACGATTCAGGTTCAAGGTTTTATAATTCCCGGTTCAGGGTTTAGAAATATGGAAAATGAGGGTTTTTAGCCGTGAACCGTCAACCAGCCAACCTGAGTCGTTCCATAAATTTAATTCAGGGACTATGAATATGTTGAATAACAAATTAGCGCTTCAAAAGCATTCTCATCGCCGATTAAATATCCTGAACGGTCAATGGGTACTTGTTGCCCCACATCGGACGCAACGCCCCTGGCAGGGACAAGTTGAGAAGGCTGCCACCGGCCAACGAATTGAGTATGATCCGGATTGCTATTTATGTCCGGGGAATAAGCGGGCCAGTGGTGAGGTGAATCCGGATTATCAGCATACCTACATTTTCACCAATGACTTCACGGCCCTGCTGCTGGATATTCCGGTTGATAAGCTGAATCAAAATGATTTGTTGATTGCCCAAAGTGAACGTGGAATCTGCCGGGTCGTCTGTTTTTCACCGAATCACAGCCTGACCCTGCCCGAGATGACAGTGGAAGCGATAACGAAAGTCGTGGACACCTGGACAGCGGAGACATTGGCCCTTGCCGCGCGGCCAGAAATTAATTATGCCACGATTTTTGAAAATAAGGGTGCCATGATGGGGTGCAGTAATCCGCATCCGCATGGCCAAATCTGGGCAAGCGAACTTCTTCCCAATGAAGTTGAACATGAGAAAGTTCAACAGGAACAATATTTTCAAAAAAAGGGAAGCTGTCTTTTATGTGACTATTTGAACCTGGAAATACAGCAAGGGGAGCGAATTATTTGTGAGAACGAGGGGTTTATCGCCCTGGTGCCTTTCTGGGCGACGTGGCCTTTCGAAACTCTTTTGGTTAGTAAACGACACTTCGCTACTTTTCCGGAAATGACCTCCCGGGAACGATTTTTTTTGGCTGATATTTTAAAACGTTTGACCACCCGTTACGATAACCTGTTCTATACATCTTTTCCCTATTCAATGGGTTTTCATCAGGCACCATTGGATGGCGAATCGTATCCTGCCTGGCATTTTCATGCGCATTTTTATCCACCACTGCTCCGTTCTGCCACGATTCGTAAATTTATGGTGGGATTTGAAATGCTGGGTACGCCGCAACGCGACATTTCCCCGGAAGTAAGCGCTGTCCGTTTAAGAGAACTTTCTGAAAAACATTATTTGAGTGAGTAATTGCACTTGATCTGGATTTTAAAGTATTTTTCGGTGTGCCCTCCCTGATATGTTACAAGTTCTACTCCCGCTCATCATTTTTTAAGCTAATAAAATCAATCCTCCATAATTCCATCTTGTAATATTTTTTCTGACGAATCCTGCCAAAATTTTTCATTAGTATAAAATTTGCAGCATTTGATATAATGAATATTTATCCAAATTAATTTGAATTTTCATCTTGCTCCGGGGGACTTTGATGACAGATTTTAAGCCTTACATTTTTTTCCTTTTTTGTCTGGCGCTTTGTTTGAATATTGCAAAACTTTATTCACAAGATGACTCGCCCGACCTGGCGAATATGGCCGTTTATCAGGTTATTCAACTTCCAGCCGATATTCAGCCACCAAAGCTTGATAGTGTTCTGAACGAACCAATCTGGGAGTTAGCACCGGCAGAATCATTGCTGTCAGGTGGTAAACCCGATCAATGGGCAATGGCATGGAAAGATTTTAAGGATAACCTGGTCACCTGGCGAGCTATCTGGAGTTCCTCCACGAATAAACTCTATGTGGCCGTTCAGGTGAAAGATGATAAAAAGGGAAAGTTTGATAATCAATATAACGCGCGTCACTTCATTCCCTATCATGATGATGCCCTGGAATTTTATACGGATGGCAATAATAAACATGAATATTATTTCTTAAAATATGATCTGGCACAACAATGGCGAGTGTCCGGCCTGAATCATCGCGATTTGTATAACTATCCAATCGCCGAAAAATTTACACACTACACCGGCACCGATTTTATTACTGCAACAAAGTATGGGACCGATGGGAATTGGGTTTGTGAAGCTGAGTTTACAATTTATACCTGAAATTCTAAAATGAATCGTTTTCTCTGAAGTCTTGACCCCCTCTGTCTCTCATTGATTCATACCCTTACAAATTTCCATTTTAGAATTTTAGGTAACAGTTGAAGCGCAAAATTATCGGGATTCGCAAAATTTTTTGGGCTGTCTGAATTCTGCTGCAGATGATTTTGATCCTCATGATCTGGCTGAAGTGCCACCGGTTGGGGAGTCGCTAAATCTTTATTTCGCTCATCCTGAATGGAATCTTCCTGATGGACGCTTTACGAGTGATTTCCGGACGATTCAAGAAAAAGGCCATATTTGGGAATTTTGTGTGCAGGCGCCCCGAAATGTTCAGAATTTTCAGATAAAATTGGAAAAAGTTATCAATCTTCCAGATAACTGGAAAATTATTTTAACCAATAAACAACAATCCGGTTTAAATGATTTATTAAATCAAAAACCGATTGAATATCGAACGGATTTACAACATTCATCATTACAATTTCAACTTTATATCGGCCCGGCGGTTCATCTCGAAAATGAAGTGGATAAAATGACAAAAGTGCCTGAAAAATTTAATCTGGCACAAAATTTTCCCAATCCATTGAATGCGATGACCATTATCGAATTTGATTTACCGGAAGCAGCCCTTGTTGATGTGACAATTTATAATGCGCTGGGTGAGCCCGTGCGAAAGTTATTTAGACAGACTTCATTTATGGCTGGACATTTTAAAATTTCCTGGAATGATACTGATGACATCGGAGAAACACTGCCTTCGGGAATCTACTTTTATGCGCTGAAGGCGAATCAGGATTTTGAGATGAGGAAGATGATTTTCTTAAGATAAACTGATAAATTTGTCTCGCGTTATTTATTCCCGGTTTGAATATCGGGAACTATCTTTGGCAGGATTCGTTCAAAAATATTCTATAATTGGGTGCTAATCGATAATTAAATTCAGACATTTGCATCATTAAATTTCAGGCAAGTACTCCTGTTCTGAATTTAAAAATTTTTTAAATTAGATGAAAAATCCCTTGATTTATCGGCTTTTTATTGCTATATTATCATTTTTAAAGCTGTTTTTGATGTTTGATAACATGTTAATTTTATTTGAAGTTAATCTTAATTTGCGTACCTTTAAACTAATTAATATTTTCTAACAATCAATATTTCAAAATTCTTATTTAGCGCGTGGAGGTATTTCAATATGGCGATGAAGATCACTGATGCCTGCATTAGTTGTGGCAGTTGTGAACCCGAATGTCCGGTTCAGGCAATTTCTGAAGGTGATGAAATTTATGTTATTGATCCGGAAGTTTGTGTAGAATGTAAAGGATATTTTGATGAACCTCAATGTGTTGGGGTTTGTCCTTCAGACGCAATTATTAAAGCCTAATTTAATAAAAATAAAATATAATTTGGTTTTAATCAATTAATTTTAGCGGTAAGTTCAATAAACTTACCGCATTGTATTTTATTTAATCTGGTTACAATTTTTTAATATATCTTCGATTGGCTACCATACGTTTTTACTGCCTTTCCTGAGTAGGAGAAACAGGATTTTCCCAGCAGCCAGCTTTTCGTTTTATGAGGGATTAAAACAGGGCCGGTATCGAACTTTTTTTGTAACTGTCTGATTTACAATAAGTTGTCAAAATCATTATTGGAAAACCTTACAACACGCACCGGCAGTTGTTTCCGATTGATGGTTCAATAATCATTTTACATCAATTCATGTTTGTTCTCGTAAGCTATTTTTTCAATGAAAGAATATGAACTGAAATCATTAATTGCAATTTTCAGGTACCATTTAACTTGAGTAATTTCATAAGGTTTTTTGGAAGAGGCGTTATTTAGACATTAGTATTTTGAAATGAGTAATTTTATGAAAAATTTTTTATTATATATCTTTCTATTTTTTCATTTCTTAGTCCTGTCAACCACTGCTGCTGATTCTAATGTACCGATTATGCCACTAAAAGACATTCGCCCCGGAATGCATGCCGTTGGTCGTACCATTTTATCAGGAACTGATATCGAAGAATTTGAATTGGAAATCATCGAGTTTTATCGGAATTATATCCCCCAAAACGATATTATTCTGGCCAGATTGACCAGCCCGAATGTTTTAAAAACGGGTGTTGTTTCCGGTATGAGTGGCAGTCCGGTTTTTATCGATGGGAAACTCATTGGTGCGTTGGCTTATGGTTTTGGAATGTTCACCAAGGATCCAATCGCTGGAATTACGCCGATTGAACAGATGCTGGACATTCTGCAACGTGAAGAGGTTCGGGCGCAGGAGCGCATGCTGATGGGAACCGTTCTGGATTCCTCGGTGAGTATGGCATACATGATATTGAGTGAATCTGATAAGATTGATGCGCTATTAGTCGATGTTTTTAAACAACATTTTTTTCGAACTTCTCTGCCGGCTGGATTCAACCAGCTACCACTCGCTTTTCAATTTTCAGGTTTCGATAACCGCGTTCTGAACCGTTTTTCAGACATGTTCAATCAAATGGGATTTAAGCTGGTTCAGGGGGGAACGTCCTCGAATCGTGCTGCTGAGGCTCCGATTTCAACCATTCCACTGGTGCCGGGTGGAGCGCTTTCCGGGGTTTTGGTAGCAGGTGATATGGGAATCAGCGGTGTCGGCACGATCACCTACATCGATGGAAACAAAGTCCTGGCGTTTGGCCACCCCTTTTTCGGTAGTGGCGCCGTTAGTATCCCGATGGCACCCGCGAAAGTTCTCACCACGATTGCCAGTTCATATTCGTCTTATAAAATGACGGAAGACGGTCCCATCGCTGGTACGATTCATCAGGATCGGAATTCGGGAATAATGGGAATTATTGGGGAAAAACCGAATTTAATCCCGATAAAATTACGCTATCAATCCCCTTTTCAGGAACAATTTGAATATAACTTTCGGATGGCGGCTGATAAAAGTCTAAATTCGCTAACACCGACAATTATCTTGATGACACTCTATAATGCGATTTCCAGTGCCCGAAAGGGAGATGGTCAATTCGATACGCATCTTTCGGGAAAAATTGCGCTTTCAAATTATGATGATATTATTTTCGATAATTTTTATGCCGGAAAAGACGTTGGAGAAGATGTCGCTCTCTCAGCACGGGATGTTGCCATCACAAGTTTGTATCTTTTGATGAATAAATTTAATACGCCTAAAATTGAACACATTGATTTGAATTTTCAATCTCAAATCGGCTCAAAAGCGGCGGAAATTGAACAGGTCTGGTATGATAAGTCCAGTTTAAAACCAGGTGAGTCCATTACCTTAAATATCTTTATCCGCCCTTATCTTCGTCCGGTTCAAAAACAGACCCATCAGATAAAATTACCGGACCATCTTGATCCTGGATTCTATTCCGTGTTAGTTGGAAGTGGTGATTTCATCTCAAGGCTGGAAGTGGCATTATCACCCGGCAAATTTCAACCTTATAATTTTCCCCATTTGATAAAATTACTAAATCAACGCCGAAAAAATAATCAGTTATACATCCAGCTTCGTAAACCGACTGAGGGGACGACAATTGGGAATCAGGAGTTTTCACAATTGCCTCCCTCGGTACTTTCGGTGATGAATTCTAAAAAAACCTCTTCCCGTCGAAATTATATACGGGATGTCCCCCTGGTGGAACAGGTACAACCAGTTGACTGGATGCTCCAGGGTGGTCACTGGATTCGTATTCAGGTTCTTCAAAAATAAATTTTAATACGCAATACGTAATTCAGAACGGTTGTTAATTTGGTCAGGGGTGATGATTTATATCTTATGTATTACGTTTCGATAGGTTTTAAATAGAAAAATCATGTAACTACTTGGGTTCACGGTTCAATAGTTACCGGTTCCGGTTGAAAATATTAAAAACGAAGCTTTTCTATCGGTAAACCCTGAACCAGCCATCTGAGTCATTACAAATTTATTATTCATCATTATTGAGAAGAAATTCGGTTTTCATTAAATTTAGATGCAATATTGGGCTCTCGAGGAGGCTTTATGAGATGTTTGCGCCAGGGAATAAGGTCATATATGCTGTTTTTCTTATTCCTGTTTATTGTATGTTCGTTAAATTATCTTTCTGCTTCAATGCCGAAAATAAAAATTTATAAAACGGTGGATGATTTTAATAAAGGTGAGATAAAAAATGTCGCAATCGTGAATCCAGGGTATTTGACGCTTTCACAACACGTTGAAATGTCATTTTCCACTGAAGAACCGTTTGTTTGGGGCTGGGCACAGGATTCAAAAGGCAATACTTATATTGGCACCGGAAATGAGGGTAAGGTATTCAGGATAGATAATAAAAAGGAAGGAACTGTCATTTTTGATGCTGAAGAACTGGAAGTTTATGCGTTGGCAGTTGATAAAAAGGATAATTTATACATCGCTAGTTCACCCGATGGAAAAATTTATCAGATGTCACCGCAGGGAAAAACGATTATTTATTTTGATCCACCTGATAAATATATCTGGGATTTGGAATTTGATAGTCGGGGAAATCTATATGCGGCGACGGGCGACAGTTGTCGTATCTATCGAATTACTGCTGCCAATAAGGGCGTGCCGTTTTTTACAAGTTCCGAATCGCATATTGAAGAATTACGTTTTCATCCCAATGGTTCATTACTGGCCGGCAGCGTTGATCATGGCTATATCTATTCCATATCGCCAGATGGAAAAGCTTCCATTTTATTTGACAGTGGCTATCGCGAAATTCATTCTATAGCGGTAACGCCGGATGGCGATATTTATGCGGGCGCGTATGGGCAAAAACGTTTGCCGCGTCCTGAAATCGCCAAAACAACCCCGCAACAGGAAACTAAAAAGAAAGAAGGTGAAAGTCAGGAATCAGAAACACAACTGGATGAAATAAAAATCGTTGTTGAACCGGAAGGCCTGCCTCAATTAATGGGACGCGAACGAAGTGGTTTGTTCAAAATTACTTTAGATGGACTTCAAAAAAATATCTGGCACTCAGGTGAGGTTGTTTACGCTGTCGAAACTAGTCAGAATGGAACTGTTTTGGTCGGAACCGGTGGCGATAATGGCAAGCTCTACCGTCTGAATGAAGAGGAACAGGAAACGCTTTTGAAAGAGATAGATGACGCACAAATCACCGCTTTATATCGAAGTTCGGATAATCGAATCTTTATGTGCACCTCCAATATGGGAAAGCTCTATGAGATGCGCCAGACTTATGAAAAAGAAGGAAGCTATGAATCACCGGTACTGGATGCCGATATTGTATCAGAATGGGGTGTTATTCGCAGGGAAGCAAAATTTCCGACTGGTACCCAGGTAAAATTTTTTACCAGAACCGGTAATACTGAAGATGTTAACGACACCTGGAGCCCCTGGTCACCGGCGTTATTAAATGCCAGTGGCGATAAAATTATCAGTCCGTCTTCCCGCTATTTGAAATGGAAAGCAATTTTTACCACTTCCAAAACTGATAATACTCCTGAAATTCAAAATGTAACCATCACCTATCTCCAGAAAAATGTTGCCCCGCAAATTCGTAAAATTTCTGTCAATAATCCTGAAAATTGGCTGGATCAAGAGACGGCTGCTAATGAAGAATATTCTCAGGACAGTTCTGCCAGTCCATCCGATCTGACATATTCCAGTGCTTCCATTGAGGAATGGCGTAAACGGGATTTGTCAACCCGACTGGTTCGATGGGCTTGTTTTGATGAAAATCGGGATGATATGAAATATACACTTTATTACCGGGGAGAAAATGAAACGCATTGGCGTGAACTGGAGAAAAATTTAACCAAAACTTCCTTTCGATGGGATAGCGAAAAATGGCCGGATGGCGCATATCAAATTCGCCTGGTTGCCTCTGATTCACCTTCAAATCCTCCTTCACTCGTGAAAGTGTCTGAAAAAACGACTGAAATATTTTTAGTGGACAATACCGGTCCTCAGGTTCAAAATTTTGCCCTGAAAACGGATAAATCTGCCCCAAAAGTGGTAAGTTTCATTGTTCAGGATCTATTCAGCTCAATACATTATACGGAATTCGCATTGGATACTGATGACTGGCAAGTACTTTTTCCGGTTGATGGTATTGGTGATACCAAAAGCGAAGAATTTCAATTTAATCTGCCACCCCTCGCGAAAGGGACACATTCACTTGTCATTCGTACCTACGATCGCTTTTTAAATGTCGGATTTGGCAAATTCAAGATAAACATTGAGTAAGGGGCAGTGATTGATGAAAGAAAGAGATTGGACACCATTAAAAAAAGTTATTCTTGAAAATACATCATTTGTTTTGACAACACATATTAATCCCGATGGTGACGGGTTGGGTTCAGAGATTGCCATGGCTGAATTATTAAAAACACAAGGGAAACGGCCCAAAATCATTAATTGTTCTCCTACCCCATTAAATTATTCATTTCTGGATCCATTTAAAGAAATAATTGTCTATGAAAATGCAAAACACCGGTCGCTTCTTGAAGAAGCCGATGCTTTTTTTATACTCGATATCAGTGATTGGGGACGAATGCGCGAAATCGGGAATTATCTGAAAAATACAACCAAACCGAAAATCTGCCTGGACCATCATCAATCGACGGTTGCGTTTACTGATATTGATTATATTGATCCAAGAGTTTCATCGACGGGTGAACTCGTTTATGAACTGTTGGAAAGTAATGGCGTGAAATTGAACCGACGTATGGCCGAGGCCATCTATACCTGTATCTTGACTGACACCGGTTCGTTTCGATTTTCAAATACCACTCCTCGTGCGCATACAATTGCATCCCGGCTCATTGCAGAAGGTGTTAATTCAAATCGAATTTACCAGGAAGTTTATGAACAAAATTCTGAATCCAAGATACACCTGCTCGGGATGATTTTACAAAATTTAAAATTTGAATGTGACGGACAGCTTGCCTGGTTCAATATCACCCAAAAGATGCTTGAAAAATCCAAAGCCAGTATCTGGGATACTGAAGGATTCGCCGATTTTCCGCGCTCCATTCGCGGGGTGGAAGTGAGTCTGATGTTTTCGGAACTGGAAGATCGCAAAACAAAGGTTAGTTTTCGTTCCAAAGGACATGTCGTTGTCAATTCTATTGCCATGCGGCTTGGCGGCGGTGGGCATGAATTTGCTTCCGGTGCCTTACTGGAATATCCGCTTCACGAATCGAATGCCATCGTCCTGGAAGAAACAAGACGTCTGTTTAATTGTAACTAAGCGGCTGATAATAGCGTAACGGATGCGTATGGACCTGAAAGCTTTAAAAGAAAAAATTGATCTGCAAATTCAAACGTTATTTGACGAATTGGTACAGACTCGTCGGCATCTGCATCAAAATCCTGAAATTGGGTATCAGGAGTTTCAAACAACTGCCTTTTTAATTCAAAAATGTCAATTCTATGGCTTTAAAATGATGACGCATCCGGGTAAAACCGGTTTCTGGTTTGATTTAGGTTCAGCTTCTAACAAACCATTGCTGGCACTCCGGGCCGATATCGATGCGTTGCCTGTCACCGAGCAATCATCTGTTGAATATGCCTCAAAAAATCCAGGGAAGATGCATGCCTGCGGTCACGATGTGCACACAACGATTCTCCTGGGAACGGCAATTATTTTGAATCAATTAAAAGAATTGTTTCCTTTTAATGTACGATTTATTTTTCAACCCGCCGAAGAGCCAACGCCAGGAGGTGCGATTCAAATGATTCAACGCGGCGCGATTGAAAATGTAACCGCTATTCTGGCCCTGCATGTTGATTCACGGCTGCCGGTTGGCAAAATTAGCATCAAATCCGGCGCCCAGATGGCTTCCACCGATATTTTCCAAATCAAAATTTATGGCAAGGGGGGACATGCTGCCGCGCCGCATCTCGCGATTGATCCTATCTTAATCGGCGCTGAAATCGTTAATAGTCTGCATCACATCACCAGTCGCAATGTTGATCCGGTTCAACCAGCCGTTCTCACTGTTTCCCGATTTCAGGCGGGCACCACTGCCAATGTCATCCCTGGCGAAGCGGAATTATGGGGCACTTGCCGTTCATTTCAGCCGGACTTACGCGCATACTTACCAATACGCTTAAAAGAAATCGTCAATGCGATTTGTCAGGGACATCATGCAACCTGCGAAATCGATATCAAAAATGGGGCGCCGCCTGTGATTAATGATCCCCGACTCTATCAGCTTGTGGATAATGCTGCCAGCGAGATTCTGGGTGCCCAAAACATTGTTCAGGTTTCAGTACCCGATATGGGCGCAGAAGATTTTGCCTACTATCTGGAAAAAGTACCTGGTTTCTTCTTTCGATTGGGTACCAAAGGTCGTCCTGGCACCGATTTTCCCATCCACCATCCTCAATTTGATGTGGATGAGAGGGCAATTCCGGTTGGCATTAAGGCTTTCGTGTGGAGTGTGTTGAAATTTTTTGAACAGGATAATTTGTAAAATCTGAATAGAGAAGACGGATCACCGCAGATTACACAGGTTTCTCAGATTGAAAATCATTAATCTGTGAAATCGGCAAAATCTGGGATTATAAATTTCATGGATGCGAATAGCGATAAACACGGGAAAAATTTCCATGCCCTTCCAGATTAATCAGGAAACAAAAGAAATTACCATTGGCGTTGCCGAGCTCGCCAGCGAAACCACAATCCGCTCCGGTGGAATGGCCGCCGCCGTAGCAAGATTGACTGCTGGCCGTAAAGTCCATGAAATCTACCAATCCCAACAATCTCAAAAAATTGAATCCTACCGCAAAGAATTTCCGATTGACTTTCGTTATCGATATCAAAATTATACATTTATCATTCAAGGGCGAATTGATGGATTTTATCAAACATTCTCCACTACCATTGTGGAAGAAATAAAATCGGTGATTCTGCCGGAAGCGCGATTCAGCCTGCTTCAGCCCATCGATTATCCCAATTATCTGAAGCAATTGCAAATTTATTGTTTCATTCTCGAAAAAATGGGAAATCCAACTCTTGAAGGCTATCTGATCTTCATCAACCTCATCGATCAAAATCAGCGGCGGTTCAAAATCGATTGTAATTTTCAGGAAACCCAATCTTTCATTGAATACCGCTTTGAGGCTATCCTGAAACAGCTCCGGATGCAGGCTGAATGGAATGCGCAACGCCAGATGACAGAAAAATATTTTCAATTTCCCTATCCGGAAATTCGTCTTCATCAAGATCAGCTTATGGCAGATGTTGCCCATGCCCTGGATTCCCGATGCGATATGTTGATTTCCGCACCGGCCGGCATTGGAAAAACTGTTGCTGTATTATACACAACCCTGAAGGCCGCTTTAAAAAATGGCTTACGCCTTTTTTATATCACTTCAAAAACCACCCAACAGAAAATTGTCCAGGAAACGCTGGCAATTATGAATCAGCAGGAGAACGTGTCGTTACGAAAGGTGACCATTCAGGCACGTGAAAAAGTGTGTATTAACGATGTCTATTTCTGTCATCCTGATTTTTGCCCTTTCCTGAATCGTTATGATGAAAAAGTCCAGCAGGGCGAATTATTAACAAAACTGTTGAAAAATGGTTCAATATCCCCGGCTCTTATTCAACAAATAGCCATTGAAAATCAGGTCTGCCCCTTTGAATTGACCCTCGATTTGTCGCTTTTGGTGGATGTGATAATTGGTGATTATAATTATGTATTTGATCCGGGTGTTTATTTAAAACGTTTCTTTTTTGAAACAAAATATGATCATTTTATTCTGATTATCGATGAAGCGCATAACCTGTATACACGGGGACGCGATTATTATAGCCCGGCCATCTGGTGGGACGATATCCAGCACCTGCTTTTTCGATGTCAGAAGCAAAAAGCGCCTATTTTCAATTTCCTGGCAAGGATTTTTCGTGAAATTGATTTTATTTTTCGAAAATTGTCTGTGCAAACAAACCTCGAAAGCGCGCAAGAGAAAAAAATTATCATCGAACTCGATTCAAAGCCGTTTTCACAATTTCAGGACGCCTTGAGCGGTGCCATGCTCGATTATTATATTTATAAAAAATTAAATGGGATACTGGATCCGGATGATCCTTTTGATGCTTTTTATTATAAGTTGATGAAATTTGCGTCGGTACTTTCGCTCGGTGGCGATGAGTTTTGTGTGATTTATGATCGCAGCACTGAAAATCATGGACTGAAAATTTTGTGTCACGATCCTTCGCATCAATTGAATCAACGAATACGAGGTTTTTATGCGACGATTGGAATGTCGGCAACGCTTGAGCCTTTGGAATTTTATCGGGATGTTTCAGGTTTCAATGAAAAAACCATCCTGGAAAGCTATCCATCGCCTTTTCCGCCAGAAAATCGTAAAATTATTGTCATTCCGACTATTTCCACTCGTTATCAGGATCGCGTCCGGGCTGTCACACCCATTGCCGAGGTAATTCAGGAAGTGATCAGCATCAGGCCAGGTAATTATTTTGCATTTTTCCCCAGTTTTCAATTTATGGAAATGGTTGCCGAACAGATTTATCGCCGGGATTTTCAGATAATTCGTCAAACGCGTTCCATGGATGAAAAAAGCCGGGCCCAAATTCTTGAGCAACTTTGTCAGCCGGAGCTAAATAACTTAATCCTGGCCGTTCAGGGCGGAATATTTGCGGAAGGTGTGGATTATCCCGGCGAGATGTTAATTGGTGCTTTTATTATTGGGCCTGGTTTGCCACAATTTTCTTTTGAGCAGGAATTGATGAAAAAGTATTATCAGGAGCACTATACAAAGGGTTTTGAATATGCTTATTTATATCCCGGCATGAATCGTGTTATCCAGTCTGCTGGGCGTGTCATCCGAACACCCAAAGATCGAGGGCTAATAATTCTCATTGATCAACGCTTTGCGACCAGCTATTATAATTCCATTTTTCCCAACGACTGGTATCGTGTCTCTCCATCTGAATTAATTTTCAGTGACTATACGCGGGAGATTGAATCTTTCTGGCAAAAATAAAATTATTATTCGCTTTCACCGGCTCTATCCTTAACCGGAAAAATTTATAGCCGCGCAGACACGAAGGTGCGAAGAAGAATAAAAATTTCTAATACGATTTTTAAGGCGACCATTTTAAATTAGTTGCCGCACTTATCTGGCAATGAAATTTGGTATCCTCTCAAAAAAAAGGGAAGAGGGTACCCTTCGACAGGCTCAGGGCACGATAGATACCCTATCGAAGCCTAATTCCGCTTGATTATTAAGAGGATACGAAAATTGTTAGATTTCTTCCAGGTTTAAAAAATGAAACAAAATCAAAATAAAATAGATGATAATCGGTAACGGTTTGTTTGCCTGGTGTTTTTGGGGCGATGAATTTTTCAGGATAAATGGGTCCACGCTAAAAGGTCATTTGGGTTGTTCTGAATTGAGTGAAAAATAAATATTTTCCAAAAGTTACGAGATTCTTCGTTCTGCTGAGAATGACCGATCGCTATTTATTTCGTGTTTGTCCGCAAATGCATCCGGTACTGTCATTGCGAGGAGCGTTTCGTGCGACGAAGCAATCTCCACTGTTTAACGACGGGATTGCGAGCCTATAAAACAGGCTTCGGCAAGAAACGCCTCGCAATGACAGGTCGTGGTATTTTCGGACCGACTCTATTTAGCGTGAGCTCATGAATTCAGAATAACAAAAGCCGACCGGGTTCATTCATAATTCAACATTCAAAAAATGGAGTCGTTATGAACTATCAAAACCAGCGTGAAGTCCCGATAAGTGTCCAACTCCGTCTCTTTTTTGGCGGATTTTTTAACCAATTCGGATGGGCCTTTTGGGGTTTGGGAATGATTTTCGTCCTGATTTTTGGTCTTCAATCGGATGTGTCGTCCATTTATTTTACCGGCAAATTGGAACAGCAGGATGCATTTCTCATCCATGTCGAACCAACAAATGTTTCTTCGAAGAATGCCCCTGTCAATGCTTTTTATTTTCGGTATCGCGCACCGAATGGGGAGCCTTTCCAATCCATTTCCTATTCAACGGATACACTCAAAGATAGTGCCATAGTTAAGATTGAGTATCCGGCGGGCAAGCCTCATTTAGCCCGGATTGTTGGAATGCGCCGGGCTCAATTTCCCCCAATTGTTCTAGTGGTGCTAATTTTTCCGGCAGTGGGACTGGGAATGATGTTCATTGGCATGAGAAAAGGATTAAAATCAATCCAGTTATTAAAAAAGGGCATATTAACACGGGGGAAACTCGTTGCCAAGAAACCCACCCATATTCGGGTTAATAATCAACTTATGTATGAATATCAGTTTGAATTTAAGGATGATTTGGGACAGACGCATCGGCTAAAAGAAAAAGCAGTGGATAATCCAGCGCTTGAAGATGAGGTACAGGAGACCTTGCTTTACGATCCGAGTAAACCACAAAAGGGGATATTACTGGATAATTTGCCTGGTGCGCCGGTGTTGGATGAAAATGGCACGATTGAACCGGCACCGCTATTAGCAGTGTCACTGGTAATGTTGATTCCGCTCATCAATATTATCGCCTATGGATCATTACTACTTTCCCGGCTCAAAGGAGTTTTTGATTGAAAGTTATCACCTTTAATGGAAGCGCCCGTCACGATGGTAACACGGCTATTTTAATCAAACATGTATTTGCTGAATTGAAAAAGGCCAATATTGAAATTGACTGGGGGAAAATCCTGCGTGGTTGTACGGCCTGTACCCCATGTTACCGATTGAAGAATCAACAGTGTTCGGTTATGACCGATGACCTTGTTGGCAAAGTTCATCGTGTATGGTTTATTGATTTCGACCTTACTCACTTTATTTTTCATCCCCTGTCTGGTAGCCGTTTTCGATGATATTAAGCATGTTCGTAAAAATTTGGCTTAATTTTTTCGTTTTACACCAAAAAAATCCCACGCTGAATCACCCTGCGTGGGATTTTTATTTGAAGAATGAAGTTAACCATTGTTACGTCATTTGTTTTTAACTTTCCTGACGAATTTAATGACAGGCTATTGGCCAAATGTTAAACAATCTGAAAAAGCTATGAAATTATTGAACTATTTCTTTTTGCCGAGAAGACCACCTAATAATCCACCTAATAGGCCACCACCAGCTTTTGAACCTGATCCGGTAATTCCCTGAAATAACATTCCGGCAACATCATCCAGAATACTGCCATCGCCATCTTGATCCAATAGTGCCGCGATACCACTGGAACCGGCACCACCGGCGTCCCGTTTTTTGGTGAGTGCGCCTAAAATCAAGGGTGATAACATGGGAATGATTTTCATGGCGGTACTCAGATTGAGACCAAATTTATTGGATAACAATTCAGTGGCCTGGACACCGGATTCTCCCAGTAAACCACCCAATTTCGGATCTGGATTTTCCTCTTTTGCTTTTTGAGAAAATAGCCCGGCAATATTATCCAACACACTGTCATTGCCATATTTATTCAAAATATGATCGACTCGCGGGGCCCCACCTTGTTGTTCCATTTGCCGTTTTAATCCCCCTAAAATCATGGGAACTACCTGGGGAATAATTTGTTGAGCGACATTCTTGTTAATCCCCAGTTGGCCGGAAAGCTGTTTCGTAACCTCTGGTCCATAACTTTTCATAAATTCATCGAGAAAACCTGGCATTTTAACCTCCAATTAAAAAGGGAGAAGATAATTTCTTACCCCTTTGATTTAAACGTTAACTGTTAAAATCTATTTATTTAATTTTGGAATACGTAATTTCTGTCCGGGATAAATTAAATCAGGATTTTTGATGACCTCTTTATTGGCTTCAAACAGGGTGGGCCATTTATTGGCATTGGCATAATATTTTTTTGCAATTTTGGAAAGGGAATCACCTTTTACGACGGTATAATATTCCGTTTCTTCAACCGGCGCCGGCGCTTTCAGGCCACCATCCTCTACCTTTGCCACGCCTTTGATATTTCCAGCCAACAGGACGGCTTTTTCTTTGGTTGCATGCGAATCACATTCACCCGCGAGCGTGATAACACCATCTTTAAAAGTGACTTGCAGATTTTTAATTTTATCTCCCAGATCCGTTTTTAATAATTTTTCCACTTCTTTGGCTTCATCTTTTCCGGCACCAAAAACATTGGCACCCACATCTTTCAAAAAATCGATTAAACCCATTAACAATTCTCCTCATTTTAAATTAACAGGTATTATAAATTTTGGTTTATTAAAATTATCATATTTAGAGTTCGTCCGAAAATTGAATAACCTGTCATGGCGAGGCGCTTTTTGCCGAAGCAATCCCCTTGAATAACAGCGGAGATTGCTTCGTCGCACAAAACGCTCCTCGCAATGACAGTACCGGCGGCGTTTGCGGACAGACACTATTTAGTAAGTGACCAGCGGTTCCAGCTGTTTGGCGGCTTCAATCCAGGCTGCAACTTGCTTTGGGGCCGGAAGTTTGCGAACTTTGCCCCGACCTTCGGCGTTGACTTCTTCCATTTTTTTAAATAAATTTTCGGCATTCCGATTTCGGAGTTCTTTTACCGTATCCACGCCGGCTTTTTCCAGCAATTCAGAATATTCACTTCCAACGCCATTTACCCGATATAAATCAGCCATGTTCACCCATTTCAGAATCAGGGTTTCATCGATTCCAGTAATTTCAGATAGCTCCTGGCGGCCTTTTTGGGTACAGCCGCGTTTTAGTAACGCACTTACGGTAGCTACTTTAACGGCTTTTAATTTTTCAGCGTATACTGAGCCAATGCCTTCAATATCGCTAATTTTATACGTCGGCATATCTTTCTCCTTTGAATTAAAAATGATTTTTTAAAATTAAATCTATGAATAGATATAGATCAAAAATAGTACCAGATTTATATTAAAATTGTATTAAGTTTTTCAAAATTTTAAAAGATATTAACAGCCGTTTATTTTTAAATTATTCAATGAATTTTAAAGCACAATTCAGGTGTTATCAGAAAATCCCGATTCGGCTTATGGTGAAATAACCAGGTTTTTTAAAGAAATTTCGTCAAATCACCATCTTTCAGGAGTTTATAAAACAGTGGGATTTGCCACTGGGCCTGATTTATTTGACCTCTCACCCCATTTTGACCGGCAAATCCCACCACCCACTTTTCAATTAAAATTTTTTAAGTAAGTTACCCAAAGCCAATATTACAAAACCAGCTACTAAAAACCAATAAGCATAATTAGGGACGTAGGATGTTAAAAATGTTAATGGAATCCATTTCGAAAAGATTCCTAGTATCCCTAAAATAACGGCTACAAGCCAAGTCATAAATTTTGGTGCAGAAAGACGCATAAACACTCCTCCGATTTATTCTAATCGATTTCATTAATTAAAGCCCCAGAAATAAGGGTATTTATTTAAATTTTTTAACCGATTTTAGGATATTTAAATTAATTTTTACCAGATATGATTATAAACATATTCTGCCTTTTTGTCAAGCTTTTTTTAGCAGCGTGAAATTTTTTTTCATGTTTAGAATCGAATAGCGGTCATTTGTCATCAGGAACTTCGGTAGAATTAATTGCCCGGGTAAGCAGATTGAAAGTAGTCACGGTGGAATGGATTATTTTTATCACTATTTCGTGACGACACAGGTTCAGGATTCAAATTTTTCCGGTTCCGGATTTAAAAATTCATAATCAAGGAGTTTATAACCGTGAACACGGAACCCGCCAACTGGCGTTGTTACATGACTGATAAAACAGGAAAGTTTATTTTCGAGAGTTTCGGACAATGATCGTTGCTAGTTGGAGCCGGGCATCCCGCCAGGGTCGGGAAGCTTTTACATAGCAAGTTTTACCCGGCAGGGCATCTCCAAGGACCGGGTAGGGAAGAACCTGGTTAATGATGCTGTCAATTTGTTGTTTCGGGGCGATTTTTGAGGCCATCCAGATATATTCATAATCCTGAATACCCCGTCGCAGGGCTTTCATGCGAAAAGAACTGACGGGTCCCGGGAAATAATTGATTCCATACGCTACCTGTTGACCGGGATAGAACAGGGTCCCATCGCCATTTCCGTAATCGACATCCCCTTTGGGGCGCTGATCATAGGTAAGTGGATTTTTCCAGACGTTTGTTTCTCCGCGGCGATTGACACGATCCGTAAAGTAGCAACAATCCCAATAGTGCCAGACTTCCCGTTGTCCTTTCCAGGCAATCCAGGGCCAGGAACGCATTGCCCAGCCATCAGTATCAATACATTGGCTACCGGAGCCGGGTTCACCGCCATTATAGGTCCAGAAGCGGTCACTTGAGCCCTGACGTGATTTCATATCAGCTTGAGTAATTCGCGGTGAATTCCAGATGTCCACACTTCCGACCAATTTTTTTTCATATTGCTCCGTCAACATAAACGGTAGTAAATTCCCTGGATAGGGTGCATCGTCGAGCCAGGCGCCAACTTTTTGCACATCTGGATAATCACCTTCATCCGGTTCATCAATAACATATAGAAAGGGCTTATCAAACCACCCTTTTTCCAGAAAATGCGCCATCACTATTTGTGCTTTTTGTTGAAAATAATTCTGTCCATCCCAGATACTGATATTAGTCGGCCAGAGTTGGCAACCGACACCCTTTCCAGGGCCACTGACAAATGCAGTTCCATCCAAAAAAGGCGCCCACTCGGTATCAAAATAATTCCACGTATCCTCAATTCCCACATCGGTTACCAGATTGATCCGATGTTCATGCGCCATTTGCATATAGGACCAGATAAGATTACGGGCGGCTGGTGAATTCTTGGCAACATGATGTGCTGTCCGAAGTTGTTCTGGCCCGAAATAAAAAAAAGTCTTAAAATGAGTCGTGTCTGAGAGCACAAAATTCCATACGGTTACTGTTAATGGCAATTTTTGAATTTGTTTTCTATCTTGACAGATTGCTATTTCACCACGATAATTCCCGGTGCCTGTTTCAGAAGGAATATAAATATCAATCCAAAAAATCTGAAATTCCTGGGCATGAATCGTAAATGATGACGGGACAGAGCTATTTTCAATATTTACAGGCAATAACGGATCAGGATACCAACCGGCTCCCAGGCTGGATGGCGAGCCATACATTTGCGTGGTGGGTTCGGATACTTCGAGATAAATTTCGTTAAAAAATTTAATGTTTTCACTTTCGATTACGCCCTCTTTGCTTTTCAAATCGGTCGCAGAAAGAGTGATATTTTCAAAATCCGCTTCGATGGCCTTGAGAACTATCTGAAAAGCGAGTATTTCGTTTTTGGCACCGGAAAAATGAATTCCCTGTTGGGGTTGGATTTCGAGTACTGCCGCTGCAGGAATGCTGTCATTTTTTCTTAATTTAAAAGATTCATCAATTGCAATGACCTTCAATTGGGCGCTTAGTGAAAAAGAGCAGAAATATAAGAAAATAATCAAAAAAACTCGTAAATTCCATCTGAATGGCATTTCGGTAACTCCTGTTTTACGGGGTGAAATATTTTTATCTAAGCAGAGTCTGTCCGAAAATACCAATACCTGTCATTGCGAGGCGTTTTTTGCCGAAGCAATCCTATCGTTAAACAGCGGCAATTGCTGCGTCGCCGAAAACGCTCCTCGCAATGACACTACCAGCGGCTTTTGCGGACAGACACTAAGCATAACTAACGTACGTTTAATAATTGATGGTATCGAAAAATTCCCGATTGGACTCAGTGCGACCAGCGGTCAATTTTTTTTTTTCCAAAGGATTCGTTGTATCCTTTGACCATCAGATTTTAAGAAAATCGCCTGGTCGAGGTCGGTTCGCAAAATTTGTACCTGATTTGATTTAAGCCGTGAAATAATGACAGGTGAAGGTTGATTAAATCGATTATACTCTCCCACTGAAATTGCAGCCAGTGTCGGTTTTACATAATTTAAAAATGGCGTTGAAGTCGATGAAATACTTCCATGGTGACCGACTTTCAGATAATCAGATTGTAAGAGACTTCCGTAACCGAGCAAATTTGTTTCAGCCGCGAATTCTGCATCCCCCATAAATAAAAAACTATTTTGACCATAAATAATTTTCATCACCAGAGAAGAATTATTTTCATCCAGATCGATGAAATGGCTATTTTCAATTTTATCGGCAAGTGGGGGATGTAAAATCCAGATCTCGATTTCTGGAGAAATTTTAATTATTTCACCGCGAGTTATTATTTTTTGATTGATTTTTAAGTTTTCCGCAAGTTCACGAATTTTTTGATACTCAGGTGAATTCTGATGCCAGGGACTCCATAAAAGCTGTCCCACCCGGAAATTTTTCAATAAAAATGGAATTCCACCGGTATGATCACGATGTGGATGCGTGATAAAAACATAATCCAACTGAAAAATTCCATTTTGGCGCAGATAAGGGGCAATAATTTGCTGTCCGGTGTCAAAATCATCATTTGCTTCACCGGCATCAATCAGGATATTGGGTCCATTTGGAAATTGGATCAGCGCCGCATCACCCTGTCCGACATCAAAATTAAGAATCTGTAGTTGAGGAGGGTCAGAAAAAATCGATTTCCAAGTTGCCAAATTCATGATTAATAATATAAAAATGATACAAATTTTTCGTAACCGGAAATTTTCCCATTGTGTTATGAGCAGAATAAAAATAAAATAGAAGACTATCCAGACAAATGGCGGTTGGGGAAAATAGAAATGACTACCCGGTAAACTGGCCATAAGTTGAATCCCGTTTTTGATATACCACACCAGAAATTGAACAACTTCAACATAAAATGATGCCAGCCACGCAGAGATAAAACTGAACAAAATGGCTACAATTCCCAACGAAAGGATTAATCCCACCAGCGGAATAACAAAAATATTCGCCAGTATACCTAAAAACGGGAGGATGAAAAAGTAATTTAAGGTGAATGGTAATGTTCCAATTTGAACAGCCAGGCTGATTAAGAATAGATCAATCAGATATTTAAGCCATTTTTGATGGTAAGGAAGTGTTAAAATGGGCGTTTTTAGAACGAATTGCCGAAGCCGTGGATATAGGTAGAGAATTGAAAGAACCGCCATAAATGATAATTGAAATCCAACTTGAAAAAGTGAATGAGGGTTGATGAGCAAAATAATGAGCGCAGCCAAAGCTAAAGTATTATAGCCATTCCGAAACTTCTGAAATTGGACTCCCATGAGAAAAACACCAGCCATAATTGAAGCCCGGACCACTGGCGCTTTCAGATCAGTGATCATGGCAAAAATCAGCAATCCGAGAATTGATAACAATGCTGTATAGCGCGGCGGCAGTCGCAAAAAGCGCAAAAAGAGCCAGATGATCATTAAAATAAAGCCAGTATGTAGCCCTGAGACGGCCAGAATGTGGCTTGTCCCGGTTTGGCTTAAAGCTGTCTGAAAATCGGGCGTAATTTGTTGCCGTTTTCCCAGAAAAATCGCTTTGAAAAAGATGGCAACTTCCATTTCAAAGATTTGATCGATTTTTTGGGAAAGAAATTGATTCAATGGGTAAGCGATATTTTCAAATAACCAGCCAGGCGGTTCGTGAGCCAGATATTGAACCCCCGAGCTATCTGAAACCCATAATAGGCCATGTATTTTTTTTAACTCGAGATATTCAGCGTAATCAAAAGCACCAGGATTTCGCTGTCCGGGCGCACGCTTAAGTATCCCAACTAAATTGAGTTTATCACCATATTTTAGAATTAGATTTTTGACTCTTAAATAAACCTGTATTTTCCCCTGTAAGAGTGGTTGATCCTGATTAATCAATAGATTCGTTAAATTGAATTGAAAAACCAGATTCTCCTTTCGAATTTCGGGTTGGCTATCAATGATACCGATAACGGCAATCTGTTTGTTATAATAATCTGGAAAATTCGAAATATGATGCGGATTCAAATTTTCTGCTGAAAAGCGTACCCGAAATAAGCCAAACACGAAAATGACTGCCAAAAACAGAAATTCGGTGAGTAGCGATTTTTCCCCGGATGTCAGATAAATTACAAGAAAGGAGATAATCAGAAAAACAGCCAGACAGATTGACAGGTCGATCAAGGGAATTTGGAGCGCATGGCCAAGAAAAATTCCCATAATAAGTGGAAGTAAAATATATAATAAAGGTTGTTTCATCGGATCATTATCAATTAAATAATTTTTGGTGCGTTAATAGCACGTTCATACATTTTTGGGTTCATATACTTAGTGTTTGTTCGAAAATATCCAATTCTGTCATGGCAAGGCGTTTTTTGCCGCAGCAATCCCCTTGAATAACAGCGGAGATTGCTGCGTCGCCAAAAACGCTCCTCGCTATGACAGAATCGGAGCGTTTGCGGACCGACACTAAATAGAATTAAGAATGATAAAAAATTGACTCAAAATAAGGCACTGTCTCCTGTTGATTTAATATATATGAAATTTTTGTCATAATTTTCAATTAAAAAATGACTTTTGAATCAGAAAAATGCATTTTTTTTACAATGCAATGGCCTGCCAGAATTTTTAGTAATTATCTCCTTAGATTTAATTTAATCAAAAATAACAAGTTAATAGAAGGCCGAATTATAATTACAATCAAATGACTTAGAATTTGATTTTGGTATGGAATTAAGGCATATAAATTGTTTCTGTGCGAAAGTTTTTAGAAGGGATTTTTCATTGGGGATATTATCTGTTTTAAAATGAATAGTCCTGACGCTGAGTCAATTTTTAATAAATTTTTTAAAACTTAAATTATGTTTTTTTATCTAAGGGGGTATTCTATGTTTAATTTTAAAACACATAGCACCGGCCAGGAAAAGGCCTTAAAAACCATGGCAGCCATCTGTCCTGTCAAAGATGAAGATGAATTCGATGATGAAAATTTTTCTTTGGAAGAAGATGATGCCGATACTGGCTGGTTTTTTGAATGTCGGATGTGCAAAGGCGAAAAATGCAGTGGCTATATCCGGAAGTAATCTCTTCATAATGGTGTATTAACTGGTCTGGATTAACACAGAAATTTTTTTATGGCTGATATGACTTTTTCAATAATTCTGCCCAAATTCGCTTGACCTGCTGGTCGAGATGTATTAAATCGGAATTATTTCGAATTAGTATGTCCGCCCGTTGTTCTTTATAATGCTGGGGTAACTGAGCCTGTAAACGGTCTAAAATTTCATCCTGCGTAAGATTGTCACGTGTTTTTAGCCGTTTGATAATGCTTAAAACAGGAGCGGTCACAACAATAACCAAATCAAAATCCATTTCCATCTCAAGTTCAAAAAGAATAGCCATCTCGATAATCAAAACAGGGGATCCTGGTTTTTTTCGATAATTTTGAATCTCATTTCTGATTTTTTGAATGAGATGCGGATGTACAATTTGGTTGAGGTTTTTTAATGCTTCTGGTTTGGAAAATACAAGTTGGCCCAACTTTTTACGATCCAATTCTCCGGAAGGAAGATAACACTCGCTTCCGAAATTATCTTTAATAGCCTGGATTACCTGTTGGTTTGTGTTGGTGATTTGATGCGCCATCTGATCCGCATAGCGAATGACAGCACCTGACTCAGCGAATTTCTGGCTGACTTCAGATTTGCCTGTGCCAATTCCACCTGTCAAACCAACAACTAACATGCATTTCCTCGCATTTTGTTCATCAAGTAAGGATAGAGAGTTGAATAATTGTCGGATGATATTTTGATATCACGCTGACAATTATTCAACACATCTATCTGATTATGGCAAATTTTCCGATTTTTTCCTGCTGTTCGTTCTTAATTAAATATAAGTAAATTCCTGAAACGATATGATTTCCATTTTCATCACATAAATCCCACTCCAATCCGCCATCACCATTGGTTTCCTGTAGCGTTTTTATTAATCTTCCGTTTAAATTCAATATTTTTATTTCCGCATTTTGGGTCAAATTGATAAATTTAAAAGGTATTTCTTCGTGTCCAATCCGATAAGGATTGGGATAAGTGGCTACCTGGGATAAATCTGTTTTAAAAAATACAAGTGAAGTTCGATCACCATATCCCGGCCGAATTTTTATTCCAGCCACGCTTTGAAGATTTTTCACTGTTAAATAGTAAATTTCACCATAAGCTCCCAGTGGACGCAGTGGGCTCAATAGGAGTTCAACCCAATCGCTTCGTGCCGGATGAAGACTTGCCTTTTGGATTTCGATCGCTGGTTCAATTTTATAATTTTGAGGATTGGATATGGAGGAAGGGTCCAATGCTTTATTAAATTGCAATTGAATGTGATTTTGCGAAACGAGCTGGCATTGAATGAGATAAAATGAATTTTCTACTGGCGGAACCTGAAAGATTGCTTCGCTATTGTTTGTTAAAATGGGCATATTGTCCAAATCAAACAGATTCTGGACTTTTATTGTATAATTTTCAGACGCTTGCAGCGATTCGACGGTTGTCAGGATAACCGTTTCACCTGAACGATGATAAATGACTGATGAAAGTACTATTTCGCCATCATCAATCAAATAATTTTCAATCTTTCGGGCTGAATAATTGAGGGGTTCACTAAATTGAACCCGAATTTGGGTTGATGAGAGGGCTTCTACTTGTTTTAAAAATGGCCGGGCACTGAGATGCACCTGAACTGGCGGGCTGAATCGGCTTTGCATCATTGCGTTTACTGCCTGTATTACATACTGATAAGATTGATCTTTTTCAACCAGTGTGTCCCGATAAGATGTCGTTACTGTCCGGGCGATTGGTTTCATGTCTTCACTGGTCTGGCCACGATAGAGGTCGTAATTTTCAGCATCATTTACAGGCAGCCATGAAAGGACAACCTGATTTGTATCCAGTATCGTAGCCTTCAGATTCAAAGGAGTGGCCAAGGCACTCTCGAAATTGATCGATTGAAATCCATTGATTTTTTCACCACTATTGAAATAAAATTGATTGATACCATCTGCTAAACTTAAAAATACGATAGAATTGCTTTGCGCTGGTGTATGAAACCACTGCAGGGAAAATTTTTGGGTATCTGGATTGAAATTCACGATATAGGCATTTGGAAAGAGGGTCAGGATTAGTTCATCCCGGCCGTCATTATCACAATCACCTGAATTGGCACCGCTATCAAAATCTTGCGGCTCAAAAAAACCGAAAAAATTCTGCTCCCAAACCATTTTAAATGAATTATCACCATCGGACTGATAAATCCGCCAATTCCAGTGACGGCTGTCGTATTCATGTTCCAGATCGAGATCCGGTGAGGAGTGACATCCCACCGCGAATTCGATTTTTCCATCGCCATAATAATCACCGGAAGCCAGGAAGTCAATCGTATCCATCAGCGGCATCTTTGCCGACCAGATGGGGGCAAAGCGATTGTCGGCAACGGCTTCATAGAGATAAATGTCCCCATCGTAATCGCCCAGCAAAATTTCCAGCTTGCCATCGTGGTCAAAATCAGCAATCTCTGAATGGGCAACGCCTGTGATATTGGACCCTGTCGTAAAATTGGGCAGTGAATCAATTAAAGTGTATTGGTTGTCGGCAATGGTTTCGTAAATCATAAACGTATCTTTCTGACGGCCAATGATTTCACCGCGGCCATCTCCATCCAGGTCCGCAATCCGGCTGGCCCAGAAATCGTTATCATTCACCCAGATGATCTGACTGGGGAAAGCTTTTGGCGAGATCGCTTCATAGATAAAACTCACCGGTCCGGCATTTGCCAGAATTTCCAGCCTGCCATCGCCATCACTGTCCCCCCAGTCCTTTGGGATAGCGATCCGGTCGGAGCGAAAGATTTCCTGAAAGCCATCGGCGGAATATTCAAATATTTTTAAAAAACCAAAAGAATTTTTATCCTGATATTCATTCAAGATGATTTCTGGAGCATCATTTTGGTTAAAATCGCTCGCTTTTGCCAATAAATAGCCCGCCGGGAGAAAATTGGGTGTTGGAACATAATGACTGATATCGATTGGAGGATAGTTTAGATTCAATTCGTAATATTTATCCTGATTATTATCGATTGCCAACAGATGACTCTGATTTTGTACCTGGATGTAAAATTCCGCTTCTGCTGGTACAATTTCGCTGGTCAGGTGAATTCGATGCTGATTGGTTATATACTCCGGATTTATTTTTTGGAAAGGCTTACCCAATCCTTTCGCGCGATACCAGATTTCCGCTTTACAAACATCATCGGTTTCAAATTCAAGCAAAACCGAACGATTTTCGCGATAAAGCATTTCTTTCATCTGGATATTCTGAATTTTGGGTGGTGTTCGATCGATTGAAATGGTGACAAAATCTGCTGTTTCAGAACCATCTTTGTTTAATAGCCGGAGTGCCAGCGTATAAACTCCTTCCGGTAGATTTTGAATATCCCACCTCCCCAGACTATCCTGAACAAGCTGTCGATTTTGGACTTCGAGGATTGTTTCATAATTCGTGGGATTGACACCTTCGCCATATTCCAGAATATATTTTTCTAATAACGCACTCGATGCCGTACCGCAAATAGTGATAAAATCCGAAAACCAGCCTGAGTTTAACGAAGGTGCGGTTATTTCAGTGACAGGATTATTTTGATAATTTATTGCCCGGAAGGCATTCACCATGCCAGCGCCATAGTAGCTATCCCACCCGGTTTGACCCAGATCGTGGGCAGTACCTGTCAAAATTCCTCTGACATTCTCATTCGATAAATCTGGTTCCATCGACAATAGCAGCGCTGTCACCCCTGCGACAAAAGGTGCCGCAGCAGACGTCCCGCCAAAAGTTTGATAAGTATTTTTTAGCGAAGTTGTATAGATATTAACGCCTGGCGCAACGAGATCGACCGATGTGCCATAATTGGAATAGCTGGCCAATATAAAATCCTCTGAAATTGCCCCGACCGAAATCGTCTCCTGAAAACCAGAGGGAAAATGAATCGCATCAGTGGCGCTATTGCCAGCGGAGGCGATTAAAACGCAATTTTGGTGATGGGCAAATTGAATGATATCTTTTAAAAGTGGTGAAGCCACGACATCCCCGAAGCTCATATTGATGATTCTGGAACCCATCGCCACGGCGTAGACAATTGCCGAAGCCACATCGTCCTCTTCCAGCAGTCCCTGAGCCGTGCCGGCGCGCAGATTCAGCAGCCGGCATTCAGGAGCAATACCGGCTATTCCCAGATTATTATTCGCCACCGCGCTGATGATGCCTGCGACTTGGGTTCCATGACCGTGTTCATCCATTGGATCCGCATCCGGCTGGGCATAATCCCCCGCATCCGGGTAAACTGGTGCGTCCGTAAAGTCCCATCCGTGCACATCATCGATAAAACCATTTCCATCATCATCGATTCCATTAAAATCCGATTGATCCACCTTTCCACTCTGATTCAAATCCTCGCCGGGATTAATCCAGATATTTTGCTGTAAATCTTCATGGAAATAATCAATGCCTGTATCGATAATTGTAACTAGTACATTCGCGGTCCCGCGCGTCTTGAGCCAGGCCTGTTCCACCTGAATAGCCTGCAATCCCCAGAGCTGCGAAAAATAGGGATCGCCTGCAGTCTGGTCGATGCGATAGACATGGTTTGGATGCGCATAGATCACCTCCGGCATCTGTGAAATTTTGGATAAAAAATCCGCACTTGAAATTTCACCAGAGATAGTCAATTTATAGATAGTCATTATAAGAGATTTTTTTAATTGCGAATTCGGGATTGTCCTGAAATCCAGTAGTCGATTGATGCTGTAAGATTTTTGCATACTTTTCTGGAGTTGATATTGAGAAAGCTGCTGCGAGAATTGGATTTCAAACTCCTCCAAGCTGATTTCCGGTTTTAGTTTAATAATAAACTCATGAGAATCAGCCGCTTGTATGCTGAAAATTTGAGGGAAAAAAATGAGCAGAAAATTGAAGATAATGACAAATTTTGTTTTTAATTGCATGAGAAATACTTTTGTAAAGTGAATGGGTTGTTTGAATCAAAACTCAATAATTTCTGAATTTATGCTACAATTGAAAAATGATAATGGCCATTCAATCTAAGCAAAAATGAGAATTTTAACTAGGCCACTGAAATGAGAGGCCACAGAAAAAAACTGAGTCAGGATGCTTCATCTTGAGGAGCTTTTTCATAAGTGCCCATTTTATTTCTGTGGCCGCTTGATTCTGTGGCCATATTTTTTGGGATATTCTGATTTACTTTCACTGATATATCATTAACTCCAGTCAGTCAAAGAGAGTTGCAATTTTCGTCTGAAATTTAAATAATTTAATATTGAACGAATCGAGGGATATTTATCCCGATTCATTCCTGGCAATTTTAAAATTTTTCATTGACATTTTTGAAATTTTCTGGTAAATTACCAATAGTGTTCGGCACGCTCAAGAAATTGGTTTCCATTTCTACAAAATAGACCGACGAGTCATGCCCGAATGCTTTTATCGGGCATCCATTGTTTCAGCGAAGATGGATTCCCGCCAAAAACATGCGGGAATGACTGTGATCGTCACTGATATTTTATAACACTTAATTTATTAATTTAATTAGTATTAAGCCCTAATTTATAAAGTATGCCGAACACTATTGGTAAATTACCGCTCATATTCAATTAATTCGCCTTAACCCAAAAAAAATTAATGGAGGTGTCCAATATAATGACTCACACACTTTTTACAATAATTGGAGTGATCGCTGGTTTGATTGCCGCCCGAATTCAAAAAGCAGATGGTTTTCAACTGATTGGATACGTGGTTTTCGGCGCCATTGGTGGATTGGTGGCCGGCGTGGTTTTTCGTTTGATTAGTTATCTGGCTTATAAGCTGTTTGGAGTCGTGGTTGTACTAGGGGTTGTGGTGCTGGTTTTAGTGCTGGTGGGGAATTATTTTAAGAAAAAAGCATAATTTGTTTTCGTGATTTGGAATGGCTGTTTTTTGAATTGATAATTCATTGATTAATGAAAAATTGTCAATTAAGAATGGTTAATTGTGAATTGTCAATGAGCGGATATATCATCCGTTTATTGATCAGTACACTTTGAACCTTTGTCTCTCAGGTAATGTATATAATTTAAACTCATAAAATCAAAAGTTTTCTACAACAGCTAAAAGCTCATGTAACAATAGAGGCTTATTTTAATGGAAACAATTACTTATAATGATATTCAAAACCTCATTCAACAATTGCCGAATTCAAAATTGCCGGTTGCTTATCGGCTATTAATTGAATTGGCAGAGAAAGATTTTGATTTTGAATCTCCTCAACTCAATTCAATGCTCCTTTCATTAGAAGAACGGCACAAAATGTTGGCAAAACAAGCCGAATTAATGAAAATTTATTATGACCAGACTTCCGATGAACGTCAGGAATGGCAAGGAGGGGATTTTTTTGATGAATATCAAACGCGGTGATATTGGGTTGGTGAATCTCGATCCGACTATCGAAACCGAAATTCGGAAAACACGTCCTGTGGTGGTAGTTAATTCTGATGCAATTGGTATACTACCTATAAAATTAGTGGCTCCACTAACAGAATGGAAAGATTACCTCGATCAAAATCTCTGGCATGTACGCATTGTACCTGATAAACAGAATGGTCTTTCAAAAGTATCTGCTGTAGATGTTTTACAATTGCGTGGGGTTGATGTTCAACGATTCATTCAGAAATTAGGAACACTGACACCACAAATTATGCGTTCTATCGTTACAGCGATTGCCGTTATCATTGAATATTAACTTTTTAACCATTTCGGATACCCAATATCACTCTTGCAGATTATAAAATAATTATTTGATGTTATATCTCATCATTTTATATATTGAGCTTGACTTAAATACTTTTTAAAATTATACAAATCATTCGGAGTCTGAAAATGCCACTACTTTTTGATATGCCCTATCAGCAGTTGTTAACCTATCCGGGTCGAAATCCAAAGCCAGCGGATTTTGATGCATATTGGAACCGTGCGCTGGCAGAGCTGGACGCCACTGAACCGCAAATTGAGCTAATTCCGGCTAAATTTCAAACCACTTTTGCAAAATGTTTTGATTTATACTTTACCGGCGTGGGACAGGCCCGGATTCATGCGAAACTATTGCGGCCGGTCCATGCGCCAACACCCCACCCGGCGGTATTGATGTTTCATGGCTATTCAGGCGACGCCGGTGACTGGTCGGGTAAATTGGGCTATGTTGCAGCGGGTTATACCGTAGCGGCGCTTGATTGCCGGGGTCAGGGTGGTTTATCCAAAGATGTGGGGGGGGTGCCAGGCAATACTTTACGTGGGCATATTATCCGAGGTCTGGATGGCACACCGGATCAATTACTTTATCGCCAGATTTTTTTGGACACCGTACGATTAGCGCGGATCGTCATGGAAATGCCCGATGTTGATGCCACACGCATGGGTGCGACCGGGGGCAGTCAGGGCGGCGCTTTGACATTAGCCTGTGTGGCGTTGGAACCGCAAATTAAGCTGGCGGCACCGGTTTTCCCATTTTTAAGTGACTACAAGCGCGTCTGGGAGATGGATCTGGCGCGGGATGCGTATGAAGAATTGCATTCCTATTTCCGAAAATTTGATCCCCTGCATCTTCGGGAAGAGGAGATATTTGAAAAATTAGGTTATATCGACATTCAGCATCTGGCACCGCGTATTCAGGCGGAAGTGCTCCTGGGCGTTGGCTTGATGGACACAATTTGTCCGCCTTCCACGCAATTTGCCGCGTATAATAAAATTCAATCCACCAAATCGCTTGCAATTTATCCGGATTTTGGTCATGAAGATTTGCCGGGGCTTGCGGATCGGATTTTTCAATTTATGGGTGGGTTGTGAGCGGAAGCGCGGTTTTGCCGTCAGGTTAAGGTGATAACTAATTGAAAATTAAAAATTAAGTTGAATTATAAACTGCCCTCACCCTAACCCTCTCCCAGAGGGAGAGGGGATAGCTACGCCCTCTCCCTCTGGGAGAGGGTTGGGGTGAGGGTTAGATGCCCGGAATTCTATGAATTTTATTGTATAACCAACATATTGTTTTTTAATAAATTAAGCCCGTATCCACTCAATAAAACATGGTCGTACACCCTTTCAAAGGTTTTAAACCTTTGAAAGGGTAGATTTCACCATCCTTTATTGAAGGGATACTTAAGCCCTCAACCTGACGGACATGGGAAGCGCGGAACGTAATGCGTGATGCGTAAAAATGAATTGCTATCTTGTGGAAAGGCAGGAAAATAATGGTTCATCGTATTGAAATTATTGATTTTATTAATCAGTTGTTAACGCCGGAAAATTTTGTTGATTATTGTGTCAATGGCCTGCAGGTTGAGGGTCGGTCAGAAGTTCGTAAAATTGCGCTGGGTGTATCAGCGAGTGCGCGATTATTTCAACAGGCGGTTCAGATTAAAGCGGATATGGTTATCGTCCATCATGGCCTGTTCTGGCAAAACTCGCCGCATCCCATGCATTTGACGGGGATTCTTTATAATCGGTTACGCCTGTTGATGCAGCATGAGATGAATTTGTTGGGTTACCATCTGCCGCTGGATGCCCATCCTGAAGTCGGCAATAACGCCCAAATTTGTAAACGCTTGAATTTACAAATGATTGAACCCGTTGATATTGGTTTTCTGGGGCAATTAGCTGGTGCGACGCCTTTTCCGGAATTTGTGAATCAGGTTGAAAAATTGCTCCAGACGAGTCCCTTTGCATTAAATTATGGTTCTAAAAATGTGAAAAAGGTGCTGGTAATCAGCGGGGGGAGTTCTTATGAATATCTGAAGGCGGTGGAGAAGGCGGCGGATACTTTCCTGGCTGGCGATATCCGTGAAAATTTTGTTCGTGAAATCGAGGAAAATCAGTTAAATTTTATCAATGCCGGGCATTATAATACTGAAAAGTTGGGAATTCAGGCGCTGGGAGAAAAATTAGCGGCTCAGTTTTCAATTCCGTGTGAATTTATTGATATTCCAAATCCAGTCTAGCGGGTTAGATTATTGGTTCTTTCTATAACATGAGCACCTGGAGTTTATCAACAACATTTTCTTATGACTCCGCTTTTGTTTTAACCACAAACAACGGTTCCCAGATTTCAAAAATTTTATTCGCTAATTTGGAGATTTCAGTCTCAATCGGCTTGAATTCATTGACGGGCATTTTATATTCACAAAGATATAAACTTCGATTGATGAACTCGATTTTTGAAATCGAGTCGGTTAAGAGATCCTGCAGGCGGATGATGTCCAGAATTTCATCCTGGATAATTGAATAGGCTTGCTGGAGCCGGGTTGGGAGTTTCAGATAATCCTCCAGATCCTTTGCCGACCAAAACATTTTGGATTTATAAGTGGTAAAAGGGCTGAGTAACGGGAGTCTATTATCTGTCGGGCGTTCTGTAACCAAAATTGTTTCTTTGCCCAGATCGTACGCATATCGTAATTCATCATTCATCCCGCTGGAAAAAACGATGGTCGGCCAATAAGCGATTACCATTTCAGCGTTAATGCGAATGAACCAGTCCAGATCGCGGACAATCGTATGATTGGCAATAGCCCGATGATCTGCTGCCGTGTAATATTCCTTAATATTGTGGCTGCTTTCGATAGCTGCCGGATCAAACACGATATAATGTTGCTTCAATAATTCCACAAAGTCACGGATGTGCGGCAGAAATTTTTTATCCAGATGCGTCATGGGATAGCTGGCATAGACCACTTTGGGATGATTGGGATTTAATAATCCCAGGAATGTCTCCGGCTGATTGATAGGGACAACGTAATGGCGAATGTGTAAATGTTTGGCTAAATGTTCCGAAAAGAATACTTCAAATTCCTGCCAGCGAACGATACTTTCAACCGTGAGATGGAAATAATCACCCGGATGTTCCCGCAGCCGATCATGGATGTATTGCGGCCCATCGATTAGGGTAATAATCATATCCGGTGCCAATGCTTCCAAATCCATCAGTTCAAGCCCTTCCCGAAAGCCATCCAGCAGCATAAAAACAGCGTGAGATGAAATAATAGCCAGTGGATTTTCTGATTTATGTTTGTGGCATTCGTTGACTATTTGTTCGATGGCGGCCGCTCTCAGGGCTGCCAGCGTGGGATGATTCGCACGAAGAATATTACGTTCTGAATAAAAGAGTCCCCGGCTTTTGGCTTTTTCAACAATTTTTTGGCCTAAATCATAAAATTTGACGTTTTTATCCAGATTTTGAAAGATTTTTTCACGCCCCAAACCTGAAATACCAGTCACCAATACATTCATCACAATTCTCCCGATTTTTAAAAGCGATAATTTCAAATAGCCGATACATCTAAAATTTTACTGTAAACAGGCTTTACAGTTCCCCGAAATGTGTCCTTTCAGTAAATTATTCATAAAAATCACGACACGGGATGTCATTCAAAATTCTTCGACAACCTTAAAACAGGCTCAGCGTTGTGAACAATGTGTTACCATTCAACATCGTTTGATTTCAGATACTTCGTTTAACAAAAAACGCTGAATTCAGAATGACAACCAGGTGATTTTTGATTCACTCAGATTTATTGAGAGGACATCTTAAAATGTTTTCTGGAAAATTCTTATTCATCAACATGTTGCAGGAATTTTATCAGATCATGACTAAAGTCAATTTATTTATACTCAAGTCAAAGTGGTTTTCGGATTTTGTGAGCAGGATAATGAAGTGCTCACTTAATCCACCCCTGGCCCCTCCCAGGAGGGGAATTGGGCTTTTTTCTTTGAATTTTACCTGAAATCACAACGCCAAGTCCCCTCTCTGGAGGGGATTTAGGGGCATAGCTGTCAGGTTAAGGTGATAACTCATTGAAAATTAAGAATTAAGTTAAATTATAAACTGCCCTCACCCTAACCCTCTCCCGGAGGGAGAGGGAATAGCTACGCCCTCTCCCTCCGGGAGATGGTTGGGGTGAGGGTTTAGGCGTATTATACCCGGATATTTATGTGATTTCAACATTTTGTTTTTAAATAACTTAATGCCGTAAGCTGACGGCTATGGGATTTAGGGGTGGGTCAAGTTCTTCTAAATCCGAAAACCATTTCGTTAATAGTAAAAATAGCAATAGTGTTCGGCATACTTTTGGGATTTGTATCCGCTCAAAAAAGGAGGGTAATTTAAGATGCAAAGCGCATAGCGCATGGCGCCTAGCGAAAACCAATATTGCTATGCCCTCTGCTCCATGCGCTATGCTTAAAAATCAACTTATTTGAAAAACTAATTTTTAATCTACCAACACATTTTGAGCGGATACTGGGATTTTGTCTTAAGATTAATTAAATTAATGAATTAAGTACTATACAATCTAAGCACCGATCACCGTCATTCCCGCATGTTTTTGGCGGGAATCCATCTTATAATTAATAATGGATGCCCAATAAAAACATTCGGGCATGACTTTTCGCTCTATTTTGCAGAAATGGAAGACAAATTCTTGAGCGTGCCGAACACGATTGTATAAATAAAGACAAGAGATTTCTTTCTGGTTAACGTTTGGAGGAAAAGATGTCAGGATTTAACAAAACCGAGCAGACCTGGCTTCAGGAAAAATTTGGTGATTTTGTTAATTTTGATCGGAACGAGCGCGTCCTTTACAATCATGACATTGCTGCGATGCCTGGATTGTTTACGCCACTCATCGGGAATATACGATATGGCCGGAGCTTCTCGGCGCCATGCCCTTGGGGATGGGATCAATGATGAAAGTCATCGGCAAGATGGGCCTGGTTGGTGATGCCCTTTTTACGGTCATGAAACCGATGTTTCCAATTCTATTCCCGATTCTTTTACCGGGTATGATGCCGAAAGTGATGTCCACCATGCTTTCCCGTGTCGCTGATAAAATCCCCATGCCGGATTATATGCAGGAACAGATGCTGGAACTAATGCCTAAAGTGATGGATAACCTGATGCCCAAGATGCTACCGGACGTTGTACCGCTTGTGGTTCCCAAAATGATCAACTTCTTGCGCAATCGAAATGGGCAGGCAGCGTAAGGTCAAAAGGTAAGATGAATAAACCACAGATTTCGCATATCCAAATGATTGATCGGTAAAATCTGCGAAATCTGTGGTAGTTTTATGTTGATATATCTTAAATCAATTTCATTCAAAGCAGTCTCAATTTGAAACCAATATCCTTTAAACGGCTAAAAACCCAATTTCACGCGGAACATTTGATTGTAATTCGGATGTTGACCAGCATAATAACCCCATTCCTCACCATAGAATGCGTAATCCAGTTGAATAATTCCCAGCCAGATTCCAAATCCAAAAGTTGGATACCCCTGGGCAACCCCAGCCCGAATTTGTAACAGGCTGGTGAGGCTGCCTTCCACCCCGATATAAAACTTTTTAAAAAATGTGATATCGCCATCAAGGGGTTGATCATAATCCAAGGCCAGGATAAAATTACGGAAAAATGGGGTAATTTGAAATTTTGGATAATAGGCAACCCCTAATCGGAGGGAGGGATCCACTTTTCCGTCCGGCGGAATATAATACTGAAAAGATTTTGCGGATGCGGTTGTTTCGGTCGTAAAAGCATAATCCGGAGAGAGAATATCATAAAGTGTACAGCCAAAATATAATCGTTTGGTTGGATTATAAAGGATTCCTAAATCGGCACTGATGGTTTTTCCAAAATAGATTGGAAATTCATCATTTAAATTTGTGGCCGTCTGAAACTTTGTTGCGACCCAGCGATTGAGATATTTAACGGAGGCACCGATTGAGAGACGACCCGGCATAAAGGGGATTTGCTTAAAACCAAAAGCTGCCGAACCCTGCAGGAGAAAATCACCCTGAACAATTACATCCACAATCGGTATTTTACTGGCGCCTGGCTGCAATTGATTTCCCACATCAAAATTAGTAAAAAGGCCGCCGGCGAAATTGTGCATGATGATGTTAATTGGAACTGGCCCGGTAAAATTTACCAGCGCCTTTCCTTTGGCGATTTCTGCGGCAGTGCGGAAAAATTCTGTGGTCTTATCGTCAAAGAAATCACCCAGGTCCTTAAAAATGTCCTGATTATCCGTAAAAAATTTATATTGTTTCCATAAATGCTTATTGAAAACAAATCGTGTATCAATAATAGTCATTGCACTGTTACGGACACGGTTTAATTGGGCTGGATTATAAAAAAAGACCTGTTCCGGATTCAGCACCGCAATGCCGGCTCCGCCCATTCCCAGCGAACGTGAGCTTTGGATAAATAATCGCTGATTTTGTGCCTCCAACAACGATGATCCCAGCAAAAACAGGATGAGCCATAAATGACGATTTCTCATAACAATGCTCTTTCAAAAATAAATTGATTCATTCCGGGTGAATTGTTTCAAATCCATCAACCGGAGCGCTTCTGGATCGGAAAGATTAAAGGACTTGCCAGGAACGAATTGGTAAAACATCCTTTTCCTGGCAAATCATTGCCTTGGTTTGGTATCTGTTCATGGATTCACGCTTCAATGGTTGCGGATTTCGTCGTATTTCATGTATTTTGCCGTTATTGGGGGCAAATCCAGAAGGCACTGCCGATAAACTAACCTGGAACGGTGAACTTTGAACCAATGAACATTTATTTAATTTGACGCTTTACTGGTTGAAATTTAGATAGCTTAAAGCTAAAAAGAGTCTGTCCGAAAATACCAGGACCTGTCATTGCGAGGCGTTTTTTACCGAAGCAATCTCCTGGAATAACAGCGGAGATTGCTTCGTCGCAAAAAACGCTCCTCGCAATGACAAAATTAGGGCATTTACGGACAGACACTAGAAAGCCTCATTCCAGATAAGCCCATATAACTCCTGGCTGGCTTTAAAAATGATACCCGCCGGCGTATTGTCGACCTTGAACGTAATTGGGTATGGAGGATTCTCAGGTAAAGGATAACTATTTTGTATTCGATGGTTGATCTCCTGGAACCATAGCCAGTAAGCCCTCCAAAATTTTGCATTCGGTCGGCCAGGTGGTATGTTGAAGGCATATAAGGTACTTACATAATACCATAACAAATGCTCCCGTGCAGTTTTAAAGTGAATCAAATTCATTTGAAGCTTGGCCTTAATTTCATCGGACGGGATATTTTTAATGGTGATTCTGTATTCATTACCGATTCGCGTAAATTGTATTCGGGAATCTAATTTAAATTTATTCGGATCCGTACTTTCATTTAAAATATTCAATGCACCGGTGAAAATTTTTGCCACACCGGCACTTAAGTAAATATCGCCGGTATATCGATACCAATAAATCCAATTAGCAGCTTTTTGGAGTTTTTCCTCTTCGCTCAGTCGGATGATTTTATCGAGATCATGCCCTACTGCATAAAAGGCCTCATACAATTGCTGAAGCTCCGTTTCCGACATGCTAAAAAGAATTGTGGTATCCAGCAGCGATTCGGAAAGGAAGGTGGTATTTGATTTCGATAGATTACCGGGATTCATCTGAAATGGCTGAATGATCTGGACAATATCAACTGAGTGCATTTTAAGTGTTCCCAGTGCATGGAGATAGAGTAAATCAGCATTGGTTGAGTCTTTTTTCAATCCTTTATCGGCATTGTCAAGCGCTTTTTGATAATCCCCGTTTTCAAAAGCCGAAATGCCTTCCTCTACCAATACTTCAGGATCATCGCTTTCGTTGTCTTTATGAAATGAATCAAAAATGTTACAGCCGGTCAGAATAAGCAGGAAAGATAATACAGTAATAAATGCAATAAATTTTGATAACATAAATTCCCCTTTCTCAATTTTTATTAGAAGTTAATTGTTGCGTTTACATTTTCAACATCGATTCAACAATGGAATTTTTTTAATAGCAACCTCGATTCCTTTTTCGTCTTAGAAGATCACTTGATTTATTAAATACCATCAATTGCCACAAAATGGGGAAATAAAAATTAAAGAATCGCTTCATTGAATAAAGATGGCCAAAAATCAGAATTGTCCTGAAAATTAATTTTGCCGTAAATTAAGGAGATCTGAAGCTGTTTTTCTATTTTTTTGTTGATTCAATCTGTGAAATTTACGGTTTTGAATCACTTAAATTTCATTTAGTACGATTTTTAAAGGGGAGTTTGAAGTTAGTAGAAAATATGGAGTGGCTGACATAAACCGGGTCTATGGGGGGGAAGTGCCTAGCCGTCAGGTTAAGGTGATAACTAATTGAAAATTAAGAAATAAGTGAGTTAAA
>DYKB01000247.1 GCA_020722815.1 Caldithrix sp. | reverse complement strand
GAGCAGTATCAGGACCCCCAAACCGGGTTGCCGGTTTATAGTCTGTACGGAAAAACGCGTCGTCCCACCCCGGAAATGCTGAAAGGGCTGGAGGTGTTGATCTATGATATTCAGGACATTGGTAGCCGTGCTTATACCTATATCTACACCATGGCCTATGCCATGGAGGCTGCCCGTGATCATAAAATTCCATTTATCGTACTGGACCGGCCAAATCCTCTTGGTGGTGTTCGGGTGGAAGGTAATGTTCTGGACCCGAAATTTAGCTCCTTTATCGGTCTCTATCCAATTCCACAGGTTTATGGGATGACGGTGGGTGAATTAGCCAGATTTTTCAATCAGGAATTTAAAATCAAGTGTGACCTGACTATTATCCCAATGGAAGGCTGGCATCGCCAGATGAGTTGGGAAGAAACTGGACTGTTCTGGATTGCAACCTCACCCCATGTGCCGCGTGCCCAAACCGTGTACTTCGTCGCGGCCACGGGGGGAATTGGTGAGTTGAATACGATATCGGAAGGTGTTGGCTATCCGTTGCCTTTCGAATTGATTGGAACACCCTGGATGGATGGACCAAAATTAGCCGAAGAATTAAATCGACGGAATTTGCCGGGGGTTTATTTCCGTCCCACGTTTTTTAGAAATTATTATTTGAAATTCACCAATGAGCAATGTTCCGGTGTTCAGCTTCATATTCTGGATGAGAAATTGTTCACGCCCTGTGAAATTCAAATTCATTTATTAGCGGCGATAAAGAAACTCTACCCCGATCAGAAATTTTTTGATACGCCACGAATTGATATGTTTGATAAAGCATTCGGAACGGATCAAATCCGAAAGGCGATCCAGAATGGCGTAGCCGCTGAAAAAATAATCGCTGAGTGGCAACCGCCATTAGAGAATTTTAAGGCAAAACGAAAAAATTACCTGCTTTATCCCTGAGCAATTTCTCGATTGGGAACTGAAAATTTAAATTATTGATAAAATAGCTTGACAAACAAT
>DYKB01000070.1 GCA_020722815.1 Caldithrix sp. | reverse complement strand
AGCTTGGGAATTAGATATTGTGGAGCTTGGGAATTAGAGGTTGTGGAGCTTGGGAATCAGGGTGATGGCTGGAGCTATGAAATTAGATGTCCGCATTCGGGTGAAAAGTCTTGGTAAACCGTCCTGGTTACTAAGCTCCTGCTTGGTAACCTCAAATTCAAAAAGCTCCAGCTTTTAAATCAACAATTTAATTAAAAGAGGTTATTATGCGTTCAAAATATCGAATCATCAATGAAGAAGGTGTCTATTTTATAACTTCTACGATCATAGAATGGATTCCGATTTTTACGAGTCGAAAATATTTTGACATTATCATCAATGCTTTTAAATTTTCTCAGGTTAAAAAAGACCTTAAAATTTATGCCTATATCATTCTGGATAATCATTTTCATGCCATTGTTTCCCATCCGGAATTATCCAGAGTGATTCAATCAATTAAAAGTTTTACTGCAAAAGAGATCGTTTCTGAATTGGAAATAGATAAAAAACGGTGGGCTTTAAACATCTTTAAGTATCAAAAGAAACCCTATAAAGAAGAAAGTCTTTATCAGGTTTGGCAGGAAGGTGCGCATCCCCAACTTATTCAAAATCAGGAAATATTTAATCAAAAAGTACAATATACTCATTTCAATGCTGTTGAACGCGGCTTGGTCCAGGCACCAGAACATTGGTATTATTCAAGTGCATCGGCATTTGCTGGTGCTGCAGAGATTCCACTGAAAATGGATGCTTTGGAGTGAGGATTGGAAGATTTCCATGTTGGAGATTTATGTCGCATTTTAATTTCGAGGCTGGAGCTTCGCGAATGGTGAATTCCCAGACTGGAGCTTGGGAATTAGAGACAATCCGGCTTCGACAGGATCAGCCAACGGCATCCGCCGTACCCAGAGCTTGTCGAAGGGTACTTTTACCATGTTTTATTAAAGAAATACATAAATTCTTCAGAACAGCAGATTTTCAGGCAAAATAATTTTTTGATTTTTTTCATTCAGCGCGTTTACCAGGTAGCTGGTTCCTGATTTTTATATTTCAGTTAATTATTCTGCCGTTTAATCATTCTGCCATGATAAACTTTATTTTCAATAGTTAAATTTGCACAATCCATGCATTAAAGATCTTTTAATACTTTCCGACTTCTACCTCTTTCGCTTGCCGAAGACTACTTTCAATTGCTTCATGAATGGCGACTGGTTCAAACAGTTGCGACGGGCTTAAATGGGTTTCGCCGGTTTGAAACAGATGGAGCATTCGTTTCAATGATTGCTGAAGATAATCACCTGCATCCGCTGCCTGATAGAGACTCTTTTCCTGGCCATGAACAATCACGCTAAAGAGATAGGACGATTGGCCCATGAAATGCATGGTAACAACAGCGTTCGGATAGGATGCAATTGCAATGGTGTTATCATTTCGATGGGTGGCGTATATTTTTTCCACGCCATAGCCAAAAATCTCCAGCATCAGCTCGGTGGTGTGAATGCCATAAAAAATCATCCCGCCATACTCATTGGCATTTGGTGTAATCACGCCAGCCACATCGCCTGTCCAGGTCTTCCCTATTCCAGACAAATTTTGTTTTAAATTTTGAATAGCGCTGTCGTATCGTACCATTGAAAAACTGGTGAGCGGAAACTCCTTTTTATTTGCCAATTCCAGAATTTTTCTGGCATCAACAGTGGAACAGGCGAGCGGTTTATCAATAAAAATCGGGATACCCGCTTCCAGAAATGGCCGCGCGTATTCCAGATGCCGTCCACCATGACGGAGAACAATCATAACAGCATCAATCTGATTTAACATGTCCGCCGGGTTGGTCACGACGTACGGAATTTGACCCTTCTGAACTTTCTCCTGCGTTTCATCGTCCTTCATTCCCCAGATATGTGAAACCTGAACGTCTTCGAAACCGGCGAGTTTATCCACATTAATCGCCTTCGCAAAAGCTGCGGCGTGGGAGTTGTCTGATCCAATAATTCCGATTTTCATGTCCCGTCCTTTTTGAAAATGTTGAATCGTAAATGTTGAATTTTGAATGATGAATTATGAATGAATTTTGCTACCTGTCATGCTGAATCGGGCGCTTTTTATCAGGTGAAGAATCTCCTGCGCAGGCTATCGAAATTTTTCACCTCGTGCAGCATGATGAATAATTATTTTTTTGCCGGTGGATACAGTTCCTCCCAGAACTGCGGCTGGTCTTTAAGCCATTTATCAAACCAGCCGATAATGGATTTTGTCCAGAGCTTTCGTTTGCCATAATCCGCAATGAAATGATTCTGTCCATCAAATTTCAGATACTCAACTGTCTTGCCAAGTAATTTGAGGGCAACATACATCTGTTCACTTTCGCCTGGCGGGACATTCGTATCCGAAGCGCCATGGGTTAATAAAAGTGGGGTCACAATCTTATCTGCCGCAAACAAAGGGCTTTGATTCACATAAATATCTTTCCGATTCCAGGGAAAACTATTGGCCGTGGCAACGGCGCTGTAAGTATAGCCCCAATAGCCTTCACCCCAATAACTAGAGAGCGCACTGATACCGGCGTGCGATACTGCCGCGGCAAAAATATCCGTTCGGGTGAGCAGCAATTGGGTCATAAAACCACCAAAGGAAGCGCCCATGCACCCCACGCGTTTGGCATCAACAAAGGGATGCGCTTTTAAAAATTGCTTCACGCCATCGATAATTTCATCCGCCACAATTTTGCCCCAATCATTGACATGTAAGGCAGAAAACGCCTGTCCAAAGCCAATCGCCCCACTGGGTTGCAGCACATACACCACGTAGCCCTGCGCCGTATAATACTCCATTGGATAGCGCCCGCCAAAATTTCGCGTTACTGGCGAGGTTCCACCATAATAGTATACAATACAGGGATATTTCTTCTGAGAATCAAAATCAGGCGGATAGTAGATACGTCCATCAATCTTTACCTGGCGTTGATTGGTAAATTGCCAGGATTCGATAGAACCGATTTTAATCGATTTTAAAACAAGTTGGTCCAGATCGAAAAGCGGATGCTGTTCCTTGCGCTGAAGATCCAGTCGGTAAACCGCTTCAGGTTGATATGCCCCCTGACCTGAAAACACCATTCGGGGCGATGTTCGGGCGATATCATAAGAATTCACCACATCGACCTTGGTATTGATAAGCGTAAAAGATTTTGTCGTCAAGTTATATTGATACAACCGATGGTATTCGCGATCGGTGGTGTTAAAATAAATCTGACCATCATATTGACTCCAAATGGCCGTATTGATGGCCGGATCAAAATTACGGGAGATTGCCTCGCCATTTTTCAATTCGGTATCAAATAGATAAGCCTGGGTATCATAATCATTGGGAATCATCCCTTTGGGCACATTCACTCCCAATTTTCCAAAAGTCGAAGGACCTGCCAATACCAGAAATCGCTGTCCATCCGGTGACCAGATTACCTGATCTAAAAAAAATCCACTCCAGATTTGTTTCACTTCAAATTTATTCAAATCAAAATGATATAATTCAGTTTTGGAATAAGGCCGGTTCTGATAATCTTCCACCGTGCGGGTAAAAAGGAATGCAGAACCATTGGGATGAATAGTCGTCAGATTTGTGGATAAATCGCCTGCTGTTAAACGACGTTTTACACCATCTGGCAGCGTCACCTGATACAGAAAGCTCCGATTTCGGCCGTAAGACCAGCGATCCGTCAACCCCTGAAGTTGCTTAACACCGCGTTTATCGGCCTCAGGCTTTTCATTGACGCTATATAAAATATAACGACCATCCGGTGCCCAGGTATGACTGCCAAAATCTTTGATCTGTTTTAACAATGGTATCGTGGTTCCTTGTTCCAGATCGACGATCCAGAGGGTACTTTCGCCATCAGCGGTACTCACACACGTGAATTTTTTGCCAACAGGCGCCCATTGAAACCCGGCGACACGCATACCGCCACGAAAGGTCTGCACCAGCGAACCATCTTCCCCTTTGCGAATTTCCAGCCAGGATTCACTTTCATCCTTCGGTGGTTTGCTTTGACTCAGCCAGATCGCTACCAGTTCACCATTTGGTGAAATGGCAGCACTGTTGATTTTTGGCCCATCGAGCAGATCATTCAACGAAAAAACTCTTTCCGGGGCAAGAGTAACCTCCAAATCGGTTTTTGTAACATTTTTCGGTAATTCCAACTTGGCTTGAATCGACCAGGGACTTTTTGACGCCGGGTCATAAATTGTTTTTATCAGGAGCTGATGCGAACCGGTCTCGAGCTTTAATTCACTACTGATTTCGCCCGGTTTTTTAGGATTTTCCCCTTTTGAAGCTTTCTCGGCTTTATCTTTGGTGATTTTTGATTCCCCATCCAGATAAACTTTTAATAATTGATGACTCTTGATTTTTAATTGAATTTTTGCCCAGCGACTGGTGCGTAGATTCACTGAAAGATAAGCAATCTGTGGTCTCGTGGTATCAGCAGCCAGTGGCGTAATGACCAGGCTATCTGAATTCGCGAGATTCGATGTTTTCCAGGTAACTTTTTGATTATCAAACCATTCGATTGATTTTTTTTCAGAGGGGACCAGCTTTTCAATTTCAATGAGTTCAAAATCAAGCAGGTCTTTTAACGTAAAGCCCTTTTCTTTATGATCAGGCAAGTAAGGTAAATTAACGAGCAGCCGATCGGATAAGTACCATTGATTAATGCAAATCGTTTCCTTTTTCATAGCTGAGTCACTTTCCACAGGATTGAATGCAAGAAGTTGATTTGAATTGAATTGCCAGTATAAACCGATGAGAAGTAACAGAATACTTTTTTTAATGAGCATAGCGAACCTCAATTGAACAATTTTTATAAACTTTAACCGTAGATTTCATCGATGACGCCGGTTGATACTTAAAAATCTATAGTTATTGGTAAATACGATTGCAATGTTAAGTTAATAAAATAAATTTAATTACGATTTTCGAATGAATCGTTTTGTCCCGGCGGAAGTCGTTTTCAATGCCAAATTGACCCCCTCTGTATTTCCCAGTTTTCAAAAAGCGAAAATGGGGGAGAGAACCGGGCGTCTCTCCCCCAAATTCGGTTTTTTGGAATTTAGGGGCGGCAGGAGGGAGACCTTCATTGATCATGAACATCATTCATTTCAACTTTAGAATTTCAGGTTTTATGCGTCTTTTAAACTTAACGCTGGAATACTACTCAGGTTCAGGGTTAAAAATTCCTGATTCAGCGTTAATCAGCGGTTTTGAATCGTAAACCATGAAACCTGAACCAGCCAACCAGAGTAGTTTCGGTTATTGATTCAATATGTCCATTTTTATCGCTGAACGATAATCCGTATAATGCACATAGCGCTCGAAATTCATCCATAATAGATAGAGGCCATTTTCAGGCCTGCCGTTTAAAACCACAAATGGACGAATATTATTGTTTTTAGAATTTTGGGTAACCGCCACTGATTTCCAGGTTTGACCCAAATCAGCGGTCCACCATTTTTCAATCTCAAAAATGCCATTCACCGGACGGGAGAGAAAAACAATATCCGGATTGCCATGATCCAGCGCGATCCCGCCGGAATAATGCACTTCCCGCTCAGTTGCGCCAGGCGGCGTTTGGGGAAACCATTTTCCGGCCGGCACAATTTCGTGATCAAGCCATTCGGTACCATTCCATCTGGCATAATGGTAACGATGATCGGTTTCAGCGGGTAACCGGGTGTAGACAATGACCGGATAACCCTGCGCATCCACCGCAACATCCCAAACCCAGGCGCGCACATTGGTTAATCGGGCATCATAAACCAGGTCGGCAGCACGGGTATCGATTGGTAATGAATCGAGTGAAGTAATAAAACTCCCATCAGCCCGATAAAATCCCCCATCCCGATAACAGGCGTAGTAAATCCCATTCGTTGGCTCATTTCGGGGATGACCATCGGTGAAGGCAAAATGAATTTTATCCTGATTATTCGACGCATATTTAATATATGGTCGTTGATTTTTATAGGTATCCTGTGGCGAGATCAGAATTCGGCCTTTGCTCCACGATTCGCCATTATCCGCTGAAATTGAAATGCAGGGTTTATGATCCAGTCCGCGCCAGAAAAGATAAATTCGGCCATTTTCGGCAGCAAGTTGAAATGGATTCGAATAGCAATAAGTTTGCAGCATGTCGGCTGGATAAATATCATTATCATTTAAATAGAGTCGTTGAAGGGGTTGCCAGGAAGTAATATCCTCCGGATTTTCAGAAATTCGCATATAATAATCATTTTTACTATGTCGTGAATAAAAAACCATAAGCCGGCCATCATTTCGAATCAAGATCGAGGGAACATCATGATCATCACGTTCAAAATTTTCATGGAGGAGAAAGGTTGTGATTTGCCGCGTATCATGATCAAACGCACCGATGAAGATATTGCCGGATGAATCCACCCAGGCAGCGAACGTCTGTTCCCTTTGTCCCTGATGATAAACGGCTCGCGGATCAGAAAACCAGCACCAGGCGCCATCAGCGGTGAAATTTCGCCATTCATGGTCGGGGTGTGAAACAAACTGTTCATTTGGGGTACAAAATAACATCAGAAGAATCAACAGATAATGAAATAGAAATGACTTTAACATTTTCTTCTCCAATTTTTTGAGGATGAAGATTTGAGGATGATAAAACGTTACGTATTGCGATTCAATCGAATAGCGAAATATAAACAACTAAGAATTTAGAATCAAGATCAAAAATAAATTTATTATAATTTAGAAATAAATTTTTAGACAGGACGACTTTAAGACAAGACGATAAAAGAAAATGGAGGATGAAGTGTTTCGAAAAACTTATAAATGAATTCACGTATCACGCATGACGGAGAACGTTACGTTTTTCTAACTTTTTTGATGCACCAAATTTTCCGAAGCCTTAATGAGATTTATAAGTACGCGTGATCTCCCCCCAGGTAAAGATTTCCAAAAAATGACGCGAGGCCCAGGATAAATCCGATAATTGACATCCAGGCGGCACGGGTTCCCTGCCAGCCTTTAACATAGCGGGCATGCAGATAGGCCGTGTAAAAAAGCCAGACGATAAGTGCACCGGTTTCTTTTGGGTCCCAACTCCAGAATGTTCCCCAGGCCTCATTGGCCCAGATTGCACCGGCAAACAGCGCACCGATAGTGAAAAGCGGGTAACCGATGGCAATCGCTTTATAATTAATATCATCGAGAATCCCAAGCGAGGGTAATAAAGCGGCGTTATTCGCCAGAGTATTTGATGCAAATCGTGCCCGAATAAGGTACATAACACTTACCCCAAAAGCCACCGCAAAAGCACCTTCACCTAAGACAGCCAATGACACATGAATCTCAAACCAATAACTCTGAAGGGCGGGCATGAGTTGTTGTGAAATGTCTTTTGGCATGAGCGAGGCACTGACCATCAACATAAAAGTAACCGGGGTAACAAAAACGCCGATGATCGGTTTTTTATATTTTATATTAAAAATAATAAAAATCAAGACGGTCATCCAGGACATCATGGTCATATATTCGTACATATTTGAATACGGCGTATGACCGGCGAGAATCCAGCGATCGATAATCGCAATCGTATGCGGAATAAAACCCAAATACGTAAGCCAGGCGGCAATTTGTGCCACCGTATTTGATTTTGAAGCAGCATATAAGATATAAAACATCATCGAAACTGAATAAAGAATAAACGCAATATAGAAGAAAAAGATGTCGTTGAGTTGCACAAACACACCCCTTTTATTTAATGTTTTTATTTAATTCTTTAACCATTTCATTGAATTCATTTTTAAAAACTTCCTGACTCTTGTTTATTTTCCCCCCCAGATGAATCTTTAATGACTCACCGGTATTCTCAACGACAATCCAGATTTGTCGATGGAATATATAGAAAGAAAGAATAAGGCCGAAACTCATCAGCACAATTCCTATCCAGACGAGTTCACTCCCAGGCTTTCGGGAAGCCTGTAAGCCTGTGTAGAGTGCCTGATCGCTATTAATATCCAAAAATTGCAATTGAACCGGGCCGCTTTGCTGTTGATGGAATTGGGGATATTTCAAAAACAGCCACTGTTCTTTGGATTCTTTACCTGGAGTTTCCATGAGAATTTTGACAGCCGGATTATTTGGCTCCGTTGATGCTGTATAAACGCTATCACCATCCAGTCTGAAATCCGGAATAAATTGTATTGCACTTAGGGTGCAATTAAATAGCGGTAATGGTAATTTTTTTCCAATTTCGAGCGTCACCACGGAATCCAGCGCCAGGGGTGCCAGGCCAGAAACCTCTAAAATGACGCCATTGACATTTGCCGCACTCTGACGGTAGGAACTTTGATAGAAAGTATAGCCTTTATAACGAAGCGGAAAATTGACTTCCACCACTTTCGTAAATTTTTCTTCCCCCCCATCCAGGACTGTAAGGGTCGCTAAATAGTCCTTTACCTGACCTCGGGCATTCGTTTCAATTTTAAAATCATCGATTCGCAAGGAAAAATCAGCATTTTCAGGAGTTAGTAAATCACCTTTCATGCCCCACAGGTCTTCTGTATATCCCAATGCGGTGATAAGTAAACCACCGATCACCAGGAGAACCAATCCCACATGAAAAAGGATATAACTTAAACGCGAATATTGCCCACTGGTGGCATAAAAAAGTGTTCTATTTTCTGATGATTTCTGGAAAAGCTTGTACTTTGCCTTCACGATAAAATTGGTGAGAGCTTCAAGCAGTTGGCCTTGATTCATTTTTGTATTCAAAGTTGCGTGGTTTTCAAGTTGCTCAATCGAACTGGCTGAGTCACGAAAAATCTTTCCAAAACTGAGTTTAAGAATGCCACGAGAACGTTCAAACGTACAGATCAAAATATTTAATACCAATAAAAGCAAAACAAGACCGTACCAGAATGATTTATAAGGCTTAAAAATTCCGAGAATCGTAAAAAGTTGAAATTTTTCAGGACCTAATTTTTCCAGATAAAATTTCTGCCAATTCATGAAATTGGTTGGAAAATATTCTTCCAACAGAATCGCAATTAAAGAAAAAATACCCAGTATGATGACCAGAATAATTGCTAGTCTGATCGAGTTGAATTGATTATAGAGTCGCTCCAAAAAACTTTTTTTGGTCATGACTTCCTCTCTCCAGGATTATTACAAATCAGATTTTTCGCTTATAAATTTACAAAAAAAATTACATTTATCACTTACCAGCGCTCATAAAGTTCCCCGGTTCACATATATATAGATGTATGTCAGAATATACTTTGAATAGCCTGTTTTTCTCATTCTGAGCAAAGCGAAAAGAATAAACTATATTTTTCAAAGACTTATAAAATTCTTAACGCCGTTCAGAAGGAGATGAAAAGACTATTTTAGGGCTGAATCATGTATAAAAAAGGCAGCACCCAATTTTTTCAGAAAATTAAATGCTGCCTTGGCATTAAATAGACGTAAAAAATTTATAAAAACTAACTTTTTGGAACAGGATGTAAAATTTTTTTCACCGCTTCTTCAAATTTAAATGGTTTGTAAGTTGGGCTTTCCGGATTATGACATTTAATACACACTTCTTTGGTGGGTTCAATTAAGCCAACTTCAGCACCTTTTTTTGTACCAGCATAAACAGCTTTCATTACGGCGTTGCTTTTATAAGCAGAACCTGGGCCATGACAGGCTTCACAGGAGATGCCTTCTTGCAGCGTAAGACTGGCTTCTTTAGCGGTCGCAGGGGCATCAAAAGCTGTCACATGACATTTTAAGCATTTTTCAGACTTTTGTGGATCTCCCGTAACACCTGCTTTTTGGGCGACTTCTTTTGCTTCCGGTGTTGCCAGGGTTGCATAAGCTTTTGAGTGACCCTCATTGCTCCATTTTGTAAATTGATCACCGCTCTTTGCAGTTTTATGGCACATTTTGCACTTTGACACGCCAATGTACTTAAAATCGCCCGCGGCATTTAGTAACGATTCGCTAACAAACAAAAATGCTACCGCTACCATCATAAGCATAACGAAATATTTCTTCATGCCTCTTCTCCAATCAGTTAATTCAATGTGACTCAATTATAATTTGTTAAAAGTATACAAGGTGGAATTTACACTATATTTATTAATTTGTCAAGAAAAAAATGAAAAAAATCTAAAATATTTTTAAAAAGCGGTGGGGAGTATTGATGAACGTGTCAGAAAAGGAAGGGCCTGAACCAAGCTTTTCTTTAAAAAGGATACACTTCACCCTTTTGAAATTTAAAACCGCAATTTAAGCACGGCCAAGAGGACTTATGTATCAATTGTTTCACCCGATGCGCGCATATCAAAAAATTCTATCGAAGGACATTTCGAATGACTGATGTCAGTCGATCGGTATCGGAAGTTTTAGCTAAAATTGCATCAGCCTGACACTGCGTTGACTCGGTATATTCAAGCGGATAACCTGTATTCACTACAACCTTCAAATCTTTATTAGTTTCATAGAATTTGGAAAAATTGCCAGAATCGTCATCGTAAGGATCATCCAGTTCCGAAACGACTAAATCAACCCCCTCTAATTTTTTAAGAGCGGCTTCACGTGAATGAGCCGTAACGACTTCATATCCCTCCAACGAAAGGGTATATTTATAAAGAAGCCTTACATTTTTATCCTCATCCACAACCAGTATTCTGGGCATTTCCTTCCCTCCTATAAATTGATTATAATTCTCCCTGACATCCTTTGTTGGTGCTACCCCAAATCTATTATATCAATCATTAGGGAATAAACTTGTGATCTGTGTCACATTTACTTTAATGTTTTGATATAAACGAATGGTCTTACATTAAAAAAATATCAATTTTTTTTCTAAAATGCAACCAATATTTTTATTTTGTTATTAATAGAGATAGTCTATTTTTCATGACAATTCAAGGATAAATAATAAGAATCAATGAGTTATAAAATTGAATAAATAATCAAAAAAAATGTATAAAAATAAAATTCAAATTTTTAGACAATCATAATTCAGCCGTTCAGGATGAACTCGCTTCAGGTTCTTTTCGAAACAGGCATCGAGATTTTGAAAACCGATTAAATCACTCCGAATGGGTATACCGGGAAATTGAGTTTCGGAAATTTCATAGAGATGATTCAAAGAAACCTTAACTAAAACTTACGTTTTACGCTCCGGTTAAAAAAAGTTTCCAAAAATTTTACAATATTTTAATTTTTTTTGGGGGAGGGCATCAGGATCAGCAAATCCGATAGGTTAATTGATTGACCCAGCAACTGACGGGGAGATAAAAATCCAGTCGATTTTTTACGGTTGGCAGCCGGCTAATTCAAAAGAGAATAGCCGGCACTATTGAGTGCATTATCTTGACAGGAATACACAATTGTTACCTTTTAAATTTAACTCTTGCATTTTTCAAATTAACCCATTATAAAATAGAGTTCACCTGAAAATATCAGAACCTGCCATCAGGCAGCGCTTTTTACAAAAGCCTATTTTAAGGCTTTGTGACAAAAATGTATGAATATTCCATTAAAAAAGTTGACAATTGTGATTTTTTAAAAAGGAATCCAGGAGATGCATTGACGTAAATTTTTAAAGATTGGCGCCGGATCAATTATCAACATCATACACATGAATTTTGCCCATATCTTCGCTAAAAATTTAATAACCAATCAATCGAAATTGCCCAATGTTTTCCTCGTTATGGCGGATGATTTTGGTTATGAATGCCTGTCCTGCAATGGCAGTCTCGACTATCAGACACCTCATCTTGATCAACTGGCACAAAACGAAATACGTTTTACCCAATGTCAGGCGCAGCCACTCGGCACGCCCTCCCGGGTAAAGACAATGACTGGATTGCACAATTTTCGGAATTATGAAGCTTTTGGATATTTAAATCCAAATCAACGTACTTTTGGACATGTTCTGAAAGATGTCGGCGATACAACCTGTATCGTGGGGAAGTGGCAGCTAAACGGAATTCATCGCCACCGTGGTCCCAAATCAGGATGGGACGATAAAAATCGCCCATATCAATTCGGATTTCATGAATATTGCCTCTGGCAATTAACGCCTGAAAAAAATGATGGTGAACGCGATGCCAATCCTTTGATTGAGCAAAACGGAACAGGTCTTACTGATCTCAATGACAGCTATGGTCCGGATATCTTCACAAATTAGGCTGCTGATTTTATCAAAAGGAATTCCAGAAGGCCATTTTTTGTCTATTATCCGATTTGACCCATAATCCCTTTGTCCCAACGCCGGATTTGCCAGAATGGGCAAATAAAGAATTATGCTATCAGCCGGGTAACAATTTTTGTCAAGACATGGTTATTTATGCAGATAAACTGATTGGCAGATTAGTTCAAACGCTAAAAGAAACCGGTGTTTATGAAAACACCATTATTATCTTCACTGGTGATAAGGGTACGAATGTAAAAATAAGTAACAATACCTTGAATGGCATCATTCAGGGCGAAAAAGGAAGGATGCCGGACTCCGGCACCCATGTCCCACTCATTATTCATTGGCCAGAAAAAATTAAAAAAGGCCAGGTTTATGAGAAGTTAGTTGATTTTACCGACTTCTTCCCGACTCTGGCAGATGTTGCGGGAACTAAAGCCGTAAGTGATGGGTATAGCCTATATCCATTATTGACCGGTGAAGAATTTTCACCTCGCGAAACCATATTAATGCATGATGATCCGCATTGGGGCAATAATGATAAATTCCGAAATCGGTTCGCCCGGACAAAAGCATTTAAATTATATCAGGATGGTAAATTTTATTATCTACCAACCGATCCCATGGAAAAAAAATAATATACCAATCGAAAATCAGGCACCCGTGAACAGCAAAAAATTCGACAGAAATTACAAAATATATTGACTCAGGCACTGCCCTGGCCAGAAAATTGAGAAATTTTTGGAATAACTCCTTATCATAACCTGGATGCGTGATAGCGCAGTGGAACCGCAGCCGAATCCAGACGATGTTTTAGCGTGTATGGTTCCCTGTTCAGGGGTTTACATGCAACATGACCCCGAAACCAGGAACCATGAACTCATTAACAAGACTGGTTTTTCCAAAATTGTATTAAAAATCTTATATTTTTCTTCGTATCTTTGTGTCTTCATGGCGCTGAATTCTTCAGTATTACTAAGTTATGAAGCTTATTATGAAAAAATCTTGCTATTCCGTCCTGATTTTTTTGTTAATTTTTGCTTTTTCATGTCAAAAGCAAACAATTGAAAAACCGAAACGAAACGAACGAAAAACATTGGTTTCAATTGTCGGGGAGAAATTTTATATAAACGGTCAGCCAACATTGGCAGGCAAATCCTGGAATGGTTATCGAATCGAAGGATTACTCTCCAACTCCCGGATGGTGCAGGGAATTTTTGATGATCTAAATCCCGAAACCCGTGAGAAATGGATATTTCCGGATACGAAAATCTGGGATGCGGAGCGAAATACCAACGAATTTATCGCCGCCATGAAATCCTGGTACGAACCTGGACTTTTGGCATTTACGATCAATCTACAGGGTGGGAGTCCCGAAGGCTATTCAAAAGTTCAACCCTGGTATAATTCCGCAATCGATGAACAGGGTAATTTACGACCAGCGTACATGCAGCGATTGGAAAAAATTCTCGATCATGCTGACGCATTAGGCATGGTCGTGATTCTGGGAATTTTTTATTTTGGGCAGGATGAGCGACTGGCCGATGAGAATGCGGTAATTCGGGCGGTAGACCACACTGTTAAATGGATTTTTGAGCACAATTACACAAACATCCTGATTGAAATTGCGAATGAATGCGATAACAGGGCATATCATCATGAAATCATCAAAAAGGATCGGATTCATGAGTTGATTGAGCGCGTCCAAAAAAACGAGAAAGCTGGCTGTCGGTTATTGGTGAGTACCAGCTTAAATGGTGGCTCGATCCCGCCACCCAGTATCGTTCAGGCGGTTGACTTCATTTTATTGCATGGAAATGGCGTCCAGGAGCCAGAAAAAATCATCCAGATGGTCGAGGCTACCAGGAAAGTTGAGGGATTTCGCCCAATGCCCATTGTCTTTAATAAAGATGACCACTTTAATTTTGACCAGCCCTTAAATAATTTTGTGGCCGCCATCCAGGCTTATGCTTCCTGGGGATATTTTGATTTTCGAAAACCCGGTGAAACTGTTGTCGATGGCTATCAGAGTGTTCCGGTGGATTGGGGCATCAATTCTGAAAGAAAAAAGGCCTTTTTTCAGAAATTAAAAGAAATTACAGGTGAAAATGAATAAACCAACGGATAAATGCGGTGAAGCGTTCGCATCCAATGCAGCAATTCTGGTGTTTAACCTGATCGCGAAAAAAATTTTCCGTAGACAAAAAATGAGAACATCCATAAACCAAATCTGGTTGGATGAGACAATGATTTAAAGGAAAACATGTTTTTACCCACCACAAAAGACGAATTAAAATCACTTGGCTGGGATCGGGTCGATATTATTCTGATTACCGGCGACACTTATATTGATAATCCCTATTTTGGTGTGGCTGTTATCGGAAAAGTGTTGTTGAACGCCGGTTTTAAAGTTGGGGTCATTGCCCAGCCGGATATTCATTCCGATTTGGATATTACCCGATTGGGCGAACCAAAACTGTTCTGGGGAGTTACAGCGGGCAGCATCGATTCAATGGTAGCGAATTATACTGCCACCCAAAAACGCCGGAAATCGGATGATTATACTCCCGGTGGACAAAATAATCGCCGGCCGGATCGGGCTGTGATTGTCTATTCCAATCTCATCCGGACTTATTTCAAAAATACCCGCCCCATCGTTTTAGGAGGCATTGAAGCCAGTTTACGTCGTATTGCGCATTATGATTACTGGTCAGATAGTATTCGTCGCTCGATCCTATTCGACGCCAAAGCGGATATTCTGGTGTATGGAATGGCTGAAAAGGCTATCAATGAACTGGCAGAATGTCTCAAACAGGGACGGGATTATAAAAATCTGAGCGGTATCTGTTTTATTTCCAGAGATAAAATGGACGCACCTTATATTGAACTGCCATCATTCAATCGGGTAAATTCTGATAAAAATGCATTTATTGACATGTTTCATTTATTTTATCAAAACACCGATCCCCTTACCGCCAAACGGCTCATTCAGCAGCACGATAATCGATTTTTAATACAAAATCCACCCGCCGCGTTGTTAACGCAAAGTGAATTAGATGCAATTTTTGAACTTGAATTTGAAAATGATATTCACCCTTTTTATAAAAAAATGGGGGAGGTCAAAGCCCTGGAAACTATCCGATTTTCAATAATGACGCACCGGGGGTGCTATGGTGAGTGTAACTTTTGCGCAATTGGTGTTCATCAAGGGCGAACGGTACAATGGCGGAGCGAAAAATCGATTCTCAAGGAAGCTCGGCGTCTTACTGAATTCCCTGGTTTTAAAGGCTATATTCTGGATGTTGGCGGCCCGACAGCCAATATGTATGGATTTGAATGTCAAAAAAAGCTGGAACATGGCGTCTGTACTCACAAACGGTGTATTTTTCCCGAAATCTGTCCCCAATTACGCCCAAATCATCAAAAACAGATCCAGCTTTTACGAAAATTAAGACAGATCAAAGGGATAAAAAAGGTTTTTGTAGCTTCTGGAATTCGATATGATCTGTTACTACACGATGAACAATACGGAAAATCCTATTTGCAGGAAATCGTTAATCATCATGTTTCGGGCCAACTGAAAGTAGCTCCCGAGCATAGTGCAGGTCATGTCCTGAATTTAATGGGAAAACCGAATTTTGACGATTTGCTGGAATTTAAACAACTATTTGATAAATATTCAGCAGCAAGCGACAAGAAACAATTTTTGACATATTATCTGATAGCAGCCCATCCAGGCTGTACTGAAGGGGATATGCAGAAATTAAAAAATCAGGTCAGTCGTCTCTTAAAAATGAATCCCGAACAGGTTCAGATTTTCACCCCAACGCCTTCAACCTATTCAAGTTTGATGTATTACACCGAGATGGATCCTTTTTCACGAAAAAAAATATTTGTAGAAAAGAACCTGGTTAAAAAGGAAGCGCAAAAAGAAAATTTGACAGGCAAAAAAATATTTAAAAAGAGGGGATGATTTCGAAGTCGAATTTTTCAAAAAATGTGATTTGAAAAATTTCGAAAGGCGAAAAATAAAGACTTCGCTACTCAGGCGATTAATCCGGATTGACTTTCCAGAACGGTTTCTCAGGCGCCCAGCGTTCCGCAATTTCGACAGGCGGGCGAACGACGATGGCTTTACAAGCCGTGGTAACCGTACCATCCGGCAAGCGTATTTCAGCAGCCACCTGGCATCGCACCTTATCACGACGAGTGACCCAGCCTATGGCTGTCAGTGGCGTATTGGTTGGCGTAAAATTACGATAAGTGACCTCTAATTTTAAAGTGACAAATAGATTTTCAAAATCGCCATCAAGCATGACTGCCCGGCCGGCAGTTTCATCCAGCACGGCGGCGACAATGCCACCGTGAACAATGCCCGGATAGCCATTAAAATGCTCTGGAATGGTGACGGTGCCGACTATTTGATTTTTTTCCGAATCATTGTACCATTCCATTTTCAATCCAACCGGGTTTTCCCGGCCACACATAAAACAAGTTCGGGAGGTGGGTTGTTTTGTCATTTTTTTATCCTCCTATCTAAATAAAAACGGCAAATCAGGAAATTAATCCTTAATTTGCCGTTATAATTCTATAAAATCAATAAAAAGACATTTTAATTAGATCATTTTATAGATATCTATCTCGATAGTCCTTAATACGTGCATCATCTTTTAATTTGGTAAACCACTCAGTATAGGCACGTTGTTGTTTTTGACGCATAATATCTGCACGAAGTTGTTCAGTTTTAATATCGAGATCTTGCTCATCTAAAGGTTTCTTCTCAACCATTTCGATAAGATAGTAGCCCCGGACACCTTTCACAGGTCTGGAAATTTCGCCATTTTCTAATCCAAAAGCCGAACCAATAAAAGCGGCATCGCGACCGACATTGCCCTCAACATAATCTTTACGCATGAAAGGACGCGGTTCATTTATTTGTAAAGAATCACGCAAAGCCGCCTCAGTCAGGTTCATCCCCTGCATTTTTTCACGAAAACTTTTACAAACTTCGCCGACCAAATCAAACTGTTTTTCACGTTTTAATTTATTTGTAATTTCAGACCGGGCTTCTTCCAGCGTTTTCCGCCGTTCATCCTGGCCATCAACTACTTTAAAAACAAAATATCCGCCCCGATAACGAAATGGATGACTGACGGTACCAATCACATTTTTAAAGATAAATCGGGACGCATTTAAGCTCTGGCCAATTTTCGGAATAAACCCACCGGCTTCAAAAAAGGCGGTGCTATCAACCTGTAGATTTTCCTGGTTAACAACGACTTCAAAAGGTTCCTCTTTCGCTCTATCGGCAAAATAACGGGCCTTTTTCAATGCCAGACGGATAGTTTCATCCGATGCTTTATATTTTAAAAGTATGTGACTGGCCTTTACTTTTTCTTCATTATTTTCAGTTTTTTTGTCGTCAATTTTAATGATATGAAGACCAAATTGCGTCTTTACCGGACCGACAATATCACCGACATTAGCACCAAAGGCAGCTTCCTCAAACGGCTTAACCATATTGCCACGACCAAAATATCCCAGATCACCACCATTTGCGGCTGAACCATCTTCTGAATTATCTTTCGCTAATTTGGCAAAATCTTCACCACTTTTTGCCCGTTCCAGCAAATCATTAATGTTTTCAAGTACTGAAGCCGAATCTTCTTTACTGGGCTGTGTACTGAACGTCACAAAAACGATCTTGCGCTTTTCAGCTTCTTTATAATCATCTTTGTGTTCCTCATAATAATTGGCAATCTCTTTTTCGGGAATTTGAATTGAGTCTATGGCGAACTGATTGGGATCGAAAAACAGATACCGGACTTTTGCTTCCTGATATTGCTTCAGATATTCTTCCCGAATTTCGCCTTCACTGACGCGTACCGTAGAAAGAATTTGTTCATTTAATTTCTGGCGTGGTAAGGTTTGGCGGGTTCGTAATTCCATCCAGCTCCAGAATTGGTCAAGCTGGGGATTATCCGTGGTTCGGAACGCTTCATCATACAGCGCTTTATCGAATACGCCATCTTTTTGAAAGGCTTTTTCTTGCCGGATGTCCTGTGGTGGATTATTCACAAGTTCATAGATAACTTCTTCATCAGTCGCTTGCAAGTCGTGTTTGTCAATATACTGTGAAATCAAAATGGAATTAACCATCTCATCCCAGATTTCTTTCTCAAAATTTTCAAGCTGATAGCCTTCTTCCGGAGCACTCCCCTGTCGCTCACGATATTCTTCCAATTTCCGATCATAATATTGACTATATTCATCCCAGCGAATCGGTTGACCATTGATATTTGCCAGCACGCCACGTCCACCTTCACCAGTAAAAAATCCGACGATGTCCTCAGTAATATCAGCACCACCCAATCCACCTGAAAACATCAAACTTAAAACAAAAAGAACCACCAGAAAGAACAGTACCGCGGCCGCATTATCGCGAAGAGAGATCATAATTCCACCTGTGGACTCTTTTTTCTGCTTCTTTTCTCGTTCCACCGCTGCGGCAGAAAGTTGTAAAACCAGTGTATTGGCTATTTTATCATGCCAGGTCTGGGCATTTTTATCAAATAGCATCCAGAAATAACCCACTAACAACGGAATGGTTGAAACTAATCTTCCCCAGATTTCACGAACCACGAACATGGTCCAGAAATCGACATGGCTTCCATCAGCCTTTATGACCCGGAGATTAAAATAACGTTTTCCAGGGGTAACACCTTTTGCCAGCAGAAGAATTAAATAAACCGCATACGAACCCCATAATACGATTGCCAGAAATGTGATGAACAGGGCAAAGTTCGCTTCCCCCCCATATTTCACCCAACTGGCACGATAAAAAATCGCCGTAAGGGAAAATTTAGCTGTTACATATAGATTTATCAGATACAGAATGATAATGGGAGTACCCCACAGTGAAAATAAATCAATTAAATAAGCAAAAAAGCGCATGCCGAATGGGGCACGCCGGGCATATTTGGGTTTCTCGATATATGCCGCACATGATGGACAAAACAGGTCCTTTTCTGTTAGATTGGGATTGCCACACGCCGGGCAGTTCATGTCTACCTCCAATTAAGTGCTTTTTTCAAAGTTGTGACTGAAGTTTTTCCCGAGCCAATTATTGTTTGTAATTCATCGGCTCAACCCCTCACACCTGGCGAATCAAGGCACATAAGCTCTTTAATTCCAGTGAATTTAAAAATTTGTGATAAATATAAGGATTACTAACCAAAAATGCAAGCTAATTTTGCATTTTCAGCTTGACATTTTGGATTCAGGTCGTTATATTACAGTTTGCAAGTTCGCTTAATTTCATTTATTATGAATCCTGTAATTTAATTTTGCATCATCAAATGACTCAATTTCAAATTGTATCAAATTACCAACCCGAAGGTGATCAGCCGGAAGCAATCCGGCAACTAACCGATGGCATTCTTCGGGGTGATAAATTTCAAACATTGTTGGGGGTCACCGGCAGTGGGAAAACTTACACCATCGCGCATGTGATCGCGAATATCGGCAGACCAACGTTGATCATTTCACATAATAAAACTCTGGCCGCACAGCTTTATGGTGAATTTAAAGGCTTTTTTCCCAATAATGCCGTTGAATATTTTATCAGCTATTATGATTACTATCAACCAGAAGCCTATTTGCCCACCACTGATACTTATATTGAAAAAGATACATCCATTAATGAAGAAATTGACCGTTTGCGTCTGAAAGCCACAAGTTCATTATTATCCCGAAAAGATGTGGTAATCGTGGCCTCGGTTTCCTGTATCTATGGACTCGGTTCACCGGAGGATTTCGAAAATTTATTAATTTTTCTGGAAAAAGGCCAGCGAATTCCCCGCCAGATTCTTTTGGAACGGCTGGTGGATATACATTATACGCGAAATGACATCGATTTCTCACGCGGAACATTTCGCGTCCGCGGGGATGTCGTGGAAGTCATTCCGGCCGATGCCGAGGAAGCCGTGCGGATTGAAATGTTTGGGGATGAAATTGAGCGTATTGCTACGGTCAATACCGTCACAGGTGAAATTGTACGCGAACAGCCACGCGCTGTTATCTATCCAGCCAAACATCATGTGACCACCTACCAGAAAATGACCCGGGCAATGGAATCGATTAAAGCAGAATTACAGGAACGACTCAATTATTTTCGTTCGAATAATAAATTGTTAGAAGCCCAGCGAATTGAAACCCGCACCAACTATGATCTGGAAATGATGCAGGAAATCGGATTCTGTAGTGGCATCGAAAACTATTCGCGTCATCTGTCGGGACGAACCGCCGGCCAGCGTCCTTTTACCTTGCTGGATTATTTTCCGAAAGATTTACTCATTATTATTGATGAATCCCATGTCACCATTCCCCAGATTCAGGGCATGTATCATGGAGATCGCGCCCGCAAAGAAGTGTTGGTAGAACATGGCTTTCGGCTCCCTTCTGCGCTGGATAATCGCCCTTTAAACTTCAGTGAATTTGAATCCATGATACATCAGATGGTATTTGTCTCCGCCACACCGGCTCAGTATGAACTGGAAAAAAGTAAAGGCGTAGTCGTTGAACAGATTATCCGTCCCACTGGCTTAATGGATCCGGAAATCATCATTCGCCCTGTTCAAGGACAGATCGATGATTTAATCCATGAAATTCGCTTACGTGTTGCCCGACAGGAGCGGGTATTGGTGACCACCCTTACCAAGCGCATGGCGGAGGATTTGACGGATTACCTCGCTGGAGTGGGTATCAAGGTACGATATTTGCATTCGGAGATTGATGCTTTAGCCCGGGTTGAGATATTACGTGACCTGCGACTGGCAGAATTTGATGTGCTGGTGGGGATAAATTTATTACGTGAAGGACTGGATTTACCCGAAGTCTCGCTCGTGGCCATTCTGGATGCAGATAAAGAAGGCTTCCTGCGTTCGGAGCGTTCATTGATTCAAACGGCTGGCCGGGCTGCACGAAACGTGGAAGGCCAGGTTATTTTTTATGCGGATAAAATTACGCAATCGATGCAAAAAGCCATTGACGAGACAAACCGTCGCCGTCAAATTCAACTCAAATATAATCAAGAGCATCATATCACTCCCCGGTCCATTCGTAAATCAATCGAAGATGTCATGGGTTCAACGCAAGTCGCCGATGCCAAAGTCCAAAAACTAACAAAATCGCAAAAGGGTATCATCAGTGACATTCAGTGGCATCTTTATTCGCCTTTGGAACAGGAAGAATTGATTGAACGATTGGAAAAAGAGATGATGGAAGCCGCAAAAAAACTGGATTTTGAACACGCGAGTATCTTGCGGGATGAAATTAAATTGCTCAAACAAAAACGTAGCCGTAAGGCAGTTTAAAAGAATATTGATGATTATTTCTGAAAAAATATAACTCGCCACCCCTCTTTTAATGAATGTAGTTTTTCCCGTTTACGTTGAAAGAGAGGGGGCGTCACTTGATAATTAAATCTAAAATTTTCAATTAGAAGATGAGCCCACTCCACAAAGCTTGTTTTTGTTATTCTGAACGGAGCAAAACAGCGTGAAGAATCTTTATATTTCAGTGATTTTTGAGCTTCTTCGCTTCGCTCCAAAGATAGAAGTGCACCGTTTGAGTGTGGACTCTAATATAAATCACGAACTTTTCATTTAACCCCAAAGGATTCTATAATGAGAGTCATGGTGATTGGAAGTGGTGGACGAGAACATGCCTTAGTCTGGAAGCTTTTACAAAATTCAAAAATCGAAAAAATATATTGCCTTCCAGGAAACGCCGGAATAGCCTCGATTGCGGAATGCGTCCCTGATATTTCAGTGACAGATACCCCCAGATTGCTTAATTTCGCCAGTGCCAAAAAGATTGATTTCACGGTTGTCGGGCCTGAGGCGCCACTTTCACAGGGAGTGACCAATGCCTTTCAAGCGCAAGGACTCAAAATATTTGGCCCGACACAAGAGGCAGCCATGCTTGAATCGAGTAAAATTTTCGCAAAAAATTTTATGAATCGTTATAAAATTCCAACTGCCTTTTCTGAAGCTTTTGATGATAAAAATAAGGCGCTTGATTTTATCAAAAAAACTGGTTTGCCCATTGTCATAAAAGCAGATGGTCTGGCCGCCGGCAAAGGTGTCATCATTTGTCAAACCTATCAGGAAGCTGAAACCGCCCTGGAAAATATGCTTGAAAAACAAATATTCGGTGAAGCCGGAACACTGGTCCTGATTGAAGAATTTCTACGGGGTGAAGAGGTTTCCATCTTCGCCGTGAGTGATGGGGTACATTATCAGATTCTGGCACCCGCCCAGGATCATAAGGCTATTTTTGATGGTGATCAGGGACCCAATACCGGTGGAATGGGTGCCTACGCGCCGGCCTGCATCGTCGATGATGAATTGATGCAGCAAATTCAGACCACCATTATTGAACCAACAATTACTGGTATGGCGCTTGAAAATCGACCCTATCGGGGATTGCTGTATGCGGGTTTGATATTGACGAAAAATGGTCCGAAAGTGTTGGAATATAATTGCCGCTTTGGTGATCCGGAAACCCAGGCCGTTTTACCTTTACTAAAATCTGATCTGTTGGAGTTATTAATCGCCGCCAGTGAAGGTAATTTACAAAATTATCAGCTTAAAAAGCACGATTTGGCAGCCGTGTGTGTAATTATGGCAGCAGGCGGCTACCCGGGTAAATACGAAAAAGGCCAGACGATTTTCGGTTTAAATCGAAAATTCGATGAAAATGTTTATATTTTTCATGCGGGAACGAAAAAAGTAAAGGATAAGATCGTCACCGATGGCGGTCGGGTTCTTGGTGTCACCGCCTGGGCGTCTGATGTGGCCGATGCTATTAAAACAGCCTATACGGCCGTTGGTAAAATTGCGTTTAATGGCGCCTATTATCGGAAAGATATTGGTCATAAGGCACTCATTTAATGGATTGATGAATCCAATTTATACCACAGATTTAACAGAAATAAATCTGTGAAAGCTGTGCTTTCTTATAAAACAGATAAAATTATTTCTAAATGATATTTAAATGTTTAAGTGAAGATGATTCTTACAAGGAGGAATTATGAAAATTCTGGTCACAGGCGGTGCGGGTTTTATTGCTTCTCATGTTGCTGATGCTTATATCAAGGCAGGACACGAGGTTGTTATTATTGATAATCTTTCTACTGGAAAAATTGAAAATATCAATCCCAACGCTAAATTCTATCAACTGGATATTCTGGATGAAAAAGTAAAAGCAGTTTTTCGGACAGAAAAATTTGATCTCGTCAATCATCACGCGGCACAAATGGATATTCGGAAATCAGTTGCAGACCCCCTCTATGATGCGCGCGTCAATATTTTAGGTACTTTAAATTTAATGCAAAATTCTGTTGATTTTAATGTAAAAAAATTTATCTTTATTTCATCCGGCGGGGCCGCGTATGGCGAACAGGAAATTTTTCCAGCACCGGAAACCCATCCAACCCGGCCATTGTCACCTTATGGTGTCACCAAATTGACGGGCGAGAAATATTTATATTTTTATCATACAGCTTATGGACTACAGTACAATGTTTTACGTTATGCCAATGTCTATGGCCCCCGGCAAAGTCCACATGGTGAAGCGGGTGTTGTGGCTATTTTCACCACCCGATTACTGAATGGCGAAGTCCCGGTGATTAATGGCGATGGAAAACAGACTCGCGACTATGTTTATGTGGGAGATGTGGTTCGCGCTAATGTCGAATTACTCAATTTCAATCAAAATGAGACCTTTAACATTGGTACCAGTATTGAAACGGATGTTAATCAAATTTTTCATCACTTGAATTCGCTCTGTGGTTCAAATAAACCCGAACAACATGGTCCGGCTAAAAAAGGGGAACAACTTCGGAGTGTTATTGACTATAGCAAGGCAACTCAATTACTGGGTTGGAAACCTGAAGTGGATCTGGCGAATGGATTAAAGAAAACTGTTGAATTTTTCAAGCAAAAGAAATAAATATTGGTACAATATTTCATAGCGCAGGGGAACCGCAACCGAATTCAGGTGATGTTTTTCCGTTCACGGTTCCCGGTTTAGGGTTCTGCCTGTAATAGGAACCCGGAACCGGGAACCCTGAACTCATTCACGAGACTGGTTTTCCAAAAACTGCATCAATAATTTTATTGTATCCGTTCACATTTGTGATAAAATAAAAGCTTCTGTCAGGCTCGAATGCTTCCCCGATAAAAACATTCGGGGACAAGTTTATCGGGCATCCATTTGCCGCAAGAAATATGGATTCCCGCCAAAAACAGGCGGGAATGACAGATTCGATCCACCCTGTGAACGGTTACATTTTATTTAGTGTCTGTCCGAAAATGAATCCGGAACTGTCATTGCGAGGCGCGTTTTGGGCGACGAAGCAATCTCCGCCGTTTTATCAGGGGATTGCGAGCCTAAAAAACAGGCTTCGGCAAAAAACGCCTCGCAATGACTTGTTTTGGTATCTTCGGACAGACACTATTGAGAGTTTGTCCGAAATTGTAGGACAAATTGTTAATTTGTCCAAATCGGGTAGCGGATATGAGCTCCATGCGGGGCAAATTGGCAATTTGCTCTACAAAAATGTGTTTTCGGACAGATTCTATTTAGAAATTAAGTTCGTAGGTGTCATCACATAATAACCGGGGACGATGCATTCCGCTGCTCAAATCAGCACTATCAGCTACTGCTCTCTGGAGGGCATCGCTCTAAATCAAATTAAAATAACAAGAAAAGATATGGGCTCAAATTCAATAAAACAGTTACCGCAACCAGCAAAAAAGGCTGAATTTGAAGATAAATTCGGATTGTTTGGTGATTCGCAGGCTATTTTACAGGTAATTGAAATTATTGAACAGGTTGCCCCGACCAACATCGCCGTCCTTTTGATTGGCGAAAGTGGCACGGGAAAAGAAGTCGTGGCCCGTGCAATTCAGGGAAAGAGTCAACGGAAAGACCGGCCATTCATCGTGGTGAATTGTGCAGCAATACCTGAAGGTATTCTCGAATCCGAACTTTTTGGCCACGAAAAAGGCGCGTTTACAGGGGCGATTGGCATTCGTAAAGGGTATTTCGAGTTAGCCGATGGCGGAACTATTTTTCTGGATGAAATTGGTGAAATGCCATTGAACACCCAGTCGAAACTATTGCGAATTCTGGAAGGTGGTCAATTTATGCGGGTCGGTGGTAGCGAAACCCGGACCGTGGATGTTCGCGTGATCGCTGCAACGAACCGGAACCTGGAAGAGGCCGTTCGTAAGGAAGAATTTCGACATGATCTCTTTTTTCGACTCAATGCTGTAAAAATTGTTCTTCCCCCTTTACGGGAGCGTAAATCTGATATTCGCAAACTTAGCAACAAGTTTGCGCAGGATTTTTGTCGCGAAAATAAAATCGAGTTTCAGGGTTTTACCGAGCAGGCGTTCGAGATTCTGGAAAATCACCACTGGCCGGGAAATATTCGTGAACTAAAGAATCAAATCGAGAGTATGATTGTTTTGGAAAAGGGACAACGTATCAATGAACAAAACATCCGGAAATACATCCCGGTCGACTTCTATGCTGAACGAAATATGCCTATTCCGTTAAAAAAATCTCCGGAACAGGCTGAAAGAGAACTCATTTATAGCGCTTTGCTGGATCTGAAACACGAAATTGTCGAATTACGACAAATAATTCTTGAACGTATTTTTCCATCACGACAACTGCCAACCTGGTCTTCGCATTTTCCGGCAACCTATAGCGAAGAGGAAGTCATTCCGAAGGAAAATGGTGATCATTCACAAACTATGGATGATATGGAAAAGAATCTGATCCTCGAGGCTCTCAGAAGAAACGGTGGTAGTAAACGGAAAGCTGCCAAACAACTCAATATCAGTGAAAGAACATTGTATCGAAAGATAAAAGAATATGACTTGCCCTATTAAAATTATTTCAATTACCCTGCTTGTCTTATCAACGTTATTTTCTAACTGTGGTTTTTACTCATTTTCGGGAAGTCTTCCACCGCATTTAAAAACGATTACGATACCTTTATTTGAAGATCAAACAGCCGAATTTGGAATAAAGGAAGAGCTTACCGAAGTGGTGATGGAAAAATTCATAAAGGACAATAGCTTAAAAATTGCCGATAGACGCGATGCCGATATCCTTCTCGAAGGTCGAATCGTTTCCATTCGGCAACAGGCTGGCGGTTCTGACAGAAAAGAGAATGTCAGTGAGATGAAAATTTATGTATCCGTTGCTTTGAAATGCACTGATTTAAAAAAGCGAAAAACTCTCTGGGAAGAGACGATAACACGCTGGGGCGAATTTGAACCACAGAATTTAGATCAGCGTCGCGAGGGAATTTCAGAGGCTATTAAACAAATTTCGGATGAAATTGTGAATAAAACAGTGGCAGGCTGGTAAGTAATTCACACGAGGAATACATATTTCGGCATTTCCTTCGTTATGAAAGCCAGCAAATTATGTTTTAAAAGGAGTTGAAAAAAATGCGATTAATGAATGATAATATTGAATTTTTGAAGCTACGACTTCAATCAAATCCAAATTCATTTCTTTTTGCCCGACTGGCGGATGAACTTCTAAAAATGGGCGATGTTAATGGTGCGATTCAAATTTGTGAGAATGGTTTAAAACGACATCCATATTATGTAACAGGACATTTTGTCATGGGAAAATGTTACTTCAAGAAGAAGCTCTATGACCAGGCCGAAAAAGAATTTAAACGTGTCCTCTTTTTTGATCCAAAATTTTTAGCCGCCCACCAATATTATGCCGAATTGATGAAACAAATTGGCTGGGAAAGCGCAGCCGAATCCTGCTATGTCCGAATCCTCCAGATTGATCCGCATGACCTGGAAATTCGTGACAAACTGGAAGCATTGAACAGCAGCAAAAACCGTGAACCCATCGCCGATGTCCCTGATTTTGAATTTATGCCCGAAAAGGAAGAAATCGCTCCTGAAAAAGTGGCCCAGGATTTTATCGAAACTGAACCCAAAGTCAAGCCACGAAAGCCGGAATCAGAAATTGATACGCAACAGACACTTCCAACAACACAACCGGGTGAACCTTCCAGGCCGGCTGATTCAGAGAAATCCGATATTTTCGAGGCTGTTATTGAAGATGAGCCACTAAAAGCTGCGGATGAAGAAAAATTTTCCTATATCCTGGATGAAATCTTTCGTGAGAATGATGCGGTCGAGGATTCAAAACTTCCTCCTTCTAAATCATCTGATAACTTTGATTTTTTTGGCAATTTTGATGAAGATAACAGCGCACCACAATCCACCATTGTTCCTCATAGCAGTGAAGTGGAAACTACTGAAATCGAATTTGAAAAAAATAATGAAATAGTACCAGAACTTCCGGAAGAAGAACCATCAACGACTGCACTCGATTTTGAAGACCTGGCAGATATGTTTGAAGAAAAATCAGAACCAGTCGAAACACCAATCAGTGTTGACCGAAGAAGTTCAAAGCTGACACCGCCGCCCCAAATGGAAAAACTGGATTCGCTGGAAGATCTGGCTCGTGATATTAAATCGAACGCCTCGGCTGAAAAGGAAAAACAAAGAACCGATTTGAAATCAGAATCAGCCGAACGTGAAGGGCATTATCGTGTGCCGCCTACCCCAAAAGTGAAACCACCATCAGCGGATATCGAGGAACAAACAACTGAATTTACTGAGAAAAAACGAAAAGAAAAAATTGTCACCCCGACACTGGGAGAAATTTATGCCGCCCAGGGTCAATATACCAAAGCCATTGGTGTTTTTGAAATTTTACGAAAAAAAGAACCAAATAATCCGGCTTATATTGAAAAAATCAGATATTTAAAGAAAAAACTGGAAGAAAGCCAGAAACAATAATTGGTGCAAAAAGTAATGCGTAAATGGAATTACACGTAAAGTAAAATTGGGAAAATTTATCAGGATCGACCTCAAATTTCTAAATTCTACCACATTCCATTGTCAAAATAATTGTCATCAAAGTGAAAAAAAGAACTCCTGTCGCAAAGTATCACAACAGGAGTTCTTCTACTGAATATTATTCTTCAATTTATTTAAAATGTGTTTTGGCCGCCTTACCGATGGGATAAACATTAAAACCAATTTCATATAACTTTTGATGATCCAGAATATTACGACCATCAAAGATAAACGCGGGCTTGGTCATGGTTTCGAAAATCTTCTTATAATCCAGCTTTTTATATAATTCCCATTCAGTAATGATAGCAATGGCATGAGCATTTTCAGCGGCTTTATAGGGATCGGTCTCAAATTCAAGATTTTTGGTAATTCCTTCCAGATCGTGACGGGCATTATTCAGCGCCTGCGGATCCGTAATAACTACATGCGCCTGCTCTTCCAATAATTGCTGTGTAATATAAATAGCTGGCGATTCCCGAGTATCACCGGTATTTGCCTTAAACGCAAAACCCAAAAGCGCAATCCGTTTATTGGCAATGGTGTTAAATAACGCGCGCATCATTGTTTGCACAAAACGATGCTCCTGATACTCGTTAATTCTGACCACGGATTCCCAATAACTCGCCACCTCTTTCAAGCCATAGGATTCACAAATATAAACCAGATTCAGGATGTCTTTTTTAAAACACGATCCACCAAAGCCTACACTGGCATTTAAAAATTTATTCCCGATTCGGGTATCCTGTCCAACGGCATTCGCAACTTCACTCACATCTGCTTCTGTTTGTTCGCAGAGGGCAGAAATACTGTTAATAGAGGAAATTCGCTGCGCCAGAAATGCATTGGCAACCAATTTTGACAACTCGGAACTCCAGATATTACTGGTAATGATGCGCTCTCTTGGAACCCAGTTGGCATAAACATCAACAACTTCATTCCGCGCTTTGATGCCGCTTTCAGTCTCGCGCGAGCCTATCAAGACCCGATCAGGACTTTTCAAATCAGCAACAGCCGTTCCTTCCGCTAAAAACTCCGGATTGGAAATCACTTCGAAGTGAATTCCCTTTTGATTCGTATTTAAAATACGCTCCATCGCACTGGCGGTGCGAACCGGCAAGGTACTTTTTTCAACAATTATTTTATCAGAATCCGAGAATTTCAAAATATCCCGCGCCGTTTTTTCCCAGTATTGTAAATCGGCACTTTTTCCGGCGCCCTCACCGAAGGTTTTGGTCGGCGTATTCACGGAAACGAAAATTATATCGGCTTTATTTATATTTTCTTCAACATTGGTGGAAAAAACCAAATTTCGTCCCCGGGCAATTTTAACAACATCCAATAAACCTGGTTCATAGATTGGCAGTTCATCGGTTTGCCAGGCTTTAATTTTTTCGGAATTAATATCCACCACCGTAACCAGATATTGCGGACATTTTGCGGCAATCATTGCCATGGTCGGTCCACCAACATATCCCGCACCAATACATAAAATGTGTTTTTCAAATTTTTGAGCTTCCATTTAGCCTCCTTTTAAAAGAATCCAACTCAAAATTAACTTGCTCTATTTAAATATAAAAAATTCTTAGTAAATATGACTTTAGCCCTTATGATGTTATTTAAAGCTGGTTGTACTCATAACAAGTGGCTGGTTCAATTTTATTAAGTATTTTATGGGCAGTTACCAAAATTAATTTCAGGGTACATTTTGTAACAAAACAATTGTAAAAACCAACCTTTACGGTCGGTTTTATCAGAAAAAAATTGAGAAAAACATCTAAACAGGTGGTAAAGTAATGTGGAGATAATTTTGGGCATGCATAAATTGTCAGGACAGTCCGATTCGCGGCGATGAATTCCGGTATAATTGCAGGTTTTGCACGTAAAGATAACAGAAAATAATAAAAAAAGCGCTGAATTCCTGACATCATCTACCCCAATTTTTAATCCTTAGCTGTTCATATCTTCTCGATCTGTTTTAATCTCGAAAAAATACATTTTTCATCAAAAAATGCTTCCTGTAACTATTTTATTGGTCTCTGGGGTTTAGCAAAAATTTGACCGGTTCAAATAAAAAAATTCATTTTTTATGTTTCCAGACACATCATGGCGGGGAATTCCGAACATGATAGTTGAAAGCCTTTTAAAAAAATGAAATTTAATCCGATAAAGCTTTTATTATCTTTTGGTTACCACTCCTTTGCTGGCTTTTGCTCCTTTTCAACTATTTTTTGAATTTGAGCTAAATTAGATTGAAACTCACTCACCCAAGCAGCGGTTTCCTCGATAACGATTGAATCAACCTGATCCACAAATGCTTTTGAAAGTTCAATCAATTTTGTACGCCGCTCCTGTTCGTCAGGATTTACCTGTAAAGTTGCGCATTTAAACTGAAATTGTTTTAAATTACGCTGTAATGTCATTTCAGCCATAATATAGCGCATCCAACCCGTTGAATAACCCATCAATTTATCAACCCAGAAAACCACACCAGCCAGCGCTATCAAAACATAACCCCAGTTACCCAGATTCCAGTCCTTTGTGATAGCTGCTTGAAGCAAAGGACACAAGGCACCCATGCCAGCCAGAATTATCGCAAGAGTCCTGGTCATGATTGAACCCAGGCGTTTCTTCCCGCGCTTAGCCTTATACCAGTCGATTGAACTTTGTGCATGCTGCTCGGTCCATTGCACAAGCTGCGTCTGGAATTCTACTGCTTTTTCCGCGCTATACTGTGGAAAAATGACACTTTCAACAATTTTCTTTTGATTCATAACTTTTTCCCAAGCATGATGATTATTTGTTCATTATCCTCTCTAATTGAGACCTAAGAAATTTATTTAATACCTAAAATTCTAAAATGGAAATTTTTGATGTTCAGAATCAATGTAGTACCCCCTCCTGCCTCCCCCATTTTCGCTTTTTGAAAATGGGGGAGAGACAGAGGGGGTCAAGACTTCAGAGAAAACGATTCATTTTAGAATTTCAGGTAATATTGAAACGTGAAACGTAATGCGTAATATGTGATACATAAAAATTACGCATCACGCAATATGTATCACGTTTCACGCATTACGCATCGCGTATTACAAATCACATCTTAAAAAGCCGCTTGGCAAAGGCGACATTGGCACGAGTATCTTCCATAAATTTATTTTCACGACCGCTCGTTTCCAATACCAGCCATTTATCATAGCCAATTTCAGTAAGAACCTGCGCATGTTTCTGGAACTCAACCTCGCCTTCTTCACTGCCTAATAACTTTGTTTTCCAGTCCTTCAAGTGAACCTCGCAAATTCGGTCATTCCCCAGGAGTCGGAGTTCATTGAAAACGTCATAGCCATTTCCAGTAGAATTGCCGAGATCATAATAAACCTGAGCCATTTTAGAGCCAATTTGGTCAATGATTTCCAGATTTTGTTTGGCGGAAAGGGTATTTTCGAGACCTAAGGCCACGCCAGCATCTTCTGCACGGGGCACAATCTGCCGCAACGCTTCTACTACCCGCTTGACCGCTTTGGTATCCAGTTCATAAGTCACAAATTTGCCATCCGCATGTTTAATGAATTTCCCCTGACTATCTTTTAAGCGTAAATCACCATTGCCAAAAAAGGCAATAAGTATGTTTTTCGCTCCCAGGGCTTTGGCGGCTTCTATGGCATCGATGACGTATACAGCGGATTGTGGTTCAGTGGCCAATGGAATGCTATTTAAAATTCCACCGGCCGCCACTGAATGAAAAACGATTCCGTATTGTTTGCCCAACTCGATGTATTTTTTACGGATCGCCGGATTTCGCAACGGAATGTTATTCGGATCTGTTCCCACACTCACCTGAATCCCCTCTAAATGTGCTTCTTTCGCTTTTGGTATTAATTCCGGATCCGCGGCTTTTCCCAGATTCCAGTCACACATCCCGATGCCCGCCGGTTTCTTTTGACTTTCAGCAAATAAATAACGGCCGGTTACCGGAATACTTGCCAACGATAATCCCAATCCCGTTGCTTTCAGAAAATCCCGTCGGTTAAAAGACATAATTGACCTCCTGATTAAAATTCAAAAATTAAATTAAGCGATCGGCTTCTGGCGATTCGCTTCTGGCTAAAGCAAACTTATCTGAAAGGGTAGGGCAAATTGTCAATTTGTCACGGTTCGAGTAAGTTAGTAATTTGCCCGACAACGTCACATTTTTTCAAATTACCCAATCGGTGAAACAATGTATTTCTATCACGATAAAAAAATCAATCGCCAAATGCCAGTCGCCAAAAGCTAAAGGCCCGTTTCAAATTGAAATTTAATTCAGCTTTTTTATATCAAATTTTTGATTAATTGTCAAGCATTATCTTTTATTTGTAATTAAATCTGATAGCGGCTTAACAATCCTGGCAAAAGCCACCCATTGTTGATTCCCGTTTCCGAAAGGTGGTAAATTAGGCCGCGTGGGATTCCGCTGGTGAAAACGCGTGACGGAAGCAATTTTGCCTGTTGTCTGGCCATGAAAAAGTCCATAGCTCATCACCCGCTGATAGCTATCATATTGAACATCAACAACGACTCCCATGTGTTCAATACCGAAGGAGGTAAACAGTTGGGCCGGTTTGATATTTTTGTATTTTTTATCCCGATAGCCGAAAAAAAGGACTGCACCCGGTTTAATCAAACCAGCGGCAGCGAAAGGATCCTCAATTACAATTAATTCGCCCTGCTCATAGTACCATCGCGCTATTTCCCGTGTATTGCGATACTGTTCGGCATCGGGCAACTGATAATCCGGACATCTCTTATTTATTTCGCGTAATACCCGATGAAAAATTCCGGAGCAGTCCGTGAACGGTTTGGAATTATAAAGCAATTTTTGGGCTTGCAGGTCAGTCGCAATATCCTGGATCGTTTCATCCAGACAAAGGGATCGGCCATCACAGGATAAAGTGTAAGCAGGTAATTTAGATAAATTTTCCAGGGTAGGTCGAACAATGACGGTCGCTAATGGAATCGGCGATTTCGGATTTTGGGGGACATCCGTTTTTTGGGGGTTGGTTTTACGTGATGAAGTCGCTTTTTTCCCCAAACCACTCAATTCATCGGGATTCCTCATCATCGATGAACCATGACCGCAGTAAAAAACGAAAGGTATCATCATGAGCAAACCAAAAAAGATAAAAATGCACGTTAACTTCCCTGTCCATTGAAAGAATCGTTCCATTTTTCCTCCCTCAATTTTAAATGGTACTATGTTCAATAGACTCAGGTTAAATAGTTTCTCAATTATTTGAATATGTTAAATTCTTTCCAGATGGAAAAAATTTAAGTCTAAAAGCGCATTTGAATTTAGTACTTCTGGCAGAATAATGGACTAAATTCAAAAAATTTCCTTCCCTGTTCATTCAGATATAATCTACTTCGACCGCAATCAGATCAATTTCCTGCACTTTTTTTAACGAAAGTTTATATTTTTTAGAACGATAAATAAAAGCATCCTTTGCTACCGTACACTTTTTAAAATCGCCCAATCTGACCCCTGACCCTAACCCTCTCCCCAATGGGGAGAGGGAATAGCTACGCCCTCTCCCTCCGGGAGCTAATCATTACGCACAAGTTTTTCTTGACTTTGCGGAATGAGGTAAAAGAGGTGAAAGACGGTGACGATATCGTAAAGGCGGTGGAGACACGGTATAGTCGTCGGATTGGACGCGGCGATAAGGCGAAGAGATCGGCTTCGCGATCGCCGACGACCACGGTGGCCAGGGGTGGATCCTGGGCCTGGAAATCGGCCGTTTGGCGATAACTCTGCAGCCATTTTTGACTTTCTTTTTCGGCAATAAGCCGCGATTGGCGCTGGGCGGCTTTGCCGGTGGCTTGCGGGATGCTGGCACTGGGTTGCTGCGCAAAG
>DYKB01000069.1:25871-34190 GCA_020722815.1 Caldithrix sp. | reverse complement strand
ATCAATAAACATTTTTCTTAAAAGTCAAGGAAAACTTGTGCGTAATGATTAGCTCTGGGAGAGGGTTGGGGTGAGGGTCAGATGAATGGTTCTCCTTGAATATTTATTATATATCCAACAGCTTCTTTTCATAGAAATTAAGACCTTAACCTGACGGATATGGACAATTGGTAACCGTTTAATTATTTTTTTCCCCTGAATTTGTCTGCTCCGGTAAAAAATTTTCCCCGGTCACAATACTTTGTCCCAATTCTTTCTCGGTTTCCTTCCGGGCTGTTCCGGCGACTCTTCCACCGCGCTTTGCTACCTTTTTATTTTTATCAAAAGTATCTGGTTTTTCTTTTTTTGAAATTTCTGTCGTTACTTTTTCACCCAACATGGTAAAGATTAATTCCAAATCAGTCATGTGGTCACGCAGATTCTGGTTTTTCTTCGTCAAACCTTTCAACTCTTTATATTCGGTTGGCGTTAGTCCGAATGTTGCCTTTGAAATTTCGGCAGTCAAAATGGCAAAATCCCGCTCTGAGTCAACGCCCCGTTCTTTCCATTCATCGGTCAGATTCTGGCGAATTGCGATTCCCCGCAACCGTTTGTCAATCCAGTCTTTTGGATAACCTTTGAGTTCGTACAATTCTTTCATCCGCTCCTGCGCCAACTCCGGATTTTCAATTTCCTGAATCCGATCATATCCCACCTGCGCCAGCCATAATTTAAAGGGTTCGGCTTTCGGCGATGGAATGGATTGAATAATACGGAACATGCCTTTAGTATTGGCGCAGTCGGTAATATACTTCTTTCCGTCCGATGCTTCTAATTTCAGTCCGTGACAAAATGTCACGACCTGACTTCCCTCATTATTTAACCGCTGTTTCAGCTTTCGCCAGTAGGCACCAGCATCAGGGCTATCGGTTAGCGCACCGCACACATCCACGACCGAGAAATACCATTCCTCGTCGTGCCAGATGCGGCGAATTTTTTTGCTTTCGAATACGACAATTTTGTTTTGTGGCATAGTTTGGCTCCTTTTTGTTAACATCTTTTATAGGATAGCAGCAAATTAATATTTTTGAACCAATCGTGTTCGGCACATTTAAATAATTTTCTCTCATTTAATCATAAGAACGCAAAAAGTCATACCCGTCCGTTAGCTAACGGATTATCGGGCATCCACTGTATTTCGAAAAATGGATTCCCGCCAAAAACATGCGGGAATGACTGTGAACAATACGGTGGATGGTAGTTAATTAATTTAATGTAATTACTCAGGTTGGCTGGTTCAGGGTTCACGGTTTGAAATCCACTATTTTTAATGGTTCTTAACCCTGAACCGGGAACGATTGAACCTTGAACCTGAGTCGTTACAATTTAATTATACTTAAGCCGTAATCTTTAAAAATGTATCAAACGCTATTGGTTTTTTGTGCCTTTCGGGATCAATTTGTTGATTTATTTTTTCATTTTAGAATTTTAAGTCGTATATAAATCGCATAATATAGTTTCCGGTTTTTCTTTTTTTGAAATTTCTGTCGTTACTTTTTCACCCAACATGGTAAAGATTAATTCCAAATCAGTCATGTGGTCACGCAGATTCTGGTTTTTCTTCGTCAAACCTTTCAACTCTTTATATTCGGTTGGCGTTAGTCCGAATGTTGCCTTTGAAATTTCGGCAGTCAAAATGGCAAAATCCCGCTCTGAGTCAACGCCCCGTTCTTTCCATTCATCGGTCAGATTCTGGCGAATTGCGATTCCCCGCAACCGTTTGTCAATCCAGTCTTTTGGATAACCTTTGAGTTCGTACAATTCTTTCATCCGCTCCTGCGCCAACTCCGGATTTTCAATTTCCTGAATCCGATCATATCCCACCTGCGCCAGCCATAATTTAAAGGGTTCGGCTTTCGGCGATGGAATGGATTGAATAATACGGAACATGCCTTTGGTGTTGGCACAGTCGGTAGCATATTTTTTTCCATCTGCGCTTTCTAACTTCAGTTGTACCCAAATTGGGGACAACTGAAGATCAATAAATTCTCTTTGCTTCACTTTGCCCCAATATTGACGGGGCGTTGGTGAGTCAGTTAAGGCTTCTACGACATCTACTACTGAAAAGTACCATTCCTCATTATACCAGATGCGGCGTATTTTCTTGCTTTCGAACACGACAATTTTGTTTTGCGGCATTGTTTGTTTCTCCGTCATTGTTTAAATAAAATAATTTTCATGCAAGCTTTAGAAAGCGATATTTTCAGTTGTATATTTCACTTTATAATTTTGAAGCATTAATTTATTTTATCGAATGAATCTTCACCGGCCCCATCAACCCCGATGGCAACAAACGAGAATCTGCTTTGTAATATTGGTGAGTACTGAAGGTGAATCGACCCGCTTTATATTTTCTTCCCTCCAATAAACCAGATGACCATTGCACCTCCCGCACATTTTTATTATCAACCTGTTGATCACCAATGAGCCGGTTCGCCCAGCGATTCGCCACTTTGATTTCCAGATGATTGTCTTTGACTTGGATGGCCCTGGTTATATCAACGCGCCAGGGAGCGCACCAGACAACACCCAAATCATGGCCATTGAGGGTAATTTGCGCCATATCATGAACTTCGCCAGGTTCAAGGAAGAGTTGTGAACTGTTGTTCGGGATGGAATCCAGATCGAAAATCTTTGTATATGCAGCGATTCCGGAGTAATACTTGATTCCAGGTTCGGGTCGGACAGTCCAATCTTCAAGTTTTTTAAACACAACCTCGCCGGGACTACCAAATTTCGGATCAAATTTTACATCCCAGGTTCCTTCGAGGGATTTAAGCAACTGCATCGGCGGAAAATTTTGCTCACTTGCCACTGCGGATGCTTTTAATACATTATTTTTTCGAAAAATTACAAAGAAGCTCTGATAAGATTCAAAGCGTAAAGGCACAATGGTCCGATCAGGTTCGTAAGAGGATTCAGGAAGTTGCCGAATGTTGCCCGTCAGCGGATTCCATAATTCCGGAATTCCCTGTTCAATCCGAAACTTGCCGATGCAGTCGATTAATTCCGCTGAACTGTTAGCAACAAAATAGATGTCCCGATCGTTCGTTTCGCGATGGGTGTAACGAATGGGGCCTGTGGATTCGAAATCCGGCTTGATTCCTGATTGTCCCAAAAGTGCAGCCGTTACCGCATAATTGGGATAAAGATCGGTCTCATTTACCTTCAATTCGCCGCCCCAAAATAATCGCCCTTTCCCAAATTGATGTTCGGTAATGGTATCTGGTATCTCAGAACCACCCCAGAGTGCCTCAGCTTTCTGCATCACGGTCTGATCGCAATCCGGATAATCTGTCAGGCTGGGTGACTTAGTGGGCGGTTTCCCAATTACCGTCGCGCCCTGTTCAACCAGTAATTTAATTCTATCCAGCAGTGCAGGCGTCATGGTATCGAAAGCTGGCAGAATCAGCAATCGATATGAACTTCCTCCCGGAAAGACAATCCGTCCATTCCGCACTTCGGCTTTTTCCATGAGCGCTTCCGGCGAACACCCATCAAAATTATATCCCTTGCGATCGGGAAGTGTATCCGAGCCTGCCAATGCTGATTTCGGTGCCCGGAAGACATGCGGCGCCCCTTCCGGTGTTAGATACAGAATGTCCGCAACGGTTGTCCCCTGTTGCAGGAGATGGGAGCAGCGTGCGACATACTGATGGTAAGCGGAAACCATGGGCCACCAGGTTTGATTGCGATGCCAGTGGACGCCATAAGGTCCCATGGTCATCCCCGGTTTCTCGTTTCCCAGTGGCTGATGGGCAAAGGTATGAAATACGAGCCGATTGATGCCGGCACAAAATGCCCAATCGGTTTGATTTTTCATGGAACCAGGATATTGTTTCATCGCTTCCTCGCTCCCAGCCGTAAATGCTTCGGCTGCCACGACTGGACGCCCCATGGTATGGGCAATAGAAGCCGCTTCGATGCAACTGAACGAGGTTTCGAATCCAAATCCTTTGCTCCAGAATTCACACATGGGCACATCAGCCAACAGTCCCAGGGTGAGATCCGCGGTTGGATTCATATCATACGGCTCAATGGAAAGTCCCAGTCCATATTGGCGACCCAGTTCCTTGAGCCGCGCAGCATGGTTCTCGATGACCAACTCCTGACCTGTTTTGCGCAAATCCCACAAAAAGCGTTCGGTGAGTTCCAGACTTTCCACAATGCGGCCGGTGTATGCCGGATAAAATGGCAGCGGATCATATCCCCGCCGGCGTTGAAATTCCACTCGAAAATTGGCCGTCCAGTTCTGTGCGCCCATTTCCCAACTGTCGATGTGCAGCATGGTCCAGCCAACTCCCTTTTTACGCGGTCCCACTTTTTTGAGTAATTTGCCGACATATTCCTGAAAATGCGCATCCAGTGCGGCGGTGTCAAATTTATCACACTCGAATCCCAGCCCGGGAAAGGGTGCGGGACGCGTATTGGCGCCATTATTCCGCCGGCCGAATCGCATGATAGTCCAATTGCCATCTGGTACCTGCCAGTTCAGCGTACCATCTTTTTTCAATTGTGCGGTAAGATTGATAATTTTATCCATCGCAATCGCTGAATTGGCCTGAGTTTCAGGATAATTAGCCGGAGCAGGAAGAAATGGCTTCACCCCTGCAGCGGAAGAATAGGGCGAACGATAGTAGAGTGCTTTTTCGTCAATATTAGCTAGTTTTTGAGTGTCGGCTGGGGTTGGAAAAGCCAGAACGGCCACATCCTCATAATAATCAGCCCTTTCTTTGATTAATTCCGGGGTGAGAGTGTTGAAAAAAGGCCAACGCGGTTCCGGAATTGGCAATGTCCCTTGAAATTGAGATGGTCCCACTACCGTGACAGTTGACGCAACCAGATGTTGCATGGATTGCTCTGATTTTACCCACGGACCGCCGCTGCCCGTCCAGCCAGGGCCTGAGCCTAATGTAATTTCAATTCCCAGCCGTTCGGCCTCATGGACTGCGTGCGCAAACAGTTCCTGCCATTCTTCACTCAAAAAATCCACTGGCCCACGCGGGACGCCGACATTGACCTCCAGAAAGATAAGATTGCCAATTCCAGCCGCTTTCATCGCCTCCAGATCAGCCGTCATTCCCTCCCGATCCAGATTGCCATCCATAAAATACCAGTAGACGCCTGGTCTTGCCGATGCCGGGGGATTTTTGAACGATTGCTCCAACTCATCGTTTTGGGAGGCGCATGAAATGAAAATTGTCAGGAGCATAATTTGAAAAATTTTTATCCAGTTGTGCATCATCAATTCGTCCTTTTATTTTTAATGTTGAGAATTTGATACAATTTTTTGCTACTGTAAACTTTTTGATTAAGCAAAATATGACCCCCTTACCATAACTCTCTCGTCCAAGGCGGAGTATGTCCCATATCTTCAACCGGACACGGGGAGAGGCCAAATTTCCCTTTCCTATTTTGATAGGGAAGGGGCCAGGGGATGGGTAAAAGAAAGAATGCTGAAATATTTTTTTAAATTAAGTTTCATCGTGACCAGGAGAAAAGTTTAAATTTGTTTTTAACACCGTTTTCTAACCCATCCCCCAACCCCTTCCCTCAAATCAGGGAAGGGGAGTGCCCACTTCCTCATGTCCAGTAACGAGATGTGGGTCCAGATCAGCCCCCAAGGGGAGAGTAAATAGCTACGCTCTCACCTGCGTACCCTGAGCCTGTTGAAGGGGGAGAGGGTAGCGGTGGGGGTCCGTAGTGTGGTTTAAATAAGATTTATAAAAAAGTGTAAGGTAGTATTACAACGTTAAGTTAAAAAAGTTAAAAAATAAATTTATTTACAATTCCAGAATGAACCATTTTGTCTCGGCGGAAGTCGTTTTCAATGAAAAATTGACCCCCTCTGTATCTCCCCCATTTTCAAAAAACGAAAATGGGGGAGAGAACCGGACTTTTCTCCCCCAAAATCCGTTTTTTGGAATTTGGGGGAGGCAGGAGAGGGTCCTTCATTGATTGAGAACATCATTCATTTCTACTTTAGAATTTCAGGTTTCATGAGTCTTTTAAACTTAACGTTGTAATAGTAGTGAATGCATTTTTGAACATAACTGAACGATTCTCTATCAATTTTTCTAAAATATCATTTCAAATGAGATTGAGTAACCGACCAGAAAAAAAATGGCCACAGAATAAAGAAGCCACAGAAATATAATGCATGAATTATCCGCCTGTATCGTCTCTTAGTCATTCAATGTTCGGGCATCAACTCTTTTTTGATAACCGTTTAAAATAACTGATTTCAAACCAGTTAAATTTATTTTTAACTTTTCAGTGGCATCTTTATTTTGTGGCCATAAAAAGATTTTTTTAATCAATTAACCCTCGGGTTGAAATTTTTTAGAACAACACCTGTTTATTTATTTTCCCATCATCTTTTTAGTGAAAAAAAATATTGCAGTAACGATAAAAAAATCAATAGCCAGTTGCCAAACGCTAAAAGCCAAACGCCATTATAACTTCCACCCCTCCCGATAATTAATATGAAGCAATTGATTTGCTGCTTCGTTATTTTTAAATCGCAAATTTCCCGCATCCCATTCCAATCGCTGATCTTTTACGCGAATGGCGATCATCCCCAAAAGTGCCATTTCCGTCAACGAACCACCATACTCAAAACTGGAACTGGCCGGGATGCCATCTTTACCTTCCTTACAGGCACGTAACCAGTCGCCTTCGTGGGTTGTTTTAATGCGCGGTATTGTTTTTTCCGGTCGGGTATATTCCTGCATGCGGGTTTCGGGAATAAGCCGTAAACCACCCGCCCCATGCGATCCATGCATCAAACAACCTTTATCGCCAATAATTAAAGCGCCACTTCCAGGTAATTTTCTTCCTGGCTCTAGTTGTTCGGGAATCGGGGGTAACAGACGACCATCATACCAGGTTAATTTAACCGGCGGCCGTTCACCCCGTGCCGGAAATTGATAACGGACGATGGAGGCGCGTGGAAACGTTTCGGAACTGATTTCCGGCTCCCAATGCGTGGAAGTGGCCTGAATCATTTCAGGCGCACCCAAATCCAATGCCCAGAAAGCCGGATCCAGAATATGACAGCCCATATCACCCAATGCGCCGGTCCCGAAATCAATCCACGCGCGCCATTTGGTGGGATGATAATCCGGATGATACGGCCGGTAGGCCACCGGTCCGAGCCACAAATCCCAATCCAGTGTTTCGGGAATGGTAGGCGTATCTTTTGGCCGGGCCTGTACCGCAAAGGTGGACCAGGGATCGCCACCAACCGGCCGGTCTGTCCAGGCATGCACTTCGGTTACATTTCCAATCACCCCATCCGCCAGCCACTCCTTTAGTAACCGAATATGTTCGGATGAATGACCCTGATTGCCCATTTGTGTCTGGACTTTGTAATAGCGCGCCGCCTCGGTAATTTTTCGGGCTTCAAAAACAGTGTGCGTGAGCGGTTTCTGACAAAAAACGTGTTTGCCCAATTCCATGGCAGCCATGGTAATGACGGCGTGGGTGTGATCGGGTGTTGCAATGATGACCGCGTCAATATCCTTTTCTTTTTCGAACATGATGCGGTAATCTTTGTAAATTTTAGCATTAGGATATTTTTGAAAAGTTTTTGCGGCATATTCACTATCCACATCACATAAAGCCATGATATTTTCATTTTCACAATTGCTTAAATTGGCGCCGCCCATGCCGCCAACACCCACTGCGGCGATATTCAGTTTATTACTCGGCGCATCCTGACCCATGAGCCGGCCGGGAATATAATAAAATGAAAAAGCCGAGGCTGCGGAAGCAGCCAGGAATTTTCGTCGGGATATGGTACTGGAAGAAACTTTTGTCATAAAAAATACTCCTTTTTTTGTTTAATTCGATGGCAATTATTTCAGGATTTAGTAGATTTTGTTATTTTTGATGACCGCGTTTATTATCACGCAAAAGCGCAAAGACGCAATGAATACGCAAAGGAATTTTATCATCATGATTTGAATTCTTTCTCCGCTTCTTTTAAACGAAATTTTATTGAAAGTAAATAGGCCTCTTTTTAAGCACATGACCAGAGCAATTGCTTTTCTTCGCGTTCCCTTTGCGTCTCTGCGCCTTTGCGTGCACTATTTTTTAATTTAAAAACCAGTCAAGCTATCTGTTTAACCCAAAAAACGCTTAAAAATCCGGCAAATTGCCAGGTTCATCCATAACTGCATTTCATGCGTTTTGGAATTGATCGTATTCCGATGCTTTTTTGAAGATGATAATTTCCAGGAACCATCCGGCTGCTCAATTCAGTTCTGAAAAAGTCGC
>DYKB01000069.1:19813-25771 GCA_020722815.1 Caldithrix sp. | reverse complement strand
AGATGATAATTTCCAGGAACCATCCGGCTGCTCAATTCAGTTCTGAAAAAGTCGCGGCAACATTGCGGGCGCAAAAATCAGTTCTGAAAATGTCGCGGCAATTTTGCGGGAGTAAAATTCAGTTCTGAAAAAGTCGCCGCAACTTTGTCGGCGCAAAATTCAGTTCTGAAAAAGTCGCCGCAACTTTGCCGGCGCAAAATTCAGTTCTGAAAAAGTCGCCGCAACCTTGCCGGCGCAAAATTCAGTTCTGAAAAAGTCGCCGCAATTTTGTCGGCGCAAAATTCAGTTCTGAAAAAGTCGCCGCAACCTTGCCGGCGCAAAATTCAGTTCTGAAAAAGTCGCCGCAACTTTGCGGGAGCAAAATTCAGTTCTGAAAATGTCACCGCAACTTTGCCGGCGCAAAATTCAGTTCTGAAAAAGTCGCCGCAACTTTGCAGAAATTCGATCCGGTCCAAAAAGCGTCACCGCAATTTTACATGAACTCGATTTGGACCCGTCTCGCCATTGCAATATCATCAAGAAAAATTAAATCAAACTTATATCGAATGACTAAAAAAATCTCTGTTTTGCTCCGTGAACGCCGCTTCGCCTTGTAAAAGTTACCAAAAATTAAGCCTCTTCAATCACTTCAAAACCCAGCAATGAGGCGATATTATAAACCGGCCGCTTTAAATCGCCATAGAAAGTCACGCGATGCCAGCCCCATTGATCCCAATAGTTGAGTAATTTAAAAACATCGCCTTTCACTTCCACCGCTAATTTTGTTCGGCAGGCTTTGTCTTCATCAACATTTTCCACACTTTTGCCCTGATGCATAATAACCTGTTTTTTGTTATGATCGAACTGAAGCGTGGTAGTCATTTCACCCAGCGGCATTAGCGAACGAATACTGGCGCCTTTACGATCCTCAGAATGATCACGGATATGATAGGGATTTGAAGGTCCATCCGGCCCGAATACTTTTGTCGGGGCCACGCAATGGGCATAGATAATTTGATTTTTCGAGGTGTCAATCACCGGATCCGAAATATAGCCCGGTCGATTGGCGAGATAGGTCATGAGCAGTTTGGTCATGGTCGAACGCTGATCGGCTTCACACGCCCCAACCAAACCATCATTATCGAGCTGCATAAATCCCAGACAGGGGTAAGCCGGTACCATTTTACCACTATACACACCTCCCAGACAATTAACGGTGATTGCTTGCGCATCATACTTTTTCATTAAATTGCGCATGGCCAGATAGATCGCCGCGGATTTTTCAATTTCCTCCCGTGATGGTTCAATTACTTTTTCGGCGTTTTTAATCCAATTGTCTGTGCATGCTTTGATATCTGTGGGCGTCATTTTTTTATAAAATTCATTGATTTCGCTGAAATCAATTTTATGAACTTTAGTGCCATAAGTTTTTTCGATTTGTACATCCGGTTCACCGCCAACTACCAGTACATTGGATTGTTTTAATTTTTTCAGACAATCAATGCATTTCACCGCGTCAACAATATCTTTAAAATCGGATGATGATACCCCAATCACTTTATTGCCTAGCCTTTTTGCCTTCGCATAACTGGTTAAAAATTCACCGGAGCCAGCAAAAAGATGATCAACAATAATTGTCGGGATTCCGGAGGCTGCAATTGTCTCGGTCAGATTGCCCCAGAGGCAGCCGGAAAGATAGACCATATAACCGTCAATATTGGCGTCGGCATTCAGTATGGCCAGTGCATCCGCTTCTTTGCCAGAAGACGTTTCGATGGGAATAAATTCAATTTCAGGACATGCTTTCACCAATTTTTTCAAAATCGTTTCATTATGGCCTTTGAAATCATAGCCGATATTGGGCCAGTTGGGGTAAGCAGGATCCGGATAACCAAAGATGACTTTAATTCTGGTTTTCAGCTTTTGGGCTATCGGATTATCGGCAAAAAGTGAAGTGACCCCCATCGTCGAAATCGCTGCAATTCCAGCCGTACAGACGGTGCAGTTACGCATAAATTCGCGTCGCGTGATGGCGTGTTTGTTATGGGTTGACATCGTTCGTTCCTCCTTTTGAAAGTTTTGTTTAGTTCTGGTTCAAGGTTCAACGTTTACGGTTAAAATAAAATAAGTTTTTGTTGGACAAATTGCCAATTTGTTCGACTGAACCTTAAAACCAGTTGGCTTTATTTACGTGTAAAAATAACTTCCAGAATCACTTCAAATTTTTCGGCTGCAACTGGATGTTCCATCCGCAGAATAACTTTATCAGCCGTCACTTTTGTAAACGTCTGAATGAGAGATGTCTCGTGCCAGTTTAAAAACAGCGTTTCATCGTTAATAAAATAGCAGGTTGCCATTTGAAAACTGCCGGAATCTTCAAACCACCAGTAACGATATATTTGCACTTTATCATCCCAAATAAAAATTGCATGCGCTTTTGCCGACCTGCGCGTTAAAACGGATTCGTAATCAAAATAAACGTATTTATCTTTTAAAGCTCGTTGAAAAGTGCCGGTGCCGGTACCCGAATCCGGCTCACTAAATTGACTTTTCGGAACCCGATACGCCAGATTCCAGGTACCGATGAGAAATTCAAATTTTTTCATCTTGTTATCTTGAATTGACATTGTCTGAACACCTGTTTTGAGGTTGTTGGGTGCATAATGACGATCGGGAATAGAATGATGATAAATAGAAAGCAATAGATTTTCATAAAACGACTCATTTGAATGAATAAGTCAGATTTTAAATAAACTTAACAAATTTAATTTTTCAAAGCAATGTTTTAATTTAATCATTATGAAAATTTTCGTAATTATTCAGGTTCAAGGTTTAATTGTTCTCGGTTCAGGGCTAGTAAATATTAAGAATGAAGGGTTTCTAACCGTGAACCCTGAACCAGCTAACCTGAGTCGTAATAAATTCTCGATGACATTTCTCTGTAAAAATGAGTGAAATTACCGGCAAAATATTTTTTAGCCTTGAAGATTGATTGACTATTGAATATATTCAAAATATGATGTTTTGACAGAATTTACAGGATTGATATGATTCAAAATTTAACTTTAAGATAAACCGCGAAGGTCTGAAAAAAATCCTGTCAAATAATTCTACTGAGTGTCTGTCCGAAAACGCAGCCGGTATTGTCATTGCGAGGAACGTTTTTTTATGACGAAGCAATTTCCTGTTGTTTTATAAGGGGATTGCTTCGGCAAAAAACGCCTCGCAATGACAGGTATTGGGTGTTTTCGGACAGACACTACTTAGTGTCTGTCCGCTCAATAATAGATGGTAACGACATCAATTTGAGTTTACAAGAAAAAAAATTTTATAGCAGAATGATTTATAGCAGAATAATTCTGCTATAAATTATTCTGCGAATATTAAAGCGAGCATATCACAGCAAGCTTTATTCTCAAATTGCCTTTAATTATTGAGGGGATACAAAAAAATGTATCCCCTCAAAAATTGAAGGTGATTCTGTCATTTTTCAGATTCAAAATTCATCAAATTAATTTCTGTGGCCGCTTTATTCAGTGGCAACCTTTTTTGAGTGGATTCATCGATCACATTAATAAGATTTTTTTTAATTTTAGAACTTAACGTTGTAATATTATTTTGCTCCCAATTTTTGAGTAGATACATTATATAGTACCTGATTCATTAATTTAATTAATCTACCATGCTTTTCATGTATCTGCTCAATAAGTAAGAGGGGAAAAATTTCTTAGATAAAAAGCTAATTGTCGAAAGCCGATTAACGATTTTCGAAGGATTAAATCCCTTAAAACTTCAAAAATCACCAATTGTTAATCCTTGTTCTGAAATCAAAAAGATGACGGAGGATTTCAGATCGACCATAACCCGGCTGGAACCGGTTCACGTTTATGTATTAATCGGATTCCTTTCATCTCTGTTTCTAAATTTTGCCTCTGTACCATGTATTTTGAATTTAGAGAGGTCAGTATGAAAAAGTATCAATTAATTTTAAAAATGGCATTAGTTTATTTGTGTTTAAATCAATGCCTTCTTTTTGCGCAAGAGAGTGATTCACGCGTTACGCCACCACAAACGCTGAAAATTGCCGTATTACAGGCAGGAAGGATTTATTGCAGGTCGAATCCCGGGCTGGAGTCAAATTTTAATTTATATGACAGCCTGGCACGAGAAGCAGCGAAAGCTGCACCGGATCTGATTGTTTTTCCTGAATATGCAATTTCCGGCTGGCCCTATCCAGCAGAAAAAATCATGAACACTCTGGCTGAGTCGATTCCAGGTGATGGTTACTGGTATCAGCGGTATACAAAACTCGTTAAAGGCATAAAAACGCCTGTCATCGGCTGGCTGGTGGAAAAAGATTCGAGTGGTCATCTGTATAATGCTGCATTTTTACTGGATGAAAATGCCCAATTGGTTGGAAAATACCGGAAGGTCCACGCAAATCTGGGTGAACAAATCTGGTGGGGATGGTCACAGGGAGAAACTTTGCAGCCAATTGCCTTCAAAGGGGTGAAATATGGTATCAGTATTTGTGCCGATATGTGGTATCCTGAAACTGTTCTGTGTGAAGATTTATTGGGAGCGGATGTTATTATCCATCAATCCATCGCGGATGATATGATGCATCTCATGCCCGTACGGGCCTGTGACAGCCATATTCCTATCGTCTGTGCTATTTTTCAGGGCGGAAGTTATGCGGTGAATCCGGATGGAAAATTACTCGGAAAATGTTCAACTAATTTTTCCGAATGGCGGATTTTTGAGGTGAAGCCATTCGAAGTCGAGATTGGCAATAAATATGGTGGTCTTTGGTATACCGATAAGGGCCGACTCAATATCCGGAATGTCGAGGCGTATAAAATTTTAGTCGATCCAGCAACCCGCCCGCCATGGACGCAAATATTTCTGGATAAAAATGGCAATCCGCAAACGAAAGAAGAGCTGCTCACGCGATTTAACGGGCGATATGATGCGCATGATCCGGAGAATTAATTTTTTAAATATTTTTTAACATTATCATGAGGGTCGTTGTGCACCATCTGAAAATTTTTATGAAAATGAACAGCAAATGGTTGATTTTAATGATTTTCTGATAAAGTATGTTCATCGTTCCCCCGAAATGATTGAGGAGTTTAACTTCGAACTTCCCTATAGCGGTTATTATGATCGCGAACCATTTTATGATTTTTCACAGCCAGTACTGAGCGCATCCGGAGAACTGATCGGGATGCTATTCCTAAAAATAGACGATTTGGCTAATGAAAAGTTATATTATAAACGTGTTCATTCTCAATATTATGATATTTTTTCTGAAATGATCATTGCCCCGGCGCGGACTATTTTAATACTTTCGCTGCTGATTCTCTGGTTCTTGCTGCCAACCTGGGTTTATATCGATGCCAAAGAACGAGGCGTTAAAAATCCACGGGGGATGGCGCGCCTGTCGTTTTTTGCGCTGCCGTTCGGGATAATTATTTATCTCATTACCCGGCCAATTAACCTGAAGCAGTTGACCTGTCCCAAATGCAGCCAGGAAGTGAATGGGATTAAAAACTATTGCCCGTATTGTGGATTTGATTTTTCCAGCGTTTTATGCCCGCAATGTCAGTATCCCGTCCAATCGGATTGGTCTTTTTGCCCCAATTGTCGGGCTGATTTAAAAATGTCAAAAGCGAATGTTAATCTGAATGACGTTAAAGTCCTGGATGAAGAGCAGCCGGCATAATCATCTCGATCTACGGGTTGAATCTTCCCCCCGCGATTATTCTAAAAAGTAATTTCTATTTGTTAAATTAATGAAAGAATCATTGGATTAGAATAAAAAAATCCTTATATTGATGTAATTGAATCAATTCGTTGTAACTACTCAGGTTCAGGCTTCAGGGTTTACAGTTTGAAACCCTGCGTTTTAATTATTTCTTAATCCTGAACCGGGAACAATGGAACCTTGAACCCGAATAGTTACATTTTGACCTCAAT
>DYKB01000069.1:0-19713 GCA_020722815.1 Caldithrix sp. | reverse complement strand
TCTGTTTAATATTTTTTAACCCTGAACCGGGAACAATGGAACCTTGAACCCGAATAGTTACATTTTGACCTCAATTATTTTGACATTTTGAAGATGATTCAAGGCAAAAGATATAATGTCAAAATTAATTGGGTTGGAATAATTAATTTTGCTGAATCTGATTTGACCAGCTACAACGGTCCATCAAGTTTGTAATAATTATCCGGTAGTTGATTAAAAACCTTATTCACCTTCATAACACGCGATACACCCGCCAGCATCAACCTTATTACCTTGTTGGTGGCTTTCACATAATAAGGGAATAAGGTGACCGCCCGGGCGGGATCTGATTCGTTATGAAGGTCAATAAGGTTTGCGGGTTTGATTTGATCGGTTAGTTATTTTTTGAAAATATATCTGTTTTAATAATTTTGACATAACTACTCCGGTTGGCTGGTTCAGGCTTCAGGTTTTGAAATCCTCTGTTTAATATTTTTTAACCCTGAACCGGGAACAATGGAACCTTGAACCCGAATGGTTACAATTCGTTTATAATTAGCGATGATTTTTTAACTCACAAATAGATGCTTTTAAGGATAGAATAAGGGGGATATTCATGAAAAGATATCAATCAAAAAATGTTATTATTTTTTATGTTACACTCATCAGTGCGATGTTTTTTCTTTTTCACCATGAAAATGTGCTTGCCAGGCACTTCACTTCTGCTGTTGACACGCTTCTAAATGAAACTTTGCCACCCATTGACCAATCACCGATTATTGCTAATTTATATGTATCGCCATACGGAAATGATCAAACCGGTACTGGCTCACTCAATAAGCCGTTTCTGACAGTTCACCATGCGCTGGATGTTGCAGATTCAGGTTTTGTGATTATGTTACGGGGAGGAAAATATGGGGTGAATTCTGAAATACGAATTACCAAACCATGCATTACCTTGATGTCCTATCCAAATGAGTGGGCGATAATTGAAGCGCCAACGAATGATGAAAATTTGGCGAATTGCATCTGGTTTTATCCCGGTTCTGATGGCGGAAAATTAAAAAATCTGGAGATTATTGGCGGTCATTATCATGCGGTGGCTTTTGAAACCAAATGGCAATGGGGAGATCCGGCGGATCGGAGCGGGGTTTCAAATGTTCTTGTTGAGGATTGCCAGATTCATGATACCGGATTTGATTGTATTAAAATAAAAGTAAATTGCGATCATATTACTATCCGACGCTGTGAAATTTATAATTCCGGAAAAAATTACCCGCCCGGTACTGATCCCGAAAATGCCAATGCTGAAGGAATTGATAATGTAAACGGGGCCTATATGCTGGTGCAGGACTGCTATGTCCACGATATTATCACGAATGGTATTTACTCCAAAGGCGGGGCGCGATATGGTGTCGTGGAACGGACAAAGGTCGAGAATTGTGGCATTGGGGGCATTATGGTTGGTTTTGATACCAGTCCGGATTATTTTGATACAACGATTAATCCCGAATACTACGAAAATATTTATGGTGTTGTGCGCAACTGTTTAATCACCAATACCCGATTTGCCGGTATTGGAATGTACGCCGCATTCCATCCCAAAATTTATAACAACACGCTGGTCAATGTTGCCCAAATTGGCCATTCAGCGCTTTATTTTGGTATCGCTTTTCATGATTGGGTTCCAGAAGCAAAAAGACCACCCTGTGTGAATCCCGTCATGATAAATAATCTGATTTATCAACCGTTTGATGTGCCCACGCCAATGGTTACTGTCCGTTATACCGCGGATCTGGGGGGATTAATTGGATTAAAAGGAAATCCATTGATGGATTATAATTGTTATTATATAAAAGGAAAGACTGCCTGGTTTCAGGATGGTCGGCCAGCAAACCGTGTCGAACAGTGCAATTTACCCCGGTGGCGAAAACACATTAATGGTGAAACACATTCATTTGAAGCCGATCCCATGATCAATCGGGACTTTCACCTGTTAGAAACCAGCCCCTGTATTGATAATGGGCGCATGCACAATTATGTCACTTATGATTTTGATCAGCAACGTCGGCAAAATCGTTTTGATATCGGGGCTGATGAGTTAAATATAACAACCTCAGTTGAATTCCAGCCCAATATTCAAAATCCAATAATCTTAAGGAATTATCCAAATCCATTTAATTCAGCCACGATTATTCAAATTAATCTGCCGCAACGGGAGTGGATTTCGTTAAAAATTTATAATGCACTGGGACAGCTAGTTGAAACGGTGATTCAAAAGGAATTATTGGATGGTGTTCATTGTTTTCAATGGAAAGCGGAAAAATATCCGGGCGGAATTTATTTTTATACGGTTGAGGGCGGGACTTTCAGGGTGATGCGAAAGATGGTTTTATTGAGATAATTTTTCGCTCCGGTTCAAATATGATGGTATAACCAACTCATACTGAATAATATATTCATGGATATTGCGGAAAAAAAGTTGCGGATCCTCGAATTCAAAAGGATTTACATATCCCAATAGCGATGGATTTTTCAGGCATATAATTGCAAAATAGGCATGCGTGCGGTTCAGAATGACATAATCCTTTTCAGTCATCCTTTTTAATATTGATATAAAGGGCCGAATTTCCTGTTCAGGATATCGACTCTTAATTTTCATGATTTGAAAAATTGCACTATTACGTACTCCTGGATTGTCTGATTTTAAATTTTGAAGGTATGCTTCACAGGTTGCGTCACATAATTTATTAAGGATTTTTGTTTCAGCATTTGCATTGATCATCAATAACAGGAGTATCAAAATTGCCATATTTGTATTAATCTTAGTCATGATTAACTCCTTTTATTTTTAAACGGCTGAAATCCACGCAGCAGCGCAAATTTCAGCCGTTTATGTTTAAACGATAATATTTTTAAATCGCCAATTTTTTAAAACGCCAGCGAAGGAACAGCCATATAATTGATGAAAACAGAAAAATGGTTAATCCAAAGAGAATGGTTAACAGGGATATTGCAAAACCGCCGGCGACAATCGCAGGAGATATATCAGCCGCCGCGGATATAAAGCTCAGCGCCATGTACATCCCCTGAAAATGTCCCAAAAAGCCGATTGTTGCGCCAATCACTCCCCAAATGATGATGGCATTCATGCCCCATTCCATTTTCTTCTGGTCTAGGCTTTTCTTAAAATAAAAATCAATGACTTTTTTGATCGTCAAAGCTGCCACGATAATAGCGACAATTAACAGCACCCACATAAATGGGCCACCTTTGAATAATAAATTTAATAACATAATTAACCTCACTTTTTTTAAATTTTAATTTAGATCAACACCGGACGCTGAATTATAATAAATGATTTATATATTAAATAGCGTCAGGTTGAACATTAATCGATAAATTTGCTGATTCCTGAATTAAAAATTTCATAAATACTCTTTTAATAAGCTTGTTCCTGGTGCTGAAGCCGCTTCAATTGGCTTTGTAAAAAGTACCAGAAAAGCGCAATGAGAATTGTCAAATAAATTGAAATCATCTCTAAAGCCTGAAATTGCATAATCCGCTCAACACTGGCTTCAAATAGCTCCTTCTCATGATTCACGACAGTTGTTAATAGCCCGAAGAAACCTGAATACATCGTTTCATTAGCGGCGAAATAGGCTTTCTGGAAATAACCATAAGTACTAATACCAAAACCCACGCCGATGGCCATCATGAGATCTGTTAAATTCCATTTGAATTTCTCAGGGATCAGATTTCGCTTCAGATAGAGTTCAATTGTTCTATGAGCGATGATTATCAGCGCAACGCCAAACCGGATTAAAATTGGCCAGAGAAAAGGACTCGGTGGTAAAGATAAATCCAATATAAATAAATTACTGGACAGGATAATTAGTAACCGATCACAGGTTTGATAAAATAAAAAGCTTCTGTCATGCCCGTCCGTTAGCTAACGGATTATCGGGCATCCATTTGTCTAAAAAAAGATGGATTCCCGCCAAAAACATGCAGGAATGACAGGCTCGATCCTCCTTGTGAACGGATAAGTTGATAACAGGATATTTTCGGAGATAGAAAATTTTGTACTTGTTGATAATCTGGTAGATTTTATATAGACGCCATAAATAACAGAATCGGAATCAGCCATGATGCTGATTCCGATTTTAAAAAAATTATCTTCTCACGCGCGCGTTACCCGCCCAGATACTCCAGATTTGTTCTTCATCCGCCGGTTGCGCGTAATCGGTCAAAAGTGTCGTGACCAGTGCGCCACTGGCCCAACCGAATTGAACCCACTTTTCCGGTTCCATTCCTTTCAGAATTGCGTAGAGCAGACCGCCCACAAATCCATCGCCACCACCAATCCGATCCAGTACCGTGATTTCACGGGGTTCGACAACATGCCAATTGTCACCTTCAGCCATAATTGCCCCCCAGAGGTGCGAATTGGTACTAATGACTTCCCGTAATGTCGTTGCAAAAACCGTCGCGTTGGGATAGGCTTTTTTCGCCCGTTCAATCATGATTTTAAAGTTATCGATTTTGACTTTCAGGTCTTTTCCACCAGCTTCCGGACCTTCGATACCCAGGCAAAGCTGAAAATCTTCTTCGTTTCCCACCAGTACATCCGCTATCCCGGCGATTTCACGAAAAGCTTCGCTTAATTCTTTTTGTCGATTTTTCCAGAAAGAAGCCCGATAGTTGAGATCGAAAGAAATTCGCGTTCCGTATTTTTTAGCCGCCCGGGCAAGTTCCAGACAGAAAGTGCCGGTTTCAGGTGAAAGCGCGGCAATCAGGCCTGACAGATGTACGATTTGTACGCCTTCTTTGCCAAATATGCGATCCAGATCAAAATCCTTGACATTCAATGTTCGACCGACTTCGCCGGCCCGATCATTATGGACACGGGGCCCGCGGGAACCATAGCCGGTATCGGCGATATTAAACTGATGACGATAGCCCCAGGGACCACCCTGTTCGACTTCTTTTCCTTCGTATTCAATATGTCGACTGGCGAGATTATCTTTAATCAGCCGGGCAATGGGACTACCCTTCACAAAAGTTGTTAATACCTTCACGCGTAATCCCAGATATGACGAGACACTGGCAACATTGGATTCCGCACTGGTGACATATAATTTAAAAGTATCACTATGATGAACCGCCTGACCATCAACTGGTGTGAGGCGAACCCCCATGCTGGTTGGAACCAGCAAGGAATAAGTAAAGTCTTTTTTAAGCTCAATTTTCATTATTCAACTCCTTTTTTATGATATTTTATTTGAATAACCTTTTATTTATAATAGCTTTCGATAGCGATCAAAAAATTCTCCCAACAAAATTCTGCTGAAAAAGTACGAAAGCCCTGCGGCAGGTTTCAAACTTGTTAAGATTTTGCAATTTAATTAAAATATTTTATTAAGGCAAGCATTTTTTAACAAAGTGCTATCGAAATGCTATGGTTTTTGAGTGGCGTAAATAACAAGTTATTATTTAATGCTGATATTTAAACCATATTATTCGCTTGACAATTCGAGATTTTTTTGTTATAGATCAGAATTATTTGATTTATTTTGGAGTTTTAATGAAACATATACATCCTACAAAGAGAGTTGGAAGAGCATTATTGACAAAGAGGGCAGAGCGTTTAGAGAGATTTTTATATTGACAAAGAGGGCGGAAAGTTCGGAGAAATTTTCTCTTCGCCCTCTGTGTCCTCTTTGTCACAAAAATGTTTTTGAATTGAACTCGCGCAAGTATAAATAGCGAATCGCATTGTATTAACTAACAGTTACTGAACATATTTGTTTAAAAAGGACGGAAATGAATTCAAATGAAAATCTTCATTGGCTGGAATTGGCCAGAGAAATTCAGGCATTGAGTCAGACTGGATTGGCATTTAATAACGATGAGTATAACATTCAACGTTATCAACGATTGATGGAAATCGCTGCTGAGATTGTCGGGCATTATACTGTTCTGGAAAAAGAGGAGCTGTTACAAAATTTTTTGGCCCAACCCGGCTATGCCACGCCGAAAATTGATGTGCGGGGTGCAATTTTTCGAGATAATAAGATTTTATTAGTTCAGGAACGCACCGATTTACGCTGGGCCATGCCTGGCGGGTGGGCTGATGTGGGAGAAAATCCTTCAGCAATGGTGGAGCGGGAGGTTCGGGAAGAAAGTGGATTTCTCGTCAAGGCGAAAAAAGTTATTGCGGTTTATGATGCCAATCGTGATGGTCGGCCGATGCAGTTTTATCATGCCTACAAAATAATATTTTTATGTGAAATCTATGGCGGTAAGGCAACCCCCAGTAATGAAACCCTGGCCGTCGATTTTTTCAGTCTCAATACTTTGCCACCGTTATCTTCTTCACGAACGAATTTGCGGCACCTGAATGAAGTTTTTGAACATTATCAAAATCCGGAGCGTTTCGCTGCTTTTGATTGAAACGTTGGGGGGAGAAATTCATTTTTCAGAAATGAATAATTGCCTGAAATAAATGATCGTTTGAGTTTTAATTAATTAGAAAAAAATTAAAGGAGCAAGTGAGCATGAGTACCATGAAATTCCCGAAAAATTTAATCATTCTGACCATTCTCAGTATCATTGCTTTATCATTGATCTGGGTGAGTTGTCAAAAAAGCGAAATGAAAAATTATCTGTCAGAGACCAGTGCCGAACGCGATCAACGCATGGCCTGGTGGCGTGAGGCGCGTTTTGGTCTTTTTATTCACTGGGGACTTTACGCTGTTCCTGCCGGGGAATGGAAAGAAGGGAAAAATCACGCCGAATGGATTCGCACCACTGCCCAGATTCCATTGGAAGAATATGATAAATTTGTTCCGCAGTTCAATCCCGTTCAATTTAATGCTGACGAGTGGGTCACCATGGCAAAAGCGGCCGGGATGAAATATATTGTCATCACGTCCAAACATCATGATGGATTCTGCCTTTTTGATTCAAAAGAGACTGATTTTGACGTGATGTCCACCCCTTTTCAACGCGATATTATGAAAGAACTGGCTGAAGCCTGCCGCAAACAGGATATGAAGATATGCTGGTACCATTCCATTATGGATTGGCATCATCCTGATTATCTGCCGCGGCGGGAATGGGAAACCGAGCGTTCGGCAGACGGGGCAAATTTTGAGCGCTATATCCAGTACATGAAAAATCAACTGCGTGAATTGGTGAGCAATTATGGCGAAATTGGTGTTCTCTGGTTCGATGGCGAATGGGAGAGCACCTGGAATCGGGAGTATGGCCGCGATTTATACAATTATGTCCGAAATTTGCAGCCCAATATCATTATCAATAATCGGGTTGGGGCCGGACGTTCCGGAATGGAAGGTTTTACGAAGGGCGGCGAATTTGTCGGCGATTTTGGAACGCCGGAACAGACGATTCCTGCTACCGGCTTGGCGGGTGTCGATTGGGAAACTTGTATGACCATGAATGACCATTGGGGCTATAACAAAAATGATCAAAACTGGAAATCCACGAAAGATTTAATTCAAAAACTGGCAGATATTGCTTCAAAAGGCGGAAATTTTCTGTTAAATATCGGTCCAACGGCTGAAGGACTCTTTCCGCAAGCCAGTATTGATCGCCTGAAAGCCATGGGTGAGTGGATGAAAGTTAATTCAGAAGCTATTTATGGAACGCATGCCAGTCCATTTGCCAGCCTGGTGTGGGGAAGATGCACTCAGAAAGCCATTGAAAATGGTACCCGGTTGTATCTCCATGTTTTTGATTGGCCGGCGAATAAATCATTGATGGTCCCCGGAATTTATAATCAGCCCATTCAGGCGTATTTACTGGCCGACGCCACAAAATCAGCACTCAATGTAACTCGTGTCGAGGATGCACTGGTTATCGATGTTCCGGCACAGGCGCCGGATTCAATTAATAGCGTGGTGGTCCTGGAGATTCAGGGACAGCCTGATATCAGCGATCCGCCGAAAATTGTGGCGGATCAGGATATTTTTATCGATGAGCTCTCGGTGTCGCTGGTTTCTGATCGGGAAAATATTGAAATACATTACACACTTGATGGTACAATTCCCGAACTTAATGCCCCCGTCGCGGTGGCGCCGCTTAAATTGACAGCCACAACCACCGTCTCCGGACGTATTTTCCGTGACGGCAAGGCCGTGAGCGGGACTATCCAAAAAACATTTACCAAAGTAACGCCAATTCCTGCCGTTCAGGCAACAAATCCGCAGCCTGGTCTGAATTATGCGTATTATGAAGGTGATTGGGAACTGCTTCCTGATTTTAAAACACTCACCGCTAAAAAATCTGGCACAATTCCAACGTTCGATATATCAGTCAGAGATCAGATAGAACATTTTGGTTTTGAATATGCCGGATTTATTAAGATTCCAGTCGATGGTATTTATTTGTTTTATCTTGATTCCGACGATGGCAGCCAGTTATTCATGGGCGATAAATTAGTTATTGATAATGATGGGCTGCATGGATTACAGGAGCGGCGTGTTGCGCTTCCATTGGATGCCGGCTATCACCCCTTGCGCGTGAAATTCTTTGATAAAACTGGCGGGGATGGTCTGGTCGTGAGTATCAAAGGGCCGGGTATTGAAAAGCAAAGAATCGGTGAGGCGATGCTTTTTCATTAAAAACAGGTTCAGAGTTCCCGGTTCATCATTTTTTTTTTTTTTCTAAAAACTGTGAACCGGGGACTCCAAAACGTTGAACTTAAATTCCTTCCTTAGCCATTGTATTTATCTGAAAAATTAATAAATTTCCTTCTTTCCCGACAACAGAAATAACATCCATTTTTCTTAAACAATAGGTCATTCGGCGAATTTTGGCCACGGGGATTTTCATGGTTTGCGCCAGCAGGAAGTTGGAAAATTGATTGGGAATATTGGTTGGAAGAAAGGATAAAAAGTCTGCTGGCTTCGCATAGATTTTGTGGTCGATAATTGACAATAATTTTTGATCCAACTGACTGATCCCTTTCCGCCGCCAACTCCCCTTGCCATCATTCTTGCGAATTTCTTCCAGTTGCACATAAACCACCACGAGATTGAAATTTTCTTCAGTCATTAATTCCGGAAAACGAACAAGCTCGTGAAAAATATCAATCGCCCTTCCGTTTTTTGGCGATTTCCGGCGCTGTACCAGATTATTATTTCCATCCAGTGTGACAATCCATTTTTCAGTGGCAATTGGAAAAATGAGTTGAACCGGATGCTGACGCACTAAATTTTTCAGCTTGTTTTTGAGGGCCGAGAAATTCCGGGTTTGAATTTCAATGAGCAGTTCATCGCGAACAATATCGATGATATAATTTTCAATTTTAACTTCAAATTGATCACCCGGCCGGGCACACCATTCCCTTAATGCTGCATGAAGCGACTTTTCATTTTGCCGGCCAATAGAGAAAGTTTTTTGATTTTGCTCTATCTGAATCACGACTAACCAATTACTCCCATGATGATGTCTCCATAATTTTCTTGTCACTTCCAAAAATCACCAGGCGGTCTTCCGGTTGAATCCGATATTCAGAAGATGGAAAAAGACAGGAATCATTCTCCTCATTATCACCAAAGGGAGATTTTTCGGATTTAATCATCAGCACTTCAAGACCATATTGATTTCGCAACCGAAGTTCCGCCAGCGTTTTTCCAATAAATTGAACCGGTGCCTTCCGTTCCACAATTGAAAAGCCATCCAGCACGCGTGAATACGGCTTTTTTTCAATTGTTTTTAATTCCTCAGCGAAAACATTCTGAGAATCAAATTTCATGCTGGCGTCTTTATATTTGGTAATAATATCCTGCCACCAGATGGTTCCCTTTACGACCGTTGGATCTTCAGAAGCTACCACCGGAAATTGCTCTAAATTTTCATAAGCAAATGATTTTAATACCTGATCTAAATCATCATCGGGATAAACAACCGTTACGGTGGGCTTGGCAATGTCACACGCCAGTACAACCGATGCCAGATGGTCATATTCCATTAGAATCGGCCTTAAATCATTTTCAGTAATTGTTCCGACCAGCTTGTTATTCGTATCCGTCGTATAAAAAGTACTGTGTTTACTTTTTAATAACATGTCAATAATTTTTGGTAATGGTGTATTCTCCGGCAATATTTCCATATCACCTGTCCGCATCACATCCTTTACCTGAAAGGATTTCAGGATAGAAGTGTCATGAACCAGGTTAGGCGTAAAACCCTGTTGCTTGAGATGCTTGAGATGAATCGAACCGTGATGTATCAAGTGAACCATGGAAGTACTGATGATCACCGCCAGCATTAATGGCAGCATGATCGCATATTCCTGAGTCATTTCAAAAATAATTAAAATTGAAGCAATGGGAATCGAATGAATTCCTCCTAAAACCGCTCCCATACCGACCAAAATATAAGTAATCGGATCGAGATGAACACCCCATATTGAATTGACTGATAAAACAAAAAGATGACCCATACCGGCCCCCATTACCAGTGCCGGTGCAAATGTCCCGCCGAATCCACCTGAACTCAGTGTCAGCGGTACCATAAAAAATTTGATGACCAACAGAACCAATGCGAGTTCCCAGGTCATGGATTGCGCCAGCAATTTATTAATTGCAGCATATCCAATTCCAAAAACATCATGAAAGAAGAAGCCTAGAATGCCGACCAGGAGTCCAACCAGCATCATCAGGAGCCATTGGGGCATTTTTTTGAGGGCACGCTTTTTTATAAAATCATTGATTTTGCTGGAATAATAAAAATAACCCAAAGAAATTAAACCAGCAATTAAACCTAAAATGACAAAAAGATATAATTGTGAAAAAGGTCCAACTGAAGGATTTGGGAAAACAAAAGAAGGTCGGTTTCCAAGAAAGGCGCGTGAAATCGCACTGGCAGAAACTGAGGCCAAGATCAGTCCGGCCAGCGTTACATTATGAAAATCGTTTAATAGAACCACTTCCAATGCAAAGAAAATTCCACCCAGAGGCGTATTGAAGACAGCGGCAATGGCACTACCGGCACCAACTGCGGTAAAAACGCGGCGCCGCAGCTCAGAAAGCCGGGTTAAATTACAAATCTTGTTCGCAACCCCTGCTCCTAATTGTGCAACCGGCCCTTCAGGCCCCACCGTTCCGCCGGAACCAATGCAAATCAGCGCAGCGATCGTATTGAAAATCGTTGTCCTGAAGGGAATAATGGCGCCGCGGGTTGCCACCGCTTTAATGACCTCGGCAACCCCCTTTTTTTTAGCAACATCAGGAGCAAATTTGATCATCAGGCTCTGGATGAGCATTCCTATCGCTGGCAAAACGATGACGGCACCCGCCGCCAGAAAGAAAAGTTTCGAGGCGATGACCTGAAAAAAAAGTTTTGTAAGCAGGTGTATCGCTTCATGGAAACTGACCGCAGCCAATCCTGAAACAACGCCAATTCCAATTGAAAAAAGTGTAAAAAAACTATAATCCGTCAAATTCAGATGCTTAAAATTTTGCTGGAGACGTTCTTTCCATGAATTAATCAGTTTAATTACAGATTTAGGAAAATTTAAAACAGTCATGATTTGATTAAAATAGTTGAAATAATAATTGGTTCCTCGTATGATATCTAACAACTGGTGATACGTATCCGTTCAATAAATGAGGGTAATGCTACGTCCTGTCATCGCGAGGAGCACTTGTTGCGCCGAAGCAATCCCCTCACACGACATCCGGAGATTGCTTCGGCAAAAAACGCCTCGCAATGACAGGTTTTTTTCACCCCCAGTTATTGAGCGGATACGGTGATACCACAAAATTATAACTTATTAAAATGAAAAAAGAAACAGGTAATATACGTCAAAAATTAATTTTATGCAAGGAGTAATTAAAATAGTGATTAAAATAATTGAAGTCGCCTGGAAACCATTGAAATATAATTGAATAAACGGGTCAAGATGATTAATTCATCCGAAATTTGCCTTGAAATCGGTTCAAATTTTTCTTAAGTTTATTGCGAGTATTTCACTATATTCATTGGAGGTGTCTGTGAAAAAAATGAATTTCTTGTTGTTTATGTTCTTTATCGCTGTTGGTGGAATAATAACCACTATCAGAACTCAGCATAACGCTAAATTATTTTCCCCAAAAATCAGAGGCTTACAGGATACTGTTGGCTTTTCATCGAAACCGAATCAGATTGAAGCCATTGTAGCCCAGTCCGAACAATTGGAAGCGCCAGCCTTGAAGGTCAATCAGGAAAAATTTAACACCTTTCGATGGATAGCGGGCATCTGTCCCCATGATGATCATCTGCTGGCCGGAAGGGTTTATATCCACCTTTTTCAAAATTTTCGGGCGAAAAAATATATCATTTTCGGTGTGGCCCATAAAGCAGCGAATTGGGGTGCCGAAAATGTACTGATTTTTGATAATTTTGTAAAATGGCAGGGACCATTTGGACAGATAAAAGTGTCTTCTTTGCGGGAGGAGATACTTCTGGGGCTTTCGAAAGAATATTATACGGTAAATAATGATTGGCAAGCGGCGGAGCATTCGGTAGAAGGAATTGTGCCCTTTATTCAATATTATCAACGTGATGCCGAAATTGTTTCTATCCTGGTGCCGTATATGAATTGGAACCAAATTGAACAAATTTCAAAGCATCTGGCCGATGTGTTGGCGCAAATTATTCAGCGACATCAGTGGAAATTAGGAGATGACCTGGCGTTTATCTGTTCCAATGATGGTGATCACTACGGGGATCAGGAATGGGGCGGACGAAACCTCGCGCCGTTTGGGGCCGATGAGCAGGGTTATTTAAAAGCAACCCAGCAGGATAGCTCACTTATTAATGAACAATTAACTGGTAAAATAACATCACAAAAGCTTTCCAGTTTTTGCGAGCGCGTTTGGGGAGAAAAGGATTTGAAAGAATATAAAATTCGCTGGTGCGGTCGTTTTGCCATTCCTCTGGGATTGAATACAGTCAATCTTCTAAAAATGAAGTTGACGAACGCGTCGCTGACCGGCTATTTATTGCGCTATGATACCAGTTATCATCTGGGAAAATTGCCGCTGGATATTGGACTCGGTACCACCGCCCCGAATCATCTGCGGCATTGGGTGGGATATAGTGCCATTGGATATCATTAATTCCCGAAACTATTGGCTTCCCCTCGGATTTTTATAATAATCTGAAAAAAAACCTTGACAAATGATTTTAGAACTCATAAATTTCATTTCATAAATCTTCAATTACTGACAAGAATGGATGCCGATGGTGAACCCTATGAGGATGAAATTTTCGTCATTAAAAATAGTCTGGCTATTGCTCTTAATTTTATTGATTACCTGCACACCTCAACCCACGAAAAAAATAGAACTGACTTTTTGGGCTATGGGCGCGGAAGGTGAATATATTCAACAACTCCTGCCCCGGTTCAAGGCCGAGCACCCTGATATGAATGTTAAAATCCAGGCGATTCCCTGGACGGCCGCGCATGAGAAATTGCTCACCGCCTATGCCGGACAATCCACCCCGGATGTATGTCAACTGGGGAACACCTGGATTCCCGAATTTCAGGCGATTGAGGCGTTGTTGCCCCTGGATTCACTCCTTGCACAATCCACCACTATTCACGACACAGCCTATTTTAATGGCATCTGGCAGACGAATGTGATTGGGAAAAGCGTTTATGGGATTCCCTGGTACGTGGATACCCGGCTTCTTTTTTACCGCACCGATATTTTAAAAAGCGTCGGGTATGTTCAACCCCCGTCGACCTGGGAAGAATGGCGCGATGTTTCGCTGAAAATACATCATTTATCTGAAGCGGAACGACAAAAATATGCTGTTTTCTTTTCCATGATTTATAACGACTGGCAGGTGCCGGCTATCCTCATTTTACAAAATAATGGCCGGCTTCTCAAAGAAAATGATTGTTACGGGGCTTTTGATGAACCGGCCACGATTGAAGCCCTTCGATATTATTTGTCCTTTTTTCAGGATGGATTGGCGGTGCGAAGTATGACTGAAGTTTCCAATCTGTATCAGGGTTTTTCTGATGGTGTTTTTTCGATGATGATCACGGGCCCCTGGAATATTAATGAGATGCGAAAGCGTTTCACTGAGATGACGGGACGCTGGAGCACGGCTCCCATGCCGATGAAGCAAAACGGCAGTTCGATTGCCGGCGGCGCCAGTCTGGTCATATTTAAAAATACGAAAAATGTTGCCGCCGCCTGGAAATTGGTTGAATTTTTATCCCGATCTGATATACAGATTGAATTTTTTCGGCTCACACGTGATTTACCAGCCGTCAGAACCGCCTGGCAATCCGAGGAACTCTTAAATGATCGGGAAATCAGGGCTTTTTATACCCAATTAGAGAGTGTCCTCCCGACACCCAAAATTGCGGAATGGGAACAGGTTGCTGTAAAAATTCAGGAACATCTCGAAAAAGCCATTTTTGGTAAAGTAGAGTTAACAGAAATGGTTGCTCATTTAAACACCGAAGTCAATCAGATTCTGGAAAAACGGCGGTGGATGCTTGAACGCGGACTCATTCAGGCTGCAGAATAAAAGATAAATCGGAAAATCACGAATTACGTATCACGTTTATCACGACAGACTTTACATTTATTCAAAACAATATGAAATCAAAAAAATACATCCCCTATTTTTTCCTGGCACCGGCGCTGGTGACATTATTGATCTTTTTTTTCCTGCCGGTGCTGGCGGCTTTTCTCATGAGCTTTACAGATTTTGATATTTATTCACTGGGAAATATTCAGCGGGCGCGTATTATTCTGGCGGGAAATTTTGTTCAATTATGGAAAGACCCCCTCTTCTGGAAGGCGCTGATGAACACCGGCTATTTTGTGATCGTAGGCGGTCCCCTTACCATTGCCTTCTCATTGCTCGCCGCCATTGGTTTGAATTCCCCCCGGCTGAAATTGCGAAATTGGTTTCGACTGGCTTTTTTTATGCCGGTGGTGACTTCGCTGGTGGCCGTGGCCATTGTCTGGCGTTATCTCTATCATCCACGTTTTGGCGTGTTGAATTATCTGCTCTCTTTTATTGGAATTCAGGGGATCGATTGGCTGGGTGATCCGCAATGGGCGATGCCGGCTTTAATCGTTCTGGCGGTCTGGAAAAATTTTGGCTATCACATGATGATTTTTCTCGCGGGATTACAGGCTATTCCTGCTGAACTGTACGAAGCCGCCCGCATCGATGGTGCGAATTGGTGGCGACAATTCCGGCACGTTACCATTCCCCAATTGGCTCCCACCACTTTTTTTGTGTCGATGATGACTATCATCGGCTATTTCCAGTTTTTCGCCGAGCCTTATGTGATGACGCAAGGAGGGCCGCTGAATTCGACTTTAAGTATTGTGCTTTATTTATATCAGCAGGGTTTTCGATGGTGGCGCATGGGATATGCCTCATCGATTGCCTTTGTTCTCTTTTTTATTATTTTTATTTTAGCGATGATTCAATTAAGTATTCGAAAACAAACCAGCAAATAAAACTATGAAAATATTATCGAAAAAAAACACGACGGTTTTTCTGATGCATCTGGGAATGGGGCTGGTTGCATTTTTTACGCTTTTGCCCTTTTTCTGGATGTTGAGCGCCTCTTTCATGCCGACCGGGGAGGCCAGCTCCTTTCCACCCAAATTTCTTCCTATGCACGTCACCTTCGGCCAATATCGATTTCTGTTTGAGCGGATGCATTTGGGAAGATTTTTCCTGAACAGCTTGATTCTGGCAATTTCAGTGTCCCTGGTTTCCTTATTTGTGAATTCATTGGCCGGTTTTGCTTTCGCCAAGTATCATTTTAAAGGAAAACGCTCCCTTTTTACTTTTTTATTATCTTCGATGATTATTCCGGGACAGGTAACCATGTTGCCGGTCTTTCTCCTCCTCAATAAACTGGGACTTCTAAACACCTATTTCGGTATTATTATTCCCGGAATGGCCAGTATTTTTGGCATTTTTCTCATTCGACAATATCTGCAGGGGATTCCGGACAGCTTGATTGAAGCGGCGCGAATCGATGGCGCGAGTGATTGGCGGATTTACTGGCGAATTATTCTACCGCTTGCGCTGCCTGTCCTCGTCACCCTGACGCTTTTTACGTTCATGGGAACCTGGAATGATTTTTTATGGCCCCTGATTGTGATGACCAACGAAGATATGTATACTTTACCGGTCGCGATTTCAAATTTATTGGGCGAACACGCGCTGGATTTGGAACTGATGATGGCTGGTTCCGTGATCACGATTTTGCCGGTTTTAATTGTGTTCATGCTTTTACAAAAATATTATATCCAGGGAATTTTATTGGGGGGGATAAAAGAGTGATTTTTGATGACGGGGCAACAAATCTGGTTTTTGCAAACAGATTTGGAAGGGAATTTTGCATCTCTGAGTGATCAAAAAAAGGCGGCTCTTTTTGACGCCGCCTTTTTATCGTTTTATCATATTTTTTTGCATCAAATACAAAAATTAATCTTCTTCAATTTGTGCCGTAGGTTTGCCATCTTCGTAATAGAGCGTAATTTTGGTGGCTTTGCAAAGATTGATTTTTGTCCAGATAATTTCATCACCTTCTTCATCCACAATTTTCAGATCCCATTCACAGGCATCTTCATCGGTGGAAAATTCAATTTCGATACTGTCGCCATCTGCCAAGGTTTCGGCGCCCAGAACATCTTCTTCCCAATCTTCGGTGGTGGTTGGTGAGCAGAATAATTGATCAATTGTCAAGCCCGTCTCATTTACCAGCACAAAATCCTGTTCGCCAGCCCATAGAAAATTGACCGATAATAGCATACAAATGACGGATAATAAAAATAATTTTTTCATTTAAACCTCCAGTTTAAAAATAAAATTATGATAATAAATATAATTTAAAATAAAGAATATCTAATTAATTGGAATTCTTATATTTATAGAATATATTTCAAAGCTAATTCGAAAAGAATTTTCAGAAAATTATAATATAACATTAAACGAGAGGCATTTTGATTTAGTTCCAATTTTTGAAATTATTTTTTTGAATTTTTTTTAGCGACGGAGGAGCGTTTCTCTGTTACATGGCATTAAAATCAATAACACATATTTCAATAAAATTTATTTAATACGATTCAATATTAATTCGGGTTAAAAAAATGGTTCATTAGTTGCATCAATTTACTTATAAAGGAGGACAAGCTTTGATAAATCATGTGTTTGTACTGGCAAGGATTCACCTGGATTGTGATATTTGCAATCAGGTGATTATTTGAACGATTACCTGCCGCTGTCATGACCACCAAGTTGAAAGCTTCGACACCTGTACGAAGCGAAATAAAGGAACTTTTTGGCTGGTTTTTAATTTAATAACTTTTTTTATGAAACCTGAATAATTCATAGCCACGAAGGCACAACGACACGAAAAAAAATTAATGGTTGTTGCTAAGCTATTTAATATCTTAATTTTAAATAAGTTATCTCACTAATATTGTAAGTGAGGGTGAGATATTGTAATGGTGTCATTCTGAGCGAAGCTAAGAATCTCGCTTGCCTGGCAACATTGGTTGTCACAAGATTCTTCGTTCAGCAAAAAACGCCGAACTCAGAATGACAGGATCGCCCTCAATAATATCAGGTTAAATTCAGACCTTCGAGGTTTTCTGGTTGAAATCCTTTGATAAAACTGAATGTCGTGATCTCACGGGAAAAACCTCAAACGTCTTGCCCTTGTTTTTTGAGGGGATACAAAAGATAATCCGTAATGCAATGTTTTTTTGTGTCTTCGTGCCTTCGTGGCAAAAATTTATGAATAGTTCGGGGAAAAGACGGGAAATTATATTGATGTCGCGACTGGAATCGGTTACTGTATCGCCAAAAACTACTATTGGAATGGAAAATAAAACGCGAAATGGCTGAAAAATTCTGGCACAATGGTTTAAAATTCGAATGCCAACGATGTGATTATTGCTGTACTTTTTCGGGGGGAATGGTTACTGCCGCCGAAATTGAATTTCAAAAGATTGCTGAATTTTTAAATCTGGATTTTGAACAATTTTTAGAAATTTATACCACTGAAATTGATGGATATCGTTCATTGAAATCAACTTCACAGGGACCGTGTATTTTTTATGATAACGGGTGTTCGATCTATCCTGTTCGTCCCACGCAATGTCGGACGTACCCTTTCTGGCGTGATATACTGAAATCAAACACGCGCTGGGATAACGAGGCACAAAATTGCCGCGGTATTAATTGTGGCAAAAATTGGGAGAAAAATACGATTCAATCTTTACTAAAATTGAATAAACAGGAATTATTACGCGGGAATAATGAGTGAACTGGGCAAGGTATTGAAAATTTTATAATTGATAACAATCGTATTCGGCACGTTCAAGAAATTGACATCCATTTCGAGATAGAACGACACGTCATGCCCGAATGCCTTTATCGGACATCCATATTTCTAAGAAGGTGGATTCCCGCCAAAAACATGCGGGAATGACTGTGTATGGTACTTAGATTACATGCTCCTTAATTTATTAATTTAATTAATGTTAAGGCATAATCCATAAAGTGTGCCGGGCACTATTGGATTGATAAAATAAAAAAAACCGCCTCACCCCATTATTCAGGAATGAGACGGTTTCAGAAATTTGTAATTAGAAGGTAAACATCAGGGAAAAACGATTGGCATTTTCCAAACGGCCTAAATCGGAATAAGCGTAATCGATAGCAAGTCCATAAGTGTCATTGAGTTGATATTTCAATCCAGCCCCAAAACTGGCGTGAACCTGCTCTTCATAGCGCGGACTGACACCGCCGCGCAAGAAAAATCTTTCATGGAAAAAGGCCACTTCTCCACCGGTACACCACATCTGAGCATAGTCCCGTTCATCAAAAAAATCAAAATTTCCCGTGACCCGCATCCACTGATTTTTCACCAGATCAACCGATGTTCCAATTCGCATGGCAATGGGAAGCGGCCAGGCGATAGTTTCCAAATTGGCACGGACATCGTTGGGATTCGAGCCTTCTGTGGGATAGGGATCAACCCGAATATTGGTGTCCCGACCACGCAATTGCATTTTGGTGCCAAAATTCGTGAGAGCCATCCCAATTTTGATGCCTAAAAATCCGGTATCATACTGCGTGCCGACATCAACCGCAAAGGCGGATGCCTTCGATTGGCTGATTTTTTCCTGGATAAATTTCAAATTAACACCGATGCTGAACCGATCTGTCAATTTTCGAGCAACGCACAAAGCGGCGGAAATATCGTAAGAGGCGAAAGTTTCACCAGTCCCTTCGGGATATTCCCAATTGGTGACTTTCAGATCACCCATCGAGAGGTAGGTCACCCCGACACCGATGGTCATCAGATTTCCAACGGGGAAAACACCGCCTAAAAATTGTAATTGAACATCCGTTATCCAATCGACCTGAGAAATTCCAAGCTGACGATTGGTAATATTGGTAATACCGGCCGGATTCCAATAGAGTGCCGTGACATCGTTGGCCTGGGCAACATACGCCGAGCCCATTCCCAGCGCCCGCGCACCAATGCCGATTTTGAGAAAATTTCCGGCTGAAGTTCCAACATTATCAAAAGCTGCCTGAACATTGAAACTCAGGAAAACGCCGATGATGAAGATGAGACTTATATAATACTACTTAGAGTCTGTCCGAAAATTGAATAACCTGAGTGGGTAAGACGGAGGCCAATGCCTCCAT
>DYKB01000146.1 GCA_020722815.1 Caldithrix sp. | reverse complement strand
GGGTGAGGGGTCAGATTTGGCGATTTTAAAAAGTGTACAGTAGCAAAAAGCCAAACGCCTGATTCAGGTCTAATATGTTATTTTTTCATTTTAGAATTTTAGATTATAATTTCATATCGTATGGATTTCCATGTCTTCCGGCCGTTTTAGATCGTTCCAACGCCAGAAATTACAGCGAGAAAATTGTAAGTTTTTACTTCAGCGTAGCAAGCCCCAGTGCCAATTCATAAAGCGCTTTATAGGAAAGGGCCGATTTTTCCCATGAGAAATCCGCCTGCATCCCATTGAGTATAATTTTTTTCCATTCATCAGGACGGCTGTAAAGTTCCAATGCTTGATCGATAGCCGCTAAAAATGCGCCGGCGGTATAGTTGTAAAATTTGAAACCATTTCCTTTACCAGAATTCGGATCATAAGCCTGAACCGTATCATCAAGGCCGCCGGTGGCATGGACAATCGGGATTGTCCCATATTTCAGACTATAGATTTGATTCAAACCGCAGGGTTCGTACCGCGACGGCATTAAAAACATGTCACTCCCGGCTTCAATTTTATGCGCCAGTTGATTATCAAAGGCGATTTTAACCCCAATTTTTCCCGGATAGCGATTCGCAATATCCTGAAAAAGATCATGGTATATCTGCTCACCAGTCCCAAGAAGAACCACGATCAGATTCCGTTCCATGAGATGTTCAATGATCTCGGCCAGCAGGTCAAATCCCTTCTGGGCCGCCAGCCGCGAAATTATCCCCAGCACAGGACGATCTTTAGCGCTTTTGGGAAGATTAAAAGACGCCAGTAAATCAGCTTTACATTTCTTTTTACCCTTTAAATCCTGAATCGAATAATTGGCGGCAATCAGTTTATCCGTTTCCGGATTCCAGACCGCATAATCCACGCCATTGATGATTCCTGTCAACCGATGCCGACGATTTCGAAGAATGCCGTCCATACCATAACCAAATTCCGGCGTCTGAATTTCCTGGCTATATTTCAGACTGACCGTATTGATATAGTCTGAAAAATTAATACCAGCCTTCAGCCAGTTCATGTTACCCCAATACTCCAGCCCATCGACTGTAAAAACCGAGTGCGGTAAATCCGTCAGTTGAAACTGAGCTGCATCGAATAGGCCCTGATAAGCAATATTGTGAATGGTGAAAATGATGGCCGTTTTCCGAAAAACAGGCTTGTTCTTCGCCAAAGTTTTGATATAAACGGGGATGAGACCCGCCTGCCAATCATGACAATGTATAATATCCGGCGCAAAATTGATTAACTCGCAAAATCGCAGCACAACCTTTGAAAAGAAAATAAAACGCTTCAGGTTGTCCGGAAAATCACCTGCGGGAGTTCCATAAAGTCCTTCCCGGGCAAAAAATTGATGCTGCTGCACGAAATAGACCTCAACAGCATCAGCACCCTTTTTTCGAAGGATATTTCCGGTGAATTTTTCATTCCCCATCTCAACAGGGATGCCAATCAATTCTGCTGTCACATCCACACCTGACTGCTCCACCATTGAATAATACGGGAGAATACACTTAATTTCCATATCATCATTTTTCAGGGCAAGCGGTAAAGACCCCACAACATCGGCCAGCCCCCCTGTTTTTGCATAGGGGACCATTTCAGCGGCAACCATTAGTACTTTCATGAAATGAACTCCTTCCTAAACCTATCACAAGACTATTTTATTTGATAAATATGAACAGCTAAAGGAGAAAAATCATCCATCAAAACACCTGCGTTAATGAATAATTGTCTGTTTTCACCATAGACTTTGACTTCACGCTTTGTTCGCTGAGGCAGCGCAAACCTGGCGGTGACAGAATCAGTTTTGGAACAATTGGCGGCGATCAGAAAATCTCCAGCCGTAGACTTTTTGTAAAGCGTTCTCAATTGAAGCCGCTCCCCCACTGTCACCACCTTCTCAGGTTGATCCGGCGCCATGAAAAGAGGGGCCAGTTCATTCAATTCTTTTAATAAAACTCGATGAGCTTCCCAGAGTTCCGACGCGGAAGTTGGCAAATAATGCTCGCCCCATTTAAAGGAGTACCATAAAATTCCTTTCGCGCCCTCGATTAATGCCAGATAAGACATGAAACGATGTTCTGTGGGTGTCGGGTAGCGATCCGCCGGCCAGGTAAAGAGTTGACCGCAGTGCCAAAGCGCCTGAGTGCCATCTGAAGCCTTTTTAGCCTTTTCGATGTTATCGCCAACATCTGCGATTCGGCCCCGTGAAATGGGATATGTATCGATTGCCAAAATATCACAGCAACGGCCAAAAGTTTCATAAACTGCCGGCATGGTAATTACCAGATACGAAGCATGGGCGGGATCAAGTTGATAGGTCAAATTATAAACCTGATAGATATCGAGCAAATCCGCCTGATTATAGCCCGGTTCATCATAAAGCATCCAGCAAAGCAGGGCCGGGTGATTTTTGTACTTTGTTATTCGCTCCTCCAGCGAAGTGGACCAGTTCGGTTTTTCAAACTGAACCGGCACGGCGGCCATTAATCCAATTTCATGAGCTGCGTCTAAATTTTCTGGACTGGCCACCACAAAATTATAACCCGCTTCCTTCAGCAATTTATAATCTTCAGGTGGTGCGCCATAAGTCCCAATCGGAAAGAACGGAACACCTGCTTTTTGTGGAACAAAATTTTGCGTCAGATTTCCAGGACGTGCATGGCGTTTTAATTTTCCTTTATAGTGTCGTTTTTCGGAATTAATCGTCCCATCCGCAGGCGTTTGAAAAGTCGCACGAGCCGTTAGAAATCCATCGGCAATCGAATTTAAAGGAAAATAAAGCCTGGTACCGGGGCGACAGGTTTGTTCAGCAATTTTTCCACTCTTTTCATGGAAAATTTCAATCTGAACATCACCGTCCGGATTGAGCACACTGATTTGATACGGCTTTCCAAACTGCACCATCAGCGAATCACCGGCCGAGATTACCGAAAGATTTTTGTGAGTATCGAGATTCTGGCGAATTTGGCGCAATGTCGAATCATAATCCAAAAACCGCACCGCCATTCCAAATTCGCCGATTCCATCATCGACTTTTACCAGCAAATTATTTTTACCAGCATTTAATGTCACCGGAACTAGATCATTATCCGCCTGCAGCCAGCGTCCCACATGATTTTCATGAACTTTTACACCATTTAAGAACACTTTAACGCCATCATTACTCCCAACCGATAAAATCGCTCTTCGTTTTTCCTGACATTCTATTCGACAAAACGCATAAACAACCACCATATCATTGGGTTTAAAAATATCATTAAATGGTATGAAATCTGTCTGACTGCGATAGAAAAACCATCGCTTTCGCAGTCGCAATGAATCGACACGCGCCTGCGTTCCTTCCGCTGGAATCGAACCGGTTTCACCACCGGAAGATACCAACCAGTCAGTGGCAAATCCACGACATCGTTCATCGTGCTCATAATTTTCACGACTACATTCCGGACAGTTCGGGAAAGGTCCACAAAGCAGCCAGTCACGCAAAAACTGGTGATTATTAACGACTTCATCTGTATAATCGACCCGATTAACTGAACAAGACATAAGAAAAGTCAGTAAAAGCAGCATTAATATGAAATATCGTACGAGAAACATTCGGTGCTCCAATTATTAAGATATGAAATGTAACATTAATTTTTTAATATATCTAATTCAAGAGGGAGAATCAAGATTTTTTTTAAAATTTTAACAGAATCGTTATGGTGGAATTGATTGGAAAGCACTTGATTGTCCCAACAACTCATGGGAAACAAAATATTGAAATTTTGAAATCGATTGAATGATCATTGCCACAAAAAAAACTTGACTATTTTAAATAATTTCATTAAAATTTTAGTCACGATTCAGGGGGCTGGTTCGCTTTCAAAAAACCTTCGTCTTTAATATTTCTGAACCCTGAACCGGAACGATTGAACCTTGAACCTGAGTCGTTACAAATTTTAAATCGATTCAGAAAGTTCATTTGATTGCTTCTGTTCAACAGAACGCACTAAATAACAATTTCAACATAGGAGGAAAATAAATTCATGCATGACACTAAGCAAATCTCGACTTTCAGGAAATGGATGATTGCCATCAGGCCTTTTGCTCTCCCTGCTTCAACCATGCCAGTGATTTTTGGAACAATACTCGCGGTTGTAATTGGCAAAGCCGATTTCAGTTTCTGGCGTTTTATATTAGCATTTCTTGGCATGATAATATTACATTCAGGCGCCAATATGATGAACGATGTTTTCGATTTCAAAATGAAAATCGACCGCAATCCGACACCGGTAAGCGGGGCCATTGTTCGGGGATTGCTCTCTTTGAGGGTTGTTTTAATCGCTTCTATCGGGTGTTTGTTAATTGGTTCAGGAATTGGTCTTGTTCTGGCCTGGTCGACAGGTTCTTTCCTTATTATTATTGGTGTAATCGGCGTCGCGATTGGTGTCTTTTATACGTTCAGTCCGTTGGCCCTCAAATATCATGCGCTGGGTGATTTCGCGGTTTTCCTGAATTTCGGATTACTTGGTTCACTCGGCGCCTGGTTTGTCCAGACCCGAACTTTTTCCTGGCTTCCTGTGGTGTGGGTGATTCCAATGGGTCTTTTGGTTATTGGCATTTTGCATGCCAACAACTGGCGCGATACGCTTTCTGATACCGAAACGGGGGTTTTTACCATCGCATCACTATTGGGTGATAAAAATTCGCTTTATTATTATGGCCTGCTTATTTTTAGTCCTTTTTTAGTTCTGCTGGCATTAATAGTAATCCCCAGGATCTGGTTCAAAACCGTTCAGCCCATGCCATTCACCTTTTTTATCACCATTTTCGCCCTGCCACTGGCGATAAAACTCTGGCAGCGCGCTTTATCCCGAAAAAAACCTAAAAATCCAATTGATTTTATCGCGCTCGACGGGGCAACCGCTCAGATGAATCTTTTATTCGGCTTACTCTGTAATGGGGCGTTAATTTTGTATTATTTTACCGGAAAATTTTTGGGATGATAATTGTTGATAAAATTGAAAATATTAACCGAAAACTTCTATTTCGGATAACCTTCCTCGCATTGATGGTTTTCCTCCCGCTGTTCATGATTCGCCACATTGGTTGGTGGGACTTTTGGTGGTGGATTTCGGTTAATATCATTATTTTAATATCCATTAGCCAGTATTTAACACCGAATTTTTTCCAATCGATTATCACTGATCTTCAGGATGATCTCTTTAAAAAAATTGGTATCGGTTTATTGGCTGCTGTCGTTTTATATTTTATTTTCTTTTTCGGAAATTATCTGTCGCAGCAGTTGTTTTCATTTGCCGGCTCCGGTATTCATGCTGTTTATGACTTTAAATCGGGCAAAAATCTCTTACGCATTGTTCTTTTACTGGTTTTTATCATTGGCCCGGGAGAAGAAATATTCTGGCGCGGCTTTTTACAGCAGCAATTTTCACAACACTTCAATCCCGGAATTGGCTTTATCATCGTGACGTTGCTTTATACCCTGATTCACGTGGGTAGTGGAAATATCATGCTGATTCTGGCCGCGCTGGTTTGTGGCATATCATGGGGGTTGTTATACTGGTACTTTCAGTCAATCACAATAAATATTGTCAGCCATCTGGTTTGGGATTTGATGGTGTTTATTATTTTGCCGTTTAATTGAAGACAATTGAATCCCATTCTCAGAATAAAATTTTGGTGAAATACTACTAGGATTGTAATTTCGAAATATATATTGCATTACGCTTTACATTTAATACGCTTAAAAACCTGGCTTCCATTTCGGCAAAAATGAGCAATAAGTCAGGAGCGAAGCTTATGCAATAATTCGCTACCGTACACTTTTTAATATCGCCAGATCAGACCCCCCACCCTAACCCTGTCCCCAAAGGGGAAGGGAATAGCTACGCCCTCTCCCTTTGGAAAATAGTTGAGGTGAGGGTTCTATATTAATTTTACAATGATTGATAAAAAAGTGTACGGTAGTGAAATACGATCAATACATTCAAGTACAAGTTTATCGAACTTCCATTGTTTTATCAGGTGGATTCCCGATAATTTGTTTCAAAAGTTTTTATCGAGTGTAAATGTGGGAATAACAGTGAACAGTAGCATTTTTTATTAAACTTAATTGATAAATTTGGTGTCTGGACAAATTGTTAATTTGTCCAAATCAAGGGACAAATTGGCAATTTGCCCTACAACAATTTGGTTTCGGACAGATTATAATTAATGTCTGTCCAAAATTGTAGGACAAATTGTAAATTTGTCCAAATCAAGGACAAATTGGCAATTTGCCCTACAA
>DYKB01000246.1 GCA_020722815.1 Caldithrix sp. | reverse complement strand
ACTCACCATGTTATGCCGTATTCATGAGCAGGCCGGTGAGGCGTTTGCTTTGGAGGTGGCGTTGGATTGAGGCGATATAACTGGGGACTTCAAGTTTTCGATAATAAGCTTATTATCGTACCAATTATAGCCAGTAAAACCCCAAAGATTGGTGATTGAATATCCCCGGCCATTGCTGTTTTTAGATTGGTATCGAATTCAACCATCTTGGATGAATTGTTATTTATATTTATGTTTAGTTGTTTTTCTAGATTATTTATTTCTGATTTAATTTTTTGAAATTCTATTTTTTGATTTTCCTCGATCCTCAATATATTAAATTCGATTGCTTGGAGTCGATCCTCTGGGGGGCGATGAACCACGTTGAATGATGCTATATCGCCATTCAAGGTTGCAGAGATTTCCACATTGATTGTCGGTGTAGGCTGGTTCGGAAAGTCATTTAACCATTCAATAACTAATTGCCATTCGGTTTTTGATCGAAAAATAATGAGATTTTTATGAATGGCAATCAAAATGAATACGCCGGACAGTATTTGAAGCAAAGCACCATAGTACTTATTTACCGCAGAAACATCCGTAAAATGCCACAGACATAAAAAATAGACGGCAGAAAATAAGATGAACCAAAGAAGTGACCATGCTCGGCGCAACCAAGGAATAATGCCTGACCATCTAATTGATTGAAGACCTAACATGCGAGATTTACCTCAATTTGTTATCAATAGAATAGACTGATTTTGATGAGGCTTATAGCTCATCTATTACGAATAGGTTTTTCGCACTAACCTCATGGCAACCAGCTTCGTCTCGCTGGAACATTTTTGCGTAAGTCCTGTTTATATCAGCTCCCGGCCGATGGCAGGCGCATCAACCCATTCACGTTCTTCGGCAGGTTGCGGCTGCGAATAGTCCGAAGCAGCCAGTAGTCCAGCCAGTGTCTTGCGCGATTCAAGTGCAATACCGCATTCCCACTCCCGCCATTCCGTAACCAGCGGGAAATACAAACCAAGTCGAATCTCCACGCGGCTAT
>DYKB01000245.1 GCA_020722815.1 Caldithrix sp. | reverse complement strand
TCATTCCTTCTTTTTGGGCCTGGGCTTGGATTTGGTCTGAAGTGGCTTCTCTAACAATCAATTCTTTTATTGTCTCAGTCACTGGTAAGGCTTCATAAATTCCAATTCTCCCTCTATAACCATCGGGACATTCCTTTGTTGGTTTTGGCCTGAAAAAGGGAATCTTGCCTAAGGTTTGTTTTGGTTTTGCCAATTTTTCCTCTCTCAAAACCTCTAAAATTCTTTTTAGGTCGCAATATTTGGCAATATTATCTAATTCCGATTCCTTTAAAAAATATTTTTCTTTCTCTTCGCACAATCTTCTGACCAATCTCTGGGCTAAAATCAAATTTAGAGTCGAAGAAATCAAAAATGGTTCTGCCTTCATATCGATTAATCTGGGAATGGCGCCGGCAGCAGTGTTGGTATGGAGAGTTGACAAAACTAAATGGCCAGTTAGGGCCGCATTAATGGCCAGGCCGGCTGTTTCATTATCTCTAATTTCTCCGACCATAATGATATCTGGATCTTGCCTAACCAGAGCTCTCAGACCTGAGGCAAAAGTTAAACCAATTTTTGGATTGACCTGGGTCTGATTGATTCTTGGCATTCGATATTCAATTGGGTCTTCGATTGTTGAAATATTCACTGCCGGAGTATTCAAAATTTCCATCATTGAATATAAGGTTGTTGTCTTTCCGGAACCAGTAGGACCTGTTACCAAAATCATTCCTACTGGTTTTCTCAAATTGTCTTGGACATCTTCCAAGGCTTTCCCTCTTAAGCCCAATTGTTCCAAGGTAAAGGCCTTGGCTGTTTCGGGTAATAACCTCATGACAATTTTTTCTCCGTCAAAAACTGGCAAAACCGAAACCCTGATTGAGTATTTATAATCTTCAGTTTCAACTTTAAATCGACCGTCCTGAGGAAGTCTGTGTTCATCCAATTTTAGATTTGATAAAACCTTTATCCTGGCTACAATTCCAGAAGCCGATATTTTTGGCAGGGTCATGGCATCTCTCAATATTCCATCGATTCGATATCTGACCAAAAC
>DYKB01000244.1 GCA_020722815.1 Caldithrix sp. | reverse complement strand
AAATGTGGACATCAATTTGATGTGTTTAGAAATATCAATGATGAAACGAATGAGATATGCCCGATCTGCGGTGAAAAAGCCAGGCGAATGATCGGATCTGGCTCCGCCATCATTTTTAAGGGGAATGGATTTTATGTGACTGATTATAAGCATAAGCATAGTGTTTCATAAAGAAACCGAGGAGAATTCTAATGAAATTAGCCATAGGCAGTGACGATCAGATAACTATTCGCCGTGGTCACTTTGGAGAAAGCAAGTATTATTTGGTTTATGAAATAAAAAGGTCTATTAATGACCTTGTTGATTTAATGCTATTTACCCTTGCGAAGGTTTAGTTGGATACAATATATTGAATATAATTTATCTATTATCACAACATATAGATAGTGATGAAAAAAGTAACCTTCGCAAGGGTACTAAATCAACAGAGTCATTAATGAACGAATCAAAAGTAGAAATAACGGGTTTTGAAGCCAGGCATTATGATAGCCTGTTGAATTTTATCTCGCTGGGAAGCTATGCGGTATTCATCAGACGAGCCATCGAGAAGATGAAAATTCAACCGCATGACAGAATTCTCGACCTGGGCTGTGGCACGGGACGCAATAGCTGTTTGATGGAGAAATATCTGTCTAATGACGGCGGGATTGTGGGATTGGATATTGGCGCAGAAATGATCCAGCAATTTGAGCAAAAATGTCAAAAATATCCCAATGTCGAGATTCAAAACTATCGCATCGATGAACCACTGCCATTTGAAAAAGAATTTGACAAAGCGCTTCTTTCTTTCGTGTTCCACGGTTTTCCTGATGAAAAAAAAGAACTGATTATCCAAAATGTGAAAAAGGCATTGAAACCCAGGGGACAGCTTTTTATCCTGGATTACAATGAATTTGATCTGGCGAAAAAGCCCAAACTTTTTCGAAAGGCATTTACCAAATTTGAATGCCCGCTGGCCGTTGACTACATTAAAGTCGATTGGAAAAAACGATTGACGCAATGGGGATTTGATAACTTTGAGGAAAATTTTTTTTATTGGAA
>DYKB01000145.1 GCA_020722815.1 Caldithrix sp. | reverse complement strand
TATATTTTGACCGGACAAACCACATTTGCAACATGCGTATACTCATTATTGAAGACGAAAAAGAGGTTGCGGATTTTCTAAAACGCACCTTGCAGCAAGAATCGCATGCGATTGATACTGCTTACGACGGGCAGCGGGGTGAAGAGTTGGCATTGTCTGAGGCTTATGATCTTATCATCCTCGACCTCATGTTACCCAAGAAAGGCGGACAGGCAGTCCTCGAAACTTTGCGCCAAGAAGGGATTGCTACACCTGTTCTCTTGCTTACGGCCCGAGACGAGGTTTCCGATCGAGTTGCAGGTCTGGATGCCGGGGCAGACGATTATCTGGGAAAACCGTTTGCAGTGGCGGAATTGCTCGCGCGAGTCAGGGCGCTTTTGCGACGACATTCCGATAGGAAGGACTCGGTCCTCACCGCAGGGGAGCTCATCCTGAATACTGCCTTACATGAGGCGCTTTTGGGACAGGGCCACTTGGATATCACAGGTCGGGAATATGCGATTTTGGAATACCTCCTCCGCAACAAAGGCCGATTGCTGACGAAAGGAATGATAGCCGAACATGTGTGCGACTATCAATTTGACAGTGATTATCGCTTTAATCGACGATTTTGACAAAACCAACTATTGCAACGGATGTTTACCGCATGTCTGAGCACCACAATCATAAGTTTTGCTGAACTGAATGCCTAATCATTTTTGATTATATAACAAAACTATTGTAAAAATAGTCGGCCCATGCCTATTCAAGGGGCAAATCTAAGGCTTTTTTAATGAATTATTCAATTATGCTCCTGTGAGTTTAAGAAACGAAGATATTCGGCGAAGGTTGAATGTGAGAAAAATCCAATGTGAACTTTTAACGGTGATTTTGAGTTAATCTCTTAATTTATTTCGGGATTCTTCACTACAAACTCAGATAGCTTGAAATGCCACGAAAAGCTTTCAAAAACCGTCTTCAATATCAAATCACTATCTATTTTACTGTGCTTATTGCTGTCATTATTAATGTAGCCGGCTGGGTTCTCTACTTTCGCGCCGAGCACTATTTTGATGTTGAATTGGGGAAGAAATTGATCAGTGTCGTTCAAGCTGGTGCGGACTTGATGGACGCTGAATTATTGCAGTACTTGAGGCCAGGCGATGAAGCCGGGAACTTTTACAGCACAAGCCAGCACAGGCTGGAGATTCTCAGGGAAAAATTTGCGGCCAGCAGAATTTACATCATTGATCGTAGCTTGAAGACATTGTTGGATACAACTCCGAACACTCCAATCGGCAGCAGAATACCTTACCTGGAAAGCAGCCTGCTTGAGATCAATACGGCTTTGAATGGGCAAGCTGTTTTTTCAACCCTTTATCGGGGTTATGACGGCAATCTGTACAAGTCGGCATTTGCGCCGGTCACGGATCGGGATGGAAATGTCGTTGCCATTGCCGGCGCGGATGCCAGTCCCGTGTTTCTGCAAGTCATTGATAAAATCAGGGGTTCGATTTTGCTTGTGAATTTCTTGAGTTTTGTCATAGCTGTTGTGGTTAGTCTCTTCATGGCCCGCTCCATTGTCAATCCGGTCAACAAATTGGTGAAAGCTGCTCTCCGTGTGAGCAAAGGCGACCTGAATATGGCCGTAGAGATCGGGACAAAAAACGAAATCGGCTTTTTGGGTCAGGTTTTTAACGACATGCAAAAGAACATCAAAAGCAATGAAGAGAAGCTCTTAAAATTAAGGCAAAAGGCAGAGGCGGAAGCTGACTCGATTAAAACCTATAACGATTACATACTCCAAAGCATCGCCAGCGGCGTTTTGACGATAGATTTGCATGGCACCATTATTGTATTGAATCCGGAAGCGGCGCGCATTTTAAAAGTGAATTGTGCCCAAAGTCTTGGTAAAAAATATACCAATATATTCCAACAAGGTCATCCGTTTTTTCCATTTCTTCAGGAAACGATCAAGAAAAGGCCCAAAGCCGTTTTTGATGAGATCCAACTTTTTCATGATGACGTACCTATGACCGTATCGGTTCAGCTTTCCCCGTTGCGGGATCCAAACAACCGGGTCATTGGGACAAACTGGGTTTTCACGGACCTGACAGAAATTCGCAAACTGCAAGAACGGGTAAAAGAAAAAGAACGTATGGCTTATCTGGGAGAAATTTCTGCTGCCATTGCTCACGAAATCCGTAATCCATTGAATTCTATCTCATTATTTATAGGATTGCTGAAACGAGAGCTGGGTCAACATGGCAAACAAGTCGATACATTCCACAAAGTCCAGGATGAAATTCATGCTTTGAACCGAATTGTCACCGATTTTCTAATATTTGCCAGGCCACAGAAACTCGTTAAGCGGGATTTTTTATTAAGCGAATTGTTTCAAGAAGTGCTGTTTTTAGCAGAAAATCCTGTCAAAGAAAAAAGCATTGCTGTAGCTGTTGATTTACCCGATGCAGACCTTACTATTTACGGCGATTTTGATCAGCTAAAGCAGGCTCTATTGAATTTGGTGCTCAATGCCGTTCAGGCAATGGATAACAATGGCGCCTTAAGGCTGACGGGTTCGAGCATTTTGAAAAGCAAATCTGTGGTCGGGGCGAATATCCGAATTGCCGATACCGGGAAAGGTATTCCTCAAAAAGACTTTGAAAAAATATTCGAGCCATTTTACTCTACTCGCAGCCAGGGGACAGGACTGGGGCTTTCTATTGTAAAGAATATCATTGTTGCGCACAAAGGCACAATAACTGTGGAGAGTAAGCCAGATCAAGGGACAAGTTTTGTCATCGAGTTGCCAAAAGAGGAGAGAAGGTAAAATGGGAACCATACTGATCGTGGATGATCACCAAAACACCACCGATGCCATTCAGCAGATCGCCGAAGAAAAGAATCATCAGGGTTTGGTTGCGCATGATGCCGAGAATGCATTTGAAATGTTTAAACAATCATCCGTTGATCTTGTCATCACGGACATGAAATTGCCCGGGAAATCTGGCCTGGAATTGTTGAAACAGATTCGTCACATCGATTCGGAAATCCCGGTCATTGTCATCACGGCTTTTGGCACGGTACAGAATGCCGTGCAGGCGATGAAGCTCGGGGCCTTTGATTACATCAGCAAGCCTTTTTCTGTCGAAGAAATTGAGCTGAAAATCGAAAAGGCCTTGATGGCCCATAATATGACCGTTGAAAATCGGGAGTTGCATTGGGAAAATGAATATCTGCGGGAAGAGATGCAATATAATTTCCCAAGTATCGTCGGACAAAGCGCAAAGATGAAAGAAGTGTATCAACTGGTCGAAAAAGTCGCTTCTGCAAGTTCCTCCGTGCTGATTCTGGGAGAGAGCGGAACCGGGAAGGAGCTCATAGCAAAGGCTGTTCACTTTAGCAGTCCCAGAAAGAACAAACCATTCATCAAGGTGAATTGCGCAGCGCTCGCAGAAGGTGTGCTGGAAAGCGAGCTGTTTGGCCATGAAAAGGGCGCATTTACCGGAGCTATTCGGCACAAGCCTGGCCGGTTCGAAATTGCCGGAGAAGGCACCATTTTTTTGGACGAGATAGGTGAAATTGGCCTTTCGACGCAGGTGAAATTATTACGGGTGCTGCAGGAAAAAGAATTTGAACGGGTTGGCGGCATCGATCCTATAACAATGAAAGCTAGGATTATAACCGCGACCAACCAGAATCTGGAAGACCTGATCCGGCAGAAAAAATTTCGTGAGGATCTCTTTTACCGATTGAATGTTGTTACCATTCAACTTCCGTCGTTGCGCGAGCGCAACGAGGATATCCCTTTGCTTGCTCAACATTTCGTGCAAAAATACCGGCAAGAAACGGGCAAGAGTGTTCAGGGCATCACACCGCGAGCGATGAAGTGTTTGCTCAATTATTCATATCCTGGAAATATTCGCGAACTTGAAAACGTGATTGAAAGGGCTATTGTTTTAACAAATAATCCCTTTATCGATCTGGAAGATTTTCCGCAGAATATGATTGAATGGGCCAATCATTCCGATCCTGCTGAAACCACGTCTAATGTGACGAAGGATGATCTGTTGACGAAAACAGAAAATTTTGAAAAGAATCTCATCGAAGAAGCATTGATGAAAACTCGAGGCAACATGTCCCAGGCGGCCCAGGAGCTGGGGATTAATCGTACAACGCTACGCTATAAAATGGTCAAATATCATTTATTGAACGGCGAATTCCAATCCTGATGAATGGACCCACAAGAAAAATGGTTTTGATTCTTACCGCTACATTCCTCATATCGGCCATGGGAGGTTTGCCTTATGCCCAGACTTCAGACGTAGGTAGCCTGCGTGCGGAAATCACGAGCCTGCAAGACTCACTGACCAGGGTGGAGAAAACAAAAAGCAGCTTATCGGAAGCTTTCGAAAAAATAAATCAAAAAATATATGATGACAAAAAAACATTGGAGAAGCACGGCAATTTTTTGGTGGAATTTCGTCTTAGAAATCAACTGAAAAAATCCAGAGAAATAGCCGACAGGATTGCCATCAAAGAAAGCCAAATTGAATCGGTCAAATCGCAGCTTCAGTACTTATATCAAAAGATGATTGGTCAATTGAACGCCATTATTCAAAAGCGGTTAAAGAATACCACCGGGGATTTCAAGCCGGGCAAAGATATTTCCTCAGAGCTTAAAACCATCCAGGAATTGGAAAAAGAAAAAAGTGAATATTATGATCGGCTTCAGGCTTTTGAGATCGATGACAATTCATGGCAAAAAATAGAGATAGAACCGGGAGACGGGCCGGATAGAATTCGAATGAAAATAAGCATCTTGCAGGATAAGCTTCGCCGCCTGCAGCATTCAATTGAACAGGAAGGGCAGCGCTTGAAAGAGCTGAAAAATGATCGCTCGGTTTATGAGGAAATGCAGAGTTTTTACACAGAATTGAATCAATCCATAGAGGCTGAGCAAGATTTTTTTGATCGGGATCGGGTCGATGAACTAAAGGATCGCGTAGATGAGATCTCCTCAGAGATTCGACAACAACAGGATCGCCTCAGCATTATGAAAGAAAATGAAAAGGCTATTAGGAAAAAGGTAGAGAGGTTTTATGATGCAGCAAAAAGCTCGAACTAATTCATCAATGATAGCCCAAAGACCAGCCAGCATTCCGTTCCTTTTTATCCTAAATATTGTAATCCTATCGTTCTTACCGGACTATTCGATTTCCTGGGGGAAGGAGAATTCGCGTAACATGACATTGTCGGCCAGAGCAACGGACGAGTATCGCGACAATATCACACGATTCCCTGATTCTCTCAAATTGGACGATTTTCGCGCCAATATTTTTGTGACGGCCGGATACGATAACCGATTATTCAAAAGGGGCCATTGGGGTTTATTATATGAATTTCAGCATCACCAATATTTTGAGAATCAAGAATACAGCCGGCAGGATCACCTGTTGCGGGTCTTTTTTAGACACCCGCTCACGGAAAACCTAAAGATTTACTGTTCTGATGAATACCGTTTGCGATCTTATACGTCATTGAATGCCTTTAACTACCAGAGAAATATTTTCAACATATACCTGACCATGGCAGCGCCCTACGTACAACAGCTTGCCATTGGTTACCAAAATTGGACGAAATCTTATCCGAACAGTCCTGATTTTCGGAACTACACAAGCAACCGCATTTATATAAAAAGCCGCCAGTCTCTCAACCGTAAGACCTTTCTGGGAATTAAACTCGAGCTGCAAATGCATCGCGGCAATTTATATCCGCTCAGCACAGCTCCTGCTCAAATACTTAATGTGAGCGGTAACCGGCTTGTCATGGATACGATATTTGATCGCTTACTTAATCCTAAATTTTTAGCAACTTTTTCATACCGTTTTGAAGGTGACGTGGCCAGTCAGCCCAACTTCCAACAAGCGGGTGAATATATCGGGGATGAGAACTCGGAAGAATTATTGGCCGAAGATTCTGATTTCGGTTATTTAAAGAACCAATTTGCGCTGTCTTTTGTTTTGAAGCCTGTTACTCGAATTTCACTGCTGACGTTTTATGTGGTTCAGTTTAAACATTTTAGCTACTGGCGCATTTACCAGGACGGTCCCAAACGCAGAGACAGAATGGTATTTCTGTCAAATGTTCTCAAGTTTAATTTATCCAAAAATCTTGGCCTAGAGCTTCAATACAACTATGAAAACAATCAAACCAATTTGGGATTTTATAAATTCAAGATGAATTCTTTGTTGGCCGGTATTTACTTCCAGCGGTAAAGCCTGGCGGTGAGGAAAAGCTTATGCAATTTGAAATCCTCACTGCCGGTCTTTCAACCCTTGCAAGGCTGTCAAAAAAGCAAAAAGATAGAGGAATGTCATGATCTTGCTAAATAAGCCATGGCAGTAGTGATACCTCGGGTTGGCATTGCCCACGGCCGACCTTAAAGTCTGCAAATACTTTTCGATATTCTTTACAAGCTTTATTGTCATAATTCC
>DYKB01000068.1 GCA_020722815.1 Caldithrix sp. | reverse complement strand
GCTGGAGCTTTTCGAATGATAGGTAACCAAACTGGAGTTTGGTTACCAGAATTAAACTAAACTGGCGTTTAGTTACCAGAATTAAACCAAACTGGCATTTAGTTACCAGAATTGAAAATCAGACAGGATTACAGGATTGACAGGATGATTCATTCTGCTTCAAAATCATTTCGGCATATCCTGTTAATCCTGTTATCCAGTCAGCAAGATTCACGGATAAATGTTTAAAAGGTTTCAAATTTCCCCTTTTCACTCCTTGACTATCCAAAATTTATTTGTTATCTTTGCCTTATTCTAGATTGCCTGAAATGCTAAAATGAAAATTGATGATGTTCTAAATAAATGAACGACCCCCTCCTGCCTCCCCCAAATTCCAAAAAACGGAATTTGGGGGAGAGGAAGCTCGGTTCTCTCCCCCATTTTCGCTTTTTGAAAATGGGGGAGATACAGAGGAGGTCAATACTTCTCCGAAAAAGATTTCAGCAGAGAATAAACGATTCATTTTAGAATTTCAGTTGTTATCCGAATCCAAAAATACGCGTCACTTCACCCCAATTAAGAAGGGAAATAACCATGAAATTCTTCATTATTTTAACCTGTTTTATCCTGATGACAGCCTTCATCGCCCCAACAATTCCGCAAAACAAGAAACAAAATCTCACAAAAGAATCCACCGCCAATAAATTGACCGGATTATTGCTGAATTACGATTGTACGGATTTTTTTTTCAATAATCCACCCGATCAAATCAATGGTCAGGTGCTGGATGAGCAGATAGCCCTGTTTGCCCGCGCGGGCGTGTCCGTGCTCCTGTGCAACACCAATGCGCAGCGAACCAATTATGCCAGCGAAGCCTTTGAATCCTTTTGGCAAAGCTATGATCCCGATGGGCCGGATGATCAACCGTTTTTGGCCGATATGCTGCCAGAAAGGCGGGCAAATTATCGACGGATGATTGCGTCCATGCGCGCGCTGCACCTGCAGGGCGTCGATTATCCCGCGCGGGTGATTCAGCGCTGTCGGGAGCATCAAATCGCGCCGTGGATTAGCCTGCGCATGAACGATATTCACGATAACGACCGAATCAATCACCCCATCCATGGCACGTTTTGGCGGGAGCATCCACAATACTGGCGTGTTTCGGACCGCAAGATTGATTATTACGACCGCGCGCTGGATTATGCACATCCTGAAGTGCGCGCCCGGTATCAAAGTTTAATCGAAGAAACGCTCGCGCGGTATGATGTCGATGGCCTGGAACTGGATTTTATGCGCGAACCATATCTCTTCAAACCCGGACACGAACTCGCCGGTGGAAAAATATTGACCGAATGGCTGCAACTGGTTCATCAATTGGTTAAAAATGCGGAGAAAAAGCGAAATCATCCCATTAAAATCGGCGTTCGGGTGCCGGCCAATCCCATCACCGCGCAAAATCTCGGCCTGAATGTGACAGAATGGGTACAATTGGGGCTCGTCGACCTGGTAGTCGTCACCCCGCGCTGGGCGACAATGGATACGAACCTGCCGATGCAAATCTGGAAGCAGCTTTTATCACCTTACCGCGTGACCCTGGCCGGCGGACTGGAAATTCGCGAACAATCGTATCCCGACGGTCCCGCGCGCCTGACAACGCCCGATGTGGCCTTTGGTGCCGCAGCCGCCACGCTCTACAATGGCGCGGATGTGATTTATCTTTTCAATTACTTCCCCTCCATGACGAAAAATGGCTGGACACTCAACCAATATATCAACGCACTGCAGACGATGTGTTCACTCGACCGGCTGGTCATGCAACCACGGCGTCATCTGTTAACCTTCCGTGATGTTTTTGCGCCCGGCGAGGCCACGGATTATCCTTTGCCAGCGACGGGAAAACGACTTCTTTTCCGCCTGCCAACTGGTCCCAAACCTGTTGGACGATTGGTTATTGCAAAAATTGGCATCAAAACAGGTGATGAAATGGGGGAAAAAACGATTGAATTGCTTGTTAACAGTACCCGATGCGAATATATTGAAAAACAGGGTGCGGTTTATATTTATAAAATTCCGGAGGGTGTCGTGCAGGATGGGGTACAGCTTTTGGAAGTGGTGAGTTCAGGAGAAGAGTTGGTTACGGTTGAGCGGGTTGAGATTGAGGTTGGCGGGGTTTAATGTATTGTCGTCAGGTCAGGGTGATAATTAATTAAAATTAATAATTAGTTAAATCATCCTATTGACCCTCACCCTCACCCTCTCCCAGAGGGCTAATCGTGTCCCACATTTTTTACGGGACACGGGGAGACGGCGAAAAATTATCAATTCCCCTTCCCTGTTTTTTAGGGAAGAGGCCAGGGGATAGGTAAAAAGGAGATTGACGTAACAATGTAACATTTTTTTGGGTAAAATTTGATAGTGACAATGCGCAATCGTTAAATTTTGTACTTATCAACCCCCTTTTTTAACCCATCCCCCAGCCCCTTCCCTTAAAATAAGGGAAGGGGAGTAGCCACTTCCCCGTGTCCAGTAACGAGATGTGGGTAAGGATCAGCCCAAAGGGAGAGGGAATCGCTGCGCCCTCTTCCCCCAGGATATGGTTGGGGTGAGGGTCAGATGCCTGCAATTTCTTTCATCTCTTGTTCTTAACGATGATTGTTGTAAATTGAAACGTATTGGAAAGATAAGAATGCTTTAATTCCCCCATTTCTTAATTAAGCGATGCAAATACGTCCGATCCACCTGCAAAACCCGCGCTGTCTGGGAAATATTGCCGTCTAATTGTTCGAGGCAATATTGGATGTAGCGCTTTTCAATCTCTTCCCGAAATTCGAAGAGCGATTTTTGCTGGAGAAAGACTTTATTGAGATCAAAATCGGGCGTCAGCAGATTCGCTGGCAAATGTCGGGATTCAATGGTCGGGCCATCGGCCATGATAACGAGATGCTCCACCACATTTTTCAACTCCCGAATATTTCCGGGCCAGGGATAGGCTTGCAGCCTTTTCAGCACAGCCGGATGGATGTTCAGACGGGATTTATTGTTTTCCTGCGCAAATTTATTCACAAAATAGTTGATGAGCTGCGGTAAATCATCGATTCGTTCCCGCAATGGCGGCAAATGAATGGGCATCACATGCAATCGAAAATATAAATCCTCCCGAAAAAGCTTTTCCTGAACGAGTTTTTTGAGATCTTTGTTGGTGGCCGCGATAATCCGCACATCCGTTTTAATCAGTTCGCTGCCGCCCACGCGTTCAAATTCCCCATCCTGGAGCACGCGGAGGACTTTCGTCTGCGTTTTCAGGGACATATCGCCGATTTCATCCAGAAAAAGGGTGCCGCCGTCTGCCTGTTTGAATTTTCCCTCGCGGCGTTCGGTGGCGCCGGTATACGCGCCTTTTTCCACGCCGAAAAGTTCGGATTCAATCAATTCCTCCGGAATGGCCGCACAATTGATTTTGACATAGCGTTTATTTTTGCGTGGACTCCGCTCGTGAATCATAAGCGCGACAATTTCTTTGCCGGTACCGCTTTCACCCGTAATCAGCACTTTGCTATTACTCGGCGCGATTTTTTCGATCTGTTTTTTAATCTCGATTATCGGCTGACTATTGCCAATAAATTCCTGACTAATGGTACTTTTTTTGAGTTGGGCATATTTTTCTTCAATTTCCACGCGTTTTACAAAATTTCGCAAGGTCAATAGCAGTTTTTCGCGCGAAAGCGGCTTTTCCAGAAAATCATCCGCCCCTTTCCGGGTCGCGTCAATGGCCATTTTAATGGAAGCGTGCCCTGAAATCATGATAATAATCGCGGTTGGATTCGCCTGCCGGATTTTTTCGATAAAAGCGATGCCATCTCCGTCCGGCAGGATGACATCGATGATAAAAAATCCAAATTTTTCTCTGGTTAAATAACTGGTGGCTTCCTGGATGGTTTTTGATTTTAAAACCTCAAAGCCCTCGGCGGCCAGAATTATCTCCAGCGAACGCAAAATATTGGGTTCATCGTCGAGAATGAGTATTTTTCGGTTCATGATATAAAGCTTTCTACCTGAAATTCTAAAATGAAACGTTTTTTCTCTGGTGAAGTCGTTTTTAGTGGGAAATTGACCCCCTCAATATCTCCCCCAAATTCCGTTTTTTGAAATTTGGGGGAGGCAGGAGGGGGTCTTTCATTGATTTATAACATCATAAATTTCCATTTTAAAATTTTAGGTTCTAATATACATCCGTTCTATTTTTTTTAATTATGAAAGGCACGAAATCAATCCTTTTCGTGGTTCAAAGTTTTCATTTTCCAGGCAAAATTACCCGCATATTCGTCCCGGCACCAGGTCTTGAAATGACCTCGATTCGCCCCCGATGTTCTTCAACAATCTTTTTAACAATGGGCAAACCCAATCCCACGCCGGTGCGCTTGCTGGAAAAATAGGGCTCAAAAATTTTACTCAGGTTTTCGGGGGGAATCCCTTCCCCTTCATCGATGACTTCAATTTCAATGGTTTCGTTTTTTTCAATTACTTTCAGGACAACTTTTTGCGCGGGTTGACTGGCTGCAATGGCGTTATCAATTAAATTAATCAGCGCGCGTTTGAGATATTCATGATCAAATTTGAGGATAATTTCATCGGATGATAATTTTATTTCCAGATTGAGCTGCTGATACAATTTTTCAAGACTCTCAATCAGTGGTTTTATCGGCTGTTCTTCAATTTGAAACTCTGGGAGGCGCGCAAAATCCGAAAATTCCCGTACCAATTTTCGAAGACTTTCCACTTCTTCTTCGATGATGCCGGTACATTCCTGCAATTGCTTTTGATAATCCGCATCATGGCCAGCATAGCCATCCCGCATTTGCTGCGCCATCAACTGGATGGGCGTCAATGGATTTTTAATCTCATGTGCCAGCCGCCGCGCCAGTTGCTGCCACGTGGCCATTTTTTCCAGTTCCAGAATTTTTTGCTGATTCGCGCTTAATTCCTGCACCATCAGATTAAAAGAATTTGCCAGCACACTAAATTCATCCTGTCCCGTTCGCTGAATTTGATAATTCAAATTTCCCTTGCCAATTTCACGGGTTGCCGCAATTAATTGTGAGATAGGCTGGGTTATTTTTTTAGAAATTTGGAAGATGACAACCAACGCCAATAAAATTCCCGTTAAATAGATGCTCAAAAAGGTATAGATAAAGCTTTTTCGAATTTCATCGCGGGCAAATCCCAGGGTTTTATAAATCTGATTCACCTCCTGAATGTGATTGGCGGATTTTTGAAAAGTGAGTGGTAATGGATATTGAATTTCCAGGAGTGAATTTGGGTCGAGCCAAGCCAGAGCATAAAGATTACGATGTTCCGGATCCGGCCAGATGGTGAATGCGGTTCCAGAATCCAAAAAGCGCGTCATTGTTTGCGGGGAAAAGAGATGCTCCTGAAAATCCTGACCATTTACGGTACTCAATTGGAATCGCGCATCGGATTTCTTGGTTTTGATCATTTCAGCCAATTTTTCAGTGGTCAACTGGTTATTTTGTATGAGTTCGTTCAGTAATGATTCTAAATGAAACCGGTGCATCTGATAAAAATCAGCCGAAATTTCCAGTGCACCATCGAGGGCGGATTCCACCCGCTCATTGACGCCAATGCGATAGCTTTTATCCAGCAATTGAAATACAAAATAGGAAAGGGGCAAAGATGGCAGTAAAAGTAAAAGTGAAACAAACAGGAAAATTTTACCACGTAGTGTTTTCATGTTTTTTCAATGCCTGTAGCGTAAAAGGTGCTGTCTGAAAGAAATGGATTGAATTTTCATTTTTTTTGGTCAGGAAAATTGAAATGAGGCTGGAGATATTGATGGAAAAAACCGATTCTGATTCCTGCCCCGGTTTTGCTTTGTTCATTTCACCTTCATTTTTTAACCATTCATTTAATTTGGTTTTTTGATTGTCCGAGATTTTTTGTGGTGAATAATAGAGAATGAATGTAAAATTATCGTTGGCTGAGAGGTTTTTAATTGAAATAATTTGAAATTTGAGTGAATCATTTAAAAAATGTTCAAAATTTTCAGCGGTTTTAAAAGTTCTATCCTGCAATGAACTCCACAGACGATAATTTTTTTCCCAGACATTATACCGCAGGAAAATTGTATATAAAGATTGCTTCACCTGTTGGGTTTGGCGATTGATGAGTTTTAGCTGGAAATTCAGCGAAGTGCTCATGCCACTGGCCAGGGTCTCGCGCATTTCGACTGTCAATAGGCCGGAAAAGTGACCGATTGCGACCAATTTTTCCTGTTCAATCACCATTTCCACCGAGCGAATCGGATTTTCCCGGGCGATAAGCAAGTTAAAAATTAAGCCGATAGCAAAGATGAAGAAATTAATTTTTTTGAAAAATATTGTTATCATCTTTCGATTAAAAGCATTCTCTCAAATTAAAGTTGTAAACGATTTTGCAACCGTACACTTTTTGATATGTAAAATCTGACCCCTCACCTTAACCCTCTCCCCAAAGGGAAGAGGGAATAGCTACGCCCTCTCCCGTTGGGCTGATCTTGACCCACATCTCGTTACTGGACACGGGGAGAGGATGTCAAACAGGAATAGAGCGCCAAAAAGTGCCAAATTTTTGCCAGTCGCTCTTTTGAGCTCATCCCCCTAATCCCCTTCTCTTGAGAAGAGAAGGGGGAGAAACCGGCTTTTCCCCCTCTCTTTTCAAGAGAAGGGGCCAGGGGGTGAGTTCAAAAGGTGCCAGGTTGGCGCTAATTTCCCTCCATTTTTCCATCTCCCCGTGTCCAGTAGAAGATGTGGGACACGATCAGCCCTTGGGGAGCGGGTTGGGGTGAGGGTCCTAAGCGTAACTCAAAGAAAATTTTTCAAAAGTGTACGATAGTGAATAAACGATAACCTTCTGATATTTAAACAAGATGAATTGTGATAAGTAATACGTGAAACATGACCTTTTAAATAACAACTCAGTGTATTCGTTACATATGACGCATCACGTTTACGCCAATTAAATCAAAAAAAATGATTGCAATTCTTGAATCATAATTTATTGATAGCCTGCCGCTAAAACGTATGTCCTATCGAAAAATGAATTTGATTTTCCCCCCCGCGCATGGGATAGGCGACATCGATGCGGAATAGCCGAATAAATGGCAACTTAAGACGAAAACCGAAGCCATAACTGCCATAAAAATTGTCCTGATTTATCTTTTCATTCGCTAGCAAATTTGCACCGCTATCAATAAAAAATGCACCAGTTAAAAAATGTTCCGGAAAATGACGGGGGGTCATGGGAAAGCGGAATTCCAGCCCGCCCTGAACGAGCTTTTCCCCGCCGCCAACAGGACTGAGGCTGCGATCCGCATACCCGCGTAAAGAATTTGGTCCGCCCAGATAGAATTTTTCATAAAACGGCGCTTTTTCGGAAATCGCACCGAGCTTGATTCTGCCGGCCAATACGAATTTATTGACTGAAATATATTTTCGCGCATCCAGAATGAATCGCGTAAAATTGATTTTACTCCCCAAACCGGTACTGGCCTGCATAAACCACATTCCCAGCCAATAACCTTTTTGCGGATAATATGACTGATCGCGTTTATCGAGATCATAAGTGATAGAAAGGGCGGTAGTTGTATGCTCCCCGGTCGTATAACGACGAATTTTTCCGGGTAAATCAAAATATTTTTGTTTTGTTTCAACATAAGTAAAAAAAGAGTCTGGTACCGTGCGATAGAAATTGCAGCCAAACAAAAAATTTCTAAAAAGACCGTCCTGGCTTTTTAAACCAAAAAAGGAGACAATTTGGGTTACTTCATGAATTAACGCGACATCCTGGATATAATTCAAAAACTGTTGACTGCGAATCGAAAGATCGAAATAAAAATCCATTTCGCTCTGGAAGAGATTCGGATTGACATAATTATAGCCCAGACTGGTCACCCGATCCCCGATAGTCAGATTCAGATTACTCAAATTTCCAAATCCCAGCAAGTTGTCCATATTCAGGCTGACCGGGGTGAGATACCAACCGCTCATTTCGCTAAAACCCCCCGTAAACCGAAGTGACGGCCAGTATTTTTCCTTGATCTGAATTGTTAAATTTAATTTGCCGGGTTCTGAACCCGGTCGGGGTTGCAGGGTCACGCGGTGAAAAAAATGTCGTTTTTCAAGCTGTTGAATTCCGGCATGAATTTCTGGTTCGGTTAGCGTGTCACCAATAGTAAATGGAAGATTTTCAAAAAATACACCGGTTCGGGTTTTCGTATTCCCTTCAATTGTAATATTTTCAATAATAAATCGTTCGTTTGCAGGAACAGGCTGAGAAAATAGATCCTGAAAAGGGAGAAGTATGGAGAAGAAAACGAAAAATAAAAATAAAGTTTTCATAAGAATTTTCCTGCTTATTTCCGTATCCTTTCAATCAAGATCGCTCGCAACATTTTGCCCGAATGATAACCATGCAGACGAGATGATGAACTGGAAATCTTTAAAAAGGATACTTTTCTTATTTGCAAGGAATATAAATTTTTATTTCCTAAAAATCAAACAAAAAATGATTCATGCAAATAAAAAACAGGCAGATGCCCGAAGGCATCTGCCTGATGACTGCTTTTTATTGAAAGAGGTGGATTTGAGAGCTTTGACCATTAGCCCGGATTTCGCCTTCACCGGATTCATTGAAGTCCAGGTCATAAATTTCACCATTATAACTTAAAGTGCCGCTGCCACTGCCATCGGGTGCGAAGTAGTAATCGGCCACGAAGAAGGGCGCTTCGCCATTTTTATAGGCGGTTTCCGACGTATAGGCTTTAAGATTAATATGACCACTTTCATCCAGATAATATTCGGCACTGATAAGAATGAAATTATTTTCAACAGTCGTCCAATTCCCATCCAGAGTTGAGCCAGCAGCATTCTCAATAACGTGTAAATTCCCATGTTCGCCATTATGTTTGGCATAATAGATAGTCGTATTCTTTACCCCAAACTGGCTTTGGCTGATAAAACTTGCTGAATCGGTCGTCACTTTTCCCGAATTATAATAAATCCTTTCAACTAAATTCGTGGTTGAAATCGAATCGGGCATTGTAACTGAAAGATGGGCGGATTTTTCAATCTTATCGATAAAACGGCCGGCCGGAAGATCGGTGGTTTCTTCGTAATAGCCAACGCCGTCATCCTCAACACTATTAAATTTTCCGGTTATCATCGTTCCATCACGTAATTTTTGGGCAAATTCGCCGGTATTATCGGGTCGGAACGTGACGCTGCGGGAGGAGGATTTTCCATCTTTGAATTCGAAATCCTCCTGCAAATGGCCGGATTTATCGGGATTTAAGTCCACAAATTGGGTCAGGCGTATCAGATGGCGATCCGATTGATAATAAGCATTTTTAGTGGCCTCGACCCCTGTTACCTCGCGGCCTTTATAATCGGTGATTTTGACATCATTGACGATTTTTTGAATGAAAAAGCTCTCTTTGAAGCGCTGCACCTGAAAAAGTGTTTCAATCACATCATCCAGCGTATCATTCAGCGTAAAATTTAAATTCACGATAGCGGTTGAAGAATCATAGATTAAAGTTTGAAAGGCCGCAAATTTGTACTTAACTTCATAGTACCGGGCTTTGCCGGTTTCGGAATTATAGAATAAAGCCTTACGAATCCCTTTCACCTGATCATCTTCATAGAAATATAATGAATCCGAGAGTGCTTTCCGCAAGCCGCGAACTTTATATCCCTGATATTGCGCCTGATCGGAAAGGGTGAGTACTTTTTTCTTTAAAGGTTTCATTCCGGGCAAACCTTCCAGTTCGCCTTCTTCGAGATAAGAGGAAATATTGGTAATTTCCTGAATTTCAGAACCAGTACTCACGAGACGATTGGCATTGAAGCCAAACGGGGCTAACTTTTGCAGGGCTGGCTCAACTTCCAGTTTGTTCCCGGGAGTTACCGGCGTTTGTTCACAGCCACCAAAGTAAATAGCCAATGAGGCCAGGATTAATAGTGAAATCATGCGTTTCATAAAAAAATCTCCTTTTAAAAAGTTAATAAGTAAAGAAAGCGGTTAAAGTCACACAGGCATAATACAATTCCGGTGCCAGACAAAATTGTAACGAGATAAGTCATTTAAAATTAAAATTTTATTAAGCCTGAGTCAATGATAAATTTATGAAAAAAGGTGTGGACAATCGTCTACAGTGTGGATGGGAGGCGATAGGGAGGATGATTTTGTTAAGAGTTCTAGTCCTACCGTGCCAAAGGATTTTAAAAATTGGTTACGTTTTTCGCATTATTCTTGATATTTAAACTTTTTTCGACTATATTATAATGGAGCCGAAGTGGTTTCAGGATTTAATAAAACGAATAAATATATGAACAGCAAATTCTGCTCGATTTACGCAGATCGGGGAATTGCATTTTTGTTAAATTTTACCTGAAGTAGCAATTCCGGGTTCCTGATCAGGCGGGATTTATGGCGGGTGAAATTTTCCTCATCACCCATCCATTTTATCAAAAAAATTTAAATTCCGGATAAATTGTCATTACAGGAGCATTTATATATGCAGGCAAATGAATTAGAAGTTTTGATTTCCCGAGGTGAAGATACCAAAACCCAATTTAAAAAAAATATCACCAATCCGCAGCAGATGGCTGAAGAATTTGTTGCCTTTTCAAATAGTCTGGGTGGAAAATTAATTTTAGGTGTTGATGATGACGGTGTGGTCAGGGGATTAGGTACTGAAGATATTCAACGGCTAAATCAAATGATATCCAATGTGGCCTCCCAGCATATAAAGCCGCCGATTTTCCCCAATACTGAAATCCTTGAATGGAACCATAAAAAAGTACTGGTAGTGACCATACTTTATGGCGCGAACAAGCCTTATTGCACCAGCGATGGCCGATTTATTACCCGCGCGGGCGCCGATAAACGAATCATATCCAACGACGAGATGCAACGACTATTTCAGGAATCGGGTAAATTATATGCCGATGAAACTTTGATAAAAAATGCTGCCTGGACCGAAATTGATCTGGAGTTGTTTCAAAATTTTTATCGCCAGAAATACAATGAATCTGTTGTTATTGATAATTTAAAGCAACTTTTTGAAAATCTCAATCTGGCGTCGAATAATTTTATAAATCTTTCCGGACTGCTATTATTTGGTAAAAACGTAACCCGGCATTTTCCATTCAGTCAGTTAATTGGCGTATCATTTTTAGGTTGTGATTTCGCCGGAACGCAATATCGTGATAGTGAAAATATTGAAGGAAATGTACAAAAGCTTTTTAAAGGTGGAATGGCATTTATCATGCGCAATCTCAAAAAAGTGCAAAAAGAGAAATCCTTCAATTCTATTGGCGAGCCGGAGATACCTTTAATTGTTATTGAAGAATTGCTGGTAAATGCGCTCATCCATCGCGATTACTTTATCAATTCAAACATCAATCTACTCATTTTTGACGATCGCATTGAAATCATAAGTCCGGGAAAATTACCCAACAATTTAACAGTCGAAAAAATTAAACATGGGGTGTCGATAAAACGAAATCCAACACTGAGTTCGTTTGCTTTCGATTTGCTGGCATTCCGGGGCATTGGAAGCGGAATTCTTCGGGCATTAAAAGCTTATCCGCATATTGAATTTGTGAATAATATTGATCTAGAACAATTTAAAGCAATTATCAAACGACTGCCATTGAATGATTAAGGCGAGTCCATAGCGTTTTTTTGTATTTGAAATTTATGATTTTAATCCGACCAAATACACCTTCCCAATTAACCCTGAATCCCGTATTTTCCAGTTGGAAGCATCAAATGGCTGATAATCGATGTTGACAAAATTGATATCATGGAAGATTCGCCATTTTATACCACTCCGGTCGAGATAACGAATCCGGTTAGCGGCCAGGTTTGTTACTTCAATCCGGAGAACATTGCCGGTTGGCTTTAATGAGCCAATTCGAATTTCCCATGGCGGGCAAATCAGCGTACCAATTTCTTTTCCATTTAGAAAAATTCGACTACTCTCGGCTATTTTTTCGAATACAAGCAAATAGTTGGCGGCAGTACCCGGATCATCAAATCCTATCGTATACCGTGCTGTGCCAGCGAAATTTTCGGTTGCTTCACCTCCCAATTGCGTCCAGGAGATAAGCTGATCCGTTTCAATGGCTGGTGGCAAAGTCGGTCCTCCTGCGATGAATTCGATTTTCCAGTGACCGGTGAGTTCGGTTTGGGTCGCTGGTTCCAGATAATTCCATTTCGGTACTTCAGGAGTTATATTGGCATCAGTTTTGAGAAAAATAGATTCGCCAGGCTTCAATTGCAGCCGAATTTCACTTTTCCCCATCTGATCTTCCCGAAACATAGCGTATCCGATTTGGCCATTCATGGGATTCATGAAGACAGCACTTTTATGCTCAACTGTAAGCCGGAAATAATTATCGATAGCTTGATTTCCCCAATTGGCAAGAAAATAAATGTGACCAGTTGATGTTTTTCGACGAATATATTGAATTCCTGCCACGATAAATCGTTTTTCAGGATAAATTTTTAATTGTCGAAATGCGGCATCAATATCCTGCACAATGACGAATTTTCCATTTTCTATTGAATTTAAACCGGATTTCAGATTCTCGAATTCGAGTTGTCTTTCGGTCAGATTTGAAAAACCGGGCACATCCACTGGCAGGTGGTCTTGAAATAAGATAGTTGCACCATTTTGAGCCAGTTCAATCAGCTTTTTAAATGTTTCGAGAGGAATGTATTGACAGGACGGAATCAAGAGCGCCCGATAATTTGCCCCGCTTGTTTTAAAGCCGCCGTCCTGATAATTTGATTGTAAAAGTTGACGATCTGAAATATAATCGAACGAATATCCTGAATGATAAAGCTCTTTTGCCAATTGACCGAAAGGCTGATCATAAAACCAGTTGGGATTCTGGACTTCCAGTTGTTTCATCAGTCCGGCCGAATCATGTAAAATATCCAGAAATGGCCAATATAAGAGGATATCGTTATCCGGTTCGCCTGATTGCAGGCGTGATTGACACCGGGTGATATATTGATTCAGCGCTGGCAAATCCCGCCAGATTGGATTTTGGGGATTTATCTGCGAACTGGCATAAAAGACCCAGCCCGGCCAGGCCGCATCGGGTGGGGAATAGGCGGTACCATGAAAGAAAATGTGATTTATACCGGCCAGGAAAAGATGATCCGTGGCTTGTTTCATCTCGGCAAGCGTGACCGTGAAATGTTCATTCAGCCAGGTATAGCTTTCGGATGAGATCAACTTTTTGCCGGTGACATTGCCGGCAGAAGAGGCAAATTTATTGATAAAAAGATCGGTTGCCGGGCCACTCAGGGGACCGAAAATTTCGGTTTCCGGAATATCGGCAGCGGCATAGAGATCCAATAAATTGCCCGGCGAACCATGCGCCTGATTTCGGCTCTGGCTGCCCAATGCATGCGACCATTTTGTAAATGGCTGAATAAAATTTTCCAGCAACATATCCGAAATTGTTTCGCGATAATCCGCTTTAACGCGTTTAACTTCATTTTCCTCACCTTCACCGAGCAATGCGGGTAGATGTTGCTTTAAATCATAGCCGCGCCGTTTACAAAATTCATCGAAAATATTGGCCGACCAGTTGCCTTCATATTCAAAAGAATCATGAAAATAGGTGCGAATCGCACCGCGGGGGACATTTTTAATTTTTTGCGCATAATATCGAAAGAAATCATCCACCGCTTTTCGGGAAAATGGATCAATAGCAAAACCTTCGTTTCCCGGTGCCGCGCGTTTGACCTTTTGTCCGGACCATTTGCTGATTATCGTATAAATTTTCCAATTACCCGAAGGTACCTGCCATGATGTCGCGGATGGATTTTGAAAATGATCTGTTAAATCAATGATTTCTCCGGATTTTGAACAGGCGACCATGGCCTGGATCAAATTGGATGTCGGGACGGGTTCAAAAATTTCCCCAAATTTTACTTCTTTGATAAAAAATTCGACAGCCGCATTGGCATTTTCAATGGGTACCATTGGTCCGCCAGTTCGCCAGCCGGAATTGGGGGGCATATCGACGCCCAGATTCAGGCGATTCGCTTCCCGAATGGTGTGATTCAACATCTCAATCCATTTGTCGGAAAGATAGGGGATAACCCGCGATTCAGCGCCTTGAACGCCATAAATGGGCGTAATTTCAACACCACCAATGCCAACACGTTTGAATTCTTCCAGATGGGCGGTGAGGGTTGGGGCATCCACTGCATTCCCTAACCACCACCAACGCGTCCAGGGTTGGTTAATATTGGTAGCTTTTGGCCAGAATTTATTTTCTGAATTTTGTGAACAGGTGAGCATACAGATTCCTATTAAAATGAAAAAGACGATTTTGTACTGGAAATTCATATTTAACCTCTTTTATTATAACTATTTAATTTTGTACGATTTTTTTTAGGATTAACAAAGAGGTCGCAGAGAGAAAAAGGAATGAGCAGCCGTTTTTCTCTCCTGCGCTTTAGTTTAAAATGAGCTTTCAAAGCTCTTAAAACGGAATTTTTGATTTATACAATAAAAAATTCGTTACACCGTCTGTTCCAGAGTATTTTACAGTAAAAATCAATCCATAACTTTCTTGCCCGTTTCGCTATCCAGAACAACTGTTCCGCCGCCCTTCGGGATGTCCAGTTCAACTTTTAGTCCATTCTTTAAGGTAACCGAATGTTTACCGGCTGCTTTGGTATGAAAGCAGAGGACGCCATGCCCGGCATAAAAAATATCACCGATTTCATTATAGATATGAGCATCGGCTTCTTTAAAAATATATTGTAATAATTTTTCATTGGTCGGCGGCCGGCTGATAAACCAGGAAGTATGCTCTTTCAGGTCTTTTCGGGCGAATGCGCCATTTGTTGTCCCCATAAAATTTCCCAAAATCTTCGCCTGAGGGTCGTTTACAGCTAACAGGGGGCTAAAAGTCTTTTTACCAAGCTCCCATTTCAAATCCTGAACGACATCAGGACTAATCGTAATTTCCGGAATTTTTTCTATGTTTATCGGCTCCAGTCCGATTTCACTTACGCTACTGGAAAACTGGACAGAAAGCCTGTTGCCATCCGTATAACCCGGCGCATAAATCCAGACGAGATGCCGGTCCTCTTTGGCAACTTTATTTTTAATAAAATCTTTTTGCTCCTGATTCAGCAGAAACGTATTGGCAAATACCACCACTTTATATTGTGACCAGTTCACCTTTTCCAGATCACCCAGATGTACCGGATCAAAAACAGCTCCGCTACGATAAGCCGCCAGCGAAGTCCAGTTTTGGGCAATATGACTGACGGGATCGACGTCCTGAATGGTGCCGAGGTGATAAAAACAATCGGTGTCGTAGACAAATAGTACGTCTGCATCGCTTTGATAGGGGTGATTGAGATAATCGTCGGCAAGTATTTTAAGTTGCTTTATCTCGGCCATGAATTGCGGCGTATCCCACCAGCCACTTTTCGGATACTCTTTTTTATGAAAACCGGCAGCACCGAAGTCGTAGAACCAGAGTCCCATGCCTTTGGTGAAAGTAAACATGACATTTCGTCGGATATTCGCCAGACCATTATCGCCGGGATTTAAATCCGGGCGCTGATCCATTTCATCCAGAAAGAGCTTGTTGTGAAGCCGACCGGACATGATTAAACTCCGGGAGCGATAGGGATCACCGGTGGCGCTGGATTCAGGATAGTAGGCATTGGGGGCACTGAGGTAATCTACCTCTGGTGCATTGAGGATACGCTGGAGTTGCAGATGCCCGCCAGCCGCATCCCGACTAAAGCAAGAAAAATAGTAGCCATAAAAAGTGCCGGTAATAATCGGCCGCGGCCAGTTCTGTTTCACCAGTCGCGAAAAGTGAATGATATTATCAGCCACCAGTTGATGTTGACATTCATAATAATCGATGACCGCGCGTTCTTTGTCCGGATCCCGAAAAACGCCCGCCTGAGTCGTGTGACGCGCCACCAGATCGGGGACGCTTGCTTTTTCAAAGGTAATTTCTTTACGATTCCATGCTTTTTGAATGGCCTTCTCAGTTTTGTATTTCGCTTTGAGCCATTCTCGAAAATAGCGATTCATCGGTTCACTGACATCCGGCTCATTATTGAAAAATCCCCAATAGTGCCACTCGCCATAAACACCACAGGCAACCTGAATTCCGACCAGTGCATTACCCTCCGGCGTTTGTGAAAATTCCCGACAAAATCGAACCAATTTTTCACTGGCCGACTCAAGCCATTTCGTGGAAGCCATGCTGGGACGTGTGGAAGCTTTGTTATCGTCCTCAATAATGCGGATGAGTCCCCAGGGAGTATCCGGAATAGGATCGGTATCCGCATATCTGGTTATTTCTTCCGGATGTTGCTTAATCCACCATTTCGGGGCATTGACATGAAAGCGAAAAAAGACGGCTGCCTCGGGACAAACGGCGCGCAATCCCTGAATTTGCTTTTGCGCCATGGCGACACTGAATGACCCGTCCTCAAACCAGAGATGATCCAAAAATATATCCAGTTGAAAAAGGCGAACGCCTGCTTCGCCGAAAGTTTTAAGCATGTATTGAGGAACTTCTTCCCATGACCAGCGCCCGCCGGGTACATCGGTTAAGGCATAAAGAAATGGGGCATGCGGCTGATCGTTAATAAAAATCGTTGGCTTGCCCTGATATGGGGCGACTTTCGCATTTAATGGAAGTTGGTTTGCAGTTTGGGACATGCTGACTCCTGTAATTATCAAAATGAGAGTAAAAATAAGTGATTTTTTCATAAAAAGACCTTTTTTGTATTCATTTAATTATATAAATGAAATGTTTTGTTCCTTAAAATATTAAGCAAAATGTTGAATTTTGTCAAGGAAAATTGCTACTGAATAGCGGAATCTTTCATCGACTTTTTAGCGAAACCTTAAATGGTATGAATGGTTATATTCAAATCAGATTGATTTTGACAACTCAAGGGAATAGCTGATGCTTGACTTAAAAGACTCCGCAGTTCAAGCCCGCGATGGCGCTGACATCGAATTGTATCCCTATTTACCCTATTTGCTTCAGGATTTATGGGAAATTGGTTCATCTGCGCGAAATACAATTGATATTTTAGTTAAAAACAACGTTCCGGAACAGGTGAAACAACTTCATATTCTTGATTTAGGTTGTGGCAAGGGCGCGATTTCCATCCCCATAGCGAAAGAACTGAATGCCACTGGTTTCGGAATCGATGCTTTTCCAGAATTTATCGAGGAAGCCCGATTGAAATCAAAAATTTGGCGGGTTAAAAATCAATGTAAGTTTGTGGCTGGTGATATTCGACTGGATGTAAAAAAGCAGGCGGGATTCAATCTGATTCTGCTGGCATCGATTGGACCGATTTTCGGTAATGTGGAACAAACATTGGAAATTGTTCAAAATTGCCTGGTTCCGCATGGATTTGTCAGTCTTGACGAAGCTTTTACACCGGAAAATAGTGAGGCAGATTTACAAATGTATTTGCGTGAGGGTGAATTTTATCGACAAATTATGAAGAGTCATTTCAGAATTATTGATCAAAAAATTGCCTCGCATGAGGAAATGGAAGAATCCGATACAAACATCTTTGCGCAGATAAAAATGCGTGCGTATGAATTAATGACATATTATCCGTCCCAGAAACATCTCCTTGACGCCTATCTTGATGCACAATTGAAAGAAAATGATGTTCTGGAAAATGTGGTGAAAAATGTTTCACTTTTGCTTCAACGGAAAAATTAAGTTATGTTCCAAATCAATCAAACGCCAGCTTCAAGAAGTACTATTCCAATTTAAATCGTCCAATCAGTGCATTGAGATAAGGGGGAATCGGCGTTTCAAAGGTACAGGGTTTCCCGGTCGCCGGATGATTGAATGAAATTGAAAAGGCATGCAAGGCCAATCGCTTCTGAGTTCTTTTTTCGGGACCATATTTTTTGTCTCCCACAATCGGATGCCCGATATTAGCCAGATGCACGCGAATCTGGTGTTTGCGCCCGGTAATGAGATCGATTTCCAGTAAAGAAAATTCTTTGGTCGATTTAAGAACTTTATAAGCCGTATGTGATAATTTCCCTTTTACGGTGTCCCTCGTGGCATAGACAACATGCGCTTTATTTTCTGCCAGGTAGGAAGAAATGGTGTCGGACTCTTTTTCACATTGACCATGAACCACAACCAGATATTTTTTCTTGGTATCATCCCACTGATTCTGTAACCGCTCTTTAGCTGCGAAATTTTTCGCGAAGACGAGAATCCCGGAAGCCTCCCGATCCAGCCGATGAACGATAAAAATGCGATTATGCGACTTTGTATTGCCTTTACGAATATAATCCGTAAGGATAAAATATAACGTTCGTGACTTTTCTTTCGCCGTGCCGACGGTGAGCAATCCGGCTGGTTTATCGACAACCAACAGATCCTTATCTTCGTAAATTATCTCCGGTCCCTTTGGATGGCGATGGATGCGACGTTTGGATGGTTTATTCATGACAGGTTTTTTCTTCTATGTTTTTTAAAATTATAAATTGAGGGTAACTACCATTACAACGTTAAGTTAATAAAGTTAAAAAAATAAATTTCTTTAAAATTCTAAAATGAATTGTTTTATCTCAGCGGAAGTCGGTTTCAGTGAAAAATTGACCCCCGCTGTATCTCCCAGTTTTCAAAAAGCGAAAATGGGGGAGAGAACCGGACGTCTCTCCCCCAAATGCCGTTTTTTGGAATTTGGGGGAGGCAGGAGGGGGGCGCCTTCATGGATTGTGAACATCATTAATTTCAACTTTAGAATTACAGATTTTATGAGTTTTCAAACTTAACGTTGTAATACTACCCGGGTTCAAGGTTCAGTTGTTCCTGGTTCAGCGTCAAGAAAAATTAAAAACCAAGGATTTCTAACCCTGAACCAGCTAATCCGATTCGTTATAATTTATTAAAGCAAATAATTACGAGTTAAAGATAATGAATCAAAGTGACATTTCCAACAGATTTTCGTTTGAATTTTAAAAAGGTTATCCAAAAATTTTAATATCTGTTTGGTATACTTGCAAATAGAAAATTATGAGTTTATTGTCATAAATGAAAATAACGAGGCATCAAGGACATTAACCTGAAAGAATCGAAACGTTTTTCCATTCCTGGTTTTAAATTAATTTCATGTTTTTTAAAAATTAAGAAAAATTTGCTTGAAATTCATTGAGAAAAAAGGTAAAATGTAGTATGGAATTTCAAGGCAAAGAACTATTTGAATTTTGCGAAAGTTGCTATTTCCTTGATTAACCGTATAGAAAGATGAAATAATAATTTATCAATAAAGCGACACCAAGTTAAAGGAGTGAATTTCATGAATGCAAATGATATTGCCCGGTATGAAGCTGAATTTAACCGAACAGGCAAAGATAGCGATGGTAAATTTCATACGTTGATTCCGCAGTCTATCCAGATTCCCGGTGAAACGGGGCAGATGAACTATACTTTTGTACGTCCATTATCGGGTGATCAATCATTTTTTTATAACAAATCATTCGAAAAAGTGCAAATTGTCTTACATTTTACAATGGGTTATTTACCGGGTGATGTCGCAACTTTGACAAAACGGAATTATCATGTTTCGGTCCCGTTTATTATTGGACGAAATGGCATTATTTATAACCTTTTTTCCTCACAATACTGGTCATATCATTTGGGGGAAGGCGCCATCGGCGGAAATGAGACCCGTAGCAAAGTTACTATCGGGATAGAAATTTCAAATATAGGCCCTTTGAAGCGAATCGGGGATCAGTTGGTAACCACTTATGGCGATGGTGATATCTATTGTTCGCTTGATGAAACCCAATATTATGAACAGGTTACTTTTCGGGGGCACGAGTATTTTGCGACTTTTACGGATACCCAGTACGCCGCGCTGAGTACACTGCTTCGTTATTTAACCGCCCGCTTTAATATTGCCCGTGAATTTTTGCCCGAACATCGCCGTTACCAGACGATTGCAGAAGTGGTTGATTTTAATGGAGTTGTCAGCCATGTCAATTATCGTCCGGATGGGAAATGGGATATTGGGCCGGCTTTTGATTGGAATCGTCTTATTCAGGATTTTCAGCCACAAGTGCAGCGGTAATCGTTCATGACACAACGCTATTCGCGGCTGGCGCGCGTTTATCACGAAATGTATCAATCGATTTTTGATTATGCCGCTGACTTTCGCTTTTTTGATCAGTACTTAAAAAAATATCATTGTCATTCGATTCTTGATTCGGGAGGTGGAAGTAGTAATCTCACCCCTTATTTTATAAAAAATCGCTATGCCTATACTGGTTTGGATCTCGCTGTAGAAATGCTCCAAATCGCCCGTGATTTGCACCCCGATGTTAATTTTATTCAGGGGGATATGCGTGCTTGTTGTGTGAACCAGGCATTTGATGCCGTGATTATTTCCGGGCGCAGTTTTACCTACATGACAACGAATGATGAGGTACTCAATGCGCTGAAATCCATTCATTCCTGCCTGAAACCAGATGGAATTTTAATTTTTGATAATTTTAATGCTGAAACTATTTTTTTAAATTTTAAACCAGCGGCCGTACTGACCATTGAACAGGGAACAACTCATGATAAGCGTGTCAGTCAGAGTACCCGGAATCTTGAAACTGGCTGGACCTGGAACTGGCAGGCGACTTATTAAATCCAGAAAGCCGGTGAAGCCAACGAAGTAGTCGAAGACCATTCAACTTTACGTGCTTTTACAGCGCAGGAATTGACGTTATTTCTAAAATTGTCAAGTTTCAGTATCGAAGAGATTATTGCTGACAAGACCTTCATCTTCATTGCACGAAAAAATTAGTCAATTTTGCAAAGTCGGCACAGGAGAGGTCGCTTATTCAAAATTAATGATCTGCTGATACCGGATGTATATCACCCTGAAGGATTACTTTTTAAGCTAATTTTCATCAACCGACTCTGGTTCAATCTCTTTCTTCTCCCGCTGTTTTTGAATCCTGTCGCGAACCAGGATGAAAAGGCCGTAAGCGATGACGAGATAACCTAAATCAAGATTGGTCCATCGAATTACCAGGCGTGAATCTCCACCACTGTGGTTGTAGATAATTATCACAATACCGACCAAAATCCAGATGACTGCTTTTATCATATAAAAATTGCTCCATTATGATTGAGTTTACGCTATAATGATTATTTTTTCATTCTGAGCGGTGTAAAGAATCTTTATTTTTGAATTAAAAAAATAATACCTGCCAGCCGATAGACATCAACTGGCAGGTATTTTGAATCAATATCTTAAATTTTTCAGATATTCATAACTGACCCGTGCGCACTCCATTGGATTTTCCGGTTTATCATGTTCTACCCAAAGATGTTCCATCCCGGCAACATCTGCTTTGGCGAAAATTGCTGGAAAATCGATCATGCCCTGTCCCACGCAGGCGAATGAACGTGCTGGCGTATTATCCATATCTTTGACATGCCATAATGGAAATCGGCCGGGATATTTCTCGAAATAGGGAATTGGTTCCTGATTTCCTTTTTTAATCCAGTACAGGTCGATTTGCATGACGACCAGATCGGGGTCGGTATTGTCGAGAATGATATTATATGGAATTTGATCTGCTGTAATTTTAAATTCCAGGTCATGATTATGATAACCGAAAACCAATCCTGCCTGTTTTACCTTTTTACCGATGTGATTCAGGCTTTCGGCCATTCTTTTCCAATCATCCAAAGTTTTATTTTCAGGCGAATCGGTCCACGGCCAGTAACAGATTAGATATTTTTTCCCTAAATCATGAGAATCCTGAATCATTTGATCCAGCTCTGTTTGCAGCTGGCCAATGGCTCCTCCACCCGCGAGTACTTTTAAGCCCAATTTTTGGAGAAGGCTTTTAAACTCTTCTAGTGAGGGGCCGTAATAATTTCCCATTTCCAGGGTGTTATAACCAATTTCAGCCACCTGTTCAAGCGCTTTGACATAATCCTTTTCAATTTCTGGTTTTATGGTGAGTACCTGTAAACCAATTTCCGTTAATTTTCGTGTTGCGTTATTGCAATTTGCCAGCATAGATGTCCCCAAGCTTAGACTGGTGGTGGTGATAAGTGATTGTTTTATAAAATTGCGTCGAGAAATTTGATTTTTCATATTCACTCCATAAAAAGATTAAATTTTTGGAAGTTGCCAGGGTTTTCGATAGGCTGGTGTTACCAGTTTATTGGCCTGGTTATCATTGATAATTTTACTTTTTTCCTCACTCCAAATAATTTTATGCCCCGTACGGAAAGCAATATTTCCCAGATGGGCATAAAGTGCTGCCTGTCGACCGATTTCGATATCAGCGGCTGGTTTTTGCCGGGTTTTGACACATTCAATAAAGTTGGCCACATGATTGATGTGGTCCAGATTGTCCGAAACTTGTGGCGGAACGATCGCGGTTCGTTTTTTACCTTCACCGGCATCCTCAGCGAGCACCTCCCAATTATTTCGATCCGCGATCAGGGTGCCATTGGTTCCAATAAAAGCCAATCCATAATTCCGTCCATAAGGACCGGTTTGAATGCCCCCATTGTGTTCCCAGACTATGGAAAAATTGTCAAATTCATAGAGCACTGTCTGGGTATCTGGCGTTTCGAGGGAATGACCCGCACTCCCAAAAATCCCGCCAATTGACATCACCGATTTTGGGGAGTTGGTTAGATTCATGGCCCAGATACCCATATCCAGCAAATGGACGCCCCAATCGGTCATGAGCCCACCACCGTAATCCCAGAAAAGCCGCCAGGTACCATGAAATCGATGCCGGTTAAATGGTCGCTTTGGTGCCGGACCCAGCCACATTTCATAATCAATTCCTTCGGGGACCGGTTCATCCGGGATGGCTAATTGACCGCCACCGTAATTGAAATTACACCAGATTTTAATGCGGCGAATTTTGCCCAAATTTCCGAATTGAATATAATCCATGGCGGTTTTCCAGTGTTTTCCACTCCGTTGCTGCTGACCCACCTGTACGACACGATTATATTTTCGGGCTGCTTTTAGCATGATATTGCACTCTCCAATGGTATTCGCCAGTGGTTTTTCCACATAAACATCCTTACCAGCCTCGCAGGCATAGACCAGCGGAAGGCAGTGCCAGTGATCGGGTGTCCCAACAATAATGGCATCCAGATCTTTATTCTCAATAAGGTTACGAAAATCCTTATAGAGTTTTGGTTTTACACCAGTGGCATCTGCCACTTCTTTGGCGCGTAAATTCAGCCACTCGTCGTCAATATCACATAAAGCGGCACATTCCACATTGGGTTGTTTTAAAAAGTCCTTTAAATTGGCATTCCCCATATTTTTGCAGCCGATTAGCCCCACCACCAGTTTGTCATTCGGTGAAAGCGGATGCGCCTTTCCGCTGACAACGTTGGGAAGCGCTGATGCCAGTCCGATACCGGCCATGGTCGTCACCGTATTTTTTAAAAATTTTCTTCGGGAAGTTTTCATTCAATCGTCCTCCAATTAGTTGTTTTGTATGAAATTATGAACATTCATTTTTACTAATTCAGCGCATATTTTTTACGAAAAAAAATGAAAATTTCAAGAGATGAATTGACAAAATACTTTCGTAGGACAAATTGCCAATTTGTCCTACATGTTGGAACGGAATTACTTTATTCGATACGTTTAAAATGAAATAAAACTGCCCTGGAATCAGGTGAACTAAATTTAAAACGGCCAATCCCTTGGTCGGAGAGGACCTTTTCTTCCATTTTCATCAGATCGAATTGTTTTATCCGCCAGGAACCTGCCGGCAACCGGGCGATAATCCCGTTCTGCGACTGATTTGTTCCCAACACATATTCCTTTCCTGGCCATTCAAGCGCCCGAAAAGTGTCCTGAATATTGGAAAAGATACTGGTTTGGATCTGATTGGAATAAGTGTAAAAACAGGGTACCAGTTTCCAGAAAGAAATATCGGAATCAATTTTTTCCCGCATCCATTTTAAATTGTCAGCAGAAAGATGTTCGTTGGCCGAAAAATTACCGACAAAATAATGACCTTTTTTATTGGCAAATTTATGTCCTGTTGAAGCATAACCACCGCCCAGAAAAGCCCCCAGATGTGCTTCAATGACATCTGCTTCGCTCCATCCGTCACCAGCACCTTCGTAGGCCAATTCATCATCTATTACTGGTTTTTGAAGACCAATCCAGTAATTTCGAAAGATAAAATCAGCCGCGGCGGGTAACTTTTTGATTTTATTTTGTAAAATGATATGATCATGCCATGGAACCAATGTATTGAGTTCGGTATCCCAATCATGTTGATTTCCATGAACGCTTACCGGTGTTGGATAGGGGAGCAGTGAAACCAAACGATGCCCGATTTGGTTTATCTCCGCGGCGGCATAACGCGGTTTTTTAATATCCCATTCATTTGAAATACACAGCCAAATATTGGGGTAGCTGCCATATCTGGCCACGATATAATTTAATATCGGCGTAAAGTCCCCGCTATTTTCACGCGCTTTGAGAATTGAGCGTGCATCTTCGGTATCAGGCCTATTGAGGATGATATCGGCGATAAGATCATGCTTAAATGCTTCCTGAACAGCCAGGTCCACTCGATTATAAAACCAGGTCGGATTTGGTCGATGTGAAAAATTTCCATTATCGGTAGGATTTCCTACATCATCAAGAAATGGCTTGTCAACCGGAGGTGGATAACGGCAACCTGTGATGCTAAATCGAATCTTTTTGAAATATTTCGCATTTTCACTCACATCCTTCTGAATTGAACCGGTATTTGAACCTTCCCAGTTGCATTCAGATAAAAAACTGTACATGGTGTTTCCGAGGATATATTGATGGGAGCCATCAGAACGACGATACCATCTCCCCCCTGAATTTTCTTCATCCACCAGCCAGAATCCCTTTCGTGTGCTTTTTCTGCACATAATCGATAGACCTGCTTTTTGACCATTTAATTCAGGCACATTGGAAACAACTTGCACAAGTGTCCACTTGCCGGGCCGGTCAGGACAAAAACGGACTTTAAAGATATTTCCTTTTGAACCACCCTGGCCATCCCCGTCCCAGAATCCGGCTATTTTGATGAAATTTTCACTGTTTTCATACTGCCAATAAGTTAAAAATGTAACTTTGGTAACAGGATTATCTTTTTCAGAATATTCAGGACCATTGAAATTCAATTCAAAAACATCAAATTGTTCAATTGGGAGCTGATTTTGGGAAAATAGTGTAGTTATTATCATCATAAAAATTAAAAGCGATAAAGTTGTCGTTCGATTTTTCACTATCGAGGTCTCCTTTTAGTGAAATGATTCAAAAATTGGGTGAATCACACTTTTTAACCGAGTTTATTATATATTCATACTTACAGTTAATATCAAGTACTTTTTGAAAAAAGGAGGATCAAATTTTCACAATTTTTGAATTACAGACGCATGATTGGATTTGGTCAGGGAGAAAATCGTGATAAAAGGTGGCTGGAGCGAGACACATCGCATATTATTTTTTTAAATTTGAGCCCGTTCTTAAATGGCAAAATCCTGTTATTTTGAGCGAAGCGAAGAATCTCATAAGTATTTGAAAAATATGGATTCTTCACTTCATTTCGCTGAGTTTACACGAAGCGCAGTCGAAGGGTCAAAATGACAAAATCATGCTTTTTCGCTTGGACTCATTTAATAAGCCAAATTACATCGGCGTAAATCGTCCGGTTACTATCATATATAAAAAAAGCAGGATTTAATCGACTTCCCGTTCATAGCCGAAAAGGTAGAATCGACGTACGACCAGCAGGTTGTATATGGTACTAAAAATAGTACCGGCAATAAAACCAGTTAAAAATACTTTCCACCCGGTAAATTCTGGATCATTCACCCATTGATTGATAAAATCAAGGGGTGCACCAAATTTGTTAAACAGTGCCATGAGAATCAATAACGTTAATCCAGCCGCGAAACCACACACAATGACGATAAATCCCTGCATTCGGGTTTCAGAAAGCGCATTTCGATTTTCATCTTCCGGTCCGCCACCACCTGCTGGTTTGGTTGGATCGAGACCCAAAATATTAAAACCAGCCATATAAATCTCCTTTAGTTTTAAAGTTCTATATGATTTGTTGCCTGTGCCAGCGTAAATGCCCCCCAGAAAAACGGATGGGGTTTTTGAAATAATTTATGCTTTTCCAGTTTTTGAATCGAGATTAACTGCATTTTATGAAAAGCGGTGGCAATATCCTGTGTTTCAGTCCACGCTTTTAAAAAAGATTCTATTTGTGATATTCCCTGATTTTCTTCGATTTTCCATAGGGTCGCGATTACATTCTGAGCGCCCCGACTGGAGATAACTTGTTGAAAACCTTCCAAACCCGTCCCCTGAATTTCATCTTTCCCGGCGGTTTCACAGCCAAGTAAAATCACTAATTTTGCTGAAGACCAGTCGATTTTTTTACAATTATTTAGCGTAAATTGTACAATATGCCTTTTTGAGGTCGTTGTATCTCTTGCCGCCAGCGAAAGGGTTGATAAATCGGGATTTTCAGTGTTGGCAGTACCGTGTCCGCAAAAAATATAGATATCATCACCCGCATTCAGTTGCTGGAGAATATCAATTTTATTATCGGTTAAGCCATGCGATGATAATTCTTCAGCATTTGGAAAAATTGATTTGATAGATCGAACCAATTCAGCCGCTTTTTTAAAATTTAAATCAACGCTGAATCTTATTTTATAAGTATCTTTCGTTGAGTCTTTATCATTTTTACCATCATTTATCCCTGCAGAACATGCTAAATTAATAATGCCGGTTTTATTGATTAAAAATGGTGACGGTTCATCTCTCATTAAAGGAAGAGTCGCCAAAGGCACATGATAGAGCATTTCATCCGGAATGACATACGTAAGTTGAGCATTATCCAGTAATTTTTCGAGTTCAGGCCAGCTAAAAAGTAATTGATATAGCTTATTTCCATGTGATCTGGCAAGTTGAAAATGTTCCAGACGCTCCTGTTTATCATCACTGCGAAAAATTTCGTTGGTTTTCAGAATAACCTGAAGATAATCATCAATGATATCCTGAAAGTGGTCTATCGAAATTGATTTGCTAAAAAGTCGCAGATTTTCAGTTGTCAAAGTAAAAACATGGAGTTCATTGTCCGATATTAAAAAATTGATCAACAATTGGTCTTTTTTTAAATGATTCTGGAGTGAATTGATTGTTAGTATCTTCGATTGCTGATTAAATTTTGAGTGAATTAAGCGCGATGAATTTAATTTCAGCGCAGCATAACTATTTTTCGCAAAATCCAGTTTACAAAAAGCCGAATCCGGATGTTGGGCATAGATTTCATAGACTGCTGCTCTTTTCAGATAATGATAGACCCGCTGGCGAAAAGCTGCAAAGTTATCCTGAGTTTGAATAGAATTAAATCGATTTCGAACCTGGGAAAGCACCAGATTCGAATGATAAATGGCATCATGAAGCTTGTTTTTTTTGAACGCAATTTCAGCCTTTAAACCATTGACATCAATCTGAATGAATTCATCCTGCATTTTTTTAGCTTTCAAATTGACCTCATTTAATATCCGCTGCGCCTCATCCAGCCGGGAGAGTTGAATTAAAGTTTTAATCAAATTGATTTGGGTTTCGACACCAGGTCTTGTCAGATAGAGTTCATTATATATCGCGAGTGCCTTGGTAAAATTGATTAATGCAGCTTCATAATTTTTTAATTCAAAATTAGTTCGTGCCACCAATCGAAAGTTCTCTGCCTTTAAAAGCGGGGTATTGGTATCTTCGAGTAATTTTTCAATCTCCTGATTTATCTGATGGACTTCATCTTTTCGATTTAATCGCGATAAGATATTGGTTTTATTCTGCAAAATCAGGCACTTATTGGCTAAATTTTGTTTATTATTCTGTGTAAAAATCGCCAGTGCACTATCACAATAAATTAAGGACTTTTTATAAAGACTAAATTGATTGTAGTAATCTGATAAATTCAGATAAATAACGATCAGATTTGAGTAATCCCGATTGGCATAAGCTAATTGTAAGGCTTCTTTATATAACTGTTCAACTTTTTCATATTCACCCAATTCATGATAATTTAGACATTCGCAGATTGTTAATTCGATTTTCTCTGATGGCTGTAAGCTCTCTTTTTCGATTTCATTGCAAATCTGAAGCGCCTGGATATAGTTACCGGTTTGCCAGTATGCGGAACCTAGACAGAAACAAATTAATTTTTTATAAGATACCATATCCGGTACCGTGGGATATTTTTTTACCTGTTCAAGCAATGCACTGAGCTTCGAAATGACAATTTGATCCTGTCCAACATGGCCTAACGCATTGGCGAAGTTATAAATTAATCCCACTTCACGCAACAGGTAACCAATCGTTCTGGATTGCGCAATTTTGTGCTGCGCCAGCGCAAAGGACAATCCATATAATCCCTTGAATTTATAAAGGATAATCTGAATTCGCTGCCAAACATCTAATTCCAGCCGGGGGTCATTTGATTTTGCAAGCAACTGCAAGGCCCGGGCACCAAAAAATTCTGCCATTTGGTAGCTGCCAGTACTGTTGTGATATTCATAACAATAATTAGCAGCAATTTGCGCCTGTAGCCAGTTTTGGGACGAATTCAAACCAAATTTTTGGCTATTATCCAGCCACTTTTGCCAGTATTTGATTGATTTTGCGCTGTCGATTGAAATGGCCAGCCGTCTGGCATAAGCGATGACTTGATTGATTGGCAGTGTATCCTGCCGGACCTTCGCTAAAGTTGCTGCCTGAATAATTTCCTGAAGCTTTTTTTCTAACGGGAATATATCCGCTGGTAAAAGTTTCGCTGGAATGGCTGGCATTTCTGGTAATGTGAAATTCTGCAGTTGCTGGTTGAAGGCAGTGGTAACCTGCGTGGAAATTGAATCAGGAACAGTCAGTGACAGATAATACTGCTCAAGCTGTCGAACAATTTTCAGCGTATCCTGAACTGATGATGATGAACAAATTGTTCGCTGTAAATCAAATAAGTCCGTTTGTTGTGAACAACCATTGAAAAAGAAATATGCGCTCATTAGCAATAAAATAATTAATTGCATCAATGCTCGCTTTTTCATCCTGAACCAGATAAATATTTTATTAAAAATAAGATTCATGTCTGATTACCTGGAAAATAGCTACATTTTTAGGTTGATGACCAAATTTTTTTATATGTCAAATTTCTCCGGATAATTATACAAACGGAGAATATCGTTTAAACCTTTACTTTTCGGCTCTTCTCTTCAGGTTTGGCCGGGTCGGTTTGCTAAAAAATTCTGCTAATATAATAGCCATATTTATTATACCATAATAATGGGAGCCTGGTAATGAGTACATAACGATAATACAATGCCGCCCCAAAATTATTTTTAATCGAATTAAAACTTATCGTCAATTGTAACAGATTTTTTTGTTGAATGGCATAGTCTCTTCTGGCCGTCCAAATTTGATAGGTGGCAGCTATGTATTTTTTCAAGTTATTCAATTTTTCCAATAATTCTTTGATTGAGTCCGGAAGCGGAATTTCCTGGCCTGGTGCAGTAATCGACTTCGTAGGCGGTGGTGACGGTATTAACTTATCATGATAACAATAAGCCAGATAACTATCATATTTTTCTAGGTCGTTTTTGGAAATTTGCGGGACATATTTTCGAATTAAACGACGATATGTCGGATTTATCGGCAGCATATATGATTTCTCCTTATATTAGTGTCGGTTTATTTTGGTCATTAATCGATCATACATAAAAGCCGCAATTAAATCATCGAATCGATAAGTACAAAATGAAGTATCCATGGTACAAATAAAATCTTTTCGGTGTCTATCCGGAAAATATCCTCGCCAGCTAACCTTTGCTGAGGGATGCTCTAAATCAGACCTGAAATTTGTTTGTTGATAAATAGCAAAAGTAGGTGGTATTCCTAATAGTTTGTTATTATTAAATTTCCTGCGGATAAACCGATTGACATAAAATGGAGTCTCCTTAACATTTTCTATATCAAATTCATCAAAATCAAAATATTCATCCACGATAACACCATGCCAGGCTGATGACATGGCATGCGCAAACTCGTGGATATATGTTTTAGGTGGCGCGGTACGGACATTGATAGCGATTCTGCCCGGTTTCACTGCATAGAAATCATGGATACCTTTAAATGGATCGGTTGGACTAACAGCTATCTGTACATACTTATTTTTATTCTCATATTCATTTGCATCGTAAGACATGTGAGCGAAATCGAATTTTATTCCTTCATTATTTGGGAGGTAACTTTGGTTATCAAATCCTTTAATATCAGAAAATAATGCCGTCCCGCGAGTGAATTCATCGACTGCACTCAGGACATAAATGACATCAACTTTTTCAGCCAGTGCTGCTTTTACTTCAGGTGGGAAAACCTGGCTTTGTATTTGTTGATTCATGAAATCCTGATATAATAGATCCAAATCTTCATACGGTGTAATCAGATTTTCAACAGGTTCGCCATCGACAATAAGTTCCAATGATTGCGCATAAAATGTATCGTCGTTTTTCTTCGCTTTCTCAGGACCTTCAAAAATGGCGATAATTCTAATTTTTGACCATATTTCCGGCCGGCCAAGCACTTCATTTATCTCCAGTACTGACAGCGCTTTTTCAATTGATCGCAGAAAAAGATTGAGATCTTTGCTAATTGGATCCGCGATGGAAGGATTATCTCCATCTTTAAATTTTTTGTTCGCCCAAAAAACAATGGTGTATGGATGAAAATCGTCGGAACGACATTTTTCATAATCATAAAGACATTCTTTAAGGTCCAATCGCACTGTCTCTTCATTAATTATGGGTGATTTAATGATGTTTACTTTTTTGCGGGGATCGAAGGCAAAAACTATTTTTACTTTATCCTTTTCAAAAAGCCATTGCCAGAGGCAAACCAGGTCATTATAAATAATGGCGAATAGTGCGCCGGATAAATAAGCCCCAAAATATAGTTCAATAATTGGCGTGGCGATTTGGACTTTCAGTATTATCATCATGATGACAATTGCCAGGAACGTCCACCAGAGAAAACACGTTCCGGCAATTAAAACCAGAAATGTTAAAACAGGAACAAACCCGGGTTGGTCAGAAAAAATAGCTGAATAATCAAAAATGAGGTACATCAATGTAAAAAACAGGGCACTGGTCAGTCCCAGTAAGTGTGTCCGAAATCTTTTCGCCGGCGGGAAACGGTAAAATTTAATAACTTCATGTCTGAAGAAAAAATTTCTGATAATACGGATCAGGTTAATCATAAATTGCCTCTAGAACTTAACGTATATAAAATTAATGAGTTATTGAGAGCAAACTGACTAACAGGTAGCGGTTCCGATTCCGGTAATGTTCACTTGAGGATGAAGTCGCGACACAGTCAGAAAAGTTTTTTATTCATTCTATTCGATTGAAACGACTTCCTGCCATCGGGCATCGTATTCAAATTTCAGATATTTTTCGTAGAAAAGGCTGGCAGAATCAGGCTTTATTTTCTTTAACAGTAACCCAAGATTATAATAGGGTTCCGGCAATTGCGAATCGGCTTTTATCGCCTGATAAAATGAATTTAATGCCGCTGTGGTATCGCCTTTATCTGCCTGTAATTTGGCCAAATCATTCAACAATTGAGCGGAATTAAATCCGCGGCGTTGAAGTTTTGAATAGAGCGATTCAGCCTGGACGTATTTTTTTTCGATAATATAAAGTTTTGCTAATAACAAGTTGGTTTCAATATGATTGGGTTTGTGCTTTAAAATTTTCTGCAAATGCATCTGACTCTTTAGCTGATATGCTTCAGGTTCATCAGAAGCCATCAATTGGCCTATGCCAGGTGCAAATTGTCCGGTAAGTTGGAGGTCGTTTTCGCTATCAAATTGATAATTTTGTTCCAGAAGTGATTTTGCACGCGATAAGTGATACCTCTGGTTTAATTGGCGATAGCCGCCAAAGGTTCCGGCAATTAATAGCAGGACGAGCGCATAACTTAATGCCGGTCGCCATCGTGGCGTCATTGTCAGGAAATATCGATTGATAAAATTGAAAACAAGACGCCATAAACGATTCCAGACCGAATCAACAACCGGTTTTGGATTTAGTTCGCGATCATAACTTAATATTTTGGAAACCTGTTCATCGATAGTTTTCGGTTCTATTTTATTGAGTTCAATTTTTTCAACTGCTGTTGTTGGTGAAAAAGTAACATTTAAAATCATGACTAATTTTCGAAAACAGGCATCACAGGTATTTAAATGTTGTTCAACTTGTTGATTTTCTTTGGATGATAATGTTTTGCATATATATTTATCCAATTGGTCCTCAGTTAAGCAATGCCAGGAATTCAGCTTGCTTCCCGTTTTATCTTTTCCAGTCATAGCTTTCCCATCACTCAAATTAGAAATTTGAATTCTGTATTCTGTATTACTGTTAAATCCCGCCACTATACGTTCTATAATAGAAGACAACTGAATTTTAAATTTTTCCCACTATTTTGTAATTAATTCAGAATTTTTTAAAAAATTTTTAAACTGACCGATTAAATTGGCTATTCGTTTGGGAGAAAGATCGCTGGGTAAAATATCTGCAATTTCTTCAGGTGAAAAATCGTCAATAAAATGAAGTTTAAGAATTAACCGGTCGCGTTCTTTCTTTTTACCCGATGCGAAAGAATTTATATAGGAGATTAGGTCAATTTGTTCGCCTGAAGGATTGTTGGAACTGGCTTCATCTTTTTCGCTATCATAATGCGGGGTGTGATCTTCCTGGCTGCCTTTTGATTTTAGATAGTTTAGCGTGGTATTCTTACAAATAATCGTGAGATAGAGATAAAATGAATTTTCGTTTTTTCCGCGAAAGCCTTTCAATGCTTTACAATCATTTTTTAATAATTGATGATAAACATCCTGTATAAGGTCTTCCATAATTTTATAACGAAAGTCTGAATCTTTTTGATTCACCAGCATATTTTTGAAACGAAAAATTCCGCGTCGGATGGTTTCATCAAAACGGGCGATAAATTCTGCCCAGGCGTGGTGATTCTGTTTATCACGAGCACACCATTTAACCAATTCAAGGGTTGATAATTTCTTCAGATGATTTTCGCTATTCAATTTTTAATAAAATTAATTAGTCGTTATCTAATTATTATTCAATTTTCATTTCGTTTTTTGAAGCAGAATATATTAAACAAATGAATATGTGGAATTCCCTGATGGAAAAAAATTATAATCATGCCAATTTCCGGCAATATACAACTTTCTAATAATATATGAAATCATTTATTGAGATGCAACCATTATTTTCAAAATTACTGAATAATTATTATTATTGAAGCACGCATTGATTGTTAGTGTGTGAAAGTGGTATTCCTCTTTTTGACATAATTTACAACCGTCTAAATTTTTAATAGTTTTTCCATTGAAGTTTATTAATTCTGGACTTGAAAATATCAATTTTTTTTATTATCAGGATTGCATCGGATTGAAATTTTTGCTTAAATATCGCTATCTGAAAAAGGTCACGATTGTCATTCTGAACGAATTGGCTTAAAAATTCTATATTTTTCAATGAGTTACGGGATTGTTTGTTTTACTCAGAATGACAGGTTTATGCTTTTAGAGTGAGCACATCAATTGATTTTTATTAAAATTGAGGTTTTATCATGGGATTTCGTTGCGGAATTGTCGGTTTACCCAATGTTGGGAAATCTACGATATTTAATGCTTTAACCGCGTTACAGGTTGAAGCTTCAGCCTATCCCTTTTGTACGATATCGCCAAACGTTGGAATCGTCCCTGTTGAAGATTCACGTTTAGCCGTAATTCAGGAATTGTTCGGTTCAGAAAAAATGACACCAACAACCCTGGAGTTTATCGATATCGCTGGATTGGTACGCGGGGCCAGTCAGGGCGAGGGACTTGGTAATCAGTTCTTGAGCCATATCCAGGCCACTGACGCGCTGGCACAGGTCGTGCGTTGCTTTGTTGATGAAAATGTTGCTCATGTGGAACCTACGCTGGACCCGGTTCGGGATGCCGAAGTGGTAAATTATGAACTGCTGTTAAAAGATATTGAAATCGTCGAAAAACGGCTGGCTAAGGTGAGTAAAAATTTGAGGTTGGGGAGTGCTGCCGTAAAAGAAGAATACGATGTACTTAATATGGCGCAAAATCATCTTGCCGCGGGAAAACCTTTGCAGCAGTTATCGCTGGAACCGCAGCAGACGCAGATGTTGAAAGAGATCAACCTGCTCACTTTGAAACCAATGTTTTACATTGCGAATGTCGATGAAAATCATTTGGAATCAAATTCGTGGGTTGAAGCTCTCCAGGAGTATGCGCGAAAAAATCAACAGGTCTGCCTGACCTTCTGTGGTAAAGCGCAGGCGGAAATCAGTCAGCTTGAACCAGAGAATCGTAAAGACTTTTTGGAAGCGATGGGATTGGATGAATCTGGATTGGCAAAGGTTATTCGAACCGGATACGAAATTTTAAATTTAATCACTTTCTTCACGGCCAATAAAAATGAGACACATGCCTGGACAATTGAGCAAAATACAAAAGTTCAAAAAGCTGCTGGTTTGGTGCATACCGATTTTGAAAAAAATTTCATTAAGGCTGAAGTGATCAAATTTGATGATTTAAATTTGTGGCGTTCCATTCCCAAATTACATGAAAAAGGATTGATAAGCATTCATGGCCGGGATTATATTGTACAGAATGGTGATTTGATCTTAATTAAAATATAAACAGGAATTTGCCCTTGTCTGTTCAGGAGCAGAATTCAGATTGACGCCTCAAAATGCTTGGTATGTATTTGATTTTTTAGACTATGGAGTTGTTTTTCGGTAACCGATCACAGGGAATCGTATCAAATTTGTTGTGTCGCCGGTTTTACTGAT
>DYKB01000243.1 GCA_020722815.1 Caldithrix sp. | reverse complement strand
TTGATGTATCTAAAATAAAGGATTTCAGCCGTAGTTTTTCGATTTTTAAAATCAGGTTGCCAAGATGCTGTCCAAAAACGGTTATAAATTGAAACAGACCTGGGTTCCGGCAACAGGTGGTGATTCCTGGTTATAGGGATTATCAATCCATTGCCACAAATCCTGGTAAGTCAATAAATTCAAGCGTAGCAGGCAGATCAGATTGGATAGCGACCAACAAAGTTTGGATTTGGCTTTCAGATATTTCAGGATCAGAATCGCTATCAATGCTGTCCAAATTTGGATCATCACGGCATTGAATGATGTCCCGACAAAGGTTTTGATTTTCAGATTCTGTTTGATCGCTTTAAAGAACAACTCGATTTGCCAACGATCTTTATAAATGGCGGCAATGGTCTCAGCCGGCAATTCGAGATTATTGGTCAGTATCATCATACTTTGTTGCTTATCGTTCAACCAGATTTCGACAATGCGAAGATCATACGGACAATTTTGTTTTGAATAAAATCCTTTGAGCTGAATAATCTGATCTTTTAAAAGGTTGCTATCTGGGGTTACGTTCCGGGAATGGATGACATCATAGACGGCATTGGCTTTTAGCCGTGTCACAAAAAAAATATCGTTTTTTGTCCATCGGCCCATCATGGCATATTCGATCAAGCCGCGATCGAAGATCACAATCGTTCCCGGATCGAACACCTGTTGTTTCAAGATGTTGACTTCATGCACATTTCCAGGAGTAACATTGACAAATTCGGGCAAATAGCCCGCATGATCTAATATTAAATGCAGTTTGATGGCGCCTTTGGTACGACGAAATTTGGCCCAATTAAACGCACTCAGACATAATTTAATCGTCGAGGCATCAAAACTTAATAGCTTATTTTTAAAATGAAACTTGTGTTTATTGCCAAATTGACCTTTGCAAATATCGAGTAAATGATAAAACAATTTTTCATATAGCTGCCAGGACCGATGTTCGTTGGCATACGCCAATGTGGAACGGCGCGGCGCCTGGCTTAATCCCAGATGACGAAGTTTTCCCGA
>DYKB01000242.1 GCA_020722815.1 Caldithrix sp. | reverse complement strand
CTGCTCCAAAGCGGTCTTTAACTGGAAAAGTATCAATTGAAAATGAGCAGGAGCACTCGAAAAAAATAACAGCAGCCGAATGAAATAAAAGATTGTGCGTGTCCTGTCGGGCGGCTTTTCGTCAGGTAAATTTAATCACAAAATCAAAATTCGTCCCGTAGGGACGATTGAAATCATCCCCACACATACCTCTCATCGTAATCAATTTCATGTTTTTTCAAAAAGGCGATGTATTCTTCCTGAAACGTCTTGATTTTGTGATGTTCTCTTTGTCGATTAATATAGGCAACCGTATCATCAACCTGTGAAATACTCACACTAAACGCCCCATACCCTTCCTGCCATTTGAAATTTTTGTGTTTCGCAAATGTATCATGCACCCATTTTGAAGAGCCGCCTATGATTAATTGGATGGCTTTGGAAACCGACAACATCGGCGGCAAAGAGATTAAAAGATGAACGTGATCTTCAACTCCACCGATAGCCAGCGCCTTCATATTATTTTCTCTGGCAATCCCGCCCATGTAGGGCCACAACCGTTCCTGCAATTCGTCCGCAATGATTTTCTCTCTATTTTTCGTGCTGAAAATATAATGAATCAAAATATTGGTATATGAATGAGCCATAAAATTTCCCTAAAAGACTTTTTCAACCGTCCCTACGGGACTTAAATTTATCTGCTTATTTTGTTCCCATCAATAAATTGATGGGCTATTTTCACATCATCCCTTGCGGGATTATTTAACAGATTCTATTTCAAATTCTTTAATCAAACCTTCAAAAATTCTCTGTTATTTTTTGGCGTGTCAACAATATTATCCGCTAAATTTCCCGCAGGGAAAACCGAAAATAGCCCGGCAATTTTTTGCCGGGTAAATGAATCACCAAATTAAATTTCGTCCCGTAGGGACGTTTGGAATTTTCCCCCAAACATACCTTTCAATAAATTGATGGACTATTTTCACATCATCCCTTGCGGGATTATTTAATCGCCTCTATTTCAAATTCTTTAATCAAACCTTCAAAAATTCTCTGTTATTTTTTGGCGT
>DYKB01000067.1 GCA_020722815.1 Caldithrix sp. | reverse complement strand
GGGACGTGAAACGTCGGTGAGGCATTCCCACGCCGGAGCGTGGGAACGAGGGAAGCAGTTCCTCCGTTCACAATTCATAATTCATAATTCACAATTCATAATTCATAATTCACAATTCACAATTCATAATTCACAATTCACAATTCACAATTAACAATTGTTTTACTTCACCAAAAGCATCTTCCTCATCCGCGTATATTGGGCGGTTTCCATTTGCAGCCAGTAGACGCCACTTCCGACCAACCCACTATTTTGCCGACGACCGTCCCAGGTGATGGTGTGTTGGCCGGCAGGCAGAAATTCATTCTCTAATGTAATAATTTCCTGGCCGATGAGGTTATAAATTTTTACTTTGACTTCGCCCGGTTCCGGTAAATCGAAGCGAATGGTCGTTGCTGAATTAAATGGATTGGGATAATTGGGGTAGAGCTGATAAGTTAATAGTTTGTTTTGACTGGCTTCAACGGCGGAAACCACTTTGAGATATTTTAAAATCCAATTTTCGGGATCAAATTGTAAGTCGGTAGGTTTGGATTTGGTTTTGAGGGTAAAATTCTGCATCGCCAGGCTGTCCCAAACCGTGAAACTGGAATCCCCTTTAAGCGTGGTGAGTCGCAGGGGAATGGGCATTTTAAAAAGCTGGTTGGTTTGATTTTGTTTGATGGTAAAATTGATCACATATTGCTGCCCTTCGGGAACGGATTTCCACTTGAATTCATAATCCGGCCGGCCCGTGCCAAAGACCCACTGTTGAAAGAACCAGCTTAATTCCCGGCCGGTAACAGTTTCACACAAATTGATGAAATCATAACTATCCACATTTTTATACCGATAGCGGTTGTCGGCACAATAGGTTTTAATGACCTGATCGAACATTTTATCACCCAGTACATGCCGGAGCGTATGCAGCACCCACGCGCCTTTAAAATAGATATTTCCACTATAGGAAGCGATGGCGTTGGTGGAATCGGTACAAAAAAGAGGGGCGGTTTTTTCGCGACTCGTCGAGATTCGTGATTTGAGATAATCCATATACTGAAAATAGCTCTCACGACCATGTTTGTATTCGATAAAAAGTGGTTCGGCGTAGGTGGCGAAGGCTTCGTTCATCCAGAAATGGCCCCATTCTTTCAGCGAAATCAAATTGCCAAACCACTCGTGAGCGGTTTCGTGTAAAATGATATAATCCCAGGGATAAATATCCGTATTGTTTCGATAATTATTCCCATAAGCGATCATGGTTTGATGCTCCATGCCCCAATAACAGACTTCTGCCAGGCCATATTTTTCTTTTGCAAAGGGATATGGGCAAAATTTATCGGAAAAGAAACCGACCACATCTTTCACCTGCCGAAACTGTTTTTGGGCGAGTTCGAGATTTTCAGGATAAACATAGTAATCCAGCAAGAGTGTTTCGCCATTATTAAGCGCTAAAGCATCCGTAAAGTGGGCATAATTTGAAATATTGAGCGCGATATTGTACATAACGATGGGGTAACTGACATGCCAGTAGTATGTTTTTTGATTTAAATGGGTGGTTACTTTCCGCAGCAAACCATTTGTGGCGACGACCAAATCCGCGGGAACAGTGATATTAATATCGGTGGAATCGGGTTTATCGCCGGGATAATCTTTGCAGGGCCACCAGGTCGAAGCACCTTCGAGTTCGCAGGTGGTGCAGATAATTGGCTGATTGTCACCATGAGTCTGAAAATAAAATGCGCCGCCCTGAACGTGGAGAATCGGGTTCCCCCGATAATAAACCTGTATTTCGCCAGAATTATTCTTTTGAAAAGTCCGTGGCAGATTAACAAATAATTTATTACCATTTCTGGTGTAAGTTAACTCCTGGCTTTTCAGGAGGATTTTATCAACTTGAAAATTAGAAAACAGATCCAGTTCCAGTTGCGTCAGCGATGCCAGACAGTTGAAATGGATAGCGACAAAACCATCAAGGGATTGCCGGGCAGGGTCAATATTTAAATTTAATCCATAATAAGTGACATCATATTTTCGCTGTTCGGGGGAAATTTGAAAAGCAGCCCACTTTTGGATAAGCGCCTGTTCATGTTGAATGCGCTTTTCGGGGAGGTGTCCTTGTCGTTCCATCGCTGAAACGATATCGTAGTGCCTTGCAAAAAGAAGTGAATATGACAAGATAAAGAAGAGGAAAGCGTATATTGTCTTTCGAAACATGATTTTTCCTTTCACTAAATTTTTTAGCCACGAAGAAGCTGGGATTGTTATTCACTCATAGCTAATTTATTATGACAGGATAGGCGGGATTTTTCAAATTAACAGGGAACATATACAATTTATTCGATTATCACCTCATCCCAAATCACGCATGACGCATCATGTTTCACGCCCTTACTCCTATCGACGATGATCACTATAAAAACTCGCCATATCCACCACGCACATATATTTAAATTTCGCATGTTTCCCACAGGCTGCCCCAATCAGGGTGAATTGTGGATTTAAAAAACTCTCCCGATGCCCTCGCGAAGGGACGCCATCATCCACCAGCAATTGGATGACGATCCGGCGGGCATTATTGTAGCCGTATGAGATATTTTCCCCGCAAAGACCAGTCCACTGGCCGTAGCGTTCGATTCGTTCCGTCATGGTGCTGCCATCGGCGCCATCATGGCCGGTTCGTCCGCTGCGCGCCTGATCTTTGGCATGATCACGGGCAGCACGGGTTAATCCTTCAGCCGGCGTAAAAATCGGTAGCGGCGGCGTCTTTTTCAGCACCTGAATGCATTCATCCACTGCTCTGGTTCCTTCGTAAGTGATCAGCGGCGTCTGGCCGGGTGCCACAATCTTTTTCCCTTTAAACATTTTTTTAAAAGCGGTTAAATAGCGTTCCGCATAGCGCGGGGGATTCGAACGCATTAAATTAATCTCCAATATGACATCTTTTTCAAGCTGCGAAAGAAATGACGTCTGTCGTCCGGTATCGAGACTCTGGATATCCCGGTCATTGGCATTCGTCGTCATTACCGCTGGGGAGGGGTTGGAATCGCCTTCCTTGCTGAACAGAACGGTTGCGGGATGGATAATTTCTGAAGTTTCAAATATATTCGACTCATCATTGAAAGAATCAGGTGGATTGGATGAGGAATCAGCCGGCATGTTTTTCAATCGTGAGGTATCGGCTGGCACGTTTTCGTGGCTTTCGAGAAGCTGTTCCAGTGCCTGTTCATCCACCTGTACGGTGTCGATTTTACTGGAGGCGGTTTTATTCGCCGGATGTTCGGGATAATTTCGATTAATAATCGTGTAAAAGAGCTGCGCTTTCTGCGGGTCTTTTAATTTTTTCTCACACAGAGTGGCGGCTTCGAGTAATCTTTCAGGGGTTTGGGGATCCTGCGGATAGAGTTTGTAAAATCGGGTTAATGTCTCGACGGCTTTTTCATTGTCTTTTACATTTTTCTGATAAATTTCAGTGATTTTTGACAATGCTTTTCGGGCGGCGGTATTTTCCGGATATTTTTGGATAAGTTCCTCGTAGACTGCGACGGCACCGGTGTAATCTTTTGACTTGCGCTTTATTTCTGCAATGGCTTCCAGTGCGCGGACAGCCTCGATGGAGGCCGGATAATTGGTGACCACCTGAAGATAGTCATAAATTGCCTGCTGCGGATTTTTGATTTTATTTTCCTGAATATCCGCAATGGCAAAAAGCGCTTTAACGGCATGATCTGTGTCGGGATATTTTTTCACCACATCCCGCAAAATATCAATGGCTTTTTGTTGTTTATCCAACTCACTGGTAATTAAACCCCGCTGAAGCTCGGAATAAGCCCGAACCGGGCTGTCGGGATAGAGAAAACCGACTTTATAATATGCTGCCTCGGTTTCGATAAATTGGCCTTTACTGGATTTAAAAATATTATCTTTACGTTCGCGGGCTTTTTTTTGTATTAAATCAGCCTGCCAGGTCAAAATTTGAGCATTTCGCTCATCTTCGGAATGTCGGATAAAAAACTTTTGATATTCCTGTTGCAACCAAATCTCTAATTCTTTCTGGTTAAGCAGTTGGAGTAATGACAAATACCCGTAAAATTTATCAGCCGGGCGTTGTAAGGTGGTAAAATCAAAATTATAAAGCTGGAGCAGGGTGTCTTTTTTATTAATTTTCAGATTTGATACCTGGAGAAGCCTGCGCACCCGATTTAAACAGGAATCCCAAATGGCGGTTTCAGGAAATTGATAAATCGCTTTATAATAAGCCGCAAATGCCAGGAATTTTTCATCCTTTCGTTCATAAGTTTTTCCCAGCATCAATTGTGTATCAGCAATATGTTGATTTTCAGGATACATTTTCTGAAAAACTTCAATTTCCTGAATGAGAAAATCGGCTAATTTTTCATCCGATCGGGAATCAATATCCTGAATATATTGAAAATAGCGAACGCTGTCCAATTGGGCATAAGAACCGGCGCAAGAGACAATTAAAATTAAGATGATGTAGTGAATAAATCCTTTCATAACAAAATCCTTTCGCTTGATAAAAAATGAGCGGATAAGAGCATTTGATGCAGTTTCTGTATAAATTTGAATAAGCCAGCCTTTTTTGTTATACGCAAGAACGGTGGAAAATTTTCAATTTGGTGGAAAAAAATTGAAGGAGTGAGGGGGAAACGTGATGCGTGATGGGTGAAATATAATATTATGTTATTGCGCCCAGAATGGTATAGGTAAAACCGGGTGCCATCGATGAAAAGGGCCAGCGGCAAGGGCTGGGAGCAGTACGGGCGCAATAACCAGCGGTTGGAGTTGACATGCTCCACTCGCTGTGCTCGCTCCGCATGCAACGCAACCGCGGGCCGTTATTACATTTGAAAATTATACTAAAGCCAAAGTGGTTTTCGGCTTTTGTGAATAAAATAAAAACGTGAACAATAAACTCACCCCTGGTCCCATAGCCGACAGGTTAAGGTGATAACTAATTGAAAATTATAGAATAAGTTGAATTAAAAACTGCCCTCACCCTAACCCTCTCCCGGGGGGAGAGGGGATAGCTACGTCCTCTCCCGCTGGACTGATCTTGACCCACATTTCGTTACTGGACACTCCCCTTCCCTGATTTGAGGGAAGGGATTGGGGGATGGGTTAAAAAATGGTGTTGATAAGAACAAATTTAAACTTTTCTCCTGGTCACAATGAAACTTAATTAAAAAAAATATTTCTTTGTTATGTCCGCATCCTTTTTTACCCATCCCCTGACCCCTTCCCTAACAAAATAGGGAAGGGGAATTCGTCCTCTCCCCGTGTCCAGTAAAAGATATGGGACGCGCTCAGCCCTCTGGAAGAGGGTTGGGGTGAGGGTCAGATTGGTGTGAATCTGAAAACCATTTTGCTACGAGTATATTTGTCACTTATTACGCGTGACGTATTACGCATCACGCATGACGCCTCAAATTTTATTTATCAAATGACCGACCAGATCAGCAAAAGGCACTTCCCGCTTAATCAGATAATTCCCCGTCTCGAGAATGAGTTCTCTGGGAATTTTCCATCTGGTGATCTTATCGTGAATTGTCTCGCCGTAGAACACCAGTCCGATAAGCAGATGCAGGATGTCGACCAGTGAATAGGAAAAGAGATTTACCAACGGATCCTGGCTCTGGAAAAGATCCGTCTGAATGCCACTTTGCTGCCAGATATCCAGATATTGTTCACGTAACATTTCATATCGGCCTATCGGATCGTTGATCTGATATTGGCGTCCTGTTTTCTGGCTGGAAGGGATAATGATTCCAGCCTGAATTAAACTTTCTATTTCACAAATACCGAGGCAATGGTTAGCTAGTTCGGTATTGTCAATTTCGGTCTGAGAGCATAAAAAAGCGAAATAAATATAAGAAATTGGATCAATTTCATATAAAATTTTCGGGAGATTGTTCTCGGGATGAAGGATTCGATCGATATTGAGATACACGAGTTGGAATAGCTTTCTCAGGCGAACGGGAAAGGGTGATTTTTGGAGAATTTTGTATATTTTTGATATTTCATGAAAACCCTGACCGAGAAGGATAAATCGTTGAAAGGCTTGCTTAATTTTTGGCTGATTGTCTAAACCAATCTGGAATTTATTGAATTCATTTTTTAGCACTTCTTGCAGCGAAAGAATCGAATTTTTCCAGTTAATGGAATTTTCAACTGGCAATTCTTCCAGGTTCCGGCAGCCAAAAATGACTTTATCAAACCCTGCACGCGTTCGTGATGAACCGGTGAGAGCGACCGACGAAACTGGCCAGATAAAATCAACGGTAAATCCAGCCTGAAAGATCGTTTCGGTCAAAGCCGGCCAGAACGATTCTCGCTGATCGGGTAGGATAAACAATGCCAGACCTTCCGGCTTAAGTGCGGCAGCACATTTTCGCAATATCTCTTTAAGCTGGGTAAAATATTTGTTGGTTTTCGTACGACTCCGATCCAGAAAATTGATGTTTTCGATTCGATGGACATGTTCCGGATTGAAAAAGGTGTACTCATTTTTCAATGCCAGGCGCAGCCAGACATAGTAAAAATCTGACCATTCCATAAAAAGCGTATCGATTGGAGGTGGAATTTCCGATAGAATGATATCAACCGGCGATAGATAATTCTGCAAATTCTGGCTCGAAATTGAAGAACACCAGATATTATTCTGAAACCCCGGAACCGGTGCAGCCGTTGACGCGGGTCTATCGGCCTGGGATGTTTTAAGTCGTTGTTTTAATTGGGTCACGTGATAAGAAAAAGAACCTTCTTCGCCTTCAATCCCCCACAGGTTTCCCTCGGTATAGCGATAGGGAACAGTGAACGGTTTCTCGTCAAAAATTCCTTTAATCCGATGCCGTTTACGATCAAAGATTGTAAAAATATTATTGGACTCCAGCGTTAAAAGAAAAGCCGTGAGTAATAACTGTCGTGATTTTTTATCCGGTTCTTCAATGATGGCGCGTAACAGGGTGGCCAGACTCAGCAATTGGCGGGCATTGAAAAGTTGAAACCAGTAAAAATATTGATGTTCCAATAAAATCTGGGTCTCTTTGCCACTTACAATTTCCGAAACCGGAAAGTCCAGATGTTGCTGCTGTTCGCCCCAGAGCTGGGAAACGGTTAAGAAATGCGAAAAATCTTTTGTGGAAATTTTTTTGAAAAACCGGCCGCCGGTTTTATGCAGCAAACAATCATGCGTCTGATTTTTTTTCTGATGACAAAAAGCACAATAACCCTCAAGCGCAAAAGGAAGCACCGGAATTCTTTTTTCCGCCGCCTCCGCGGTGGAAGTATATTGAACTTTGTCACGTGAACCACAATAGGGGCAGGTATACCAATCGCGCTGAACATTTCCCTCCCGCGGATAATAAGCGCTCCGACAGGAGGGACAGCGCACATTTTGCGGTAAATTTCCCCGATATTGCCAGACGTTTTGGCAATAGGGGCAAAAAAGCACCGAGAGGAGCACCTTTTTTTGTTCGATAGCGGGTAATTTTTGAAGATTTTGCACCTCGTTATGACACGATGGACATTTCAACTGATTTTCACTATATGTCCATAGTCTTGTCCCGCGTTCGATGCCAGCAGCATCCTGCAGGCCATTTACCATGAGATTAGGCTCGACAATCAGGGTGACCAGGTCTAAATCCCAGTCAAACTTCTGTTTGCAGGAAGGACAGGTGACATCTGGATAATAGTTCACCGTTACTTTTTTCTGAAAAACAATAAAATCTTCAAATAGAGGAATTCTTTTTTGGCAGTTCGGATTGCTGCATATATCGGTCTGAATCCAGAAAAGCCGGACCACATCGGCTTTTTCGGTATGGTTTTCTTCACAGGGACAGGTAGTTTTGTAGTAGCTATGAAGCTCTTCCTCAAGTGTCGTATTATGCCAGGTTTTGCGTTTCGCCAATCGTCGGCAAGCACTGGAAAAAGATTTTGAGTCATGCTGGTCCAGTTCAATCCGCGCAAAAAACCAGGAAACAGGATTAATTTCAATACCAATGGGATTCGCATCAAACGCCAGCGCCTCTTTAAGCACAGTTCCAAAGCCCATGAATGGATCAAGAATCGTCAGGGCAGGATTTTGTGTGTCGGTCAGTGGTAAATGAAGTTGATCCTGATGCTGATAAATCCAGGAGAGCAATTCGCGGATGATGGTCGGATTGGTATTGAACCAGAATCTGGCCTGTTCGTGAAATTTGTCCGAACGCTGGGTCTGGGCTGCCTCATCCACTATTTTTAGCATTGGATAATGGATTTCATTCAAGCTGGATTTATCGTGATTCATTATACCGGTTCTCCATCAAGAGTGCTGGTATGATTCAATCTAAAAGATTTCTTCCATTTTTTCGCGAATAAAGCTTTTAATTTTTCCTTCAAAAAACCTGGCCAAAGGCGGCAAAGTGCTTTCCAGAAGAATTGAATTGGGTTTCAGGGCGATGAACCCCTGAATGGTTGTGCCCTGTAGTTTAAAAGAAAAATTTAATTGGGAATTATCGTCATTCCAGGATTTTTTAATATCCGAAACGTGGTACTGACCGGGATTCGTAAATGATTCCAACAAATCATTTATCTTTGAAACAACTTCTGATTGTGACAGGTGGTGATAATGTTCAATCGTCATTATTTTCTTTTTTGTTAAGAGGTGATAAAATTCTCATATTTGATTATTTTGACTTTTTTTCCATGGAAATTTATGCTGAATCGAATCGTATAATTTATATATACACTAAAATACTAATCAAAATAATTGAAAAAATCAATTAATTTTTTTTTAAAATGGCAGGAAACCGGTAAAATCAGATCGGAAAGAGTATTTACCAGCCAAAATTCTAGTAGAAAAACAGGGTGGGTGGATTGAAAAAGCGGGGTTGACTAACAAAAGTTTATTTGAGACCTGACGTTAATCCGAAAGAAAGAAATAGTTGCCATTGGCATTGTTTTTGAATAAATTATGTTTAGCATGCCACATAAATCAATTTTTACGGTTTTAAATGGAGTTCAGCCATGAAAAATGGAAATAAATTATTAGCCGTTTTTCTTGTAGTGATGATGAGTGCCGCTCATTTCGCCTTCGCATCAGATTCTTTAAACATTCGGACAAGTCTGAAGGATTCAACTAAATTTTTATCCCCGGCGCAAAAGTTTTTGCTTGATTCATTAAACACAAATATGCACAAGATGCTTCCTCCTCATTTTCAAATACCCCAAAAGTATCCGGATTCAAAAATGAGTTTCGGTCCGGCCGATAATGATATGGATCTCCAAATTACGATTGCACCGGCAGAGAATTCAATGGATCCGAAAATCAGCATTCCATTAAAGTATGCTCCCGGTCCATTTAATCGGCAGTTTAAAGAAAAACGAGATTTTCGATTTCCGGAAAAGTACTCAAAGCGCAAATAAGTGGATTGAAAAAGAATTATTTTAAAACATCGAAATCGGATCGACATCTATTATCATCTTGATTTTTAAACGCTGTAATTCCTTCTGGAAAAGGTTATTGGCTTCCTTTACAAATTTTTTCATATTTGTCCCCGTCGGGTCCTGACTTCGGGGTGACCTGAGGGCAATTTGCCAGCGATAATGGTTTTCAATTTTCGTAATGGGGGATGGCGCCGGACCCAGAATATCGAATGGCACGTTGCGGGTTTCCAGAATTTGGCGAAACTTTCGGGCAGCCGAAGCGACCGCATTTTCATTCACGCCACGAAAGAAGATCGCAATCATTTTTCCATAAGGGGGATAATTCAATTCTCGTCGCGCACGTTCTTCATTGGCATAAAATCCTTCGTAATCATGATTTTTGGCATAAATCAGACAGGGGTTGTCCGGTGAATATGTTTGGATAATAACTTCTCCTTGCGCGCCTTTGCGACCTGGCCGGCCCGCAACCTGGGTGAGAAGCTGAAAAGTTCGCTCTGAAGCATGAAAATCGGGAAGAAACAGCCCGGTATCGGCTGAAATAACGCCCACCAGCGTCACCCGATGAAAATCCAGCCCTTTGGCGACCATCTGTGTACCGAGTAAAATGTCGTATTTCCCATTTCCGAAATCGATGATAATCCGGTCATGCGCCAGTTTTCCGGATGTGGTATCGAGATCCATCCGCACAACCCGGGTTTCGGGGAATAGTTTTTTAAGTTCCTCTTCCACTTTCTGGGTTCCCACCCCTTTGAAAATCAATTCTTCCTTGCCGCATTGGGGACATTTCAGCGAAAGCGACCGGGAATAGCCGCAATAATGACAGCGGAGGTGATTGCCCTTTTTATGATAGGTGAGGGTGATGTTGCAATGGACGCACTGTTCAATAAATCCACACTCCTGACAGCGGACAAATGGCGAATGGCCACGTCGGTTTTGGAGCAGAATAATTTGCTCGCCTTTATCCAGTTTTTCCTGTATTTTTTTCTTTAAGGGAATGGAAAAAACTGTGGTTAAATCGTATCCATAAACCCGATGCTCCCGCATGAGATCGATAATTTTCACATCCGGCATGGGGATATCATCAATCCGTCGCGGTAATTTTAGCAGATGATATTTTCCAGTTAAAGCGTTATGATAGGATTCAATCGATGGCGTGGCTGAACCCAATAAAACAATGGCTTTATTTAATTTTGCGCGCATGACGGCTACGTCTCGTGCGTGATACAGCGGATTTGATTCAAATTGCTTGTAAGAGGCTTCGTGTTCCTCATCCACGATGATAATCCCAATTTTTTCAATCGGAGCAAAAATAGCAGAACGCGCGCCCACGGCAATCCGAAAAGTCCCATCTTTTAATTTGCGCCAGGAATCATACCGTTCGCCAGGTGACATTCGGCTATGCAGGACCGCCACCTGTCCGGGAAAATTTGCCTGAAATCGTCGGACCGTTTGGGGCGTGAGTGAAATTTCGGGAACCAGCACAATCCCCCCTTTCCCGCGTGCAACGATTTTTTTCAATGCTTCAATATAAACCTGCGTTTTCCCACTACCCGTCACGCCGTGCAGCAAAAAGACTTTAAATTGGTCGATTTTCAATTGCGCGTAAATTTCATTCAGCGCCTGTTTCTGATCAACATTCAGGGTGATTTGCGGCGGTTTCGTTTCGTCTGAAGCACTATAAAGTGTTCGGATAATTTCCTGATGGGTAATATCAACCAACCCCTCTTGCGCGAGTGAATGGATAAGTTGTCCCGAAGTTTTACATGCCTGAACCAGTTCGATAACCGGAATCGCGTGTGGTCGCAATTTGAGGTACTGGAGGCATTGAGTGCGTTTTTTTGATTTTATTTTTGATTTTTCGAGTACTTCATTTAAAATTATTTCATCATAGAAAGCCGGCTTTAGTTGGACAAACCGAATCATTTTCGGCTTAACTTGTGCTTCCAGTAATTTTGAGGAAAGTTGGATACGGTTTTTTTGAACCAGTTGTCGGATATTATAATAAAGTCCCTTAATGCCCACCTTTTTTTGCAATTGTTTCAGCGTTTGTTCGCCTTCCTGGGCGAGAACCGCTAAAATTCTGGCCTGGAAAGTTCTTGATGTGGTTGAAACATATTCCGGAAAAAGCGAGCTTTCATCTGGCATGAGTGTGACGGTCTGTTCTGATTCAATATTGATACCAGCCGGTAGCATGGCCTTCAGAGCTTCACCGGTGCTGCATAAATAATAATCCCCGATCCATTGCGCCAATTCAAGCAACTCTTTGCTAAAGGCCGGCTGTTCATCCAGAATATCAATAATTGATCTCAAATTCTTTACATCGGTCTTGGGACTCAATCTGACAACATAGCCGGTCATTTGCTGCCTGCCAAATGGAACCAATACCCGCATCCCCGGCTGGATTGATTCCTGAAAATTTTCCGGAATGACATAGGTAAACAATTGATCCACCGGCACCGGTACGGCAATTTCAGCAAATTGTAAATTTGAATTGGGCATTTTGAATTTTAAGAATTGAGATTTGTTAATTTTATCCGGCTATCAGGTTCACCGTTCAACACCACCCTCACGCATCCCGAATTACGTTTTACGCTTAAATTGTTAATTAAAATAACCCATAATCCAAGAAGGGAAGCTTTAAAATTATTTACATAAAAAAAGCCCCAGATTCAAACTTTTTCTGAGGCTTACTGGTGGAGACGGCGGGAGTCGAACCCGCGTCCGAATGACAGTCGTTGAGGATTTCTACAAGCTTAGTTTATTGATTAATCTCGCACCGGTTCGCACCATAAACAAAGCTTGCCGGCGCTAACTCAGTAAAGTTTCATCACCAACCCCTGAGTGTGATTGGCAACTAACCCATCATTAGCGACGTTTCTACTAACTTTGATGGGTAAAAGCCAGCAGAAACGGGCAACCTTTAATTAGGCAGCCATTGCATAGTTATAATTGTCTGCAATTAAATTTAGCTCCTGGATGATTAACGAGGGACCAGAAATCCTCGGCCTGCTATCCCAAACTCCTCGACACCCGTCGAAACCATGACGTCCCCATGCAATTCATCTAAAGAACAAAAGCGAACCTTCTATAATTAATATACTGGCTTTATCATTAAAAAGCAAGGAAAATTTAAGGGAAATGAAATCATCAATCATTACCAATATTTATACGTATGTTTCCGTACCTGGTTCAAAAAGTTTAACAATCAATCACCTCAAAATTAATATAGGCTCCATATTTGAATCCTTTTTCATTATTTTGAATGGTGTTGTTCGCTTATAAAATTTGGTAAATTTTTACTTGTTATTTCGAGACGAAATGTTATATTATAGTCCTTCAATCTTTTTTTCTGGTAATGTTTATTGTATCCCCTCAATAAAGGATGGTGAAATCTACCCTTTCAAAGGTTTAAAACCTTTGAAAGGGTGTACGACCATGTTTTATTGAGTGGATACTGTTTATTGTTATTAATAGCTTGTTTTTAAAAATGTTAAGCCGAAACCTGTTAATAAAATAAAAACCAATTGATTTAATAGAAAAATATAGCTATATTAAAATATGAACCTTCAACCGGTGAAATAGGTTCAATCATTATGGAAAAGAGGAGAAACAGATGAAAATTCGAGTCTTGAAAAAAATCCACTTTTTGGGACTCTGGCTTGCTCAAATTGGAATGCTTGTTTTTCTGGTACAATGCACGACGACCAATCCAGTGGATGTTGAAAATGCGACCAAAATTTCGCATTTTTCCCGAATTACCAAAAATGAAACGTGGCGTGCCAACCAGGTGCACGTGGTGACCCAGGATGTGATTCTCGATAATTGTCTTTTAACTATTGAACCTGGTGCACGGATTGAGTTTTTGCCCAATACTTCGCTGCAAATTTCAACCAATGCGGCGGTTCATGCCGTGGGCACGGAAAAAGATTCGATTATCTTCACCGCAAATGATTTGACAAAGGGCGCCTGGAAAAATGTTCGCTTTGGATTTGATTGTGTCGATAGTTTATGTCAATTTGCTTTTTGTCTATTCGAATCCGGCGGAATCGGCGATAGTCTTGCGGCGATGATAGTTTGTGAAGACGCTGCCCCGTCCTTTGAAAATTGTTCGGTTCGAAAAAGTGTTACTAATGGCATTTCATTGTATGGTGAAAGTCGATTCAAAAAATTTCAGCAAAATAAGGTCCATAATAACCAGTTGGCACCGCTTTTATTGTCGGCAACAGCGATAGCCAGTTTGAATTCAACTTCGCAATTTTCCGGGAATCAGGGGGCGAATGCCGTTCGGGTGATACAGAATGGCGATGTGTCACAATCAGGCACCTGGTCTCAACTGGATGTGCCCTATCGTTTTGACGTGGATGTCAAAATCACCGAAGCCCAATTGACGATTCTGCCCGGTGTACAATTGGAATTTGAAATTGGAAAATCTTTTGAAGTGGGCTATAAAGCCAGGCTTATTGCAAAAGGGGAAATGAATCTTCCCATCAAATTTAATGGGAAGTTAAATCAACCAGGCTATTGGGAAGGCATTGTACTTAAAAATGGTGCCAGTGAAAATTTCCAATTTGCATTTTGTCGTTTTGCGGATGGGGGAAGTCATTTATCGCATCCAGCCAATGTCTATTGTGAGGCTGGTACACCGGTCTTTGAAAATTGCGAATTTACAAATAGCGGCGGTTATGGAATTATTTTCAATGGTGAAAGTTATCCGACAAAATTTGAATTTAACAAGTTTACAGGAAATAAAAACGCACCAATAAGAATGACGCCCGCAGTTTTTGGAAAAATCAGATTTAATCAATTCGATATGGAAAATTATTTTATTGAAGTCACAGGTGGAACGCTGAGTAAGGGGGGAACGATTCCCAATTCTGTGATTCCATATCGTTTAACGGGAAATTTAAATATTTATTATCAAACAGTGACAATCGAGCCGGGGGTTGTCTTTGAGCTCGGTAGTGATGTCAATATTTCAGTAAGTGCACGCGGTGGATTAATCGCACGGGGAAATCCTGGTTTGCCAATTGTTTTTACCGGAAGTGATAAATCTCCTGGATATTGGGATTTTATTTATTTTGGGAATGATTGTGTTGTCGAATCCTGTATTTTGGAAAATTGTATCATTGAATATGGTGGTGGTAATCTCAGTTGGCCAGCGAATATTTATTGTGAAGGTTCATCGCCGACGATTAAAAATTGTCAGGTCAATTTTAGCGGTCATTGGGGAATTTTTCGTTCAAATTTTGCCAAACCCGATTTAACAGGGACGATTTTTATGGGTAATCGTGATGGTGACCTTTGGCCGTAATTGGGTTAATTGATGATAACATCTCTGCGTGCGAAATTATGAGTCAGCCATATTTTAAACCTTTTGGGGGTGCGAAAAATGGGCACACACAAGATGATTGAAAATGAGCCTTGGCTGAAAAGTTATTTTTCGGAGATTAGCAAAATTCCCGTTCTATCGCCTGATGAGGAACAGGAATTGGCCAGGCAGATGCGAACCGGGGATGAAGAGGCTTTTAAAAAGCTCATCCGATCGAATCTCCGATTTGTCGTCAAGATTGCCCAACAGTACCGGCATCGGGGACTTCCGATTGAAGATCTGGTGAATGAAGGCAATCTGGGGCTTATTGAAGCTGCGAAAAGATTTGACGAAACGCGCGGATTTAAATTCATCTCCTTCGCTGTCTGGTGGATTCGTCAGTCAATTAAAAAGGCGTTGAATGAACAATCCCATATTGTTCGTATGCCTCTAAATCGACTCTCGGATTTTAACAAGGCAACGCGGGCATTTTTAAAACTGGAGCAGGAATTTTCCCGCGATCCAACTATCCATGAAGTGGCGGATCACATGGATACTTCGGTTGAAAAGCTTTCGAATATGCTCAGTTCACCGACATTGACCTTTTCTTTGGAATCATCCTTGCCAGAAGAAGATTCGCTGAATTTGATTGAAACAATCGAAGATGAGTTTGAAGATGCGCCTGATAGAGAAGTAGAAATTAATTCATTGAAGAAAAAAATAGATGAAGTATTGTCAACTTTAACAGAACAACAGGCGAAAATAATTCGCCTTTCATTTGGAATTAATGAGGAACAACCACTGAGTTCAGAAAAGATTGCCGTGATGTTAAATATCTCGAACAACAAAGTCCGGCAAATCCGGGATAAAGCCCTGAAAAGACTGCAACACTCAAAACGAAGCCAGCATCTCCGCGAAATTTTTCGAAATTAGTAATTTCCTGCTTTGTATTTCTTGTCTGTAATCCCACTTGATTCTACTTTGATGGTATAAATACCAACAGATTATTGTCTTTTTACCGATTTATTTGTGAATTTTTTGAAAATTATATTTCATTTATGTGATATAAAAACAATGAGATAACAATAATTTAATATTTTGGTATTGTTTTTGTAACTCTCTTTTTCAATTTGGTTTAGTTACCAACATATCCTGGGGGTGGGCTTCAGGATGGAGGAAAATAGTTCGAAGCGTTTTGGGAATTAACAAATGAGGAAAAGAGATCACTATGCAAGAGGAAATTAATCTGGAACTGGAAAAAGGTACCAATGAGTACTTTTCGATCTATCTGAACGAGCCGATTTTATTTCGGGATATTAATCGGTACATTAAGACCAAGGATCGGTGGATAAAAGTACAGCCGCGTCGTTTTCGTGGAACTTCACGTCACATCGGCGTAGAAATTATTACACGTGGTTTGTGGGGAGGCTTTCATCGTGGACGGATCGTGGTAAATTCCGATAACGATGATGCGGAGTATATCATTAATCTCGTCGTGTTGCCAAAAAAGGCGGAGCGAGAAAAGGAATTTTTCTTTGATTGAGCTTTCCGAAATAATCGGTTGTTCAGTTTTTCCTGCCAATAAAGTACCATATCTTTTTTCACATCATTCTCTGCAATTTTATCGCCCAAAATATCAAATATGCACCCTAATATGAATTAGAATATCATGTTTTAGTATTTTGGCATGTATCAAAATCAATATTAAATTATCTAAAACTTTCAAATAAAGAGATCTGAGAGAGTTCAGAGATTTTTTCTTACTGCTCTCTCTGAACTCTTTGTGTAAAAAATAAGCTGTTATTGATCGAAACCAACATTTCCAAACGTTTGTATTATTTAAGTACTTCTGATAATTTATCAACAACAAAATCGATTTCAGGATAGGAAATTGTCAATGGTGGCAGGAGTCGCAATACCGTAGGGCCGGCTGGCAGGGCTAAAACGCCTTCTTCCATTAATTTTAAAATATATGGCTTTGATTTCTCTTTTAGTTCCAGGCCAAACAGCAGTCCCAGACTTCGAATTTCCCGGACCGCGGAAAATTGACAGGCGTCCAACTTAGCACGGAGATATTGCCCTTTTTCTGCTGCCTGCTGCGCTAATTGGTTTTCCTGCATAAAATCGATAGCGGCTATTCCGGCGGCGCACACCAATGGATTCCCACCAAAGGTTGTTCCATGTTTGCCTATCGGAACTGTAATTTTTTCTGAGCAAAGGACAGCACCAATTGGTAATCCACCTGCCAGTGCTTTGGCAACACACATCATATCCGGCTCGATTCCAAAATGCTCAACAGCAAACATTTTCCCGGTGCGACAAAATCCGGTCTGTATTTCATCGATAATGAACAAAATATTTCGTTCGCGGCAGAGCTGACTGACCTGTTCAAGGTATTCCCGTTTGCCAGGATTTACGCCACCTTCACCCTGGACAATTTCGAGGATAATTCCCGCCGTATTTTCAGTAACGGCGGCCTGAAGTTTTTCAAAATTATTATAAGGCACAAAATTAAAACCGGGCAGGAGTGGCTCAAAATCTTTGCGATATTCGGGATTAAAAGTGGCACTCAGCGCACCAAGGGTTCGGCCATGAAAACCTCGCATCGCACAAATAAAATCAGTTTTTTTTGAAGTGAAACGAGCAAATTTAATAGCGGCTTCCATACTTTCGGTGCCGGAATTACACAGAAAAACGCGTTTTAAATTTTGAGGAGCTATCGAAACCAGCTTTTCCATTAATTGTGCCCGAACATCATTATAAAATATTCCTGAACAGGTAATTAATTTCTGCGCCTGCTCCTGAATGGCCGCCACAACGTTCGAATTACAATGGCCGATATTCGCCACGCCATGTCCCGCCACGCAATCGATATATTCCCTGCCCTGAATATCCCAAACACGGGCATTTTCGCCCCGGACGATGACCACGTCCCGTTTGGGATAGACATCGAAGCTATATTCGTTTTCTAATGTAATGTAATCGATCATTGAATAATCGTTCCTTTCCCGGCCAATGCATCCCGCACCGGATGTTTTGTCCGACCATCGCTCATAATGATGCGTGTCGGGCCGGCTTCCAATATATTAATCAACGCCAATAATTTTCGTTTGATTCGTCCTTCAACCCGGGCGTTTTGTTCCTGTAAATTTTCCAATGTCAATTTGGGAATTACCGAGGTTGGATCATCTTTATCTTTCAGAAATCCGGGTGCTTCGATAAGCTGAAGAATTTGGTCAGCCTGAAGTGCTTGATGGAGCACATTGACAATATCATCATTTTCGGAATTGATGGCAAAGTTATTTTCATCGATAATCGGAACAGATAAAACCGGTGTGAAACCATTTTCCAGCAAGAGCGTGAGCAGTTTTTTATTAATCGTTTGCGGTTTTCCGGAAAAATCACGAATAATTCGCCTTTTAGAGCCTTCCTGAACTTTTATGCCGATATTACGTTTGCCTTCGATAACTTTGCCGTCCAGTCCGCTGAGTCCCACGGCATTGATGCCATGCTGCTGGCAGAGTTCAACGATTCGCTTATTCCGGAGACCGGCGTACGCCATCATTTGCAAATCGATGGTTGCCGCATCCGAAAGAACGCTGGAGTAGCCTGAAATGGAGGTAATGACCTGCTTTTGGATTCCCAATTTTTCGGCTAATTCATCCCGCAGGGCATTCGCGCCGTGGATGATAATAAATGGTTCGGTAAGTTCAGCAAGATCAGCGATAATTCCTTTTAAATTAATACTGGCGCCGCCGCCAATTTTTACAATGATCATGAAAGCACCTCAATTGTATAATTATCAATTTTTTGCCAATCTTCCTCTCCATAAAATTTTTCGGAGCAAACGGTTAAAATTTGGGGAGTCTGTTTTTTATAAAGCGTGAAATAATCATGATCTTCATTATAAAAGGAATTCACAAACAGCTTCTCACCATCCGAAATAATAAAATTCATGGCACGAATATATTTTGACCGTTTTTGAATAATCGGTAATCCTTTTTTAATCGCCGCCAATGGATCAATGGGATCAAAACGCTTGATATAATTGAAAATTTTCTCGGCACCAATTCGCCCCGGCGCTTTGATTTTGACGCCATGAAGTTCACCATTGAAAATAAAAACATGCGGTTCATCCATAAAAGGCATGTTATTTTCAACTGAAATACCTGCATCACGAAAAGCACTTCTGGCGTGGGCCAGCAGGAGGGTGGTTTCTGGAAATTGGTCCAAATTATCTTCCCAGATGGGGCGAATATTTTTATAAATATGCCACTCGCCACGTTTTAAATAGGCACAGCCCCAACCATGTCCCTGAAATTCACGGCTCTGGCGGCAAATTGATGCAAAATTTTGTAAAAAATTCGGCATCTGGATTCCATCAAGGGCTTTTACAGCTAATAGTCGACACATAATTTATGGACTGAAAAAAGTTCAAATTTTTAAAACGAAAAGAAGTAATTAAATTGGATGCAATCCCGGAAATTCCAGGCCCATCGTCTCATCCAGGCCATGCATCAGATTAAATGCCTGAACCGCCTGCCCCGCGGCGCCTTTCATCAAATTGTCAATAGCGCTGATAACCACCAGCCGGTTGGACATTTCATCTTTTTCAAAGCCAATATCACAAAAATTCGTTCCGCTCAGTAACTTTGGCTCTGGATAGCGATAAATCCCTTCACGATCTTTGACTATCCGAATGAAGGGCTCGCTGCTATAGGCATCACGATAAATTTTCCAGATGGCTTTTTCATCGACATTTTCCTTGAGAAAAACATGACAGGTCGCCAGGGTTCCCCGCACCATATCGATTGATGTTGCGGAAAAATGCACCTGAATTTTTTGACCAAAATTCAGTTCCTGAATGATTTCGGCAGCATGGCGATGGGCCGTTGGTTTGTAGGAGCGCACACAACCGCTGCGTTCCGGATGGTGGGAACCTTCATTGACGGAATTGCCACCTTCACTGGAGCCCGTTTTTACCTCGATGACGGTTTTTTCGGAATCGACTAATCCCGCTTTAAACAAAGGATACAATCCCAGAATCGAAACAGTTGCATTACACCCAGCCGAGGAGATAAATCGGGCCTTTTTCATCTCCTCACGATGCAATTCCGGAATCCCATAGACAAACTCTTTAAGCAGCGCCGGCTGGGGATGGGTCACATGGTACCATTTTTCATAGTCAGCCGGATCTTTTAAACGAAAATCGCCGCTTAAATCAATAATTTTAGGAGCGATCTGTTTAAATTTATCGATTTTCTTCATGGCTTCACCATGCGGCAGACACAAGAAAAGGACATCGCACGGTTCGAGCTCTGAAAGCGAATTAAATTTTAATTGGGTAATTTTTCGCAAATTCGGATGCATCCGATGCAGATGCCGCCCCGCCTGTCGCTCAGATGTAATCTGTTTAATCTCCACTTCCCGATGAAACAGCAGGAGCCGGATTAATTCACCCCCGGTATAACCGGAACCTCCCACAATAGAAATTTTAATTTTGGACATTTATTCACCCCGGGCAATTTTTAAGACATAGTCAACAATTTTTTTCGGAATATCCACGCCCGTGGGAGCGATACTATTTTTAAATTCCATGGTATAATTGACCTCATTTACGAGAAGGCCCTGCCCGGTTTCAAACAGATCAATAGCCACGATGCCGCCACCGACCGCTTTGGCAGCCTGGACAGAGATTTGAGCGAGTTCTGGCGTCACCGGACAATTGGTCGCAACACCTCCGCGTGCAGTATTGGTAATCCAGTGGGGGGAAGTCCGATAAATACAGGCAATACATTCATCCCCAACCACAAAACTTCGGATATCCCGACCTTTTTTATCGATATATTTTTGAATATAAAAAATGGAATGATGATAAGAACCCAGTACGGTTTTATGTTCCAGAATCGCTTCAGCGGCATCTTTATCATTAATTTTAGAAAGAAGCCGTCCCCATGAACCCACGGCCGGTTTCAGGACGACGGGATAACTCATTTCTTCAATCGCCTTCAGGGCTGATTCTTCGGTAAAGGCAATTTTTAGTTCAGGCTGGGGAACTTGATGATTTTTCAGGGCAATTGAAGTTAAAAGTTTATCCCCACAAATTGTCGCAACCTTCGAGGTGTTGACGCATTTTACGCCGGCGGTTTCAAATAGTTTTAACGCATGCAACGCACGGGAATGGTTAATACAGCGTTCAAGCACCACATCGAAATCAAATTTATCTTTGTCAAGATGAAAGATCAGATCGCGGTCATCAATCATGACCACTTCAACGTCTGAATGCTTTTCAAATTCGGTGAGAATTAATTTTTCATCTTTTCGAATTAATGAATGTAAAAATCCAATTTTCATAGTTATGTTTGATCCTGTTAAATTATGATGAAACGTAGAATGATAATAATTAAAAGAAAAATAAAGGGTTAGCTCTTTTGGAAAATAATATTGGATAAGTCGGTTATTTCTAAATCGGGAAATATTTACTTGCAGGACGTTTTCGTCGATGGCATAAAGATATTTTGCTGAAATAATAGTTCATTCTTTTCTTCTTTTAGAAATATAAAAAATTAACACGGGCTATGTTCGCGTAAATAACGCACGATGTACTTAAGTTCAGGCAAGTCAACAGTACGACCCCGCTGTCCAACATCTTTCACTCTTTCCAGAACCCGTAAAACAAAATCTTTTTCGAGATTCGATTCACCAATTTGATCCAGGGAATACTTCACCGCGGCAATACCGGACATGTGATCCAGCGAAATTTTGGACTTCCGACCAACAACTTCGGGCTGCACACTTTGATAGTGTAATGGATTCCGAATGGCGGCTTGAGTGTGTACGCCGGCACAGTGTGTGAAAGCGTTCTCTCCAGTAATCGGATAATTCACCGGAATCGAAATTCTGGAATATTTACTTACCAGTTGATAAACTTCGGGCAATTTTGTTAAATCCCAGCCATTTTTCATTTTAAAATCCTGCGTTAAAATAACCAGGAGCGTGGCCAGATCAACAATGCCGGCCCGTTCACCAAGTCCCAAAACCGCAGTATCAATAATCTCGGCGCCCCCCCGAAAGCCATCCAGGGCATTGGCCAACGCCAGCCCGCGATCGTTATGACAATGAACGGCAATTTGAGGATAACAATTCTTTTTGCCCAACTCTTCTTTAAGCCGCTTGACATAGTCATAAAGATTGTTTGGCGTACCCGGTATCATAAATCCAGTCGTATCGGCAATACTAATAATATCGGCGCCAGCCGTGACTGCTGCTGTGGCGGCATCGAGAACATTTTGAAATGGCGAACGAACAGCGTCCTCCGGTGTATAACGAATAAGCAAATCCGGCTTTTGTGCTCTGGCGTAACTAATAACCTGCGCAATCTGATCAACTGCCTGATGAAGCTTTTTATCCTGATCAGATAATCGCTCATCGGACACACAATAAAAAATACCCAGGAACTGTACACCACAGGAGAGTGCCATATCCACATCTAGTTTCAGCGAACGGGCATGGGCCCCAATTTTAGCTTTTAAACCACGTTTTGCGATTTCTTCGACACTATGTTGAATTTCCGGTGTTACCAGGGGATGGCCAGCTTCGATAATATCGATCCCTAATGCATCCAGCATATCGGCGATGGCCAATTTAATATGTACATCAAAATAAACGCCGGGAGTTTGCTCGCCTTCCCGGAGGGTTGAATCTAAAATTTTAACCATTGTTTCCTATTCTCCCCAATCTTCTTCTTCCTGTGGGGCTTCTTGTAAGGTAATGGGATCGGTACTGATAACTTCCAATTCGGTACCACATTCAGGACATTCCAGTAACTCACCTTCCACCACACCATCTTTAAATTCAATGTCAGCACCACAAACTGGACATTCTGCCATATAAATCACCTCCTTTAATGGTTAATTATAACTTTTTTTGAATAAATATCCAATATACCCAATTTATGATAATAAGTTCCAAAAAAATAATAAATTTTAGAAGGCTGTAATTGTTAAATAAATTTTACTTGATCCATAAATGAATGAAATCAGTCGAGAATGGCTATAAAGAAACTTAAAAAAACAGTTGGTCCCAGAATAGAGTGTCCACCAAAATTATTATATAAATAATTTTAGAAATTTGATTTTACAAAAGAATAAACCTTTTTTGGTTTTTTCGGTGGCGCCGCTATTGGTGGCCAGAAGAAAAATTTTAAACATTTACTGAATGAGCTCAGAATTCTAATAATGATGAGCCAGGATATTATTTTGAAGTTAATTGATTCAAAATTTGCTCAAATTTTTCCTGATTAAATCCAGGTTCCGAATATCGAATTATGCCATTCTGGTCGATGATGACATTCCAGGGAATATATTTTGGGGTAAATTGACTATAAAATTCGCGTTTGGAATCAATAAATGACGGAAATGACCATTTATTTTGCTCCCCCAACGCTCTCGCTTTGTCGATGGTTTCTTCGCGATTAACCGTCATGATCTGGACATTTTTATCACGGAAATTTTGCCACAATATATTTTCCAGGTACGGCGCCTCCGTACGACAGGGAGGTCACCAACTGGCATAAAAATTTATGAATAAAATTTTCCCGCTAAATTTTTCCAGGGAGATAGCTTCACCGGAAATCGATATCAGTGTTACAGGACGAAAAGTCTCACCAATTTGGTAGTAATTTTCATTTTTTAGCATCCCGGCAAAATAAACACGACCGAAGAAAACAATGAGTAATACACTTATCCATCCGTATTTTTTTTCTTCAATAATTCTCCAAACGATTTTAATGTTAAGAAATTGATTAATTATTTATTTTATTTTTTATACTGATTGAGTTGAAGAATTGAATTTTGTGAAAGGCGAAGAGAATAAGGGGTAAGAGAATAATAAAAATCCAGAAAAAATTAATTTCTATAATCAGGCAAAAGTTAATGAAGCCATGCATGAGAAAGCAAAAAATGAACGTCCATATCACAGGGCGCATTTTTTGTTCAAAATTATAAACACCAACCGCATATCCCCATATCGAAGCAAAAACAAGCGAAAAAAGGAAATAAAAGAATGAATTTTGCCAGAAATGGCCGGCAATTATATCCGGTTCTATCAAAAAAATTAAATTTTGTGCGGCAGCGAAACCCAGACATATTGCAAAAGCATAAAAGACACTATCCAATGGAGAGGCAAATTTTTTATAAGGTCGAATATAAAACCAAAGCATCGAAAATCGGGCAAATTCATTAATAAATCCAAAAATTATCACCGTATTGATAAACAAAATTGGTTTTGAATTGTATGCATAATAATTAAAAACAGAAAAATAGCCAACATTATGATAAACGTTGATTAAGAAAGTGCCTACCAGGATTCCGAGACCAAATGCCTGCAAAAGGTCTTTAATTGGCTGATGGTTTTGTTTGTCCCGACGATAAATAAGCCATAAGCTTCCAATCCCGAGTACCAGAACCACGAAAATCTGGCCTGAAAAAAATAAATAATCCACGTTCTACTCCCTTATTATGGCAGAAAGCCGGATTTTGAATTGAACTAATTTGCCGGACTATATATAATAAAATTATAACAATTATACCAGATTACCCTAAATGGAAAAGAGTATCACAATCAAATTGAATTTGTGACATATCAAAAATATATCAAAAAATTGTTGAAAATCAATTGTTTTTTTCATATTTTAGGACTTTATGTTAAGTAGCTGGGTTCATTTTCTGTTAACAATCAGAATCGAGGGAAGTATGGTCAAGAGAAACCTGTTACTGATTATCCTTGCTGTTGGGATCGCTTGTAGTTCAAAACAACACGCCGGTATAGACAAAATGCCAGCGGTGATAAATTTTTCAGTGTATCAATGGGATTATGTGTGCGAACCAACTGAAAAATACCCTTCCTGTCACGCTTCCACGATTGCCGAATTGCCGGATGGTAGCTTGATGGTTGCCTGGTATGCGGGGAGTGAGGAAGGCGCGAAAGATGTTGCCGTGCTCATGTCCCGCCGGGATGCTGATTCGTCCGAATGGTCGGAACCGGTTGTTTTGGCTGATACACCGGAGAAACCCGAAGGAAATCCAGTACTATGGGTAACACCCGAAAATCAGTTGCGATTATATTATATGACAATGGAAGGGGATGGTTGGGAAACCTGTCAGATGAAGGCGATTCATTCAGATGATGGGGGCAGAACCTGGAAAGCGCCTGTTTTACTGGAACCTGAATTGGGTTTTATGCTGCGAAATAAGCCAATCGTGTTGATGAATGGTGATATTATCCTTCCAATCTATGATGAGAGAATATGGGCTTCTTTATTCTGGATTTCGAGTGATAAAGGTCAAACCTGGCAGAAGACCGAAAATCTCCTCTCCGAACCGGGAAATATCCAGCCGACGGTGATTCAACGTGCCGATGGTTCACTCTTCAGTTTGATGCGAACGGGCAGGCGTGGTGGACGGCTCTGGCAGGCGACGTCTGGTGACAATGGCCAAACCTGGACGACCCCGGTTCAGTCTCAACTTCGTAATCCGAATGCGGCCTGTGACATGGTAAAATTAACGAATGGATTGGTCGTACTTGTATTTAATGATACCAAACAGGGGCGTGCCAATTTGAACGTGGCCATCTCGAAGGATGAGGGAAAAACCTGGCAGGCTAATTATTTTCTCGAAAATGAATCGCAAAAAGAATTTTCCTATCCGGCAATTATTCAAACCCGGGACGGAAAAATTCACATTACCTATACTTATCTACGAACCCACATTAAACATGTCATTTTAACTTCGAAAGATTTTAACTTGTGATGGAATTGAGCTGACCCATGATATCTGAACATCTTGTTGTTATCACCTTTGATGGAATTCGAGCGGAATATCTGGAAACAGCGGAATTTAATGGTATCTGGATTCCGCACTTGCAGCAGGCGATAAGTACCGGAATCTCATGCTTTAATGTAACACCCGTATTTCCGGTATATTCGCCATCCTGCCATGTCGCTCTGGCAACTGGATTGTCACCGGTTAAGAGTGGCTATTATACAACCGTCTACGATTGTTTGGAGCCACAAAGTGATTTCCGATTTTCACAACTCCATTTTCACGCCCGGCCGATTTGGGATTATTTTCATGAAGCGGGTATGACAACCGCTAATTTTTTCTTTCCGAATACATTGGATAGTGTTATTACCTGGAACATTCCGGAATTGTGGCGACAATCCGATAAACTGAATGGTGTTCATCTTCAAAAATTAAAAAAATTGTCTACGCCCTGTCTGATTGATCAATTGACTCAGCGGCTTGGTTCTGAAATTTCCTATTATTTTGAGAGTGATCAAATAAAAACACAGGTTATCAAAGAATTGATTAACTATCGACCCAATCTTCTGTTGGCACGATTGACCGATTCTGATGCGATTCATCATCAAAATGGGAGTTGGTCAACAGAGTTCTTAACTCACCTGGAATATCTCGACACTTGTTTAGGAGAAATCATCGAACAGACCCAAAAGGCGGGTATCTATGAACGAACCATTTTTTGTCTATTGTCCAGTTTTGGACATCGGGATGTACAATATGAGTTTCAGGCCAATCTGTTACTGGTAAAGGCTGGATTGATTCGGTTAGATTCCAGCGGAAATATTACGGATTGGAAAGTGATTGGTCGGATTCAAGGAGGGACCTGCGAATTTATTTTACGCTACAAAAATGATTTGGAAACCGAGCATCAGCTTTTTGATATATTGAAAAGCGCATCTGAAGAATATCCTGAAACGTTTGAAATTCTTACCCGAGAAAATCTGTTTAAATTAAATGCCAGTCCCATGGCCTGTTATGCCATTATTGGAAAGGGTGAGGTTTCAATTGGCACCAATCTCTCGGGGGAAGTTCTGACGCGTGCTCAACAAAAGGCTACTCACGGCTTTCTTCCTGCTGAGACTGACCAGCATGGCTTCTTTATCGTTTTTGGACCGCAAATTCCGCAAAATATCCGGCTGGAATTTGCCAATATTATTGATATTTTACCCACCATTTCCCGCCGTTTCAACCTGCGGATGGAGAGTCATGAGGCGCGAATTCTGTTTTAATATTTTCCGGTCGTAAAACTCCCCTTTCAGATTTTCAATGATTAACTTAATAAAAATTAAATTCTTATATCAAATGTTAAACAAAAAGTAATATTTTTCAAAAAATTTTGTCTACCAATTTGCTATAAAAATTTCAACAATTTTTGTGAACGGTATTGATTGGGGATAGAATAATTCCAGGGTGGTTATGTGACAGTACGGTACAAGTTGAGATTTTTCTTTATTTTTTGCATTTTATCAATTTTAAGTTGTGACATTAATTTAAATGATGCCAATAAAATATTTAAATTTCCAAAGTCCGTTAAAATGACTTCCTTTCAGATTCATAAGTTAAATTTTGAAGATTGGCCTTATAATAATAAACCGGTTGTCTATCTGGATGATGAATATTTAACCGATGAAAAAGGAATCATTTTATTTGAATACAATGGAATTCGTTATTATCACCCGGTCTATCTGGGTTTAAGAACGATTGAGTTGTTAAATGGCTATCATCGCACCCAAAATACGACCTACCTAATTCGGGCGAAATTATTTGCCGAAAAATTGATTGAAATGGGGGAAGAAATCGATGACGCACTTTATTTTCCCTATCCTTTTAATTGGACACATGGAACGGATAAACTTTTTTATCCCTGGTATTCAGGTATGGCACAGGGAAGAGTTTTATCGGTTTTTTCCAGGTTATATTTCTTAACCGGTGAAAGGAAGTATCGCAATATTGCGCAAAAAATTTTCAAAAGCTTTCAGATTATTTATTGTGAAAACGATGGCTGGAAGAATGATTTTATCTGGACGGTGATGATCGATAAGGATGGCTATTTCTGGATCGAGCAGTATCCAGCTTATTGGCCTTCACATGTGCTAAATGGCTTTATTGCCGCGATTTTTGGATTGTACGATTATTACCAGGTAACGCATAATGAATCCTGTAAACAGATTCTTCAGGCATCGCTAACCACTATTCAAAATCATCTTGAACAATATCGAAATCCAGGTGGCATCAGTTTTTATTGTTTAAAATTTAAAGAACTTTTTCAAAGTTATCACCTGGTACATATTGAACAACTTTATGAATTATATGAAATGACGCGTGATTATTCATTTAAGGCTATGGCAGATTCACTTTATCAGGATCATCATTAAATTTGAATTTTAAAAAAACAGGATTATCCGGGTTAACAGAATATGTATTTTTGAGTGTAACAATATTGAGGAATTTGTTCAGTTTTATGGTGAATCAGACTTTTTGAAGTGCCCGATCCAAATCACGAATTAAATCATCCACATCTTCCAAGCCAACGGAAATTCTGACAAGACCATCCGTTATCCCCGTTTTCAAGCGTTTTTCGGGTGGAACCGAATGATGCGTCATGGAAGCCGGGTGCTGAATAAGGGAATCCACACAGCCGAGACTAACGGCAAGTGTAAAGAGGTGAACACTTTCCATGAGTTTCTTACCAGCTTCAAATCCGCCTTTCAGTTCAAAGGCCAAAATACCACCAAAATCATCCATCTGTTTTTTTGCCAGCTCGTGGTACCGAAAACTTTTCAACCCCGGGTAAGCCACCCAGGCTACTTTGGGATGCTTTTCCAGATATTCGGCGATTTTCAGGGCATTGGAACAATGTTGCTTCATCCGAATTGGTAAGGTTTTTACCCCGAGATTCACCAGCCAGGTGTCAAATGGGCTGGGGCTCGGTCCCAAATCGACCATCATCTGATAAAGATCATCTTTTACTTTTTCATCACTGGTGACAACTACCCCGCCAATGACCACTCCATGACCACAGATATATTTGGTGGTGCTATGCAGGACAATATCGGCACCAAGCTCAAGCGGACGTTGGAGATATGGGGTTGCAAAGGTATTATCAACGATAATATGAATTTTTTTATTGATGGAACGGGCTATTTCACTGACCCTTCGGATGTCCGTAATTGCCATGGTGGGATTGGTCGGTGTTTCGAAAAAGACAGCTTTGGCATCGGGATTTGCTTTCATGGTTTTTTCAAACGCGGCCAAATCACTGGTATCCACTGAAACAGAATTAACATGATAGCGAGGTAAAATTTTGGTAAACAGATCCTCAGTACTGCCGTACACCACATCGCCGCGAATAATTTTATCACCGCCTTTCAGAATTGCCAGCATCGTTGAACTGATTGCCGCCATTCCCGAAGAGAAAACCAGCGAGGAAATACGTACATGCTCCGGATCGGCCAATTTCACTTTTTGTCCTTCCAGCGCATTGATTTTGGCTTCTAAAACCAGCACCGTCGGATTTCCGAGTCGCGTGTAAATAAAACCTTGTTTTTTATGGTCAAATAATTTGGCCCCATCGTCAACATTTTCAAAAACAAAAGTCGAAGTTTGAAAAATGGCATTGGTGTGGGCATGACTTCCAATCGGTTGGCCTAAATGTTCACCCGCATGCAAGGCACGCGTGGCAAATCCACAATCCAGATAAAACTTTTCAATGACATCTTTGCGTTTTGAATCTTCCATCAGATACCTCCCACTGATTTGAATGTCCTAAAATCCTGTTTTTCCAAGTAATCGAAACATATTTGATTTATAAGCTTCCACGCCAGGCTGATCAAAGGGATTGACCCCGAGTACATAACCACTTATGGCAACTGCATATTCAAAGAAATAGAAAAGCTGTCCCAGATAAAATTCAGAAAGTTCGGGAAGAAAAATTGTCATATTGGGGCAGCCACCTTGTTTATGAGCCTGGGCGGTTCCCTCGTAAGCTTTTTGATTGACAAAATGCAGTGTTTTACCAGCAAGATAGTTAAAGCCATCATAATCATCTTTCCAATGTGGAATCGTTAATTGGGTTGGAGCATCTTCAATGATCATAAAAGTTTCAAAAATATGACGCATTCCTTCCTGAATCATTTGTCCCATCGAATGCAGATCAGTACTCAGGTCAACGGTGACGGGGAATATGCCCTTCCCAGCCTTACCTTCACTTTCGCCAAAAAGCTGCTTCCACCATTCACCAATACTATGTAGCGCCGGCTCAAAATTAGCCAGAATTTCAATGGATTTGTCCTGACGATATAAAATATTCCTTAGGGCGGCATATCGCAAGGCTGGATTTTTATATAAATCATTATTTCGGCAAATTTCCCGCATTTTATATGCACCCGTAAGCAATTTATCGATATTAATGCCAGCGGCGGCGATTGGTAACAAGCCAACCGCGGTAAGTACCGAAAAACGTCCCCCAACATCATCCGGAACGACAAATGTTTGAAAGCCATTTTCGGTTGCCATCCGTTTCAGGGCACCACGACTTTTATCCGTAGTTGCAATCACCCGTCGATTGGCTTCATGTTTTCCAACTTTTTTTACCAATTGATCATATAAAATTCGAAAGGCTAATCCAGGTTCGGTTGTCGTTCCGGATTTGGAAATGACGTTAATCCAGGTACTTGACCAATCAACAGTTTTGATGAGTTCGGTTAAATATTGCGAACTCATATTATGCCCCGCAAAGAAAATTTGTGTCTCGTTGGTATTGTGACAGGGTATCTGTTTTCCCAGCGCCGAAATTGTGGCCTGTGCACCCAGATAGGAGCCGCCAATTCCAATACAAATTAAATATTTTCCCTCACTTCGAATCGTGTCCGCTGCTTTTTTTATATCATCCAATTCAAGATTTCGCCTGGTTGGGAGATCGAGCCAGCCATGAAAATCATTCCCGGCGCCGGTATGGTCTTCCAGTGCTTTTTGCGCTCCTAGTACGTCCGGTTTGATTTGTTCAAGCGCATTATCTGGCACCACTTCATGCAAATTTTCAATTTCCAGTCTTAAATCAGCCATTTTTATCTTTCTTCCTTTTCTTCTATAAACATTCAGAGTTAACTTGTATCATGTAATTTAATAGAAAAGGGAATAAAAAGCAAATAAAATTTAATGCGAAGTAAACATAAACCTGTTAATACTCGTTATAGACAAAAAAATTGCGGCTGTCAGTGCGAGGCGCCTTTCCTTCGGCAAGACTCAGGACTCGTTTGTCAATAATGTAATTTTTCGACTTTTTATCAATATTGAGATTGCGCTTTTAGGTGAAAAGAATGTTCAGTGTAGTCTGATCGCCAGGACAAATAGAGGTGTCCGCTGTTACAAACTAACCTGTAGCGAATCTGCGTAAAATTAAATTTGAAATGAATGTTTTTATGATTCTAAAAAAAATCTAATCGCAAAGGAAATTTCCATGTTTCGTTCAATAAGTTTAATTCTGTTTTTCATTATCCAATTCATTCCATCGTTTTCTCAAAAAATCACCATAAAAACCATTGAAGAATTTGCGCCCGATTTGTACAAAAAGGTGGGTGTTGACAGGTCGTTCACTGTCAGAAATTTTGCGCCGGCTTTTGATAAGGTTGCATTTATTGAGAATGATAGTTTTCATGTTTTTTCTATTAAAGGGACAAAAATTTTCAGTTATGATAAAACTGATTTTGATTTGATATCGCTAAAAGGAAATTTTCAATGGAACAGAAGTGGGGATAAAATTTTACTCAGCACCCATTTTGTCAGCTATCAAAAAAAGTGTGGATTATTTGTCATTCAAATTTTCCAGAATAATCGTAGCAAAATTATTCCACTAAAAATTAAAAGCCAATATACGGCCCTTCTTCAGCCCGACTGCTCTTTTGATTCGCAATTGATTTCCTATATCCTCACAACCCGCTCATCGGCACTTTATGTTAAAAATTTAGCGACAGGAGAAGAGACTCAAATTAGTAATCCATTGGCTGGAAATGCCAAATGGCTAAATCATTCACACGCGCTGCTTTACCGGAATTGTATGCCGCCATATAATTCACCCAAACCGCCGGATGCCGATCTCTGGTATTATCATGATGATACCAGAGAGAATAAACAGCTTATCGATGAAAAGATGACCGATATTGAAATCGCGATTACGGAAGATGATAGTCTTTTTCTCATCAAAGCTAAAAGTAGCGTCATGATTTGCCGGTTTAGTGGCAAATTCGTAAAAATATTGAAGAATGATGACGGAATGGCATATCAATTCAGCCCTGATGGTAAATATTTAGCTTATTTGCTACCTGAATACAAAGACGAAATGACTGTCGGAAATGAACTGGTTTTGATCGGGTTAGAAACAGAAAAGGTCGTGAAATATCCAGTCAGTACGATGTATAATAATTTTAAATGGTTAAATGCCTCGTTAATTGTATTAATCCACCAATAACCTCATCATCCCCTATTAACGGCTTATGATAATCAAAAAGCACCCGTCACGAAGGGTGTATTTTGGTTAATTTATTTCTGTCAATTTAAAACCCGGCAATATTGGCAGACGGTGCGGTTGATTTTGCTGCGGTAGACAGATCAGACTTCTGTATGAAATTACTTATTAAACTAAAAAATGGTTGGATGCAAATATATTTTTATATATAGATCGATTTGTAAAATAGTAGGAACTATTTTTATATATTTTATGTCTGTATATTAAAATGGTATTGTTGATTTTTTTAAAACCAACTTGCGCTGAATATAATACTCGCTTGCTTTGTGAATAAAATATTTGAAATTCGATAAAAATTTAAAATGCAATTCAAAGAGATTCAAATGCAATTATTGATTTTACCCATTCCCCTATTTTCTTGATTATATTGAATATAATCGCAATATTTGGCGATTGTGTTGTTTTTTTATTCTGCTGGTTTAATGGCGACTCTTTATGGTGTATATGGTGTAATCTACTCGAATTGGATCGTGCTCCGCCCTTTTTAAAAAATAATAAAATTCATCAAAAAAATAAACTGATATACTAAACATGCCAATAATTTTAAATTATTTTATTAATAATTTATTATTAATAAAGAAAGGAACAAATATGATATATTCGAGAACTCTATTTTTATTTTTTTTATTAAAGCTTATTGTATTTATAAACAGTTATTCTCAAAATGTAACAATTAAAAATATTAATGATTTCGCTCCTAATTTATATGAAAAATCTTTAACCAATAGATCATTCAATTTTAAAAATTTTTCTATTACATTTGATAAATTAGCATTTTATAAAAAAAACATATTTTATATATTTTCGTTAAATGGAGATGAAATTGCTATTTATAATAATATTGATTTTAATCTTGAAAATTTTAGCGTAGGTCATTTTGAGTGGGATAAGACTGGAAATAAAATATTACTTTGTACTCATGGTATCACCGCTAAAAAACAAAGTGGATTATTTCTTATCGATATAGTTAAAAAAAATGTTAAAGAAATTATTTCTACAACGATACAAAATGAATATATACTACAAATATCACAACCGAGTTGGTCCTTTGATTCTAAATTAATCTCTTATATTAAAGCAACGAGAAAAGAAACACCGCTTTTCATAAAAAATTTAGTAACAGGTGAAGAGATACAGGTTGGAAATCCAGTAAGCGGAAATGCGAAATGGCTAAATCATTCACTCGCTCTGCTTTACAGAAATCTTGTGCCTCCATATAATACACCTAAACCGCCCGATGCATATTTATGGTACTATAATTATGAAACCCGTGAGAATAAACAACTTATTAGTGAAAAAATACCTGATATTGAAATAGAGATCATGGAGAATGATAGCCTCTTTCTCGTTAAAACCCAAAAAGGTGTATTAATTTATCAATTAAATGGTAAAATTAACAATGTAATCCAGGATGATGGTGGAGTAGATTACAAATTCAGTCCTGATGGTAAGTTTTTAACATATTTGCTTCCTGTAGTTAATGATCAATCAATTATAAGACAATATTTAATTTTACTTAACCTAAAAACAGATGAAAAAATAAAATATTCTGTAAGTACGGATATTAATAACTATAAATGGTTAAACAATTCAATGATTGTACTCATAAAATAAGGGATTTTTATGAAAATTATTAATCTTAGTCTAATCGTAATTCTTGGATTTATGGTGATAAATTTAAATTCACAAATTTTTGTCACATTAGATCCAGGTCATGGTGGAGAGGATCCAGGAACTATGGGTTATAATAGTATAGGACCTGGTGAAAGTCATGAAAATTTAAAAATTGCTCTCATAGCAGCAGAATTTTTAAAAAATATCTATGATTGGTCTGGATTTGCCCACGAATTTTTTCCAATTCTTACTCGCTATGAAGATACTGATGTCCCGCTTTCATATCGTCCTCAAATAGCAGAAAATACTCGGGAGGGCTATAGTTGGGTTGACAAACAATGGGGATTTTGGCAAGTATCGCAAGATTTTATTAGTATCCATTTAAATGCATTGAATGATCAAAATGTTGATTATACTTCAACCTGGTATGCATTTGATGATTACCTTAATTACAGTCAGTTAATGGCTAATATCATTTCTAACAGATTGAATTATATACGAATTACATATCCACCTCCAGAACCTGAATGGTGGGAACCATCAATACCTCCTTACACTAATTTTTTTTATCAATCGCAAAATAACGGTGCATATAAAAACACAAACTTACTTGTATTAAATCAACTAGATGAAAATATTTCAGGAACATTGACGGAATCTGTTTTTTATACAAATTTTAATGGGTATATTGGAATTCGTCAAGGTAATTTGCGATTTTGGGCTGCTGTAGCAATAAAGGATTTTTTAAAAAATATTCATGGTATTGTAGGCATCGAAGATTATGTCTATATTCGCGACTGTTCGAATGATTTTCCTCCAAGATTATTACACCAGTCCCAGGCCAATTGCTACCTGGCTCCTTTCCAGGATGAATTTCCATTAGGTGATCCTGTTCCCACCACCTTTTATTGGGAATTTAGAGGTTTATGTTCAGATACCACAGTCATTTTTCAAACTTCAAATTATAATAATTTGGTTATCTCCTATCCCGATTTCGATAATTTATCATATAATTGGAAAAAAACGAGTAATGGAAATATTAAAGGTGAAATATGGGTTTATGCCAGCGACACAGTAACTTATAGTTCCTATTGGGATTCACTCCAAATTGAAATTGAATATCTGGAACCTCCTATTATAACAGAAATTCAACGTGGGAATCAGCAATTGACCATCAAAATGCAAAATGGAGGACTTCCTCAATATCTGGTCCATTATGACACAGATTCTGCGGAACCTCCATATAATGGCACCGGGGCGACAGAGGGAAATTCACCGATAACCTGTTCTGGTCCGGATTCAACTTTTTCATTGTCAGGACTTGAAAATGGAACGACTTATTATATTACCTTAAAAAATAAGTATGATCAGGTTATTAGTCCATATTCTAATGTAGAATATGCCACTCCGATTACACTTTCCGGGACACTCTCTCAAAATGAAGATTGGCCTGGTTTGGGAAATCCAGCGAATATTACCCTTGAAGGGAATGTTATAATCCCAGCAGGAGATACTCTCACTTTGAATTCCGGAACTATTATTAATTTAAATAACTATTACATTAAATCAAATGGTGGAATAATTGAAAAATATAGTAATGTCACGTTCAATCCCGACATCCGCCTCCTCAATGGTACCACCCTCAAAGGTCAATATCCCACGATTCAAGCCGCCATGGCCGACGCGACCAGCAGCGATCAAATCATTGTCTATTCAAATATTACGGTAACCGGTACGCTTCTTTTAGCCTGTAATGTGCTGGTCGAATCAGGAGCGAGTGTCACTTTTAATCAGTCAAATACCATTTTAAACG
>DYKB01000144.1 GCA_020722815.1 Caldithrix sp. | reverse complement strand
CAAGCCGAAAGGTACCCCCAAGTGGCGGTATTTGTCAAATCTGACTTTAATAATTTAAAAAAACAATAACTTAACAATACTATGCCCCCTTAGGTTGACGGCTATGGACCCCCCGCAGGGTCTGGTAGTGAGGAATCGTATTTGAGAAGAAAAAGGGTAAGCATTATGAAAAAAATATTTACATCTATTGCTGTCATTTTTTCATTATTGTTCATTTCCTCTTCAATGAATGGGCAAGACAATCCAATTCGTGTTGCCTGCGTTGGCAATAGCATTACGTGGGGCGGACTCGATTCTTTCTCGTATCCTGAACAACTTGGCGAATTGTTGATGAATGGTTATCGCGTAAAAAATTTTGGCGTGAGCGCACGGACATTGTTGCGACACGGAGACTATCCTTATTGAAACGAAGAAACCTTTTATAATGCGCAGGATTTTAATCCGCAGATTGTTGTGATCTTACTCGGCACCAATGATAGTAAACCACAAAACTGGGTCTTCAAAAACGATTTTTATAAAGATTATATGGATATGATTGCGGTGTTTAGAAAAGATGGACGCAATCCGCAGATCTATGCCTGCTTTCCGCCGCCGGCGTTTAACCAAAATTGGGGAATTACGGATGCAATTATTCATTATCAAATTATTCCGCTTATTGATTCTGTGCAACATGCGGCTAAAACCTTATCGATAAATTTTTATGACTACTTTCGCGACAAAGGAAATTATTTCCCGGATGGAATTCATGTCAATGCCGATGGCTATGCATTGATGGCAAATGTGGTTTTCGATTCTATAAAAAATAGTCCTGCCGGCTTTATTCGATACTTCTATTCGCAATCAAATGCGATTGAAAAAAATGAATCAACCTACCTTTATTGGAAAACTTCGCCAGGTTCTCAGGTGACGCTCAACGGAAACGTGGCGAATGAAACGGATTCACTGCTTGTCAGTCCATTTCAAGATACGACGTTCACACTTAACGCCGTAGGCCATCGATTTTCAGACACCTCGAGCATCCTGATGAAATACTATCCACCCGGGAAAATTCGGTATGCGGCGGCTGATCCTCCAATTTTGGATTTAGGCTCAAATGATTCTTCGTTTATTAGTTGGATTACTGCGAAGGGTACTACTGAAGCAAAATTTAATAATTCTTCGGTCGCGGTAAATGGGGGAATATATGTTACGCCCAAACAGACAACCACCTACTCACTGACTACCCTCGGAGAAATTTCTGATACAAGTTTAATTACGGTCAAAGTTTTAGAATCAGATTCAATCAATCGGGCGGTGCATAAACCAGCGCAGGTTTCCTCGTTCTTTCGGTATAATCCTGTGGAATATGCACTGGATGGAAAGCCCGACACCTATTGGAAAAGCCAAAGCGCAGAATTGCAATATATTACAATCGATTTGGAAAAATATTATACGATTCAGCGCATTGTGCTGCATTGGGGAAATATTTTTGCATCCAAAACATATATCATCATAAGTGATGAGAATGGAAATATTATTCACCAGAAAAGTTATTCTAACGGTGATGGTGGAATTGACGACATGAATGATTTGACAGGTTACGGGCGTTTTGTTAAAATATTATTTATGGGGAAAAGCGTTGCCGATTCCGGATATATCGTAAATGAAATTGAAATATACGGCACACCCAAAAGCATCCAGGGAGTTTCTTCGCAGAATAATGCGGTTCCTGCTTTTACGGTTGAACAGAATTATCCCAATCCATTTAATCCGATGACGGTTATAAATTACACCATTACGCATCAGGGAGTGGTAAACCTGGTCGTCTTTGATATGCTGGGCAGAAAAGTTACCGAATTGGTGAATCAGTCACAAAATCCCGGAAGTTATCAGGTGAGCTGGAATGGCCAAAATAGTATGGGATTCCCCGTGAGCAGCGGCGTTTATTTGTATAAAATCACGGCTGGTAAATTCACCAAGACACGGAAAATGATTTTAGTAAGATAGCTGAAGCCTGGCCATAATCCCGATTTGCTATCAATTTGCAAATCAATACAAAATTGTGATGTAAATAAAGAAGGCCAACCGCGAATGAAGATCTATTTTATTTTAGCTATCTTTTTAATGTCAGCCAATTTCACTTTAAACGGCGCCCCCAATTGGGCTGCTGAAATTGACCATCAAACCGCAGCCGTTGCTGATTTTCCCATTCATGAGGGGATGCTGGTCTATCACTCTTATATCGATTACAGCGCCGGCGGCGGGAAACTTTTTCTTTATGATTTTGCAGCTAAAAAAAGGATCGCTATCAGTGAGAACTGGCCGCTGCACCATGCGATGAATGGCCATTTTTCCCCGGATGGCCAGAAAATCGTATTTATGGCGTTGCCCAAAGGAAAGACGGATTATTATCAGTGGGATATTTATCTGTGGGATTTTGAAACGCAGACACTCACCAATCTGACGCCGAACAATGGTATTCCGGACGAGGATCCTAAATTTTTTCCGGATGGCGAGAAAATCGTATTTAAGCAAAATGGAGATATACAAATATTTAATTTAAAAACCAAGGCGATCATTCCGGTTACAGCGGACGGGTTTGCCGTCGAAGAATCCATGCCGTATCCGACGACCGATGGACAAAAAATACTCTACGAAAAAAATGCCAAAATCTACATGATCAATATCGATGGCACAAATTCCCGTTCTTTATCCAACGCCGATAATTTGGCAAGTTATTATCCCATCGTGAGAGATCAGGATTCCTTCCTGCATCCCAAATGGGCGCCCGCATCCAATCATCATGACCAGGTCTATTTATCCTTCATACTACCCAGACCCTCGCAATACCTGCCATTTAATGACATAAACGCGGATAATTCCGATCCGTATCCGATCGCCGGGACGGATTATGTTTTCTTTTCCAGCAATCGGGAAGGCGGTCAGGGGAATTGGGATATTTATTTGGGTGATCTAAAAACCGGTCAGGTCTGGACGTTGGATCAGTTTGGCATCAATACCACACTGGGTGAATTGGGGAGTTGTTATTTTAATCAAAATCCGGCGGGTCTGGATGAGGGGGTGAACCCGTTACCGCTTCAATGTACGCTGGAGCAAAATTATCCCAATCCATTCAACCCAGCCACGACGATTAGTTTTGAATTGGCGGTTGCCAGCCGGGTCACTTTGCAAATATTTCGCGTAAATGGCAGTTATCTGGAGACGTTGTTGGACGAAGTTAAAATCCCGGCGAAATATAAGGTCACCTGGCAACCCCATGACATTTGCACAGGGGTTTACTTTTATCGGCTTTCGACCGGAGCAGAGATATTGGTCCGCAAGTGTATCTATTTAAAATAGCATGCGAACTGAGGCGGTGAACCTGAAAAATTCTATCCGCGGGGGAACATTTATTCAGCCTGGAGGCTATCATTTATTTACGCGACGAAAGAAATTTTCGTGCCTGAGAAAGGAGGCGCCGGGGAAGAAAATCTTCGATTTAAGAATTTTGGTTTAGTGAAAAAATCACTAAATTTTGATTTTGTCGTATTTGGAAAGGAACTAATTATGAAAAAAGCGATTATTTTTTTATCCATTTTTATCTTTTTTACAGGCTTATCTGCTCAAGACCCGATCGAGAGTTTTGATGGCGCCATCACTGAATTTCAGGATCTCTGGCTGTCCGGCAATGGAACTTTGGACCTGAGCTATGACTCAACATTGGCGGGACATGAAGGGGCCGCTTGTCTCGAAGCGAAATGGAAAATTGACGTAGTCGATTGGGGCGGTGGTATTAGTTTTGGTCATTATACGGCTTCGAATGAAGCCATTGACCTGTCTGCCCGGGATACACTTAGCCTTTGGTATTACGTCAAAGTGCCGGGCAAATTAGACAGCGTCGATTTAACTTTAATTTTAAGGGATCAACCCTCCGCTTCGGCTTACGCGGCAGATAATAGCAATGTTGAATTGTGGTTGCATGACGTGCACGGCGTTTATACCAATAATGAACCCGGTTGGCATGAGATTATTATCCCCATTTATGAAGCCGATGATGCCTTTGATGGTTTTGTCTATGGTGGCAATAGCGTTGAGAATAATCATAAACTGGACCCGGCGGCCATTCGCGGCTGGTACCTGGAATGGGGGACCTGGAATACGCTGGCGGTCAACACCGTTGATTCCGGCGTGGTGTGTTTTGACAATATGACGGCGCGTGGCAGCCGGGAAACGCCGATCATTCTGTTCAATGGCAAATATGTACCATCAAATTATCAGGCCATCACCGGCTGGAGCGGCTCGGTCGAAGTGACCGATGAGGCGGATTATGATACCGGTACGAATTCTTTAAAATGGACTGGCGGCGACGGCTGGGATGGGGTTTGGTTTACATTTACTCAACCGCGGAAATTAGGTTCATTATGGTCAACCGATAGTTTACAATTTGCGATTAAAGCTGAACCGGGTCTGGGCAATCTGTGGCTGGCATTTACGGATACGGATGAAGACAGCGGCGGCACGGCGGATCGACAATATCAGGCCGTTTATTATTTAACCGAAACCGAAGCGGGCTATGACGGCGCCTGGAAACTGATCAAGATTGCATTACGGGATTTTGACAGTTATTGGACTTCCTGGGATGGAGACCGGGTAGAAGGGCAATTCGATTCCACCAAAGTCTGCATGTTCCGACTTGAAGGCGATGGTCAGGAATTGGGTGGAAAAATAGTCTATCTGGATAATATCTGGACTGGTCATCCCGAATTTGACTGGACAGCACCGGCCGCGGTGCCTGGGGTTACGGCTTTCACCGAAGACTATTATAATCTGGTGTCGTGGGAGGCAGTGCCGGGCGAAAGTGGCGAAATTTATTCCCTGTATAACAGTGATCAACCAATCAGCGACGTCACTTCACCGGATGTGGAAAATCTGGCCGCGGCGATTAGTGAAGATATGCCCACCGCGTATACGCATTGGCTTTATTATCCGTTGGTCGATCATCAAGTGACACAATATTATGCGGTTACCGCCACGGATGAATCGGGCAATGTCGGGCCGGCTGGCGTCTCCGGCGCCATCTCGAATAAGGCCAAAGGAATTCCCACGATTTCACTCAATCCGCCGGCTAATTTTAGCGCGGATGGTGATTTATCGGAGTGGGAACAAAGCGGCATTAAACCCTGGGTAATCACCCCTGAAAAGAGTCAGGTCGTCGTCGGAACGGTGACGGACAGTTTGGATTTAAAAGCGACCGCCTATCTGGCCATCGATAAAAACTGTCTGTATGTTGCCATCGATGTGGTGGATGATGCCTACTTCTACGATCCAACGGGTTATTATTGGGAAATGGATGCGCTGGAATTGTTCATTGGCTTGTACGATTGGCGCGGGAAGAGGCATACTTCGATTGAACGCGGCGCCGAACCCGATTATTTCCTGCTCTTCCTAAAAGATAATGTGACCAACGGCTATAATAATGATCAAATCATTTATTCTGTCGAGCATCCGAATTATCATTTTGAAACGCTTAATGATCGGGATTACGTGATTGAGGCGAAGATTCCTCTGGATAGCCTGGCCTTTGGTGATGATGTCAAAATCAACCCGGTGAATGGAATGCGGATACCGCTTGATTTTTATTTTCATGACAATGATGGTTCCGGATGGGAAGGCAATCTGTCCTGGTCACGGTTAAATACCGATCAAGCCGGCAAAAATCCAATGGAATGGGCGTACACGTGGATTGGGGATACCACTCACGTTACTGCCGTCGGGCAAAGCGCTGAACCCGTGATAGTTGCCTCCTATTTTCTGTCCCAGAACTATCCGAACCCATTTAATCCAACGACGACGATTAGTTATGCGCTACCACAGGCAGGACAGGTGAAAATTGAGCTGTATAACACTTTGGGTCAGAAAGTAAGAGCTTTATTGAACGAATATAAAGCAACTGGCAGCTATACCATCGATTTAAAAGCCGGCGACCTGCCATCAGGAATTTATCTGTATAAGATGGAGGTCGGAAAATTCACTCAAACCATGAAAATGGTTTTGATGAAATAAGGAACAGGCATGCCTGTTCCTTACATTTACCCTAAAATATTGAAGGAATACGAAATTCCTTTTGGAATTTCAGAGTCGATTAAATCTAAATTAGAAAAGGAACATACTATGAATGCACCAATTCGCACGATCGCCTTATTACTTCTTTGTGTTTGTTTTTTCGCTTCAGCCTATGCGCAGGAGCCGCCGGCCCGCAAAGGCTGGTGGAAGTTTGACGAAGCGGCTAACTTAGTCAAAGCCGAACCAGGATTCGGATCAGACCTGGAGTTGGTCGGCTCGCATCAATGGGATGAAGGTCCCGTGGCTGGTAATGGCTGCACCAGAATCGGCGTTGGCAGTTATTACAAAATGACGCACGGCATTGTCCCTAATGGTAGTGATAGCCTGGTAAACGAATATTCGCTGCAGATCGATTTTCTGATCCCGGCGATTGGCAACTGGTACACTTTTTTCCAAATCAATCCTGACAACTCAGATGATGGCGAATGTTTTATCAATACCAGCGGTAATATTGGTGTTGCCGCAACTGGTTATTCTGCCTTTGCGTTGGCCACCGATGAATGGTACCGCCTGATAATTTCTGTCAATAATGGCACGCATTACCG
>DYKB01000241.1 GCA_020722815.1 Caldithrix sp. | reverse complement strand
CGCTTTAATGTTTATCCATTCTGGATAAACGCGCGGCAGAGGGGAACCCCCTGCACCCCGGCAAGCGGTATGGTAACGGAGTTGGACGATGGCGGCATATCATCTACACGCAAAGACGCACAGTCGCGGCGCTGACGGCGGCGCTGGAAAAGCTGGTCAAGGGGGCCGAAAAGACCTTGGGGATTGGTGCCCAAGCTGAATCCAAGGCGGATGCAGGAACGGCTCCGGCATAGATCGCTGTTTTTCCGCCCGGCCACCAGCGGGGCCGTAAAAAGACCGTGGCGGGCTTGCATCGCGGGGGCCAGCCGTGCCGCTGCCGCCGCCCGTCGATTCGTGGGCTTTCCTTGCTGCACAAGCCGCTGGGTCGCCAACGGAAGCGTGGTTCACTGGGCGCTTGTGGCCGCTTCGCGGTCATAGGCCGGTACTGTGACAAGTTACAAAATGCCGTTACGGTGTAACGATGCCATATCGTGACTTGTCGCTGATATGGCGTTTTTCGGGTTTACTTGGGCATATTTTGGGCAAACAGCCAAAAATCACGGCATGGCACAGGCTGAAATGCCTGTTTTTGCTGGTGTGTGAACCAAACAGACCAGCGGATTATCAATCCTTGCGGCTAAAAATAATACGTCGTTACAGTAACTAAAAGTGTAACTTGTCATGCAAATTCAAAATGTAACAATTATGATGTGAAATCAAGAATCTAAATCAGGAGTTAATCAATAAAGCTTACAATCCATAATTTTTCGTAAAAATTTAAAAATAATAAACATTTTCAATCAGTTAAAATAAAATGTTGCATTTAAATGATGGCTGTGATATAAAAATATTCACTTATTTTTCAAAAGGTTGCTTTTTATTTTCTAGGAGGTGTTGATGTGAACGCTATAACTATTGGGCTTGACAGTGAAATTTCAGAACTAGATCTTGAACCTATCATGGTCAAGTGCATGGATGATGAGGAAGGCTATGGATGGTCACTTGAATTAACTAAATCAGTTGAAAAAGAATATAAAAGATTCTTAACTCTTTGCAAAGAAAATCCAGAATTTCCTATGGTTCCATCAAATTATGTTGATGATT
>DYKB01000014.1 GCA_020722815.1 Caldithrix sp. | reverse complement strand
GTCAATAAGGTCGATTGGGTTTGATCGCGCGGCCTGGTTGATTAAAAACCTTATTAACCTGAGGAATCAGTAAAACCGGCGACACAACAAATTTGATACTATTCCCTGTGATCGGTTACGACTAAACTTAATGATTAAATATGACTCAATGTCATTAAGTTAAGCAAAAAACTACCACCCAACCCTTCCTGGATTCCCGCTAAAAGCATGCGGGAATGACAAATTCTCCTTAACTTAATGGCATTGAAATATGACTTATATATAAATCAGCTCATTTTAAATCTGGTTTCATAAGAGGTCATTTTAATATTATCGATTGAAAAGCATTAATTTATCTTTCAATTTTCAAATAATATCAATTTTTAAGGAAAGAATCAAGGGGAATATTTGATAGTAGCAAATAATTTTGGAATTTACTCTGCCAATTAATAATTTGCTTCTGAAAAACGGAGGTAACTTTCAAAAAGATTGTAAAAGAGGATTAAAAATCAATGCTCAACACCTATGATTAATAACGGAATAGGGGGAGTATTTCGGCCATGTCGCATCAGATTATAAACTTCGCTTTCGAAGTATGCAACTCCTGAAGACATTTGGGATTGCATTTTCTTGCTGGGCAATATTTCAATACCCAGATTGATTAAGCCGCCGGAATAAAAAAGCATGTGCTTGACGAAAAGATCGTATGCAACAAAAGCGTATTTTCCGAACTGGACTTCGACGGCTATTTTGTTTTTTTACCAGATTTATTTCCCGTGTTTCTAATATTGGTTCTTGATTATTGGCAAGCAAAAATTCTGTTTGTTTTTCCAACGGGATTAAAAGACTTTGGCGTATTAGCTCATAATCCAGACAAATATTATATTGAATGGTCTCTTTTTGCTAATTTTTAGCAGCAAATTTTGATTCAAAAATATTTGTTAACTCTTTATAATCATAATTAAAGTCTTCCTTTTCGGTGTTTTGAATTTTTTGGGGAATTTTAATGTCAATTCCATTTATTATTTTTTTAATTTCATCATATAAATTTCGAAAATGATAAATTAGATATTCCTCACCATTTACGTGTGAATATGTTTGTGCAATTTTCATATTGCTATCTTCTCTATTTAAACGATCTGTATTTCTTCTTCTATTAAATCGCATAAATCCAAACCAAACCCAAAATTCCCACCACCAAAACATAATAAAGTGTTGGTATCACCGTCATTCGCAAAGTATCCCCCTCTCTCCCAAGTAAACCAACTGTTGCGGAGGCAGCGACCACATTATGGATGGCAATCATGTTCCCAGCTGCGGCACCGACCGCCTGTAGCGCTACCACCATCGTCCCGGAAATCATTAGTTTTTCAGCGATGCTATGCTGAAATAGGGCAAACATTAAATTTGATACCGTATTGCTCCCGGCAATAAATGCACCCAACGCGCCAATTGAAGGCGCAAAGAGTGGCCAAATCTTGCCGACACTTTCGGCAACCCATTGGGCCATGGCGATGGGCATACTGGAAAGCCCGCTGCCATTGACACTGGAATTGATATAAATCCGCACCATCGGAACGGTAAAAAGCAGGACAAATCCGGCTCCGAAAAGAATTTTGCTGGACTCCAAAATCGCCGCTTTTAATTCATTTCTCTTCATTTGGTGTAAAAAAAAAGTGATCGCAACAACCAAAATCAGGAGGGTTCCCGGCAGATAAAGAATCTGTGATGAACCGGCAATATTTGTCGAGAAGATATTTACCCATTTTAATTCAACTGATTTCAATATACGCCCAAGTGAAAGATGGGGTAAACGAGTGAGAACCAGAAATAAAGTAACCAGAATATAGGGAACCCAGGCCGTGAAAACGGACATTTTTTTATCAGCTAACGTATCTAATTTAATTTCGATGCGGCCAAACCACTCTTCAGGCCATTTATTTGTAGGAGCGAATTCCCATTTATCTTTTGGTAACAGAAATCTTTTTTGGGCAGCAAAAGTGACAATCGCCAACCCGATTAATGCCCCCAAAAGTGATGGGAATTCTGGTCCCAGAAAAATTCCTGTTAATGTGTAGGGAATTGTAAATGCCAGTCCACCGAAAATGGCAAAAGGAGCGATGGAAAGTCCTTCGCGCCAGGATTTATTCTGGCCAAAAAATCGTGTCATCATCATAATCATGAACAGGGGAATAAGCGTACCGGTAATACCATGCAGAATTGCCGCCTCACTGGCAATAATTCTCAAATACCCTTCCAGCGTTTGCCCCTGACCGGCCAATTGCGCCAGAAGTTGTGGGTTTTCCAATCCGCCTTTTGCACCAATTAAAATTGGCGTTCCCACGGCCCCGAAAGTCACTGGTGTGCTTTGAATCATCATGCCGATCATCACGGCGGCCAGCGCAGGAAAGCCCAAAGCTACCAGAAGCGGCGAAGCAATTGCGGCCGGTGTGCCAAATCCAGAGGCACCCTCGATAAAGGAGCCGAAAAGCCAGGCAATGATAATTACCTGTACCCGGCGATCTTCACTGATTCGTGAGAACCCGGCCCGAATCGCGGCAATTCCGCCGGAATGTTTTAAGGTATTGAGCAGCAGAATCGCTCCGAAGATAATATAAAGAATATTGAACGTGATAAAAAGCCCCTCGATAATCGAAGCAGCAATATAAGTGAATGGAACCTGCCATAAAATAAGTGCGATGGCAGCCGAAAGAATGAAAACAAGGGGCATCGCTTTTCGGGCTGGCCAGCGAAAACCAACCAAAAAAATAGCTGAAAACAAAATCGGAGTAAACGCCAACAAAGCCTGAATACCTGATGTCATTTCACGCCTCACAATCTGATCGAAGAAAATTATTCCATCAATATTTACTTTATTAATTCGCGATGAATTGTTTTTAATGTCGATAATAAATATATCAAAGAAGTTTTCATGAGTCAAGAAATTCATTACAGAATTGTAAATAAATCATTGACAATCTTTTGAGTTATTTCTATATTAAGCATTGAATCAACACCCTGAATTCCAATACTTTAAAAAATCAACAGAAATGGGCTGATTTTGAATGAACACTTAAATCGCCGAGACTTTATTTAAATTCTTGATTTAGCCACAGCATGGAGCGGCCCCCAAAAATAAAAATCAGTTTAAAGATGATAACGATTCAAGAACTCTTTCGAAGTTAATGCCCAGACCATCAAAGGTGGCATTAAAATTCGTCTCATCATTTCTGGGACATCTTTATTCTGTGGCAAATTTATTAATATATTTTTTCAATACATTTCTTGTCATATTGTCAAAAATCAATTTTAATTCTGATGCAAAATCAAGCTTACTTTCGTTTTTATGAAGAATTAAATGATTTTCTGCCTTTGGAACAGCAAAAGCAATCCTTTGCTTATGATTTCAATGGAACCCCTTCGGTTAAAGATGCTATCGAGGCGCTGGGAGTGCCGCATACTGAAGTTGATTTAATTTTAATAAACGGAATTTCGGTCAATTTTGATTATTTATTGAAACCGGCGGATTACGTTTCGGTCTATCCCGTTTTTGAAAGTCTGGATATTTCACCCTTGGTCAGACTCCGGCCAGCACCCCTGCGGGAAGTGAAATTTGTGCTGGATGTACATCTGGGAAAACTCGCGCGTCTGCTGCGCTTATTGGGATTTGATTCGTTTTATCGGAATAATCTGACGGATGAGGAGATTATTGAAATTTCCACTGATGAACGGCGGATTATTCTGACTCGTGATCGGGGAATTTTAAAGAATAAAACTGTCACCCACGGTTATTTTATTAGAAACTCAAATCCTGAGATTCAGGCTTCTGAAGTTTGCCAGCGATTTGATCTTTATTCAAGAATTCAGCCATTTCAACGCTGTCTGAATTGTAATGGACTGATTCAACCTGTTAAAAAAGATAAAATTAAGGAATTTTTACTTCCACAGACACGACAAGCTTTTCATGAATTTTTTCAGTGTAGGAATTGTCAACAAATTTATTGGAAAGGGTCGCATTATCAGCGAATGCAGGAAAAAATCGAACGAATCATCCAATCAAAATCAAATTTATAAAATTATTGGAATTGATTGTGCAGTACAGGAAAAAAATATCGGGCTGGCGTATGGTGAATGGAATGGCGAAGTCATCCGGATTTTGATAATTCTCATCCAGCCTAATCGTGAAAAATTAATCGAAACACTGGTGAGTTGGTGCACCGGTGATTGTCCCACCCTGCTGGCCCTGGATGCGCCTTTGGGATGGCCGGCGGCACTCGGGCAGTATCTGGTACAACATCAGGCTGGTAGTCCCTTGCCCATTGACCCCAATTTACTCTTTCGGCGTGAAACGGATCGGGTCATCCGGCAAGAAGCCGGCAAACAGTCACTGGATGTGGGGGCCGATCGGATTGCCCGAACCGCGCTGGCAGCACTGGATTTGCTTCAATCGCTGCGAATCAGTTTAAAGAAACCAATTACCTTGCTCTTTGAACCACCAAAATGCAATGAAATCGGTGCCATTGAAGTTTATCCTGCCGCGACGCTCAAGCTTTATGGATTGCAACGGATTGGATATAAAAAAGCTGATGCCCAAAGTGTGCGACGTGAAATAATTGCCGATTTAAGAAAAATGATGATGATGCCGGCTAATCAAAATTTACTCGAGGAAGATGTGGATACTCTCGATGCGGTTTTATGTGTCCTGGCAGGAGTCGATTTTTTAAAAGGCGAAGTCATTTTTCCAAAAGATATGGCGTTAGCACAAAAAGAAGGATGGACCTGGATTCGTGACCTGAAATCGGGTAATAATTAAATGCGGAGAACGATATGTCGCAAAATCCAATCATCGATACGCATACCCATCTTTGTGATCCAACTTTTGACACTGATCGGGCTGAAGTTCTTGAACGCGCCCAAAAAATTGGAATAACAAAAATCATTTCTGTGAGTGAAAATAGCGTTGATGCCAGAAAAAATCTGGAATTGGCACAACAATTTCCAATTTTTAAACCTGCTGCGGGGCTTTTTCCCACCAATCTGGATTTGAATTCGGCTCAGGAACTAATTGATTTTATTCGTGATACAAAAGATAAATGGATTGCGATTGGTGAAGTCGGCCTCGATTTCTGGGCAGTACAGGATGAAAAAGATCGAGAGATACAAAAGGAAATATTTGGACAATTTGTTGATCTGGCAATCAAACTCAAATTACCTTTAAATGTTCATTCACGTTCAGCCAGTCGGCAGGTCATTGAATTGCTCCTCAAAAAAGGCGCCCGAAAAGTCCAGCTTCATGCTTTTGATGGCCGGGCTTCTTCTGCTGCACCGGCAGTTGAGGCTGGTTATTATTTTTCGGTTCCGCCTTCTACGGCACGTTCAGCCCAGAAACAAAAATTATTTAAACAGATTCCTTTGGCAAATATGCTGGTCGAAACCGATAGTCCCATGCTGGGAGCGGTTCCGAATGAACGAAATGAACCTGCCAATATTCTGATTTCAATTGACGAAATTGCTCGAATTAAACAGTTACCGGCTGACATTATTCGTCAGGTGGTCTATGAAAATACGCTTAAATTGTATTCGAAAAAGATTTTAGAATAGAAAATTTAGAGAGGAGAAAAGGTTATGAAATACCGAATTTTAGGTCGAACCAGAGAAAAAGTTTCTGAAATCGGATTTGGTGCCTGGGCGATTGGTGGGAGTTGGGGCACGCAAAAGGATAATGATTCAATCGATGCCCTTCATAAAGCCATAGATCTGGGAGTAAATTTTATCGATACCGCGGCGGGTTACGGAAATGGCCGCAGTGAAAAACTTATCGGCGAAGTGCTAAAAAATCGCCGCGAAAAAGTTCTGGTAGCGACTAAGACCCCACCGGCACCAGGTCCCTGGCCGCCGACACCATATTGCAAAGCCGAAGATCGCTATTCTGAAAGCTATCTTCGGGCGAATATCGAGGAGCGTCTGCGAAATTTAAAAACCGATTGTCTGGATATTCTGCAACTTCATACCTGGACCCGCGCCTGGAATCGGGATCCAAAGCCTTTTGAGATTTTAAGAAAAATTCAGAAAGAGGGCAAAATTCGCTATATTGGCCTTTCCACACCGGAGCATGATCAAAACTCGGTCATCGATTTGATGCGCCAGGGTTATCTGGATACGGTGCAGGTGATTTATAATATCTTTGAGCAAGAGCCAGCCGCAGAATTACTTCCAGTTGCGCAGGAATATAAAGTGGGCATCATTGTGCGGGTAGTTTTTGACGAAGGTGTACTGGCTGGTAAATACACAGCGCAAACCCAATTTGAGAAAGACGATTTTCGAAATAATTATTTTGCTGGTGATCGGCTGGCACGCGCGGTCAATCGTACCCATAAAATTAAAGCTGAAATTGCCGGTACAGGTCTGACAATGCCCCAGGTAGCTATCCAGTTTGTTCTTAATCATCCAGCCGTTAGTACCGTGATTCCAGGAATTCGAAATGTCGCACAAGCGGAAGCCAATTGCGCGGTTTCAGATTTACCGCCACTTTCCGAGGCGATGATACTGAAGCTTCACAGACACGCCTGGAATCGGGGATTCTGGTATGGTGGAAAATAATTTTATGATGCATTAGAAGCGTATAATAATTGAGATGCACCCTGCGGGAGATTTGCTTCCGATAGACGGTTATCAGAAAGATAAAAAACCTCCCGCAGGGTTCTCATATTAAGATAACAATAAACTTGTGAGGGAAAAATGTATTCTTCGACAAAACCATTTTATATAAAATTGCTCGATCAAACTGTTTGTATCCAACGCAATGAACATGGGATTCCAACAATTACAGCCGAAGACCTTGAAAGTCTGTATTTTGGCGTAGGGTATGCCCAGGCGGTGGATCGACTGGTACAGATGGTGCTGGTTCGCGCCATTGCCCGTGGTGAAGCATCCGAGAAATTCGATGGGAGTGATGAATTAATTGCCATCGACAAATTTATGCGTTGGCTTCATCTGGCAGATGGACTTTCTGCAGAAGTGGAAAAATTAACACCACGGGCGAAAAACATTTTAGATGCCTATTGTGAAGGCATTAATACCGTTATGGCAAAAAGACGTCGGCCGTTTGAATTGCGACTGGTTGGACATCAACCGGAAGACTGGAAACCGGAGGATTGCTTAATCACCGCCAAAATTATGGGCTATATTGGTCTCGCAGAAGCGCAGGGGCAGATGGAAAAATTTCTGATTCAGCTTATCCAGCATGGCGTTTCAGCCGAACGGATTAAAGCACTTTTTCCATATTTGAAAGAGGATATTGATATGGAATTAATTAAACAAATCCATCTTGAATCAAAAGTCGTTCCGGACAATATCTGGGCAAAAGTGCTGCCCAATCTGCGGGCCAGTAACAATTGGGTGGTGAATGGTCAGCGAACACAGTCCGGTCACCCTATATTAGCCTCTGACCCGCATCTCGAAGTCAATCGCCTGCCGCCGATCTGGTATGAAATGGTCTGGAAAATAAAAAACGAATCAGCCATGGGGATTACCATGCCGGGATTGCCGATAATCGTCATGGGACGGAATGACCACATCGCCTGGGGTGGAACCTATGCTTTTATGGACATGATTGACTATTTTATCGAAGACTGCCAGGATGAAAAATTTTTATATGATGGCCAGTGGAAACCTTTTCAAAAACGTATTGAAACCATTCATCCGAAAAAGCGCGAGCCGATTGAATTGACCTTTTATGAAAATCATCATGGTGTACTCGAAGGGACACCAACCACACCAGGAAAGTACCTTACCATGGCCTTTAGTGGCCGCAGCGGAGCCGGCTCGGAAATTTTTAATAACCTGCTTGATTTCACTGAATTAAAATCGGTTAAAATTACGCAAGAGAAGTTTCGGGATGTCCCCATGCCCTCCATGAACTGGCTTTTATGTGATACGGCAGGGAATATCGGCTATCAGATGAACGGTCGAATGCCGAAAAGACCCCCACAAATTAGCGGACTGCTGCCAATTCCGGGTTGGGATTCGAAAAATGATTGGCAGGGATTTGAAAATCCGGCCGATTTACCACAGGTTTATAATCCTGCGACCAACTTTTTTGCCACCGCCAATCATGATCTCAATGAATTTGGCAAGGTAAAACCAATAAATCTTCCCATGGCGCCATATCGATACGGTCGAATCGTCGAAATGCTCGAAACAAATTCGTCAGTCGATGTGGATTATACAAAGCGCATGCACTATGATCTCTATTCAAAACAGGCTGAAAAATTACTTCCACTGATGATTCCACTGCTTCCGGATACGGAAAATGGCCGGATCCTGAAAGGATGGGATTGTATCTATTCGCCCGACTCAAAAGGTGCCATGCTCTTCGAATCCGTTTATGCCAATTTATTAAAAATTGTTTTTGGCAAAAATGCCATTGGAGAAGATGTGATCGATTATTTATCGCACGAATCGATTCTTTTTTACGAATTTTATGGCAATTTTGATCAGGTACTGCTGGATGAAAAATCGCCCTGGTTTGCGCCATATAATCAGGAAACGCTATTCAAGGAAGCGATTACTCGTGGATTGGATGTGACGGCCAAACCTTTCGCTGAAACGCGTCGCTATGATATGCTCAATATTTTCCTCGGTGGCAAATTCCCCGGCTTTTTTGGATTTGATATGAAAGGACTTTCCATGTCCGGCAGTCGGGCCACCATCCCGCAGGGGCAGGTGTATCGCAGCGCCGGCCGGATTACCAGTTTTGCGCCTTCGTACCGCATGATTGTGGAAATTGAAAAAAGCGGTATGTGGTCAAATCTGGTTGGAGGTCCTTCCGGCAGCCGATTTTCAAGATGGTACAAAAGTGATTTAAAAAACTGGATGACCGGAAAATATAAAAAATTGGAATAACAGCCCGGCTGGAGTGCATCCACTGCGTGGATGCCTGCCAACGCAGTTGGCAAATCTTAAAATTATAAAACCACCTGATTTTTTATTTGTATCACCTGCCTGATGGAGAATTTTTATGTGCGATACAATAATTGCCACCCCGGAAACAACAGCAGATGGCGTCATGCTCTTTGGTAAAAATTCCGATCGCGAGCCAAATGAAGCCCAGCAAATCGTTTTTTATCCTGCGGCGGTTCATCCCCCGGGTACAAAGGTGAAATGCACCTACATAGAAATCGATCAAGCTCAGGAAACGTATGCCGTATTCCTTTCCAAACCCTTCTGGATCCGGGGCGCCGAGATGGGCGTCAATGATCAGGGAGTGGCCATTGGCAACGAAGCCATCTTTTCTAAAATTCCTGCCAGTAAAAATCCCGGCTTAATTGGCATGGATCTGCTCCGATTGGCACTGGAACGAGCTTCAACCGCCAGTGAGGCGATACAGGTCATTACAGATTTGATTAGACAATTTGGCCAGGGCGGAAACTGTGGCTATACACATCCTTTTTATTATCATAATAGCTTTCTCATTGCCGATCCAACTGAAGCCTGGGTACTGGAAACAGTTGATCGGCATTGGGCAGCAAAAAAGATTACTGGATTCTATTCAATTTCCAATGGCCTGACTGTGGGGAATGATTTTGATCAATGTTCGCCAGATCTCATTAATTTTGCCATTAAAAAAGGCTGGTGTAAAAATCAGGAAGATTTTCATTTCGCCCGCTGTTATTCAGATTTTTTATTTACCAAATTCAGTTATTGCCAATCACGTCGGAATCGAACCATGAATTTGCTAAGAAATTCTGCCGGTCGCATTAATATTTCGACTTTTATGTCCATTCTGCGGGATCACAACTCATCAGACGATGATTCATTTTCACCGGATAAAGGATTAACGGGCGCTTCGGTCTGTATGCATGCCAGTTTCGGTCCGATTCGAATCAGTCAGACAACCGGTTCGCTGGTGGCACATTTACATCCAAAGCATCCCACTTATTTCACCACGGGAACAGCGGCTCCCTGTACCAGTATCTTCAAGCCGGTTTGGATTGATGCGCCTGTTGCATCTGAACAAAACTTCAAAGGCGAGTTTGATCCGGCATCCATATTCTGGCGACATGAACAACTTCACCGGACGATTCTCAAAAATTATCGTGAATCGATTCAGAAAATAATAACTGAGCGCGACCAAATGGAACGTGAACTTGTGGAAAATTCATTGAAAATTGCCCGTCAATCAGCAGCCGAAAAATTTGCTTATTCACAATCTTGCGCTGAAAGAACCAACGACACTGAACAGAAGTGGCTGGAAATGTTGACCAGTTCAAAACAGAAAGCCCATCAAAATTTTTGCCATAGGCTTGCCTGGAAAAAATGGGATAAACAGGCGAAAATGCCATAAGAATTCAACGGTTAGAGAATTTTATATAAAGCGCCAAATTTTCCAACCAAAATTAAACTAAATTTCTTCTTGAATGTTTATACAAAATTCTGTAACTTATCATTTCAACATCGTATAACTCTTTGTGAAAAAGAAACGAGTGCGATAATAAGGAAGGGAAATCACATGTCAAGTTTGCCTTTTAAAATTACCAATCTCTTTAGTGATCTGGCTGAAGCCCATGGACTGATAAACATTGAGGGCGATTTTTTGAGGATGGAATTTCAAACGCAAGACGCCATTCTGGGATTATTGAAATCACAATTAAAAGAAATTAAAATTCCTATTCAGGAATTAAATGGAGCAATTTATCAGAAAAAATTATTTGGAACCAAAATAATTCTCCGGGCGAATAAGCTTTCTACCCTCTCCCGAGTACCGGGACATGAAAAAGGGCAGGTCATTCTGGAAATTTCCCGGAAGGATCGGGATCAAGCCGAACAACTCGTATCCAGCCTCGACATGAAAATTACCGAAATGAATCTAAGACGTCTGGATAAAGAATTGGATGATTTGGAGGGGAGAGTGTAAATGGGAGTAAAGTGTTTTGCAAGTGAAGCCAATTTTTCTACAAAACGTGAACCGTAATTCGTGAAACGTAATTTACAGGCTTGAATCGGCATTGATATTCGATTATCATATCACATGATCTACTAAAAATTAATTCCGGAGGAGGAAAGATAATCTTGTCAAAAAAACTACATAAAATGACCAATTAAGCTGGAGGGACTGAATGCTGGATATTAAAAAGCGAATTTTTGAAATTTTACAGGAAGAAGCGGCAGCTATTGCCTCGGTTAAAGTAACCGACTCGTTCGAAGCCGCCGTCATGTTATTAAAAAATTGTTCAGGAAAAGTTATTACAACCGGAATTGGAAAAGCGGGTCATGTGGCGCGCAAATTCGCCGCCACGCTTTGCTCAACCGCGACTCCGGCCGATTTTGTTCACCCCGGCGAAGCTGTTCATGGTGATTTGGGACTGGTGAGTCAGAACGATTGCATCGTCGCCTTTTCAACCAGTGGAAAATCAGTCGAGGTTATAGAAATGCTGGAACTAAGTCGGCATCTGGGTATCCATTCCGTAATCGGAATTACTTCACATCCAGACTCGAACTTACGCGAATTGAGCGATGTGGTGCTGGATATGGGAATTATCAAAGAACCCTGTCCACTGGGATTGACACCAACGGCCAGTACGGCGGTTATGTTGGCGATTAGTGATGCACTCGCCCTGACACTTATGGAATTAAAAGGCGTCACGCTGCAGGATTTTGGTCTCCGGCATCATGGCGGTTATCTTGGCCGCCGGGCACGAACGAATAATTTGCCCTAACCAGAAAGAACCCATCATCTATTTCATCACTATTTTCCCTGATAAATTTGAAAATTTTTCAATAAAATTCTCCAAAACACCCGATTGGTTGTATAATATATTTCCAGATAGTTCATAGAAATTTTAATCCGGAAGCGAGAACGAGAAGATGAAGCAGAACTGGCACGAATACGAACTCTGGCGAAAAACTGCACAAAAAACAACTATTCTGCGCGGTGTTTATTTGATTTATATTTTGATATTGACATTAAAGCCTTTCAATTTTTCTCCAGACTATTTATATCAGCATTTTAAATTTGAGCAGGGGCTTTTTGTTGCTTTGTTCAGTCAGTTAAAAATTGATGACATTATCTTAAATATCTTATTTTTTATGCCTTATGGATTTTTAACAGGTTTATTGGCACGATTTAAAAATCAACCAAAAGAGGCAACGCTCAAAAAAATAATATTTTACAGCCTGATTATCAGTGCGCTGGCTGAAATCGGTCAACTCTTCTCAATAAGATCCAGTTCATTATTTGATGTTTTTATGAATGGCCTCGGCGGTTGTATTGGTGGTCTCTGGAGCTATCAGATAAATCTAGAACGTTCATATTTCATGAAATTTATTTTAAATCGTGGCGCGCAATGTATTCGTTTAACTGCATGGATTTATCTTTTCCTGTTAATCGCGAGTTTTAGTTTACCTTTCTGGCTCAACAGTTTGTCCAACTGGAATCATAATTTTCATCTGCTGCTGGGAAATGAGGCCACAGGTGATCGACCCTGGGCCGGAACATTTTATAAAGTCGCCCTTTATGACCGAATGTTGACTGAAACAGAAGTATTACAGTGTTATTATCAACGTTGTCCCAACCCTGTAAAACCTCATTTAATGGCTTTATATGATTTCGATAAGGATTCTGGTAAGTTTGTGCAGGATCGTTCGCTGGTTAAACCGAATCTGGATTTAAAAATTCATAAAATACCGACTTCCGCCTGGCAAAAAGATAAAAATGGTCTAAAAATTTCATCTGGCGTTTATCTGAAAAGTGAAAATCCAGCCGAAAAAATTATCCACCATGCAAAAAAATCCAATCAATTCTCCATAGAAGTCCTTTTTGAACCTGAAAATTTAACGCAAACAGGTCCGGCGCGGATTATTTCATGCTCAAATTCAACTGATGAACGAAATTTCACCCTGGGACAGGTCGGCCAAAATTTGAATTTTCGTGTTCGGACGCCATTAACGGGTTTGAATGGATCAAAAATTGATCTTTTTATCGAACAACCCGTGCTAAAGCGAGAAAAACAGCATATCGTAGCCGTTTATAACCATGGTGCCGAGCAGATATTTTTAAATGGAAAATTATTGGAGAGTTCGGTCTTTGGTGTCAGCCATTATATCCCTTTCTTGCTAGGCTTTGGACGCGGCTGGATTGGTAAAATTTGTTTCATTTTTTTAGTCCTATTTCCATTAGGCTGGATGATGCAGCTCGCCCGCCGCAGAAGAAACTGGAAAATTTTATGGGGCGTATTGAAAACCATGTCCCCCATTTTGGCAACGCAAATACTTTTCAATTTTTTCTATCATCAGCCTATCGATTGGCCAATTGTTCTCGTGGCAATTGGGACAACATTGGGCGTGCTGCTGCTCAGTATGAATTCATTTCCATTCAAATTTAAGAATTACAAAAAAATGACTATTATTAAAAATTTTTAAAAAACAGAACGACCAATTCCAGCTAATGAATAAATTTTACAAATTGATTTTTCGAATCCACCAGAATCACTTTTGGCTCGATTGGCTGATCTGTTAATTCAAATCCCATAATGATAATCTGTTCGCCGGCCTTAATTAAATGCGCCGCCGCACCATTTATGGCAATCGTGCCGCTCCCTTTCGGGCCTTTGATCACATAAGTCTCCAGTCTGGAGCCTGAAGTATTGCTTGTTACCAACACTTTTTCGCCAGGCCACAATCCAACTTTTTCAATCAATTCCTCATCGATGGTAATACTGCCGACATAATTTACATCCGCAGCCGTGACCGTCGCCTGATGAATTTTAGAACGTAATACCCAACGCATAATTTTATTAAATCCCTTTTTAAGAAAATTAACCAATGATCATATTATCAATCAACCGCACCTCATCGACAAAAGCAGCCAGCGATACGAGTGCTTCTTGTTGAATTATCTCCAGTTCCTGCAGGGTGACTGGATTAGTGATACTGATATAGTCGACCCGGATATTTTTTTCCTGCAGTGTTTTTAAAATAATACCTTTTAATTTTTGAGCATCCCGAATTCCCTGTTCAAATGCAGTTCGCGCATTTGAAAGGGCGCGATACAACCAGGTTGCATCCACTCGCCCCTGCGGCGATAATCGTGCATTCCGGGAACTCATGGCCAAACCATCACTTTCCCGAACAGTTGGGCAAATGATAATTTCCAGATTAAAATTTAAATCTTCAATCATCTGTTTAATAACTGCCACCTGTTGCGCATCTTTCTGGCCAAAATAAGCACGATCTGGTTGAAAAATATTGAATAATTTGGCGACGACGGTCGTTACACCGCGAAAATGACCCGGCCGGGCTTTGCCCTCCAATGGTTGCGATATTTTTTCCACTGTAATATAGGTCTGAAAATTTTCAGGATAAACCTGTTCGGGAGTGGGTGTCCAAACCAGATCAACACCTTCCTTTTCCAATAATGCCAAATCCCGTGGTAAATCTCGTGGATAATGATCCAGGTCTTTCGTATCATTAAATTGAATTGGATTCACAAAAATACTTACACCTACCCGGTCATTTTCATTCCTCGCCCTTCGAACCAGGTTCAGGTGCCCCTCATGGAGAAATCCCATTGTTGGAACCAGTCCCCACCGCGTCGAAGGTTCTTTCCATCTTGCCTGACGAATATCCACTATTTCTGAAAATACTTGCATATAATTATTCCAAATTGATACGTAATGCGTAAAACGGATTTAAATCATTCACTTTATGCCGGATCAAAGTGTCAAATCCTATCAATTTACTTCAATTCGGCTAAAAATTTATCAAATTCCGTCTGATCTATTTTGTAAGTATGTTCCTGTGCCGGAAATGTTCTTGCTTCAACTTCCTGGCAATAAGTTTTAATAGCCGCCAAAATCAGTGGTTTTAAATTGGCAAATTGTTTCACAAATTTGGGCTTAAATTGATCAAATAAACCCAACATATCATGAAAGACCAATACCTGCCCATCGCATTCATTACCAGCGCCAATTCCAATCGTTGGAATTGTCAATTTCTGGCTAATAATACGGGCAACAGGTGCCGGAACCGCTTCCAGAACAATTGAAAAGCAGCCAGCCGCTTCAAGTGCAAGTGCTTCATCATACAATTTTTTTGCAGTCACACCAGTATGGGCCTGTACCCGATACCCCCCCAGCTTTGTTGCCGTCTGTGGTGTCAATCCCAGATGCCCCATGACAGGAATGCCCGCCTGACATATCGCCTGAACACTTTTGAGAACTTCATGGCCACCTTCCAGCTTAATCGCATCCATATTTCCTTCTTTAATAAAGCGACCGGCATTACGAACCGCTCGCTGAGCACTGATTTGATAAGATAAAAAGGGCATATCGCCAATTAAAAAAGGGCGTTTTGCCCCCCTTGAAACAGCTTTACAATGATGAAGCATTTCGGCCATGGTCACATTTGTTGTACTGGAATGACCCAGCACGGTCATTGCCAGCGAATCGCCAACCAAAATCATATCGACACCCGCTTCATCGGCCAATAAAGCGCCGGGAAAGTCGTATGCAGTCACCATTGTAATGGGGTGCTGGCCATTCTTCTTTTCTTGAAGGTCTAAAATCGTAACTTTTCTAACCATCTTTATCTACTTCAATATCATATAATATTAATAAAAATTCCGGAGCAAAATTGAAATTAATACTTTAGTGGAATATTTTTTGAAAGTGTCGTTTTCACCTTGTAATTCTAATACACAAGGAATAAAGAAGTTCCTTTTAATTTCACAATTGATTATCGACGAATAATTTTCTGCCGTGAAATCTTCAGAATAGAAAATTTTTATAAAGGAATATCAATGAAATATTATTCCCCGTTAGATGCTTTGCTTTCTTATAAAGAATGTCAATTTGTTAGTGAATGGTAAAATTATCCTGCGCTTTTTTACTCATTTAATCTTTAAAATCTGTGGTTTTTGGGGATCCCTGTTTCCAGTATGATGTGTTCTAACATTATGAAAATTAAAAAATTAAGCCCTCAGAATCTGTTCAATCGCTATTAATTCATCCGTTGATAAAACAAGATTTTCAAAAATTTTAACATTTTCCTCAATTTGACTGACTTTACTGGCGCCAATCAATACTGAAGTTACGGTTTTATGTCTTAAAACCCAGATCAGCGCCATTTGTGCCAGCGATTGACCGCGTTTTTTTGCCAATTCGTTCAATGCCTGAATTTTCGCCAGCTTATCTTCAGTAATCTGGTCTGATTTTAAAAAACCGTGTGGTTTGGCAGCGCGGGAGTCTTCGGGAATACCAGCTAAATATCTATTCGTCAACAATCCCTGGGCCAGGGGAGAAAATGCAATACAGCCAATTCCCAGCTCATCCAGTGTTGATATTAACTCGTCCTCCACCCACCGATTGAACATATTATAGACTGGTTGGTGGATCAGGCAGGCGACACCCATTTCTTTCAAAAGTTTGGCAGCCTGACGGGTCTGTTCCGGATTGTAGTTTGAAACGCCTACATATAAAGCTTTTCCCTGTTGAACGGCCTGGGCCAGCGCTCCCATCGTTTCTTCCAGCGGCGTCTCTGGATCCGGGCGATGATGATAAAAAATATCCACATAATCCAGTTGCATCCGCTTCAGACTTTGGTCCAGGCTGGAGAGCAAATATTTTCGGGAACCCCACTCACCATAGGGGCCGGGCCACATATAATAACCGGCTTTGGTGGAAATAATCATTTCATCCCGGTAATGCCAAAGATCTTCTTTTAAAATTTTACCAAAGTTGGATTCAGCCGAACCAGGAGACGGACCATAATTATTTGCCAGGTCAAAATGGGTAATTCCCAGGTCAAAAGCCCGAAAAATCATTTTCCGACAATTTTCCAAAACATCCACATCCCCGAAATTATGCCACAATCCCAATGAAATGACAGGTAATTTAAGACCACTCCTGCCACAGCGATTATAGCGCATCTTTTCATAACGTGCCGGATTGGCAACAGAAATCATTTTCAACTCCAAAAGTTAAATTAAGCACAAAAATTCATAAAAAATAAAACAAAGAGAGAAAAGAGGTCGGAGAGAAAAAATTTTTCTCTCCGCTCTCTCTGCCCTCTTTGTCCAAAAACCGCTTCTCAAACTGTTCTGAAAATTGGTTCCACACCTGCAGCACTGGCTAATAATTCCTGACGTTCAGCATCACTCATCGTATCAAGTATTGGAGCTAATTTTAATGCCATTTCATAGAGCCGTTCATCACCTGGCGGAACCATTGCGGTCACGCCTTGAGAGAGGGTGAATTGCAGTGCTTTCCGCGCCAGCGTCTCCTCATCGACTGGTTTGTACCAGCATTTGGGATATTTTGCCTTCGATTCATCGGTTTTTTTCGAAAAGGCCATCGCTTTTAAAGCCAGTAGTGCAATTCCATTTTCCTTTGCTTTCTTAATGACTGGCGGACCAAAATTCCCCTGTGAATAGCAGACAAAATTTATCGGAAAAAGAATGGAATCAAACTTTATTTTTTCGAACATCGCCAGGGCAGCTTTTTCTGAATGTGCGGAAAGCCCGATATATTTAATTTTTCCCTGCTGTCGCGCATTGAGAAAAACTTCTGCGGCACCACCAGGTGCCCATATCTTTTCGACATCTTCAAGAGTAGTAACGGCATGAAACTGATAAAGATCAAAATAATCCGTATGTAATCGCTGCAGCGAGCGTTCCAATTCGATATGGGCACCTTCCGCATCCCGCTGTGTGGTTTTGCACGCGAGAAAAACATCTTTTCGAAATGGTTTTAAGGCAATTCCCAATTTGATCTCAGCTTCCCCGTCGAAATAAGTTGGGGCAACATCAAAATAGTTGACGCCGCGCCGAACCGAATCAGCCACAACTTGATTTGCTGCTGTCTGTTCCATTCCACAAACGACGATTCCACCAAATCCAATTATTGAGAGATGAACCTGATCATTATATTTTCGCTTTGGTATCTGCACGTTTTTTTCTCCCTCGCAATTTAAATTCAACCCGGCAGCGGCGCCGGCCGCGAGGGTCGTTTGTAAAAAATGACGACGTTTCATCGATAACTCCATCAGTTAATAAAAAAAGAGGAAGGCAAATGATTCAATATTCCTGAGTCATCAAATTTTATAAATCATTGATACCTTCCTCATAATATTATCATATTAGAAAATCAGTTGCCAGGAGCCATCAGCCAAAGGCCAATAGCCAGCAGCCATTAATAAGCAGTTATCAATCCTAACACCAATCGATTGGCATCATTTTCCAGATCGCGGGTAAACTCGGTCGTAAAGCGAAGGTTTCGGGACAGCAGATAAGTTCCACTCAATGTTGCAGTTTGATAGTCATAAACATTCAAATCCGAATCGATTTTATTATACAGGGCGGTAAAATAAAATCGCGAACGGTCCAATTGGGGTGAAACGACGATTTCTGCGATCATGCAGCGTGTTTCGACTTCTTCATCCTGAAATTTGAAGTACGGATTCGTATCTTTGCGCACTAAATATTCGCCGGTTAATTCGATTGGTCCGGCGGTTACATTAAAATCGGGTCCCCAGTAAGTTACCTGATTTTTGATTTCATCTTCACCCATCAATTTTTCCTGGCCGGTATAAACAAAACCGCCAATGGAAAAGTGATCCCCAATTCCCTGCGCCAATCGAAAACCAAAATTTTTAAAACTGTCATTATCAAATTTCTTATCATTGCCAGCTTCACCTTTTCCATTTCCGTTTACAATTATGCCAATCAGATCAGTGCCGGTTTTTTCAATGCCATAAACCAGCATCACACCGCGGTCATAGGTCAAATTTGTCTGCGAAATCCCAATTTTGGGTTTGTAAAGTTCATAATCTTCAAAAGTCAGGCGCAATTCCCGTTTCATCAGCGGATCGGATGTTTGAAATTGACCAACCATGACATCGATTGGGCTGCCGAAAATATTATCAAAATGAATGTAGGCATCTTCAATTCCGGCGATTTCCCCACGTTCCGACATGTAGAAGTAAAAATAATAGCCGATATTTTTATACAAAGTACCACCGGAAAGGAGCTTCAAACCCCAGGGAATTTGTAAATCTGCCTCGACCGGATTATCCTGATCATAAATTGTATAAGCATCAAATCGCGCAGCAAGCGGGAATTCCCGATTTAACCAGAGTAAATCATCTCCTGCCGTGATATAGTCCCGTTCTTTTTCATTTTCTTTAATAATAAATCCACTGCCAGCAAATTCATCCCCATAAGGTTTTAATTTCGGAAATGGGGCGTGACAGGTGGAGCAGGAAATTTTATTGCGCCGGGCAAAAGCTGGCACAGCACTTGAATCAGTTGGAATTAAAATGGTCAGGATAAAAATCAATCCCACCAAAATTAGCATCCATTTTTTTACACTCATTTTTTCCCTCACTTTTTTATTCGTAAACTTCAATCCAGGTGGTTGCAAAATTTACCGGAACGATTTCGCTTTCATCGGCCGGTACTTTTAAATAATCGGCGACCGGTTTAACCAATTTCTGATAATTAAGCTGGGCTTTGAAAGTTATTTTGCCAACCGGAATATCAGCCGGCAATTTCCAGGTGAAAGTCTCAATTTTGGTTTCACGCGGGCCAATGCGATAATCAACCCCTAACGTTTTGGTGAACCATTGCATGATAGTCATCCGACCCTCTGGATCCAGGTATGGCATTCGGAAGATACGATCACCGACAGGTACGCCATCACGCGGTAAACCCGGGAAATTGGGATTCCCCTGGGCAATTCCAATGTCCTGATAGGCCAATACATCCGCCGCAATGGTATATTCTTCACCCGCAAAGCCTTTTTTATCGACTGGCAGGTGATATTCCTTTCCGTTAGCATCAGTGGCGGTGACATGAAGCCAGAGAATCCGATCTTCCACCGAACCCGTCGGTATTTTATGACCGGCTTTGCCATTAAATAACTGAACTTTCAGTACAACAGTATCATCAAACCTGAGTTCGCGCTCTTCCGGATGCATTCGAAGCTCAATGGCACCCGCCACTTTACCGGGATCATGTGCCCCATGAAAAAGATGCTGCGAAACCATGCTTTCTTCGGCCATTTTGGCATTGCGGTCTCTGGCCTGCGGCATGTGGCAGCGATGGCAGGGGACACCTTCTTTTGCGTATGGGCCTTCTTTCCATTCCAATTGGGTTGATTTGACCCAGATCCCAAAAGGATTTTTTTCGTTATGACAGGTGCCACAAAATTCAGCGGTGGATAAAAATGGATTTAATTCGGTATCATGATGGGGGGAAACAACTCCTGGTTTATTACCATATTTCAAACGACCAGGACTGGAAATATAATTAAAATTGACTGGCGTATCCCCTTTAAAATGCTTGACGGTATGACAAACCTCACAACTCACACTTTCATTGGCGCGGGAATTTTTCTCGGGACGCGGTGGGGGAACATTGCCCGTCAGAAAGGCCAGCGGCGTATGGCAACCGTTGCAGCCATCAGCAGCCGGTTTATATTTCGGATCCAACTGACTATGCGCCACCGCCAGTTCAAAGTATTCGATTTCGTCCCAATGGTGCGTATAAGCCTGGGACATCATTGCCTGGGTCCATTGTTGATAGATATCAACATGGCAGCTCTTGCAGGCTTCGGGTTTTTCATACTGTTCATACTTTTTTGTTTCCAAAGCTTCATCGCCTGCCGGCAATTCCTGGGCGACAAGCGGTGCTATCGACAAAAACAGGACAAGAAGGGCAAAAATTACTTTTTTCATTTTTCCTCCTAATAAATTATTTATATTAAGGTAAATAGTTAAAATATCGTAATACAAAAGCAGATATCAGATTGTCAGGCCATTCCCATTAAATGTTCAATTAAAATTTTAGTACCAATAACAATGAGAACCAGTCCACCAACGATTTCAGCTTTATCTTTAAATAGGCAGCCAAACCGATGGCCCAGAAAAACGCCCAGAAATGAAATGACAAAAGTAATCAATCCGATGATGATGACCGAACAGGTAATTAGAATTTGTAAAAAAGCAAAGCCAACGCCAACAATCAAAGCGTCGATACTGGTCGCCACCGATAAAAAGAAGAGAACTTTTAAATCCAGGGCATCAATGACTTTAATCGTACAACCACCCCGGGTTGCTTCATAGATCATCCGGCCACCAATAAAACTTAAGGTTCCAAATGCAATCCAGTGATCGATAGCCATCAGCCAATCCCGTAAACCAAGCCCGATCAGCCATCCGATGACAGGCATGATTGCCTGAAAAAGCCCAAAAGCAAAAGCAATTTTAAATGCATGTTCAAATTTCAACTGGTTAATCGATAATCCACTTGTTATCGAAACAGCAAAAGCATCCATTGCCAGACCACACGCCAATAAGAAGAGAGTTAATAATTCCATCTCCAGATCAGATCCCGTCGTAAATTAAATTTTAGCAATTAGTTAATATTCGTAAGTAATTTAAGCATAATTCAGGCAAATATCAAGGAGATAATTTCACCTTTTTACGACGGGAACTGAATTTATTATTATTTTTGCGCAATGGCGCCGATGATAGACAAAAAACATTAAATCTATTCGAACTTTTTGTTAAACATCTCTTCTACATTTCTGATATGCACATTTTCAGGAGATATTTTTAATTTATAGGTTGAAATTATTTTATCTTCTTTAATAACCGCATCAGGTTTGGGGGAGCGATATTCAATGGGACTGATTCTATTTTGTACTAAATCATCTTTAAAACCAGCCACCGCTTTTGTCACCAGCGCAATCTTCAGGTTCTGGAATTGAAGATGTCGTTTGATGGCCTGATTCACCTCTTCCAAAGTTAAACTTTCAATTTCTGCTTGAAATTGTTCCAGATGATGCGTCGCCACGCCATAAAAAATATCATCCAGATAATAACCCAACCGATAATCGGTGGTCGGGGCATAATTTAGCCAATAATTTTTCAGGAATTTTTTGGTAAGTTCAAACTGATCGGTAGTCAATCCTTTTTCCACCAGATGCTGAAGTTCACGAATAGCAGCCCGCAGCGTAAAATGACGCACCTGATTTTGAACCGGGCGAATCCAGATTTCAAAGAGCTGTTGTCGTCGGGCTACATTTGGTGGCGGGAATTGACGATATCCACCCTGGGGAAAATGCTCGATATAGGAATAATCCCCATAATTCAATCCCCGATCTTCGCGAATCACCTGATACAGATGACTGGACGAATTGCGATGTTCGCCAAACCAGGAATTCGCCAGCCAGAGCGCATAATAATCCCGACTCCCGCGCAGGACATTAATCGGAAAGCCCATGCTGATGGCAGTTGATTCAGTCTCTTTTTCCACGAGCAACACCTGCAGCCCCTGAATTGGCTCAACCACCGGTAAATCCGGTGCGACAGGCGCGCCAGCCGGTAGTTTTTCAAAATCGTCTTTCATCTCGCCAACCAGTTCCAGCGGATAGCCACCCCCAATTCCAATGATAACGTTGTCCTTCGTATAATATTTTTTATAAAAGGCCTGAATATCTTCAACGGTAATGGATTCCACACTTTCAATCAGTCCCATAACAGGGGCTTCATAATTGGATTTTTGAAAAATAAACTGATAAAGCGCTTCTTTCCCCAGTTCTTCATCATTGGAATACCGCAAACTTCTTTTTAAATTATTTAAAATTTCGCTTTTCAATCGATTTAAATCTTCCACTTTAAAAGCGGGTTCGAAAATCGCATCATATAAAAGTTGATAATATTCTTTCAGATTATCCCGATGGATTCGACCAAGAATGATGGTCATCTCTTTATCTACCTGCGAACCGATTGATGCCGCCATCGGGTAAAGCTTATCCAGGACGACTTCGTAGCTATTCACATTCGTTGAAGCTTCGGTTAACATTCTGGCGGTGAGATTCGCCAGGCCAGCTTTTCCGGCTGGATCATTCTGTGCGCCAACCTTGAACCAGATTCGAAAAGAGATGGTCGGGTCTTCCGGAATGGGTAGCTGAACAACTTTGACGCCTGGTTTAATCTGGCAATTAACACCCACCAAGCAAATGCACCATATCATTCCCAGCACAATAAAATTTTTCATAAGTTATTCCCTCCTTTCAAGGAAATCACCGTCCGTTTTTCCGGCACTAAAAATTTCTGCGCAGCGGCTTGCAGGTCTTCAGGAGTAACGGCATCGCAGGTAGCAAAAAACTCATCTACCGATTCTAACTCACCTGTTAATGCCAGAAAAGAAACCAGCCGGCTGGCAGTTTTCTGCGCTGTATCCAGTTCCATCAGAAAAGCATAGCGAATCCGGCGTTGCTGATTTTTCAACTTTTCCAGCGCAATGGGTTCAGTTTGCGCCTGTTGAATTGTTCGATCTATTTCACCTTTAATCAGCGGAATATCATTTTCATTTTTAATCATCATACTGATCTGAAATAGCCCGGGATCGCGATTCGCGAAAAAATTGGCCTGAATAAACTGTACCGATTGCTCACGAATGACCAATTTTTTATAAATTTCACTATTTTCACCAAAAAGTAGCGCGCCCAACAAATACGAAGCAGCTACCGCTTTATCCATTGGATTAAATGCCGGCGCTTTATATGCAATAGTCATGATAGGCAAAGTCTTCCCCGAAAATGTTAATTCAGCACTTCGCTCGGCAGTTTGCGCAGGTTCCGGCTGGATGGCGGGTGGCACATAACCAGGTTGCCAATTGCCATAGTATTGCTGAACCTTTGTAAAGGTTTCATCGGGATTTAAATCACCAACTAATAACAGAATGACATTTTCCGGCCGATAATAGCTTTTAAAAAAAGAACGGCTATAATCGTACATCGTGGGCATGGCTTCCACATCCTGCCGAAAACCGATGGTCGTATGCCGATAGGTGTGAGTCGTGAACGCCGTTTCCATCAATTTTTCTCTTAAAAGTGACCACGGACTCGACAAACCCTTCAAATATTCGCCCAGCACCGCGCCGGCTTCGGTCTTAAAATCGGCGACTTCATAATCCAGATTTTGAAACCGATCTGATTCTAACTCCATCACCTGATCCAGATGGTCTTTCGCATGCACAATATGGAAACAGGTGAGATCACTTGATGTAAAAGCGTTGGCATTCGCCCCCATTTCGGTCATTATCCGATCATAAACCGGCCCCGGATACTTTTTCGTGCCGCGAAACATCATGTGTTCAAAAAAATGAGCAAAACCAGAGTGTCCGGGCGCATACTCATCCCGACTGCCGGTACGCACGATGCTGTAATAGGCCACCAGTCCTGGATTTTGCATCGGGATAACGATGACTTTCAATCCATTTGAAAGTACTTTTTGGTATGTTTGATACGGAAAAAAATTTTCTCCCACTGGCTGACCAGATGACAGTGAAAAAATGAGCATCATAAAAATACAGATTAAGATAAAAGAACGCATCTGGTTTTTTTCTCCTCCTTTAGGTCCAATTGAATGGTTCTGTTGAATTATATCATTAAGAAAAAGCCTGTAATTTAGATTCGACTACAATATTTTTTCGACAGGTGATAAAAGATAGCAAATTTTTGGAGCAATTTCAAGGACAGGACGACATAAAACAATTGATTTTGTCCAATATTTTTTTTAATTTAATGGGTGATCAGCAAAAGCAATGTTTTCAATAACAATCTTTTCATATATCCAATTTTAGATTCGATTCTTTCAGAAAGGTAAAAAATGATACTGGCTGGCGATTTAGGTGGAACCAAAGCGATTCTGGCTGTATTTGAAGAGGATGCCGGATTCGATACTCCCCTCATTAAACAAAGTCTTTCAAGTCGAAATTATCAAAATTTTTATGATTTACTCAAAGATTTTTTATCACAACATCAAAAACTATCCATCAACAAAGCCAGTTTTGGTGTCGCCGGTCCAATTTTAAATGGAGTGGCCAGTATTTCAAATCTGGGTTGGCAAATTGAGGAATCGAGACTTAAAGAAATTTTGAATACAAAACAGGTAAAGCTGTTAAATGACCTCGAAAGTATGTCGTATGGAATTTTATTATTGAAAGATAAAGACCTGGAAACACTTAATCCAGGCAATCCGATAGAAAACGGAAACATTGCTGTTCTGGCTGCCGGCACAGGATTAGGTGAAGCATTTCTGGTGTGGAACAAAGGCCATTATCAGGCGATAGCTTCAGAAGGAGGGCATGTGGATTTTGCGCCCCGAAATGAGGTGGAGATGGAATTACTCAAATTTTTGGGGAATAAATTGGGACATGTGAGTTATGAACGGGTCGTCTCCGGTATGGGGATTTCCAATATTTACGAATTTGTCAAAAAATATCGCAATTATCAGGAGCCAGCCTCCCTTTCGGCTCGATTTCAAAATGAAGATCCCAATGCGGTGATTACCGAATTGGGGATGGCTGGCACCAATCCGATTTGTGAGGAAACTTTGAATATCTTTATCAGTGCGTACGGCGCTGAAGCTGGCAATCTGGCATTAAAAGTGATGTCCACACGCGGTGTTTTTATTGGCGGCGGCATTGCACCCAAAATTTTACAAAAGTTTAAAGAAAATTTTTTCATGGATTCTTTTTTAAATAAAGGCCGTTTTGTGAATGTTTTAAAAAATTTTCCAGTTAAAATAATCTTAAATCAGGATGCGGCCCTCATTGGGGCTGCCCATTATACGCAATTATTTTTCTAAATTTGAAAATAAAATATCACCCAAAATATTAATATGAAGGAGAAAACCGAGAATGAAGGCGCTTCAACCTGATCGCGAACTGGCTCAATTATGTGTGAATACAATTAAAATGCTGGCGATTGAAGGCGTACAAAAAGCAAAATCGGGTCATCCGGGAATGCCCATGGGCATGGCCGATGTCGCTTTTGTGCTCTGGAGTCAATTTTTAAATTTTAATCCAACTCAACCGGCCTGGCCAAATCGGGATCGTTTTCTTTTATCTGCCGGACATGGATCCATGTTACTATATTCGCTCTTGCATCTTTTTGGTTATGATCTGCCTTTGGAAGAATTAAAAAATTTCCGTCAGTGGGAAAGCAAAACCCCTGGTCATCCAGAGTATGGTCTGACACCCGGCGTCGAAACATCAACCGGCCCGCTAGGACAGGGATTTTCCAATGGCGTGGGTATGGCGATTGCCCAAAAGATGATGCAAGCCCGATTCAATTCGCCTGGGAATGAAATACTCAATCATCATATATTCGCCATTGTCAGTGATGGTGATCTAATGGAGGGTGTTGCGTCAGAAGCAGCTTCTTTGGCAGGACATTTAAAGCTGGGGAATATTATTTATCTTTACGATAACAACCACATCTCAATCGAAGGTAACACGACACTGGCTTTTACCGAAGATGTGGCGAAGCGTTTTGCGGCCTACGGCTGGCAAACCATCGCCATTGATGGGCATGATCATGAGGCCATTGCCAAAGCGATTCAGGCAGGAATCGCTGAAACTCAAAAGCCGACTTTAATTTTGGCACGCACCGAAATCGCCAAAGGGAGTCCGACGATGGAGGGAAGCCATGAAGCCCATGGCGCCCCGCTTGGGGATGAAGAAATTGCACGATTTAAGCAAAAAATTGGCTGGCCCGAAGAGAAATTTTATATCCCGGAAAAAGTGAAAAATTATTTATCGCTACTGATTGAATCAAAAAAGGCCAGTTATAACACCTGGACGGCAAAATTTCAAAAATGGCAGCAGGAAAATCCCGAAAAATTTGATCGCTGGCAAAAAATGCAGGATAAAGCCCTTCCAGCCGGATTTGAAGAGGCCATCATGAATGCGGTTGGAACCGATGCGGCCGCAACTCGTGCGCTTTCCGGCAAGGCGCTTCAGAAAATTGCGGAACTGGTTCCCTCCCTCTGCGGCGGTTCGGCCGATCTGGCCCCTTCCAATAATACGCACATCAAAAATGCGACGGATATTAATCATGATAACTTTCTGGGTCGTAATTTCCATTTTGGTGTTCGGGAACATGCCATGGGAGCCATCCTCAATGGACTGGCGCTGTATGGTGGAATTATTCCCTATGGTGGCACCTTCATGGTTTTTTCAGATTATATGCGGCCGACTGTTCGATTGGCTGCTTTAATGGGGCTGCAAGTTGTTTATATCTTCACCCATGACAGCATTTTTGTGGGAGAAGACGGCCCGACGCACCAACCGGTCGAACATCTCGCTGCACTTCAGGTCATTCCAAACCTGACTGTTTTCCGTCCCGCCGATAATCTGGAAACCGCTGCGGCCTGGATTTTTGCCTTAAAACATCGAAACGGCCCGACAGCCCTTTGTCTCACCCGGCAGAAGGTCCCGGTGGTTCATAAAAAAGACACTTTTAAATCGGAAGACATGGCGCGTGGCTGTTTTGTCATCGAAGATGTCAAAAATCCCCAAATCGTCCTGATTGGCAGTGGATCGGAATTAGGCGTCGTCATCGATGCCGGAAAACTTCTCAAAGAAAAAGGGTATGCAGTCCGTATTGTTTCAATGCCATCGCTCACCTTATTTAAAAAACAGCCAATCGAATATCAAAATTCAATTATTCCGCCGACTGGTGCAAAATTGGTGGCAGTCGAGGCTGGCGTTTCCATCATCTGGGCAAATATTGTCGGGAAAGATGGATTAGTTATTGGCCTGGATCGATTTGGCAGTTCCGCACCGTATCAAATTCTGGCAGAAAAATTTGGTTTTACGGGTGCACAAGTCGCTGCAAAAGTAATTGAATGGTTGAAATAATAAAAATATAGCTCACCCCCTACCCTCTCTCTTGAGAAGAGAGGGGGATTAACTTTTTGTTTTTAAAGAGATTGTTTCGTTTTTTTATATTAAGCAAAAACAGCCAAGGGGATGAGTTCAAAATTGAATTTAAACTCGGGAGGACAGATGGAATCCCAAAATTCAGTAACCAATGTCATTTTAGCCGGTGTCGGCGGCCAGGGAGTGCTGGTGGCCAGCGACATTCTGGCAATGACGGCCTTGAAAGCGAATCTCGATGTTAAAAAAAGTGAAGTTCATGGCATGGCGCAACGCGGCGGGAGTGTCGTCAGCCATGTACGATTTGGCGCCCAGGTTCACTCCCCGCTGATTTCAAAAGGTACAGCAAAATTTTTATTGGCTTTTGAGCGGTTAGAATCCCTGCGCTATTTTGAATTTCTGGCGCCGGAAGCGAAAATTCTTGTCAATAATCAAAAAATAATCCCCACCACTGTTTTTTCAACCGATATTCCATATCCAGAGGATATTGAAAATCGGATTACACAAAAAGGATTTCGCTATTTTGAAATCGATGGCGCCCAACTAGCTGAAAAGGCTGGCAATCAACGTTTCTTAAATGTCATTTTATTAGGTGCAGTAGCTCAATTCCTGAATTTTGATGACGAACTCTGGTTCGCCAGTATAAAAGAACGACTCGCTGAAAAATATTTTATAGCGAATCGTGATGCTTTTTTGCAGGGAAAATCAATTAAATGGAGCTAAAAATGATTAAAAATTTTGAACAACTTTTAGCGGAAGCCCAAAAGATCAGTCGTGAACGGGGCAAACCCGTCCAGGTTGCACTGGCAGCCGGGAACGATCCCGAAGCCCTGGCTGCGCTTACAGAAGCACAACAGCTTGGTCTGGCAAATGGTATTCTGGTTGGGGATGAGCGAGAGATTCGATCAACCCTGGAATCGCTCCCTGGCAGTGCCAACAATAAATTTGAAATCATTTCCACCACGAATGAAACTGAAACGGCTTACCGGGCGATCGAGCTGATTCGTGAAAAACATGCCGGAATTTTAATGAAAGGCAAAATAAAAACCGCCACACTCTTAAAAGCTGTTCTGGATAAAGAAAAAGGATTACGGACCCAGCAATTAATGAGCGATGTTTTTATGTTTGAATTTCCAGTCCGTCCGGATAACCAGTTAATTATGATTACCGATGGGGGTATCAACCTCGCGCCGGATTTGAAGCAAAAAGCGCAACTGATTGAAAATGCAGTCGTTGTCGCCCATGCGCTGGGAAACTCCCTGCCAAAGGTTGCGGTTCTCTCCGCCGTTGAGGTGGTCAATCCCGATCTGCCATCTACGCTGGATGCGGCCATTTTAACGCAAATGAACCGGCGCGGCCAAATCACGGGTTGCGTGGTCGATGGACCGCTGGCGCTCGATAACGCCATTTCTCAACGTGCAGCGCAGGAAAAGGGAATTGATTCACCCGTTGCCGGCCTGGCGGATATTTTACTCTGTCCCAATATTGAATCCGCCAATATGATGGCCAAAGGAACGACATATTTCGCCAATTTGCCCCTCGCGCACACCTGTCTTGGGGCGCAAGTGCCGGTTTTAATCCCGTCCCGTTCTGACAACGCCCGTGCGAAGCTGCTTTCAATTGCGTTGAGTGTGGTCGTTAGTCATTTTCAGGAACGTGTCTGATATTTGTTTTTTCCGATCATCCTTTTTTAAAATATTTAAGAATTCACTTTATCAAAATAGTACCTGTCATTCCGAGCGAAGTGAAAAATCTCATAAGTTGTTAAAAAATATAGATTCTTCACCCCGCTTCCCTTTGTTCAGAATGACTAAAATAATCTTTTTAGCATAAACGCATCGTTATATCATGAAAAAGAACTTGACCGAAAGCAAGAAGATGATTATTTTGATGATGGAGTATAGCAAATGCAGACGAATAAACACATATCGTGGGCGAGAATTATTATGAACCTGGGTTCATAATTGCCGTCCAGTATCAAAAAATTGTATCCGCTCAAAATGTGTTGGTAGATTAAAAATTAGTTTTTCAAATAAATTGATTTTTAAGCATAGCGCATGGAGCAGAGGGCATAGCAATATTGGTTTTCGCTATGCGCCATGCTCTATGCGCTTTGCATCTTAAATTCCCCTCCTTTTTTGAGCGGATACAAAAAATTATTATAATTTTCTTATCAAGCAAGGAATTTGTATGCAAACGGCATTGAAGATGACCACAAAAGTCCATATGGGCGGGAAGATTGAACTCACTGTTCCGCAAATACCTGCGGAGGAGATGATTGAAGTGATTATTCTTTTCCCATTGGTTGAATTATCATCAATAACACGTCCAAAACGATCTGTGGTCGATATTCTTTCTGAAGCACCGGGTCATCGTCTGTTTCAGACGGTTGACGATGTTGAACGCTATATTCAAATGGAACCTTAAATTCATTCATCTGGTTAATATTATTCGTGTCTTTAAAATTTTTTCAGCAAATCGGCATTAATGCAGGTATTATAGGGGCATTCAAGAAGAGTATTTCTTGGGGAAAATATTCTTCAATGAAAATTTCATGATAAATAACCATGTTTTACTAATTAATCCCTGGATATACGATTTTGCAGCTTTTGATTTTTGGTTAAAACCAGTTGGATTATTAAGTGTTGGGAGCATCTTAAATCAATATGGCTATCATATTGAACTGATCGATTGTTTAGATCGCTTTCATCCGGCACTCAAAAAGATTCCGCCCGAATCTTTGCCGAAGAATAAACCGTATGGGGTGGGTAAATTCTTCCGCGAAATAATTCCAAAACCTGAAATTCTGGGTAAAATTCATCGCTATTATGGTCGTTATGGTTTACCAGAGCCAATATTTAAAGACGAATTAAAAAAAGTAACACCACCGGATGTTATTTTGGTGACTTCCGGGATGACTTATTGGTACCCCGGCGTTTTTCATGCGATTCACCTGCTAAAATCGGCCTGGCCAACAGTTCCTGTGATTCTTGGCGGGATTTATGCTTCTTTATGTGGGTCGCATGCCCGAAAATATTCAGGGGCAGATTACGTGGTATCGGGACCAGGAGAAATGGCTGCGCTTAAACTGGTTTCGGAACTGACCGGCAATTCACCTGATTTGAGTCAGTTTCCGCAGCGTCTGGATGATTTTCCTTATCCCATGTATGAGCTTTATGAACATCTGGCAGCCGTACCCATCCTGACTTCGCGCGGGTGTCCATATCGTTGTTCCTTTTGTGCTTCCCATTTGCTGGCGCCAGTTTTCGAACAACGGAATCCGCTGAAAGTCATGAACGAGATGCGCTATTATTATGATAAATTTCAAATACGTAATTTTGTGTTCTGGGATGATGCACTATTAATTAATGCAGAAAAACATTTTTTACAGTTGCTGAAATTAATTCAGACCAATCAGTTTGATGCCAATTTTCATTTACCGAATGGGATTCAACCCGGTAAAATAACACGCGAAATTGCCAGTTTATTATGGCAAACCGGATTTAAAACAGTTCGTTTAAGCTTTGAAAGTTCAAATCCCCAACGACAACGTGAAATGGGGAACAAAGTTACGAATGATGATCTTATCCAGGCAGTTGAAATTTTAACCGATGCGGGATTTGCCGCCCCGGATCTGGATGTCTATATTTTAATGGGGTTACCCTTCCAGGCCTTTCTAGAGGTGGAAGAGAGCATTAATTTTGTACACCAGTTGGGGGTGAAAATTCGACTTTCTTCTTACTCGCCGATCCCTGGAACACGGGATTGGGAGAAAGTGGTTCAACATTACCAATTTCCACCAGATGTTGATCCACTTTTAACGAATAATTCCATCCACCCGCTCCACAGAACAGAAAGAGAATATCAAAGTTACGAACGGTTAAGTCAACTTGCGAAAAGTCTTAATCAAAAATTAAATAATTAATGAACAGAATGATTTCATTACGCAGCAGAATTTTTAATTAATATTATCAGAAAATTGATAGGCAACACGTTTCGTTATTGATATTTTAATGATATTAGCCGATAAATGATTAACATATTAAAGTATCAGGATTCATTGAAAATTATATGGAGGACCACCATCTCTCATTTAAAAAACTGTCTGGCATCAATCTGAGACGTCGAACAACCGGCGACTAGAATTGTTTTAATTATTGAGATGGAGATGTGTATATGGAAAGTTCGCTAGAATTGTTTTTAAGTCAATATCGTTATTTAGCGATTATCATCGGAATATTTTTTGAAGGAGAATTAATATTAATTTTTGCCAGTATTTTAGCAACACAGGGCGAAATGCGATTTGAATGGGTAGTAACGGCCGCCGCATTTGGTGCTTTTGCAGCGGATTTATTTGCCTATTTTCTTGGCACCTGGAAAGTTGATTATCTGCTTCAGCGAATTCCGACGATGAGAAAATATTTACCACGTGTACAGAATTTTTTTCGCCGCTTCGGCATAGTCAGTATTTTGATGACCAAATTTTTCTATGGTCTTCGTTTACCAACAGGCGTTTTTTGCGGGATGACACGAATGGGTATTTTTCGTTTTTTGATTGTTTCCCTGGTTGGATGTACCCTCTGGGCAATTTTATGGGGCGTTATGGCCTATTTCTTTGGTAGAAGTATTTCCTTTATCGTGGAAGATGTTCAGAAATATCAGAATATGATTTTTATTGGATTTATCGCCTTAATCCCGTTGGTACTCTTTATTCGCCGTCTTTTTGCACGCGCATAATTTATGAACAAGCGCGTAAATCATTTTAAGAAGCCAAAAATAAAATATTAATTTTTTAAAAGTATTCAAAAAACCCCGGCAATATACCGCCGGGGTTTTCTGTTTTTATGCGATAACATCAATTAGATTCGGTCCGAAAATGACCACTCAAAGGCCGCTGTGAACAGACACTCATTATTCACTGGCCAATATTACCAAACGTGATGTTCATTTTTTGCTTTTGGATTTAATACGACGAAGAACCAAAATCGAATTTGCCACAGCTCTTTCACCAGTACCATCTGAGGGTCGATTTGAGACCTGATCCCCAATGACCATTGTGGTCGAGCCGCCACCATCGAGATTTAAAGCCTGATAACAACCAAGTTCCAGCATGAATTGAGCTAATTCCTGCAAACTCATCCCCAGACTATGATCGGGTTGCCGTCCATCAACCGTAATCAGAAATAACTTTTGCTCATCCTGCGAATATCCAATCGCTGTACGCGGGTGTCGTGTTGTCGCAAAGCTCTCCTGAATTCCTTCCTGAGCGGTTTCAATAGAAATTCTTCCATCGCGGATAATTCGGGGAATTCCCCCCACCGCCATAATCAGTTCATCCTGAACTGGTGGAAATTCTAAAGAAATAGAAACCGTATCGCCGACAGAAATCAACCGTTGTAATTGTGTTGCCGGTGTGCCATGAACAGAAAGAACACAGCCATTGTGCGCAGGAATTGCTCGATTTCCTTCTCCAAATCTTTTATCCTGCAAAAAAGCGCGAATCTGATGCATTGAAGAAAATGGTTCAATAAATTGAAAAGTTAATTCGATTCCCCATATATTCGTATTGGTGGAACTTCCAAAGAATGAATTATAAAGAATGACTTCATCCGTATAACGCGCCCGATTGATACCATCAATTTTAATATGTTGATTTTGTGAAAGAATTAAATCGCCTGAAAAACTGACTTTTTCAATTACGGGTTTCTTATTCATGGTAAGGGCAAAAATTGAATGATGCGAAGGACTTTTTACCGGAATACCATTAATAATTTGAAGGCCGACCGGAACACCCCCGACCCCATAAAAATCTGCATTTATAGCTGCGACAACTTTCAGTTCTGGATGGCTGAAGCGTTTGACCTGCTCACTGGTTCGCTCGTTGCCATTCAATAAATTGCGAGCCTTCATTGTTGTGAGTTGAATATCTTCCCGGGATAAATCGATTTCCAGCACTTGAATTGACCGGGGAAAATCAGGATCTGAAATAATTGAGTGAATCACACCCGGAACTATCTGCCTGGTCTGTTTTGATGGAGCAGAAAATACAGCGGAAGAAACCGTAATAACGAGAATAACAATCAGATGTCGATATTTTATCGTGCGCTGCTTAAGAATGGACATGCATTATTTTCCTAATATATCGTTTAATTTATCACGAATTAACGCCGCCTGTTCATATTCTTCATACGCAATTGCCCGTTCCATCTCCTTTTCAAGCTGTTCGGTAAGCGTTAACGGGCGTTCGGCTTCAACTTCCCGTAGCCAGACTCGTAAAAATTTAAGTTCAGGAGAATATTCCAGTTGCTGCCCCTGATCATACTCAAAAAAGAAATCTTCAATTTTTTGAATTCCCTCTAAAATATCGGCCAGGGCCTGATTATAATTTTTTTCCGTTAGATGTATGTTGGCAGTTGCCCGGGTAAACATCATGATGAGATAGGGTCGATACTGTTCTAATAGATTAATGTCATTTCGATTGCTGGCATACCGTTTTACCAGGTCCATAACCTCTAAATTTCGATTCGTATCGCGTTGTACATGAACATATTCTTTCAGTTGAAAATTTGTTAAATAACGGTGATAATATTGCATCGCTTCGCGTTGTAAAGCGGCACAATCATTACTATCAAGTATAAATCCTTCGTCAGTATGATGTTCCTGGATATAATCCTTCAGAAGGTTTTTATAATATTCCAATAAGGATTCATAACCAAAAGGCCGGGTCCCATCCGGACGACCATTGGGTTCCATCTGTAATACGCCCAGATCAAGACGGAGTTGAAGTTTCAAACGACCATCGTCACCATAAATTTTTCGGACGGAAATTTCCCGTGGATTAAATTCCCATCCATCGATAATTAAATTGAGATCTTTCGAATTCATGGGATGAACCTGTTACAATTCATATTAATTGATGACAATTTAACAACAGTTTATTTCAATAAAATCATTTTCTTATGAAGTGTAAAACCATCAACTTCCAACCGATAAAAATAGAGTCCCGATTGCACCGGAAGACCAGCTAAATTATTCCCGGACCAGGTCATTTGATATTCACCAGGGGCTTGTTCCTCATTAACCAGCGTCGTGACTATTTTCCCCTGCGTGTCATAAATTAATAATTTAACATGACGTTTTTGACCGGCTATTGAATAACCAATGGTCGTATGCGGATTAAATGGATTGGGGAAATTTTGTGATAATTGACAGGTCCGGGGGATTGATATCACATTTTCTTCAGGAACATCCGAAGGAATTCCGGCGCCCGGCTTAATTAAAAAGAAAGCGGTATACGGGGTTAGAATACGATACTGCTCACTGAAGTTTACGATGGCGTCAACCAGGTCCGGGACACTCCCAAATTGCTCAATCAAATTATTATAGTAATCAATTTTACTAGCTGCCCAGAGTTGTGCAATTAAAAAATTATTATTCGATACAAAATCCGCTGTTTGTGTGAGTAAAACCGGCTTTTGATTGACTGAACCGGTTAATTTCAGATTAACCGAAGCTTCACCAATATAACGCCCCAAAATCGGCTGCTGAACATCTGAAACCATATTATTCACCTGACGCGGAAAAATATCCAGCGTCTGAATTGTACCATAATCAAGCGATAGATTGGTCAATGCCGGCACCTGAACCTGAGGATAGAGTGTCTGGAGTTTTGTGAATAGTTGGTCATCATCAGCGAAAATATATGAAAATCCCTTGTTCTGAAGTGCCAGGCTTCTCAAGAAGGAAATATCCACCTCATTACCAATGCCAACAGGAAAAATACTCACATCGGCACTATTTTTTTCAGCCACACGTTGTAAAATTGCCGCTGGTTCTTGAATGCCAAAATTGGGCTTTCCATCGGTGAAAAAGATTATCGCGCGCCGGGTCCAGTCCGTATATTTCAAGTCCAGCGCATTAGTTAATCCAGCTTCAATATTGCGGAGTGCATCCGCCGAAAGCTGGGTGATAAAATCTTTCGCTGCCTGTTTCATTTTCGCTTTGGCCGTCACAAATGTCGAACGAAAACGTTTGGCATCCGTACTAAAAGCAATGATATTAAACCGGCTGGTGGAATCCAGCGCATCGATATAAAATTTCAGCGCGTCTTTTAACTGATTCAGCCGAGCCCCCCGCATCGTGGCCGAATGATCGACGACAAACGCAATTTCTTTAACAGTGATCGTATCAATAAAAAATGAATTCGGTGCAGTTATCCAGAGGGCATAGTAATTATCTTCCTGCTCTTCCGGCGAGGGGGTATGGGTCAATAGGTTAAGGAAATCTCCCTGCCGATCGATTTTATAATTTAATACAAAATTTTCCGCCAGAATGACATTTTGGCTCTGATACAGAATCTGCCAATTATTGACAGCTTGTTGGTTTATTTCCTGCGCAAGCGGCGCATCGATATCATATAGTCGAAACTGGGAACTCAGGTTAATCTCCAGAGAGCCTTCCTGGATTAACGTTTCCGTATAACCGGCAATATCCATCGGAAAAACATATACCGGGTTGCTGGCAGAACTTAAAAGTTGGTGAAAATAGGAAAATTCAATTTTGCAATCAGCTTGTGCATCCACTGGAAAAAGCCGTAAGCGAAAAATATTGGCTTTTTCATTCTCTGGAAACAATACATCATCTTTTCGGGTGACGATTTCCTCATAAACCTCGGTGGCTTCTTCGATGGTTTTCAGGCTATATTCTATTTTTTCACCACGTTTCCAGATCGCCAGGGATGTAATTTTGGCATCCTCAGGCAGCTCATAGACAAAAACACCTTCCAGAAGACGCCAGCTATCATTCGTAAATTCCTGAACAACCGTTGTGGTAACAAGTTGATCAATTATCGTCGTTTTTATATGAAAATTTTTAATATCCAGGTTGTAAATCGGGCTATTTTCCAGCCAGGGGATGCGACCATAAAGCTTACCAATAGCATGAAGCTGAGGACTCCTCAACATCAGAATTGCGATGACAAAAAAAATAATCCGGACCAACCGTAACATCTTTTTCCTCCTTAAGATAGAAGCGAAAGGATGCCTCAATCAACATCATTTTAGGATACATATAAAAACAATTACTAAAAATAATTTAAGCATTCATAAATTAAAAGTCAACAACAAAATGAATCAACCAATTCGAAATATATTCAAAGTTGAATATTTATAAAATATCCCAAAAAGCTATAATTTTTCTAATAATTTTTAAAAAAGTCGGTTACCAAAGGTCGAAAAAAGAAGTAGCAAATCCAATAGATTTTTAATACAGGAGCATCTTACTGGTACAAATATTGCAAATTTTGAAAAATTCCAGCTTTAAATGTGAATTTGTAAGTTCACTTATGTACTCACGGCATGGCGTGTCATTAAGCAGAAGAAAGTTTTACTTTTTAAATTTTGCATTATCAAAATGAATAATTTTAAAGCTTATATACTATTTTTATTTTTGCTTCCTGCTATCATCAGATCTCCGCTGGTATTTGGCAGGGAATTTCCCAAAATTCCGATTATCACCGAACCGCCGACGATTGCTGGCGCAAGTTCATTTGCAATTTTTGTCGATAGTACGACCTTTGTAAACACCAGTTCATGGCTCCTTAAATATCGCAAATCCATCGAAAATGATGGATTAGCCACCTACATTCTCATTGCAAATTGGTCATATCCGGAACAACTGAAAGAAGTCATTCAGGACTTATACAGGCAAAAAAAACACAAATTGGAAGGGATTGTTCTGATTGGCGAGATACCGATTGTCATGTTACTGGACGCACAATATTTGACATCCGCTTTTCGAACGGATCCCACCAATCAGGATTTGTTCAAAACTTCAGTCCCGACAGATCGCTTTTATGATGATTTGGATTTAAAATGTGACTTTGTTCAACAGGATTCGGCCAATCGATTGCTCCACTACTATCGATTAAGCCCCGATAGTGTCCAAAAACTGGAAAAAGAAATTTACAGCGCCCGCATTCAAATACCACCGGATCCTGACAGGAACTATAAAATATTAATTAATTATTTTAAAAAAATTGTACGTATTAAGAGTGCACCCCGGGATGTACTTGATAATATACTCGCCTTTACCGGCTTCAATTATATGAGTGGTTCGCACACGGCTTTTCTGGATGAAATGGTCACCTTGCGTGAAATTTTTAATCTCCAAAATCTGACAAATTCCCGACTCCAGTCAATAGATTATCGAAGTCTGCCAAATTTAAAACAGCAACTTTTTCGATATTTAAGTATTTCGGCCGGCGATTTATTTCTGATGCATGCCCATGGGAATGAAGAAAACCAATATATTTTAGAAAAAGAATCAATCCCAATCATAGCCGAGGAAAATTCTGCACGACAAAACCAATCCGTACCTGAAAATACCGATGAAACGACCATTACGATGAATGAAATTGGAAAGCGCACTATAAATTGTGAGGTCGTCCTCCTCGATGTTTGTTACAATGGGGCTTTTCAATCCCCCCGGAATATGGCGTATGCCTATTTATTCAGTCCTGGCGAAGTCGTTGTGGTCATGGCAAATTCGGTAAATGTCCGACAGGATATTTCGCTCGTTGAAAATTTAGGGTCCCTGGCGTTTGGTGCCCGGGTTGGCCAGTGGCATCAGGTTGAAAGATACCTTGAGTCACATCTGTTTGGCGATCCGACATTTCGCTTTGCCAATACGCTTCATAAAGATGAAGCGTGTAGCCCGCCCTTTGAGAAAACACCAATAATCGAATGTAATCCCGGATACCTCAAAAAAATTATCAAAGAAAGCCCCTGGCCATACTTGAGAGCCTCTGCGCTTGATGCCCTTCATCAATTAAGGGTTGATGATTTTGACGAGTTTTTACAGGCGGGTCTTAAAGATCCAGCGAACATCGTACGCTTAAAAAGCTGGTTCCTGCTGGCAGAAAAAAGAGATACAGCGTTTCAAACTCGCTTGCCAGATGGTTTGAATGATAGTTATGAACTCATTCGTCGCAACTGTGTCATCTGGATGGGAGAAATTGGCAGTAATAGTTTTGTACAGCATCTGGCACGGGTTGCCGTTCAGGATCCGTCCGAAAGAGTGCTTTTTAATGCCCTGACTTCTCTAAAACTTATCGGAACCCAGGAGGCGCGGACTGCGCTAAAATGGATTTTATCGGAATTAACCAATTTTGATGATGGAAAATTTCTGCAACAGGCACGCGCCAATTTGTTTACGATGACCCAATGGCTACCCAATGAAATTTTCCCACCACTGACAACAGGGACCGAAGAAGAAAAAATAAAACATATTCAACTTTTTCGCGCCAATCGGCATTTAATTGCCCTGCCGATTTTGCTCTTTCTTTATGAAAATGATAAAAGTGTGGCCGTGCGTGCCGCCGCGGCTGAAGTAATGGGATGGTTTGCATTTTATGAAAAGCGAAAAATTATTCTGGAATCATTTGAAAAAGCGTTACAAAACACAGAATTGGACCTGAAACTGAGAACTGCCACCCAATTGGCGCGACAACGGCTTATTGAAGGTCCCAATAAAATCAATACCCCCTAATTTAGCCTGCCAATCTTTTTACGCCACCATTTCTTTTTGGTAGAAAGGTCAGGCTTTTCTAAATTTTTTGATCCAGAGAAAATAAAGCGGAATTCCCCAAAGCACGGTTATAATGGCAGCACTGGATTCAAAAGGTCGATTACGGAAAGCCACTATTAGGAAAAACAAATTCCCTATCAGGAAAAAAATGGGCGTAATTGGATATCCCCATGTTTTTACAGTCATATTTTCACCGATTTTATTTTTTCGCGCCAAAAACAAGCCCAAAACAGCCAGCCAGGGGAAAATTCCCAACGCAAAACCCAGATAGATTAAAAGCTGTTCATAGGATCCCACCAGAACTAACAAAATGGCAATTCCACCCTGGATTAAAATCGAGCGTCCCGGAACCTGAAATCGGGGGTGAACATTTGCGGCAAAGGGGAAAAAGAGTTTATCATTGGCCATTGCAAAATAAACCCGGGGTCCCAAAAGGATAAAAGCACTGAGAGAAGAAAGAAGCGCCAGCGAAATCATAAAACTCAACCCTTTTCCCATCCAGGCGCCAAATACCCGGACAGAAGCAATTTCAACAACAGGTATTTGACCATTTAATATTTCGTATGGCACCGCATAGAAAATAAACAAATTAATTGCCAGATAAAGCAAAATAACGATGAGCGTTCCACCAAGCAACGATATCGGGAGAGTTCGCCGTGGATTTTTCACCTCCCCCGCAATATAAGCCGAAGCATTCCAGCCACGGTAAGAAAAATTGACAAACATCATCGCCGTTCCAATACCCCAAAAATGCGAAATGCTCATCGCTGGAAAATTAATATTTTCAAAATTTCCAACCCCCATGCTCAGACCAGCTATTGCCAGTCCGACTACAATTAATAGTTTCAAAATTGTCAGCGAATTCTGGACAATCGCACCCGGTTTTAATCCGGTATAGTGAATCGCGGTGAATAGAAGGATGAGTCCGACGGCCAGGGCTTTTTTGAACAGCATTAAACCAAAAGGGTTTATGGCATTAAAATTTACGTTCATCCCAGCGAAAAAATATTCAGTAAATCCAATTGCAGCGGTAGCGATTGGAACGGAAAATCCCACCAGGAAGCTGGTCCAACCGGTTAAAAAACCGAATACGGGATGAAAGATATTTTTTAAGTATAGATATTCTCCCCCTTCTCCAGGCATCCGGGTGGCTAATTCAGCGTAACAAAGAGCGCCAGCCATGGCAATAAGGCCCCCGACGAACCAACAGATAATTACCCAGCCAGCACCTGCTAAATAGCCGGTCATCAAGCCGGAAGTTGTAAAAATTCCAGAACCAATTATATTGGCGATAACAAGGCTTGTGGCGGTAAGCGGACGGATTTTTCTCCGAATGGATACTGGCTGATCCCCTGAAAATTTTGTTGAATCCATTTTAACTCCGAAGTCGCAAATGTGCGAATTTGAGTCGTATCCTGAAATAAAAATTTCAATTCACGGCAGGTACTTTTTTCATCAATGCGTATTGCGCGTTCTAATGTTCCCGGTTCAAATTTCGACCAAAACAGAATAAACATTTTTAACAATCTCAGATATAGGAAGGAACTGGTGTCGCCACTGGCTGGCCTGAAAAGAGCGCCGAAAAGGAAAACGGATACAATTAAAGTATCCGCTCAGTAAATCAGGGTGGAAACGAAAGCCCTTTATTTTTGAAAAATTTTAAGTGCAGCGTAAAACGGAATGCGTGATACGTAATCTCTTATCCGGGTTATATGGCGGAATTTTAATTGAAGTTTTATGCATGACGCCTGAAGATTTATCCCACGATAACTGTCGTACATTGTCATTTACCAACCAATATTGAGTTGATACAAAAATATTGTATTTTTTCTACTACATTCCCCAAAACCGCTGATTTCACTCATTGCACATATTAAATAATAAAATCCTGACATTCAGGTTAACCCTGTCACATTAAATTATGTAAAATCGCAGGCAAAAAGGAGATAATGAATGTAGATGAGATGGCATAGGAAATTAAAGGATGATGTTTCGGTCTTTCCAGTGACCACACATAATAAGACCATTCCGACCATTAAGAGGAACTGAACAAAAGATTTAAATTTAAATTTTGAAGAATTTTATGGATAAATTAAGCGGGAGTTTCTATCAAATGGCTGGTTGATAATTTATTTTGCGCGCTTTTTTTGAGTAAAATCAGCAGACTTCTGATGGTAATGGAAAAAAAGACAATAATTCCCCCCACGATCGCCCACTTCCCAGGGGTTTCACCCGCCAATAAGAACACCCAGATAGGATTCAAAATGGGTTCTATAGTTAAGATAAGGGTTGATTCGAGAGCCGTGACATGTTTAATCGCAATGGAAAACAAATGATAGGAAAGTCCCAACTGAAAAATTCCCAGAAAGACAAGTCCAAACCATCCATTTATATCAGGAAAACTTTGAAACGCAAAGGGGACCCCAATCAACGCGGTTAAAACGTTTCCGAAGAGAATTGAATCGATTGTTGATTCGCTTTTCTGTTTGCGAAGCAGCATAAATAGCCAGGCCATCGCAATACCGCTCAATATAGCACAAATATTTCCCCAAAAACTGGCCGGCGTTATATTATCCATAAAAAACAGCAGTAAGCCCCCCAGTACAATTATAATAAAAATCCAGTCCATCCGCGAAGTTTTTTCTTCGATAAACCAACTACCAAACAAGGCAACATAAATTGGCGCCGTGTATTGAATCAGGATAACATTCGCCGCCGTGGTTAATTTGTTGCCTGTCACAAAAAAAATGACCATGGCCGCATACGCGATTCCACCGGCGATCTGATATTTTGACCAGTTCAGACACCATTTTCGATGAATGAGCAGCAACAAGGTTACCGAAATCAAGCTTCTAAGTCCTGCGATAGCAAGCGGATGACATTGTACCCATTTGATAAAAAATCCCCCGGTACTCCAAAGAATCGCTGTTATAACGAGCAGACCGATGGCTTTTCTTTCATTAATCATATTTAGATTCTTGCCTCATTTTATTATATTTATACTCAAGCCAAGATGGTTTTCGTATTTTAATTTAGTCATCCCAAAGCCCTCACCCCAACCCTCTCCCGGCGGGAGAGGGCGTAGCTATTCCCTCTCCCGCCAGGAGAGGGTTCGGGTGAGGGCAAAGAAACCGAAAATCACATTGACTCTCGTATAACGTCCCCCGGAAAATCAAACAATTCCGTTTTTGCGAAACTTAAAGCCCTTTCACCCGGTCGATAAAATTTTTCATCAATTCTTTGTCAACTCTGGCCTGAGGAGGAACCCGCTCGACAGCGAAAGTTTCAGCATCATCGAAAATTTTAAAAGAAAAGAGAAATCCCGCTGTATTCTTTGGCGCGTAAGCGAGTTTTCCAAAACGTATATCATTGAAATACAACTTATCATTTTGCTCAGTGATACAATAGTAACCATCCGCCAACCAGATGAGTCGTTCCAAAGCCGGTTCATGCAAAACCGGGGTAACCAGATGTTCATTTCGTTCTATATATTCAAATTGAATTGAATCCTGACTATCGAAAAGCGAATAAAATCCAGTCCAATAACCATTTTCATCTTCAAAAACACCTCGCCAGAGAATGATATTTAAAGGAGTCGGGGTTGTCATATAACGATAAAAGGTTTTATTTTGCGTTTTTAGCGAATCCTCAAATTTATGGTTCACATAGAACTTCACCGAAAGCGCCAATATCAAATAACCGGTGCTTAATCCCAATCCGATATAATTTAATATTCGCCTTTTCGGACTTGTTCGTTTCATAAACATCAAAACAATGATACAAATCAGAAATGGAACTGTATAAAATGGATCAACAATAAAAATTGTATCCCAGGATACCCGGTAGTTATTAAACGGAACGAAAATTTGAGTCCCATACGTGGTAAAACAATCCAGTAAAATATGCGTAAAAAGTCCCCAAAAACTTAAATTAATCCATTCCTTTAAGTTGATTTGGGGATTTTTATGAATTTTATGAATTAAATAGCCGAGTATCGGTGAAAAAATCAGCACAAAAAGTAGCGAGTGCGAAAATCCCCGATGAATGGCAAGTCGGTCAATTTCATTAAAAAAAGGCGTTACGATAACGTCCAGATCCGGAATAGTCCCCACAACCGCACCCCATAAAATGGCTTTATTCCCCGCTTTTTTTCCCAGAACGAGTTCGCCAACAGCCATTCCCAATGTAATTTGTGTAATTGAATCCATCTTATTATTTTGATTGTCAAGTTAAAATAGCATCGAATTAAAAATAATATCTTTCATTTAACGTAGGTTCAAAAAAAAGTTTCCAGAAAATCAATGCATTCACCCCTAAAACAGGTAATTAATAATTTTGCTCCTTGACTTTTGAATAAATTGTTGACATTTTATAAATGAAATGATAATGAAAAAAGGCAAACAGATAAATCATCCATTCCCGGTGTGAATACGTTACCAAACAAAGGTCAATAAATGAACATTTTCCAATTATTTAAATCAAATAGCCGGATTAAATTACCACAACCAGTGTCTGGGGGACTTATTTTATCATACAAGTGCTCAGCCGAATGTCTTCATTGTATTTATGGTTGTTCCCCCAAATGGTCTGCCGATTGGATTTCAGAAAATGATTTGCAGCAAATTTTGAGTTCCTTGGCAGGGAAAATAGAACCAAGTCCCTACGGGCCTGAAATTATTGGGCTCAGTCATGGCCTTCATATTACGGGTGGCGAACCATTTTTAAATTTTGAACTTCTGTCCCGTTCGATAGAAATTGCTCATGAACTTAAAATCCCCTCATTATTTGTGGAGACAAACAGTTTTTGGGCATTGAATGACAAGATAACCCGGGATCGATTGCGTGAGTTAAAGGATAAAGGATTGCATGGGATCATGATTTCGGTAAATCCATTTTATCTCGAATATGTCCCGTTTGAAATGACCGAACGGGCGATCCGCATCAGTTACGAAATTTTCGGAAAAAATGTCGCGGTGTACCAATCAGAATATTATCGGCGTTTTAAAATGCTGGAAATCCGTCATCGAATGACCCTTGAAAGTTATCTTAAATTGGAACCGGAGAGTGAATTGCTGCGGAATGTCGAATTTTTCCCTATGGGCCGCGCCACGTATGAATTGGAAAAAAAGCTCACCGGTCGTTTTCCCCGACGACCGGGCTACTATTTTTACAATCAGCCCTGTAATCCACCCTTTTTAAGAGAATGGCACAATCATTTTGATAATTATGGGAATTACATCCCCGGATTTTGTGGCGGAATTTCATTGGGGGATTGCCGCCAGTTAGATACCCTGCTAAAAGAAGGGATTGATCTGGAAGAATTTCCAATATTAAATTTTTTGATCTATGAAGATTTTGAGGGATTGGAAAATTATGCGCACGAACTGGGGTTTGAAGAATCAGCAGAAGGGTATGTGTCAAAATGTCATTTTTGTACCGAACTCAGAAGATTCCTCGTCAAGCATGGTAATTTTCGTGAATTGCAGCCGGTGGAGTTTTATGAACACATTAAAAATGATATAAATTCTAATTAAAATGATATTGTCAACAACAAAAAAGCCGCCAGTCAACCTGACTGCGGCTTTTACAGGCAAACTTGCTATTTTTTTACATCCGCACGACATTCGAAGCTTGCGGCCCTTTAGGGCCATTGGTAACTTCAAACTGAACCCGATCCCCTTCATTTAAGGTCTTAAATCCGTCGATTTTGATGGCGGTGTAGTGGACAAATACATCTTTCCCGTTATCGGGCTTTATAAAACCATACCCTTTAGATGAATTGAACCATTTTACGATGCCTGTTTCCATGGTTACCCTTTCTGAAAAAATTTTAAAACGACACGTACAACCAGCTTTTTGCTTCTTGTTAATTTTGCTCAATGGTCATTTTAAAACCTTTCCGCAAAGCTACCCAACAAGCCGCAAAAACGTCATACAACCAACTAAAAACGTAATATTATAATAAAAAATTTTTTATAAAAATTCAAGTAGATTTTTAGAAAATTATCATTTTAATATTCTTAACAGGATCATGTCTCAATAGTAATTACTTATGTAATAACTAACTGGTTTTCTTTAAAATCAGCGGCGTATAAATTTTTGCAATCTCGTTTTAACATCGGTCGGTCCCCAGCGAAAAATATAGATTGCAAATAAAAGGAGACATAAAGTGGTGGAAATTATTAAATATAGTAAATTTTTTAAAAAAATGGACATTTTAATCGGCTCAATAATCGATATTAAAACCTCCTGGTATAAACCATAAACACTGCCACCAATGAGGATACAAACCAAAGCCACCGGATAGAATTGTTGCCAGAGATAGGAAAAGGTGAGCTGTTGTTTCAGTTCCTTTTTTAAAAAGTAAAACAAACAAATTCCATAGAGGGTAAAGGCAATCGAAGATGCCAGGGCAATACCACCATGTTTAAGGGGTGTTTTCACGAGAATGAACTTTAGTATAATATTTAAAACGGTTACCACAACAAAAGTATAAAAGGGAATTTTATTTTTTTGGAATATTGAAAAAATTTGCGAAAAGAATGTGTTGAGCCCCATTCCCAACAAACCCAGGGAATAGCACCAGAAAGCAATACTGGTCAATCGTACACTTTCGGCGTCAAAAGCTCCCCGGCGATAAACGATATTGATGATCGGTTCACTCATCAGCACCATGAGCATAATGGCCGGAACTGTGAGATAAAAATTCAGCCGAATACCCAGTTTAATGCCGTTCAAAAAATCATCCTCTTGCGTCAACGCGCGCCGCTCTGTCAGATACGGAACCAGGGCCCGGCTGATGGAAAGTCCAATGATAGCGACAGGGAGTTGTATCAGACGCTGGGCATACCAGAGTGAAGCAATGCTGCCGGTAATCAGAAAAGATGCCAGTCGCCGATCAATAATTTCAATCGATTTATCCAAAAGTGATCGCAAGGTGATGAACCCACTTTCACGTCCGACGTTCCGAAATTCCTTTTCCTTGAAATCTATTTTCCAGGAAAAGCTGGCGTGGGTACCTACCCGAATTTCTTTCTTAAAAACAAATGGAATTTGAATAATTAATTCCAGCAATCCACCGAGGAGAAATCCCGCCGGTAAAGCATAAATACCGGAAAAGCCATTTTTTTCCAGCATGGGCTTAAAAAAAATAATCCCGATGATGATTCCAACACTCAACATCGCCGGTGCGAAGCTATAAATTTTATTCTGTTCGAAAAAATTCAAAATTCCACCAACAAATGCGGCCATACCAATGATGACCATAAACGGTAAAATCCAGTAGGTCATATTAATAGCAACCGGCATCAATTTCGTGTCCAGGCCAGGTGCCAAAAAGATAATGATCAGGGGAGCAAAAAAATAGAGAATAAAAGTAAAAAAAATCAGTAGTATCAACATGCTATTAAAACAGGAGGATAATAAACGCCAGCCGGTTTTATGATTTCCCTGACTGAGTAATCGTTTAAAAGGCGGCATAAAAGCACGTTCAACAACATCTTCCCCCAAAAAATGGCGAAAAAATGTGGGAATTGTAAATGCAATGACAAATAAATCCATTCCCCGACCGGTACCAAAATATGACGCCGTAACCAGTTCTCGCAGGAATCCCATTATCCGTGAAAACATCGTTCCGGAGATTAAATCAATTAAATTTTTGAATATTCGACGTGACATAGTCTTTTGATTTGATGTTAATAGATTTTTAAAAAATAATTATTAAAGACGATTTTCTGGACAAAGAGATTAAAGAGATCGGAAAGTTTTTCTCATCGCCCTTTTTGAACTCTTTATTAAGTAAATATTTTTGTTTTATTTCGCTGTTATTAATTTGAGCCGGGATCAATTTTGGATTCAGTAATCGGAAGCAAATCCATAAGGGGAATCCGATACAATTTGCCTCCCTCATTACTTACCATCAGAACATCGCCATTAAAACAGATGGATTCGCATTGACCCGCAAGAATTGGAAGCCAGCTAATTTTGCCATGAAAATAATCATCACCGGAAGCGACTTCAAATACCCAGATCGCATTATATGTCAAAATCGCCAATTTGGTACCATCCGGTGAAGCATCGGCGGCGGTCACCTGACCCTGAATATTAAAATTATCCAGAAAGGTCAGGGGATTGGTTGCTGAGTCAAGAAGAGAATCAAACCGATAAAGTTTGGTATCATTATCACTACGATGTTTGGTTAAAAGATAAATTTTACCATTTGCCCAGAATATTGCTTCTGCATCAAAATTTCGTTTTTGCGGCGGAAATTCATGTTGATCGGGATAATAAAAACGTATTTTTTGGGCTGGAAAAACCTGGGAATTGGTTGGATCGGGTTCTGATAGCAAATAAATTGCCAAATCTTGCCGGCGATTGTCATTATTTCCGGTATCCCCGATAATCAAAGTGCCTGAAGTGTCGGTGGTTAGATCTTCCCAATCGATATTTCGGGCGTCGGTAATATGAACACCCTGATAATCGGGCGAATTTTCCGGCGTGATAAGTGTACCTTGCCCATCAATCGCAAAAATTCGGGCCTCGTCACCAGAATCATTATGAATCCAATAAACATCAGCAAACCGCCGGCTTTTTACCATGCCGGAGCATTCATCCACTTCATTGGCTTTAATTTTCGCAAACGACTCCAGTTTAACAGGTTTTTGTTCTGGAAATTGAAGCTGATTTCGTTCAGTACATCCTACAATAATCATCAAGAGTATCATGAATTTGAAATTTTGATCGGTCTTTTTCATTTTTTTCGATTTCATAAATTAGTTTAGTAAAATATTCTGCAAGGCGGATTTAAGTTCACCCAATTTAAATTGAAAATCTGAGTTTAATAAGCGTTCCGGGCTGACTCGCTGGCTAGATAGTAAAAGTTCCTGTGCCATCTCCCCCAAAAGTGACCGTAAAACAAATTCCGGAACATGCAACCAGGAGGGACGATGTATCACCTCACTCAATGTTTTAAAAAAATCACGCGCTTTTTCAGGTTGCGGTGAAGATAAATTAAAGACCCCCTTACTATTTTTATTTTCAACGAGATAGATAATGGCAGTTACCAGATCTTCCAGATGAATCCAGGAAAGCCACTGTTCGCCGGAACCCAAATGGCCCCCCATAAAAAAATAAAATGGCAGTTTTACCAGGGATAAAAAGCCGCCACCTTTCCCCAATACCAAGCCAATTCGCAATTTTATCAAGCGGACAGACTTTTCCGTAACGCCATCAATACAGGTTTCCCATTTTTGTGCAATATCGGCCAAAAAGCCGGAACCAGCCGTTGCGGTTTCAGCAAGGATTTCATCTCCACGCGAGCCATAGTAGCCAATACCCGAAGGCTGAATAATGACTTCCGGCGGATTTTTCACCGTTCGAATAGCGGAAACGATAGCCTGGCCGGCATTAATGCGGCTTTGTAAAATCAAATTTTTATAACTTTTTGTCCAGATTCCCCCGGCAATGCTGGCACCGGCGAGATTAATGATAGCCGTTGCATTTTCAATTTCAGCAGCCCAATCGGTGACGGTTCTACCATCCCATTTTACCAATTTTACTGCATTATCATCTGATTTAACAGATTCAGGACGACGTGTCAGAATTACGACCTTAAAACCCTTATTTAGTAAGCATTGGGTCAGCGTTTTTCCAATGAAACCGGTCCCCCCGGTGATAATGATTTTCTTTTGCGTCACGACGACCTCCCTCATTTTAGTTTAATACGATACTTTTTTAAAAGATGGTCGGGAATATAAGAAGATTTGGCAATTTTTAAGGCCAATTGCCCCAAATCCTGTTCAAAATTTAAAAATTTATATCGTGGTGATAAAATTCGGGCAAAAATGACCTTATACCAGGTTTTCATAGACCATTTTCCCCGGAAGAAGCAGGCGTTTTTTCTATCGCCAAATGTTTTTCATCCAGGAGTGAGCAGCAGGTCAGGATAATCTCCATTGTCGGGCGTTGAATGTTCGTTTTGGCCTGAACACGATTGGCATCGAACTCAAAAATGGTGTTATCAAGCAGGACTAATTCAGCAATTGCTGCCTCACCTTCACTCTTCAATGGTGATTCAGCCCAGAGTAAATTTCCATCCCGAATGCCAATTTCTCCGATTCCTTCATCGCTCAAAATTTTAAGAGTACCTGTTTTATGCGTTAAATTTAAAATCTGCAAAATTTCAATCAATGTAAAATCTGGCATTTTAGCGGAAAGAGATGGTGCTTTAGCACCCGATTGACGACGGTGGTTTTTATGACGATTCAAAATAGCCTCAATATTTGTCAAAATTTCACGACGGGACGCATTTTTTAAAATAAATGCATCCACCCCACTTCGTAATCCGTTAATACGAATTTCGGTATCATCATTTTCAAGAAGTAAAATAAAAGGAATATTCGGATGTTGAGATGTTTTACGGATGCGCCAGCAGAGTTCAATTCCATTCATATCGGTTAATGTTAATTCAGACAGGATAAGAGTCGGTATCAGTGAATCAACAAGCGCTAATGCTTTTTTACCATTATTGCATTCACGCGTCTTATACCCATTATCCTGTAGATAGATAACCATCGTTCCCGATTGAATGGGATTTTTCATGGCTATAATAACTAATTCTGGCCTCACCGAATTTTACCTCGATTTAATTCTTCATTATGAGCCCACTATATGAATAACGAGAGGTTAATATATGAAAAGAAACGACATTTATCAATGAAAAAAATAGTAACGGTATAATTCTTTAACCGGGAACTATTAACCATAAACCGGATACAAACCAGGCCGTATCATCCTATAATTGGATATTCTTACAACGTTAAGTTAATAAAGTTAAAGAATAAATTTATTTACAATTCTAGAATGAACCGTTTTGTCTCGGCGGAAGTCGTTTTCAAGGAAAAATTGACCCCCGCTGTATCTTTCAGTTTTCAAAAAGCGAAAATGGGGGAGATACAGAGGGGGTCTCTCCCCCCAAATTCCGTTTTTTGGAATTTGGGGGAGTCAGGAGGGGGTCCTTCATTAATCGAGACCGTCGCTAATTTCGACTTTAGAATTTCAGGTTTTATGAGTCTTTTAAACTTAACGTTGTAATACTAGGAAAACACTCACAAATTGAGCTAATAAAAAAACCTGCATTTTATCATCTTTGTAATATTTAACTCTTGACTTTTATATAAAATTTATTTATATTTGAAATATTATTCAATTGGTTGTATAAATATTCGATAATTCTGTTAACCTATAGCATACTACTGGAACATGATAAATCAGCACTTCTTAAAAATGCAAATGGAAATGCCTGGCGATTGGTGTGAGCTTTTAGCGGGAGAAGTGCTTTCTGAGGAATTACCATGACTTTTCAAGATCCCTTAATAATAATTCTAAGTTATCCTGAGTCAAAAAGCCCACTATTTATTTTTTCATAGTGGGCTTTTTTTTAGCTTTAAATAGAATTGAAATAATGTTAATAAAAGGATGAAAACTGTATGGTCGTAATGAAGTTTGGCGGGGCCTCACTGAAAGACGAAAAATCACTCAAGCAAATTTCAAAAATAATTAAAAAGCGAATCCCGGAACAGCCAATAATCGTACTGTCCGCCGTATCAGGCGTGACGGATACACTGGTTCGCGCCACCAATCAGGCACTTGTCAATGAAAGCTCAATCGTTGAAAACATCAACCAACTGGCGGCACTCCATCGCAAAATAGTGGCTGAAGCGATTTCTTCACCCCCCATCCGCACCGAAACGCAGGAACAAATCGAGATACTGCTTTCACGGCTCGAACGCTTACTTTATGGAATCGCCTATACAGGTGAATGCACCCCCCGAACGCGCGATCTCGTCCTGACTTTTGGCGAACGAATGGCCGTTCATCTGCTGGCGGGCCGATTAAATACCATCTCCTGCCCTGCCAAAGCGCTATTTGCCGATGAAATTGATATCGTCGCGCATGGTTCCTGGGGATTGGGAACCGCGGATCTGGAACAAATCCAATGCCTTTTACCGAAACACCTCGATCCACTCATTCAAAATGGTGTCATTCCGGTTATTACCGGCTTTTTTGGCCGTACCGCGAAAAATCTACCAATTACATTCGGCCGCGGCGGAACTGATTATAGCGCCGCCGTCGTTGCCGATGCCATGAAAACGACTCAAATGGAAGTTTGGAAAGATGTGGATGGTTTTTTAAGCACCGCTCCCGAAATCACGCAGGATGGACATCTGCTGGAGTACCTTTCGTATGAAGAAGCAGCGGAGTTAGCCTACTTCGGGGCAAAAATTCTACATCCGCGAACAGTTGAGCCGCTGATGGTGAAAAAAATTCCATTGATCATTAAAAATACCTTTAAAACTGAATGTGAAGGGACCGTCATTGGTCCGGAACGATTTACGCATAAGCAGGTTATCAAAAGTGTTACGTATGATAAAGAAATTGCCGTGCTGCGTATTTATGGTGCCAGCGTGGGTTATCAGGTGGGTTTATTGAAAGAGCTGGTCACGGCGCTGAGTGATTGCACAATTAATATCAAATCAGTCATTACTTCTCAAACCAGTATCAATCTTCTCATTGATCGAAAAGACCTCAACGAGGGTTTTGAGCAGCTTACGCAATTGAACCTCGATTTTGTAGATAAAATCGAGCCGGTCGATAATATTGCATTGATCGCCGTTGTCGGCGAGGGCTTGGCGGAAACGTCCGGCCTTGCCGCCCGGGTGTTTTCAACAGTCGCAAAGCTGGGGACAAACATCGAGATGATTTCGTCCGGTGCCTCCAGGGTGGCGTTCTACTTCATTGTTAATCGACCTGAACTGGAAAAAACTGTTAAATCAATTCATGATGAATTTTTTAATAATAAAGGATAATATTCCGATGACAGGGAAAAAAACAGGAAAACTTCTATTAGAGGATGGATCAATTTATCCAGGATATGTTTTTGGCGCGCCAACCTCCATTTCGGGTGAAGTTGTCTTCAACACCGGGATGATGGGGTATCCTGAATCATTTACCGATCCCTCTTATAAAGGCCAAATTTTAACCATGACCTATCCATTAATTGGAAACTATGGTGTTCCAACCGATATGATTGAAGATAAACTAAACCTCAGTTTCGAATCTGACAAAATTCAAATTTCCGGCTTACTGGTTTCAGCGGTTTCAGAAAATTATAGCCATTGGAATGCCAATCGAAGTCTGGATAATTGGCTAAAAGCATATCAAATCCCGGCACTCTATGGTATCGATACCCGTGCGTTAACGAAAAAACTACGCCATGCCGGTACCATGCTCGGAAAGCTCTTGATTGATGCGGATGATATTGAACTTTATAATCCCAATCAGGACAATCTGGTCTCGCAGGTCAGCCTCTCTGAACCTATAGAATATGGTACCGGCCGTAAAAAAGTTATTTTAATCGATTGTGGCTGTAAAACCCAAATTGTAGCGAGTTTAATTAAACGTGGCCTGCGAGTGAAGCGCGTTCCCTGGAATTATGATTTCAGTCATGAAGAATTCGACGGCATCATGATTTCCAATGGGCCAGGTGATCCCAAAATGAACCGAACGACCATTTTAAACGTTCGCCGGGCATTTCAATTTAACAAGCCTATTTTTGGCATTTGTCTGGGGAATCATATTCTGGCATTAGCTGCGGGCGCGAATACGTATAAATTAAAATTTGGGCATCGCAGTCAAAATCAACCCTGTCTGGAGCTGGGGACCAATCGCTGCTATATCACCTCACAAAATCATGGCTACGCCGTGGATAGTTCGACGCTACCAGAAGGCTGGAAACCCTGGTTCGTTAATGCCAATGATGGTACCAATGAAGGAATTCGGCATCAAACGCTTCCCTACATGAGTGTCCAATTCCATCCAGAGGCTACGCCAGGACCGGTTGATGCTGGATTTTTATTTGATAACTTTGTAGACATGCTGCCGTAAAAGTGATTTAAAACGAATGATGAAAATTAAACTGTCAATTTTGCATATCGAAGATAAAGGATATCAATAAAAATGGAAAAACCAATTCGCAAGGTATTAGTTCTGGGAAGTGCGGCATTGAAAATTGGTGAAGCCGGTGAATTCGATTACTCCGGTAGCCAGGCAATTAAAGCGCTTAAAGAAGAAGGGATTAAAACCATTCTGGTAAATCCCAATATCGCCACGATTCAAACTTCCGATCATCTGGCGGATGAAATTTATTTTTTACCGGTAAATGCCCATTTCGTTGAAGAAGTGATCAAAAAAGAGCAACCGGATGCAATTTTGCTGGGATTTGGTGGTCAAACTGCTTTAAACTGTGGTCTGGAACTGGCCGAAAAGAAAATTTTGGAAAAATACCAGGTCAAAGTACTCGGAACGCCAATTGAAGCTATTCGCAACACTGAAGATCGCGATCTTTTTGTCAAAAAATTGAATGAAATTGGGGTAAAAGTACCGATAAGCCAGGCTGTAACCACCGTCGATGCGGCACGGAAAATTGCGCAGCAGATTGGCTACCCGGTGATGATACGAATTGCTTATGCACTGGGCGGACTGGGTTCCGGGGTCTGTCGGGACGAAAAGGAATTGGTAGAACGCGCCCGTCAGGCGCTTTCTTATACGCCACAAATTTTGGTTGAAGAATATCTCGGTGGCTGGAAAGAGGTGGAATATGAAGTCATGCGGGATCGATTCGATAATTGCATTACGGTTTGTAATATGGAAAATTTTGACCCCATGGGCATTCATACCGGCGAAAGCATTGTGGTTGCCCCAAGTCAGACGCTCAACAATCGGGAATACCATCTGCTGCGTGAAGTGGCAATCAAAGTGATTCGCCATCTCGGCATTGTTGGAGAATGTAATATTCAGTATGCCTTAAGTCCTGAAGCTGAGGATTATCGCATTATCGAAGTCAATGCCCGACTTTCCCGTAGTTCGGCACTGGCTTCCAAAGCGACTGGTTATCCACTCGCCTTTATTGCGGCTAAATTGGCATTGGGATATGGTTTACATCAACTTCCCAATTCAGTCACCCAGGTAACCAGCGCCTGTTTTGAGCCGGCACTCGATTATATCGTCATTAAAATCCCGCGCTGGGATCTGAAAAAATTTAAAAAAGTCTCGCGCCAGATTGGCTCGGCGATGAAATCAGTTGGTGAAGCCATGGCAATAGGCCGCAAATTTGAAGAAGCCCTGCAAAAAGCACTCCGCATGCTGGGACTTGGTGTCGATGGCCTGGTACTCAATCATAATTTCCACTGCGAAAATCTGGAAGACGAGCTCTCCCGGCCAACGGAGCAGCGAATTTTTGCCATTCCTCAAGCTTTAAAGGCTGGATTTTCGGTTGAACGAATTCATGAGCTTTCCCGGATTGATCGCTGGTTTCTCTACAAAATTCAAAATATCGTTCAAATCGAAAAGGAAATTTTGGAATCTGCTACAAAGGGGATCTCTCCCGAATTGCTGCGGCACGCAAAACAAGCTGGTTTTTCCGATCTCCAGATTGGACGGGGTTTGAAGAAAACCGAGTTAGAAATCCGCCAGCTCAGAAAAGAGTCCAATATAATGCCTTTCGTCCGCCAAATCGATACGCTGGCCGCAGAATATCCGGCCCAGACGAATTATTTATATTTCAGTTATAATGGGATGGAAGATGATATCGATTTTAGGGAAGACAATGCGGTCATTGTACTCGGTTCAGGTGTTTATCGGATTGGAAGTTCGGTGGAATTTGACTGGTGTTGTGTCAATGCGGTGAAAACATTAAAAGATTCAGGCTATCACACGGTCATGTTGAATTACAATCCCGAGACCGTGAGTACCGATTACGATGAATGCGATAAATTATTTTTCGATGAAATTAGTCTCGAAACTGTTCTGGATATTTACGAAAAGCAGAAGCCATTGGGTGTCATTGTTTCCATGGGCGGGCAAATTCCCAATAATCTGGCGATGAAATGTCACCGTGCCGGGATAAAAATTTTCGGAACCTCACCAGAAAGTATTGACAGTGCCGAGGACCGGCATAAATTTTCCGCGCTATTGGATCGGCTGGAAATCGACCAGCCTGAATGGAAAGAACTCACCTCGATGGAAGAAGCCACCGAATTTGCCAAAAAAGTACACTATCCGGTACTGGTTCGCCCGTCGTATGTGCTGAGTGGTGCGGCCATGGGAGTTTCATCCACCGATGATGAATTGATCAAATTTTTAAAGAATGCCGTTGAGGTTTCCCCGGAACATCCCATTGTTATCAGCAAATTTTTAGAAAATGCCAAAGAAATCGAAATTGACGCTGTCGCCCGGGATGGTGAATTAATCGTCTATGCCATTTCTGAACATGTTGAAAACGCCGGTGTTCACTCGGGAGATGCAACAATTGTTCTTCCGCCCCAACGCACTTACCTGGAAACCATTCGCCAGGTGAAGCGGATTACCAAAAAGATTGCGCGTGCCCTGAAAATCAATGGCCCGTTCAATATTCAATTTCTGGCCCGAAAAAATGAAGTAAAAGTGATTGAATGTAATCTGAGAGCTTCGCGAAGTTTTCCATTTGTTTCCAAAATTCTCAAGATCAATTTTATCGAAATTGCCACCAAAATCATCATGGAACAGCCAGTCGAAATTATTTCCACGGCACTGTTTGAGATTGATTACGTTGGTGTTAAAGCACCTCAATTTTCATTTACCCGACTTCTGGGGGCGGATCCGACACTGGGGGTGGAGATGGCTTCTACCGGTGAAGTCGCCTGTCTGGGTGATGATTTTGAAGAGGCATTTTTAAAGGCACTCCTTTCCGTTGGCTATAAGCTGCCGATTCGAACGGTTCTTCTCTCTACCGGTACAATAGAATCTAAAGCCGAATTTCTGGAAAGTACCCGACTGCTGCAACAACTTGGCATTAAATTTTATGCCACACAGGGTACTGCAGAATTCATGCGTCTGAATGGCATTGAATCAACTATCCTCCACTGGCCGCTGGATAAGCAAGAACCGAATACGATTGATTACATTCAAAATGGAAAAATTGATATGGTCATCAATATCCCCAAAAATTATCAGGAAGAAGAATTAACCAACGATTATCTCATCCGCCGCACCGCCGTAAATTTTGCAGTTCCCCTGATTACAAATTTGCAACTCGCGCAACGTTTTGTTGAGGCAATTACAAAAAAACAATTATCGGACATGCAAATTAAAAGTTGGCGTGAATATTCGATGTAAACGGTTTAAGGTTTCAACATTCAAAGTTCACCGTTCCACGTTAAAATTAACCCCTAAAGCGGCTTCTGATACTTTCTCTTGATAACCATCGGACGTCCCTCCCTGAATTTAAAAAATTTCTTTTCGATACCCGCTTAAAAAAGAATAATTTTTGCAGTATATAATATTACAACGTTAAGTTAAAAAATAAATTTATTTACAATTCGAGAATGAGCTGTTTTTTCCTGGCGGAAGTCGTTTTCAATGAAAAATTGACCCCTGCGGTATCTCATCGCCGTCCGGTTAAGGTGATAACAATATGAATTTCAATAAGTTATAATTGAATTACCAAGAGCTTTAGTTCGTGGTTCTATGAACGCCGCCCTATAATCACCGGGCTTTTAAGCCCGAGTCTTTAAACTCCTGTGGGTTACAACCCACTTTAATATTGGGGGAGCATGATGATCCACGAGCTAAAGCTCGTGGCTATTCATTTGTTTATTAATGATTTAAAGCCTTAACCTGACGGCTATGCGCTGTATCTCCCCCCAATTCCGTATTTTGGAATTTGGGGGAGGCAGGAGGGGGTCCTTCATTAATCGAGAACATCGTTAATTTCGACTTTAGAATTTCAGATTTTATGAGTCTTTGAAACTTAACGTTGTAATAATAATTAATCATATAATATTGAGTTGACCAAATTCATATTTTTCATTACCTCTCTTCAGCTTAACAATGAATTTTTACTGTTTCATGAAACATGGAAAATTAAAAAGAGTAATCATAAATTAAATAAATGCGGGAGGTTTTATGCCGCGAATTATTTTTTCTCTGTTCCTCATCCTATTATTTTCCTGTTCAACTTCGGATGATTGGGATGGATTTCGGGAAGTTAGGAAGGGTGTTGAATATGTTCAAAATAGTAGTCAGGGAATCTGGCAAAACCAATACCGACTCGCATTAATTCCTGAGTTAGTTGTTGGCGATTCCGATCCAAATTCACCCGCATATCTGAAAAGCATCACGGATATCGACGTTGATGAAGCGGGAAATATTTATATTTGTGATTTTCAGGCCGGCGTCATTCGAATTTTTAATCAACTGGGGCAGTGGATAAATGAAATCAATGCCGATAGTTTGCATGACTCCACCGGCATGCCCTGTCAATTAGAAATTTCTGGTGATGGTACCCTTTATATCATGAGTTCACAGGGTGAAAAAATTTTTATTTATAATCCCTCAAAAAAATTAAAAACCTCTTTTACGCCGAAAATGGGGCAGATGTACAATCTGGGGGTTAATAATGCCGGACAGATTTTTCTTTCCAGTTTAAATCTGGCAATTCAAAGTGATTCTCTTGTGGATAATCAGTATGCAATTCATCAATTTGATGCAGATGGCAAATTGGTGAGCAGTTTTGGAGAACCCATACTTTTAAAAGAACATCGCCTGCTTGTTAATCCGTTTTCAAACAGTCAAATTAGCTTTTTACGCAATCAAAATTTAATTGACATGGTTCATTATCCATATCAGCTTCGGATTTTTGATAAGAATGGAAAATTAAAAAAAATTATCAGCAAACGTTCGCTGAATGATCCGGAGCCGGAAATCGTTCGGGTCCCCGGTGTTCCTTTTGAGGCTTACATGTTGTTATGCCAGCGTATCCAATCTCAGGTTTTCGAGCTACCGGATGGAAAAATTCTCGTTCATATTTTAGACAAGGGTCAATCCCATATTCAGGATTTACGTCAAATTTTCCGTAAACAATTTAGTAATTCCGATTTTGAAGAGAATGAGTCGGGAACACGTTTTCAACACAGTTATAATCTTTTTGATGCCACGGGTCGTTATTTACAGACCTTTGAAATCACCGAATTACCGGAAGCTATCCTCAAATTTGTTGATTTGAAGGGGCGAATGTATATCAGAAGCCGGCATCCGGTGAGTGGAAATCTGATTTTATACGTTTCGCAGTTTCGATTTGAAAATATTGATTCAACTCAATCCGGTGCTGAGAAGCGTCATTAATCTACTGCCTCATAAAAAATCAGCTAAATTTTAGCCACATTGAATGAAAACTGTATACTTTTATAACACCAACCTAATTCTGAGCATTAATCGTGAGAATGGTATAAAAAATAACTTGATCGTTTTTAAAATTTTATTATATTACTAAATTGCTGAATATGATTTAGTTGAACTTTATTCATGCTTGCCGGACATCAAATTTACCTAATGGATTAGCAATTCTTTCCAGATGGACACCGAATGCTATTGGGATACTAATCAAGAAGTTAAAACTTATGGATACTCTATCGACATTTCTGAACGAAGACAACTTTTTAAAAACGCTCTTTGACGCTATTCCATGCAGTGTGATGATTATCGACCAGGATCATCGAATTCAGGCTGTTAATCATTCGTTTCACAAAAATTTTGGCCGGGATCCCGAAACAGCGCAAAAACTCCTCATCGGCCATGCGATTAAATGTGAGGTAGGTGTGAATAATGCCAGTGCCTGTGGCTTTCATGAAAATTGTACGCGATGTCATTTGCTGGCAGTAGCTACCGAAGCATTGAATGGAAAAAAACAGGTACGCAAGCGAGTCACATTGAAAATAAAAGCTGGCGAAAAGTTTGAATCCCGTAATTTACTTATCAGCGCCTCACCCCTCAATTACCGTGATCAGCGACTTACGGTGCTAATCTTTGAAGATATCACCGAGTTCAATCAACTCCAACGCCAAATAGGCCTCCAGAAAGGATTTGCCGGTATCATTGGACAGGATGTGAAAATGTTGGAACTATTCGATGTGATTCGAGAATTGGCAGAAATCGATGTCCCCGTCCTTGTTCAGGGGGAAAGTGGAACGGGTAAGGAGTTAGTCGCACTGGCAATTCATAATCTGGGAAGCCGAAAAGGTTATCCATTTGTAGCCGTCAATTGTGGCGCTTTGCCGGAAACCTTACTGGAAAGTGAATTATTCGGGCATGTTAAAGGGGCTTTTACCGGTGCTTTTCGAGATAAAAAAGGACGTTTTGAAATCGCCGATCATGGAACCATTTTTTTAGATGAAATTGGTGAAATTTCGCCCCGGATGCAGGTCAAATTATTACGCGTGCTCCAGGAAGGCACCTTCGAACGGGTCGGAAGTGAAAAAACAACCCGCGTCAACGTTCGAATCGTCAGTGCCACCAATCGTGATCTGCAAAAAGAAATCACCAATAAACATTTCCGCGAGGATTTATACTATCGACTTTGTGTCGTACCGCTTCATATACCGCCACTTCGGGAACGTAAAGGAGATATCCCGCTGATTCTGGACTATCTCTTACAAAAAGAGACACTGGAAAATGAACGTATCCCCCCAAAAATGTCATCGTCAGCAATGGGCGCCCTGCTGGATTATCATTGGCCAGGGAATATTCGGGAACTTCAAAACACAATACAATATGCGATAGTGAAATCACGCCGCAGCCAGGTAATTGATTTGGAACACCTGCCTCCCAATTTAACACAAAATCACCTGAGCAAGACAACAAACAATCACCGTCAGCGCCGCAAACGGAAATTAGATATCGATAGTCTACGAGAAGCGATTTCAAAGGCGAATGGCAATAAACTCAAAGCAGCCCAAATCCTCGGCGTGTCCCGGGCCACGCTTTATCGATTTATTGAAGATTCAGGTCTCACCTTCGATTAAATGACATTGCTTTTTTATTTGGAAAACAGGTCCTCAGCCGGAAAAATCCCCCAGATCCCACCGGTATGGATAAAAAGAATGTTCTTGTATTTTTTCAAATTTCCCTGCTTTAGCTGCTCGAGAAGCCCATACATGGCTTTGCCGGTATAAACCGGGTCCAAAATCAAACCGTTTTCTCGTGCTATTCGTTGAATCAGTTCTATTTCTTCCGGCCGGCTTTTCGCATACCCGATACCGACATAACCATCAATAATATGAATATCCGATTTTTTTATTCCGGCATCCAGGCCATAATCCCTTTTTACCTCCTGCGAAATTTCAAAAATCCGGTTCACAAAATATTCAGCCGTATCCGCAACATTGAAACCAATAACCTCAATATCAAGTTTATACAAATGCTTCCCCAGTAGTAAACCCGCATAAGTACCGCCCGAGCCAACCGGAACCACCATCAAGTCGAAACGAACTTTCAACTCTTTCCATTGCTGCACCATTTCGGAAACAGCATGCAAATACCCCATGGCACCAAGTGCGTTCGAAGCACCTTCGGGGATAATATAAGCCTTTTGACCCTGTTTTGCATAATCATGGGCAATCTGCTCCATAATTTCATTTCGCTGGTCACGATATTCATCCGCAGTAATAAAAGTCACTTTCGCGCCAACCAATTGCTTCAAAAAAAAGTTACCACCACGTCCTTCTTCAGGACTTCCCCGCAGCACCAGATGCGATTTTAAGCCGGTTTCCGCGGCGAGAACAGCGGTGGCACGGGCATGGTTGGATTGAACACCACCACAGGTAATCAGGACATCGGCACCCTGTTTTTCATAATCAACAGCCAAAAATTCAAGTTTTCGAATTTTATTGCCAGTCAACGTGCAACCCGTCAAATCATCACGCTTAATAAATATTTGATGTGGTGAAAACTGGTCTCCCAGATGAATGGGCTTTTTAATTGGCGTGGGAAGCAGAGCGATTTTTTTACGAGCCGGTAGTTTAAAATTCATTTTTTCCCTCCATTATATGATTTTTGTAACGTGAAGATAAAAATTTGCAGCTTCGATTTTTAATTCTAAATTACGCATTACGCATCACGTCCCCCAAATAAAATGCAACTTTTAAGACACGCTGTGGTTATATAATATTCTTTTCAATTTACAAAATTTTCAGGAGACGAATTTATGCCCGAATTACCCGAAGTTGAAACCGTGGTTCGCCAACTTTTACATTGCGGCCGCATGTTAAACAATCCCATTACCGGTGTCAAAATTTTTCGGCCACAACGCTGGATAAATTATCCTGCGGACAAAATTGCAATAAGATTAATGGGACATGTTTTTAAAAATATTACCCGCCGGGCAAAATTTATCATCCTTTCACTGGATGACGAGGCAGAGTTGATCATCCATTTGCGAATGACAGGTAAATTGATGTGTCAGGCAACTCCAATCGATGATGATCCCTATATTCGCGAAATCATTTATTTTCAGGATGGAAGTCAATTACTATTCAAAGATACCCGAACGCTGGGTCGGCTCTATTTTAAAGAACCCGGTGAAAAATTGCCCGTTTTGGATCGTCTGGGAGTCGAACCCTTGTCCTTTCAATTTACACGAGAAAAACTTCAGGCGCTTTTATATCATTGTAATCTGGAAATGAAATCTTTTTTAATGGATCAATCAAAAATTGCCGGCATTGGTAATATCTATGCTTCGGAAATTCTTTTTTTATGCCAGATCCATCCGCAGCGCAATACGAGAAGCATTACAGCCGAAGAACTGAATCGGCTGCATGAAATCATTCCGGAAATTCTCAATCGGTCCATAAAATTTAAAGGAACGACCATTGCCGATTTTCGAAATGCCGAAAATCAATCCGGTGAATTTCAAAAATATCTTCAGGTATATGGGAATCATGGCGAGTCCTGCCCGATTTGTCAAACCGAGATTCAACGAATCGTTCAAAAACAACGCAGCACGTTTTTTTGTCCTAATTGCCAAAAATAAGCAGCAATTTTATCTAAACACATATTACTGTATTAAGATATCCGCTCAATAACTGGGTGTGAAAAAACCTGTCATTGCGAGGTGTTTTTTGCCGAAGCAATCTCCTGATGTCGTGTGAGGGGATTGCTTCGTCGCCAAAAACGCTCCTCGCAATGACAGGCAGTACTATTCCACCTGGAAATTGAGCGGATACGTATTAAGTTGCTTTTTTATATATTTTTCAAAATTTACAGTTCATATCCCATCTCCCGGAGATGCTGCTGAATAATTTCAGGCGGCACGGATTTCACAAAATAGCGAGCAGCCCCAATAAATATCAGCACATCATCACAATAGCCAATAAAAGGATTTAACAACTCAGGTAAAAAATCCAATGGCGAAATGAAATAAATCAGGGACATGATAAAAACAATTTTCGGAAAAAGTGAAACCTGGTTGTCCCCAAGCAATCTCCAGAAAAGTCGAAAATACTTTGGTAAAGCGAGAATAAATGGGATAATGGCGTCTGGATTTCGAATACTATGTTCAAAAATTTGTTTGAGGTTCATTGGAAATCTTCTCTTTATAATATGTAATGATTCAGTAAACCTTCATGACAAAATCAATATATTATTGCGATATTTGATACGTAATGCGTGAAACGGAATGCGTAATTTTTATTGCCCCCTCACGTATGACAAATCACGTTTTACATTGTCAACTGCCCCACCATCTGATAAATCGCGATGCCAAAAGCGACCCCCACATTCAGCGAACCTTTTAAACCAAACATGGGAATTTCAATGGCCATGTCTGCCAATTTTACCACATCTTCAGATACGCCATAATGCTCGTGCCCAACGACCAGACACGCCGGAAACTGAAATGCAGCCCTTTGAAAAGGCTGACTTTGATGTGTATGCTCCAGAATGACAATTTTTACACCTGCTTCTTTGAGAGCAAGAACCGCATCAACAGGATTTTGAATATATTCCCATTCAATATTTTCTTCAGCCCCCAGTGCGGTCTTGTGAATCTCGTTATGAGGCGGACAGCCGGTAATACCACACAGGAATAATTTCCGAAGCCCGGCACCATCAGCCGTCCGAAAAATTGATCCAACATTATAAAGCGAGCGCACATTATCAACAATCCCGTAAAGCGGGTGGCGAGGTAATTTTTGCGCTTCTTCTAACGTCGGCCGGGATTTAACAAGATCTTCAAAGCTAATTTTTTCAATCATTTATGAGTAGCAAAGTCTTTTTAATACGTTATGATAACCAGGATTATCTTTTTAATTGAGATTATGGGCGTGATACATGAAACGAAATGCGTCAAACGTATTTTTAACAAAGTTTAAGATACAACATTTTTTATGCAGTACAGGTCACGGATGACGCATTACGCATCACGCTTTCCCCCCCTCATTTTATAACACAATCGTATCATTTCACGACTAAAACCGAAACCCATCAAACCTATGCAAAAAGTATTTCCGAATTTGTATTCGGAAAATCCCCTTCCACAGGCTCCAGGATTCTGGTTTGACTGATATAGTAATTTTTTTGCGCCGCATAAAATAGAAATTTAATGAAAAATCGGGCTAAAACATAAACTTGCTGCACAAGAATCACTAAAACAACTGAAATTGATTTGTCAAAATGAAGCAATTCGGCTAAAAGCCAATAGAAAACCGTTAATAAAACCGCATAGAGCAAAATCATATAATACAGGCCCAGCATTTTTCCCTTATGGTGCCAGAAAAATGAAAATGCTTTTCGAAATGTTGAAAATATATTTTCCCGGTCTTCACAGACGGTAATAATTCGGGCATAATCAAAGACTAAATTCAGCAAAAACACGAAAAACAGGACAAAGCCCATCCTTAACCAGAAAAACCAGAAGCCAATCATTTCATTTTCAAAATTTTTCGTAATTAAATTGATTCCGCCGCCAACCAGCATATTTAATAATACAATCCCAACCACGCCAATCAGCCACAGCAAGAAAAGTTTTACAAATCGACCGAAAAATTCGTAACTTCCCACCAGAAAAAAAGGGAAGGAAAATTTTTGCTTTCGGGCATATAAAACTTTGATAACGCCGCCCAGGAAGAAAAGCGACAGGGGCAAATACAACAATGAAAAAAAGAGCAAATTTTTCATCAAAGATGACATGGCCAACGGTTGATCTCTCATAAATTCAAAAAATATTTGAAAATCGAAACCCTGCAAAAGTTCCCTTGCTGCCAGGCTGTGCCCCAGCGATTTTGTTAACATCCCGGAAAAAGGCAGTGTAATTAAAAGTGCCCAGAGTAAATTTATTAAATAAAATAAAATCAACATCTTCCAGTTTTTCAAAACCTGGCGAAACCCATCTGAAATAGGAATTGAAATTGACATACAAACTCCTCTATGATAACTCATGTTACATTCGATTAACCAAGTGTTCCAACCAGCAGCAGGGCATTTTGTACCCAAAATACAATTTTTGACCAAAAACGATTTAAACCCGCTTTGGAAGGTTTTACCAGGTAGCTGTTATTATTTATATCGACGTCGATTAGAATTTTCTGTTCCGGATCAATCTGCGCCGAGACGACATAAGTTGAATCCACATATTCAAAACGTCGCCATTTCGCTTGTCCATCCCAGGTTTCCACTCTTTTCATGCCATTCTCAAATTCCACCAGAATATCAACTGGCATTATCGCGCCGCCTTTCCGCTGGACCATCACCTGGGAACGATACTGTTTTTTCTCTTCGGCCTTTTTGCATTCTGTGGAATCAGCCATTTTTGTTGCAAGGGTATCTGGTTCCTTCAATGAATCAGTCTGAACGGAATCCGGGTCTATTGAAAGCGTAAAACCATATCCCTGATGCCTTTTAATGGTTTCATAACTGACTGATGGAATTGAATAATCGACAATTTCAGGGGTGAACAGCGTCTGATTGAAAAACCAGTCCCAATTTTCACCGGTAACCTTATTGACAACATTAATAAAATCCGGCGTTTTAGGATGTTTAAATTTCCATTCCTGAAAATAAGTATGAAGTACTTTTTTCATCAGTTCTTCACCCAGCAGATTTTCTAACGTTAATAAAACCAACGCCGGCCGGGCATAACTCTGCATTCCATAAGCACCAGGGGCGAATTTCCACGCAGGCCTGACAATCTGATCCAGCGATGGGAGAGCAATATAACTCATTTTCTGATATGCTCGCTCGCCGATTTTAATCCCCAGAAAATCAATCAGCGATGCCTCTCTTCCAAAAAGCTGATCCATTATTTTGATTTCTGTATAGGAATTAATGCCCTCATCGAGCCAGGGTTCATCAAATTCGTTCGAAGCAACCATGCCATACCAGTAATTATGCGTACATTCATGAATCGTCACCATTTCAGTAAAGCGTAAACCAGCGGGTAAAAAAGCCGCAGTCCCACAAGAAAAAAATGTCGGATATTCCATTCCCCCGGCACCGCCAGCTTTCGTCGGTGGACTTAAAAAGCTGAGGGTTGAATAGGGATATTCACCAAACCAGTCTTCCACAAAAGTGAGTGCCCCTTTAACCGATTCCACATGCCGATCAATTTGATGCGCATGCCAGGGGAGATGATAAAATTGTAATTGTGTATTTTTATATTTATCCAGATGAACCCTAAAATCTGGCATGGCCGTCCAGGCAAAATCGTGAACATCCTCGGCGTGAAAAACCACTTTTTTTGTTTTGGCATCGACATCAACCAGATCAACCGGTTGTCCGGTTGCACCGACAGTAAATTCTTTCGGCAGGGTGATCGCCACCTCATAGACCCCAAAATCAGCGAAAAATTCAGAATTTCGATGAAATTGATGACAATTCCACCCGCCATTTTCAAAAACGCCAATTTTCGGAAACCATTGCGCGACCAGGAAAAAATTATTTGAAAAGCCAGTCCGCTGGGAAACCTTTGGAAGCTTGACTTTGAAAACGATCTTTAGCTGAATTTCTTCCCCCGGTTTGATACTTTTTTCAAGCGGTACCCGTAAGACTGTTTCATCATGAGAATTTTCATCATCCGGCTGAATGAATTCGGTCAAATTGCTTAAATCGGCGCCATTGACGATGCAAATCGTATCGATTTGAATAAAGCCCCAATCTTCCGCTTTTTTCTTCGAAAGCGGCCACCGGCCCTCGCGCATAAATGTACTGGCGGTATTTTTAAACGCATTCATGTAGAGGTGAAACTGAAGTTCTTTGGTGCTGGCAGTGCTTTTATTATGCCAGCGTAAAATTTCGCTGGCATTTAATGTTTTTTTAACCGGATCGAGTTCAACATCGATTTTATAATTGGCGATTCTGGGACTGAGTGGGGGATCAAAAAAAATGATATCACCCGCCGCAAGTGTCTTCAAGGCAAATATCCCCAGCATCAGGAGAAAAAGTATTTTCTGCATTAAGCCTCCATTTTTTATATAATGCATGCTACATAAAACGTAATTTTCAACCAGCGTTGGAATTATCAAAAATGCAACTGATATTACGCATCACGTATTACCTTTCACGTTTCACACAAAAATCGTTTATTTAAACCGTCTATTAACAAAAGTCATTATGGACTTAAAAATCCACATCAATATTTGGTTGAATCACCCAGGAAAGGCTGCTGGTTTCTTTTGAAAAGAATGTTCGCTGTTTGCGATCAAATGCTTTAATATATTCCCAATCCACGCCCAGACCAAATTTTAATAAAAAATTGATGCCGAAAATTGGTTTTGGCCATGGATATTTTTTACTCAGGATGAAATAGTGACGACTGGCAAAAGGCAGGTGTCGGGCATCTTTACCAATTGGAAAATGGCAGATATATTTAAAACCACTATTCCGCAGCAGCGACCAGCCGCGATATTTCCACTCCGAATGATCACGCTGAATTGTCACTGAAGCGACATCCGCCGGAATAGGATTTTGATGAAACTTGAGGCCGGTGCGAAAATTCCATTCAATCCGCCGAACCGAAGTTTCATTTAAAGAGCCTCCCAGCATGAGCAAAATTTCGTACCACCAGTCATCGATACGGATATTATCCTGAATATGCCAATGCCCCCCGGAAATCAGAAATCCCCCCAATGCCGAACCGGTTTGTTTTCGCTCACTTCGATTCAATGTATTGATAATTCTATCGCGGGAAAAAAAGATTAAATTCCCCAGAAAAATTGAGATCGCATAGGGTTCTTCATAGCCGCCGCCAACTGCACGCAGTAAATTTAAATCGAAATAGGTATTAAAGCGATTAAAAAATTTTGGATTATCCGTTTCAGCAAACGAACTGATAGTCGCAGTCGGATAAATCGTTCCCTGAAACAGAAAATAATGAGGCGTATAAATTTTTTCCAGAAGCCGGGTAAAAATTTGATACTCCTGTTTTGGATTCATCACTTCAATTGGCGCATTTCTCAGGAAGTTAATATAAAAAGAGCCATAACTTCGATAAGGTCCCAGGGTTGTTTGAGCACCCCAATAATAACCGAGCGTTCTTTTTGAAATTCCAAGTTGAAGTGAATAAGCAAAATTCGGAATCACGAAAAATAAAATCAGCAACAAATATTTAATCAATCGTCTCATTTACGCCGAATCAATTTTCATTAAAGAGGTTCTATTTGATTTATGGCCTGTAAAATATGAATAAAATTTTATAAAATCAAGAATCACTTTATAAATTTAATTGAAAATTTAAATTATGCCATAGAAAATATTCGGCAGAATTGTTTAAATTTCATTATAAATCAAAGTCAATTATGCTTAATACGCTGTTAATTAAAATGTTATAAACTTTTTATTCAGGAGAATTCGCGTTGCGCGTGGCAAATTATTTGCTTTTTAATTTTTTATTTCCTGATGAGGCTTTAAAAGAGTCCAAAATAAAAGATGCAACCGACGCCAAGCGGTTGAATAACCAATTTATTTTTATATGCTTAATACACATGTTTCAAACTGGAACGATCGAAAAAGCTAATTTTACGATTTCATCATTCGCCATTGCATCAATGAAAGGGGAGTTAAATGGCTAAAAAAAGTAGTGACGAGATAATCGACTTGATAATTGAAGGAACCAGTGAACAGTTAGAATTTTGTGAAGAAAGCCTGGATGATGAAACTATTGCCCGGCATATTGTCTCATTTGCCAATGCAAAAGGTGGCATATTACTTTTTGGTGTCGACGAAAAAAAAGAAGTTCATGGTCTGAACTTTTTTGAAATTGAACATCGAATCGCCGATATTACAGCTAATATGGTTTATCCGGCAATTTCTCCGGAATACTATAATGTTAAATTAACTGGAAAAACCGTGGGAGTGGTTGATATTCAGGAATGTGAAGAAAAACCATATTACTACATCTGGAAAGGCGAGCAGAATTATGTAATTCGCTCAAAAAAAGCCTGTCGGAAAATACCACCCAATCAAATCCAACAAATGCGCAAAAAAGCAGGGAGTGTCCGAAATGAATTGACACCTGTTGGGAATGCCACACTGGCAGATTTGGATCCCGAACGAATTCACAGCTTTTTAATGCGCTCGCGTTTTATTGACTATAACAATTTGCCCGAGAAAGAAAAAATCGATTTATTGGAATTATTGGAAATAATTTCAAGAGATGGCAAAAAGGTTCATCCGACAACGGCTGGCTTATTGCTTTTTGGTCATCGACCGGAAGAATTCCTGGCACATAGCAAAATTGATGTCCTGGTTTTTAGCGGAGAAGAAAAATCTCAGGATTCCCTGATTATGGCCGCCAGTTCACCATTAATCGCCGTCCGGAATCCAGAAACCGGTGATGTGTCCCGGACAGGAGTGATTGAAGAAATTTTAGGATTAATTGCCAATAATCAGGAAGATGAAGATTCCGCTTTTCCGGAGGATATATTAACAGAATTACTGGTCAATGCGGTGGTTCATCGGGATTATCTATTGACTGATTCCAAAATCACCATTGAAATTTATTCGCGGCATATTGATATCTATGTTCCGGGAAACCTCTTCGAAGAACAGACGGTTTCTAAAATTAAGGCTGGCATGAAATTGATTCGAAATCCGTTGCTTTATAATTTCATGGCCGAAGCTGGTTATTTTAATAAAAATATGTTACCGGTTTATAAATTATTATTCTCAAAAATTTCACATCCCAAAGTCAAAAAATTTGAGTTTGAGCCCCAGAATCAGCAAGTGCGGGTTTCATTATCCATAAAATAACTCTTTTTTTTTCGCTTCATTTGTTGTATATTTATATCAAATTCAATCCCGAGCGAAAGGTAAATAGTTTAATTTTAGCAGGTTTCTAAAATATCTGCTGGATGATTATCAGTTCGATAAATTTTTTCAGCAGATGTTTAAATTGCGGATAAAATTGTATTAACAAATCATTTTTCTTTTGACAACAATTGAAGCAAGAAAGAGGAGAACCATGGATTCCAAACAGAAACGATTGGCACAATTACCTCAGGTTGATCGTCTCCTGAACAATAATTTTCTGGTGGAATTAGAAAAGCAATTTCCGCGAGGTATTATTATTGATATGATTCGCCAGGAATTGGAAACCTGCCGCAAGCAACTGCTGAATGACCCGACTTTTGAATTTCAATTTGATTCATTTCTTCAGGAAATTAAAAACAAGGTGCAAAATTTTTATAAACCAAATCTGCGGCGTTCGATCAATGCGGCAGGAATAATTTTGCATACCAATATGGGACGTGCCCCGTTAAGTCTAGCTGCCCGACAGGCTTTACAGGAGGTTGCAGATAATTATTGTAACCTTGAGTTGGATCTGGCTTCCGGAAAACGGGGTAATCGCTACCAGCAGGTGGAAGCCCTAATTTGTTATTTAACAGGTGCCGAAAGCGCATTAGTCGTCAATAACAATGCCGCCGCAACCTTTCTTATTTTAAACACCATAAGTTCCGGTAAGGAAAGCATCATTTCACGGGGTGAATTGATTACCATCGGTGATTCATTCCGTCTGCCGGAAATCATGCGACACAGCGGGACCAAAATGGTTGAAGTCGGCACGACCAATCAAACGATGATTGCTGATTATACTGAGAAGATCAATGCCGAGACCGCTCTTTTAGTAAAAGTACATACGAGTAATTACAAAATTACCGGTTTTACGGCCGAAGCTTCCTTAAAAGAGTTGGTAGAATCCGGGCATAAATTTGGTATCCCCGTCCTTCATGATGTGGGGAGTGGCGCGCTCATCGATTTAAGTCGATATGGCTTGCCAAAAGAACCGGTTATTCGCGAAAGTATTGAAACCGGCGCTGATATTGTCTGTTTCTCGGGTGATAAATTGATTGGTGGACCTCAGGCTGGGATTATTGTCGGCAAAAAAGAAATTATACAGAAAATAAAGAAAAATCAGCTTACACGAGCGCTTCGGGCGGGCAAACTCACTTATACAGCACTGGAAGCCACCCTTCGCCTGTTTTTGGACGAAAAAACATTACTTCAAAAGCACGCTGTCATGCATTTATTAACCCGCCCACTGGAATCGCTTGAACAACAAGCAAAAGAGATTATCCAGGAATTAAAACAGTCCCCTATCGATATCGAGCTTCAGGATGGCCTTTCTGAAGTTGGCGGGGGATCATTGGCAACGGAAAGTCTCCCGACGAAAATGATTGCTGTCAAATATGAACCCTTTTCAGCCGAACAACTTGCTCTTAAACTGCGGGAAAATCACCCGCCTATCGTTTCCCGCATTCAGAATGACCGGGTTTGTCTCGATATGCGGACCGTTCGGGAAGATGAGGGAAAATTCATCATTGACGCGCTGAAAAAAATTACCGGATAAAAGAGGAGTGCCATGAAACGACACATTGTCATCGGAACTGCAGGACATATTGACCATGGAAAAACCACCCTCGTTCACGCTCTGACGAATATGGAAACAGACCGGCTGGAAGAAGAAATTGCCCGGGGAATGACCATCGATCTGGGATTTGCTTTTTTGGGCGAAAATATTACGATCATCGATGTGCCAGGACACGAACGGTTCATTCGTAACATGGTCGCTGGTGTCAGTACCATTGATCTGGTTCTCTTCGTCATCGCTGCCGATGATGGCATCATGCCGCAAACCATTGAGCATCTGGAAATTCTGAATCTCCTTCAGATTAAACAGGGGATAATTGTCCTGAATAAAATCGATCTCGTTGACGAAGAGTGGTTAGAATTGGTCGAAGAAGAAATCCGCGAACTAGTGAAAGCGACCTTTCTGGCACAGGCACCCATTATCCGCGTTTCCAGCATTCACAATACCGGCATATCACAATTGACAGAAAAAATTTTTGAACTCGCTCAGCAAATCCCCCCACGTAACGATAAAGGTGTTTTTCGTCTCCCAATCGACCGTGTTTTTACCATGAAAGGCTTTGGAACGGTTGTAGCAGGGACGGTCCTTTCCGGAAATCTCCAGGTGGATCAAACAATCGAATTATTACCGAAACGAACCCCCCTGCGCGTTCGCGGCCTACAGATACATGGCAAATCAGTGTCCAAAGTCGTGACAGGGGACCGTGCCGCGATTAATCTTGCCGGGATTGAAAAGGAAGAAGTTCAACGCGGCGATGTACTCGCTGCACCTGGTATCTATCAGCCAACCATGTTCTATGATACGAAAATTTACCTGCTCAAATCCACTGATAAATCGATTAAACACAATACGCGGGTCCATCTTCACATTGGTACCAGTGAAGTGACCGCCCGATTGCGGCTGTTAGAAACCGATGAACTCAAACCGGGTACCGAAGCCTTTGCCCAGCTCGCCTGCGAAGCACCTGTTGTGGCCGAAACGGGAGATCGCTTTGTTCTTCGGAATTACTCCCCCATGTTTACGCTTGGTGGTGGAATCATTTTGCAGGTCAATCCACCGCGCTATCGGCGATTTGATCCCGAATTACTCAAAAAATTGCAAATTTTGGAGCGGGGCGATCTGCTGGATATTATTGAACAGGCAATCCTGAAGGGCAAAATCATTTTGAAGCCGTTAGAGGAAATCCTGAAAATCACCGGCCTGCCGGAAAATGAATTATGGCCATTCCTGAATCGACTTATCGACTCAGCCAAAATTCAGCGCTATTCCAATAAAAATAAAATTTATCTGATACATTTCACCCATGTGGCGAATTATCAGGAGCAGATTCTCAAAAGATTGGAACTATTTCATCAGGAACACCCCCTCAAACAGGGATTAAGCGCGTCAGAAATCCATTCACTCCTGAACTTAAGCAGCGAACTCTTTTTTACCCAACAAATCTTACAAAAATTAGTTGACACTGGTAAAATTGAATTTTCAGGGGCTAAAGTCCGGTTGGCAAATTATTCAATTTCGCTCTCACCAGAACAGGAGAAGCTGAAAAACCAACTAGAAAATTACTTTCAGGAACAAAAATATGCCCCACCCCATACCAATGAAATTATTACGCAATTCAAACGCCAAAATCCGGATGTCGAAAAAATTATCGCTTATCTGCTGGAGCATAAAATTTTGATTTATATTGACGATGGCTATTTACTGCATAGAAATTGGGTACAGGAAGCACGTCATATTTTATTGAAACATTTTCAGACAAAAAACGAATTAACAGTCGGTGAATTCAGGGATTATTTAGCGGCAAGTCGAAAATATGTCGTACCATTGTTAAATTACTTCGACCAACAGGGTATCACGACCCGACAGGGAGATATTCGAATTTTACAAATCGAAACCCAATAATATTGCGTTATGAATCCATTATTGACACTGGTTTACTTATCAAAAAAAAAATTAATTAATAAAAAGTATAAAATTATTTTATATAGGCATGAACTATGTCCAATCAAAAATTCATTTTTTTGATATTTTTATATATCTTCTTAAATAATTTAATTGGTTATGGTCAAAATGCATCTTCACAAAATTACTTTCTAAAAGATGAAAATTATCAGGCTTCAAAAAGCCAATTATTAAAACTATACAATGAAGATAAAGCTGATCATCAAACAGCCTATTATCTGGGACGAATTGCCATGATTGAGAAAGCGTACGATCAGGCAGTCGAATATTTTCAGCACGCCAGTGAATTGCAGCAACAAAATAGCAAATATCATTTCTGGCTGGGGCGGGCTTATGGTGTACAGGCCATGAAAGCGAATATCTTTAAAAAAGCCATCCTGGCAGGGCGGGTAAAAGCGGAAATGGAAAAAGCTGTAGAATTGGATCCCGAAAATATCGAAGCGCGGAAAAATTTGTTACAATTCTATGCAATGGCACCTGGCGTCATGGGCGGCAGTGAGGAGAAAGCACTTGCGCAAGCTGATGAAATTAAAAAACGCAATGAAGTCGAAGGAATACTCGCACTTGGCCAAATTTATTTAATGAAAAAAAATTATGCAGAAGCTGAAAAAGTATATTTGGAGGGACTTCAAAAAAATAATCAGTATGAACAACTCTACGGAATGCTGGCTTTAACCTATCATCGAAAAAACGAAATTCCCAAAGCATTTGAAACACTGGAAAAATTAATTGCGATTAAACCTGATTATATGAATAGTTATGCACAAATAGGGCTGCTATCCGCTTCTACCGGGCAGCAATTGGAACTTGGTATCACCTGTCTCAATAAATATTTATCACTTTATGCAAAAAATCCGGAACAGGGACAGTACTCGAAAGCCTGGGCTTACCATCAATTGGGAATCATCTATGAAGAACAGGGGCAGAAAGATCAGGCGAAAGAAACCTATCAGCTTGCCTTGGAAAGTGATTCAGACTATAAACCTGCAAAAAAGGCACTTGAAAGAATTAAAAAAAATGCGCCCAACCAGCAAAAATAAAATTTATAACCCTTTTTTTATCATGATAACAGGTAACTTAATGGCGTGATTTATCATCTCGATTATTCAACAGTTAACTTTATTACTTTCAAGAAAACGGAGTACAAATGACATCAAAAGCGACAATTGATAATTTTTTAGCACAAAAAAAATTAGCCGTCGTCGGTGTTTCACGAAACAAAAATAAATTTGGTAATATCATTTTTCGAATGCTGAAGGAACATGGCTATCAGGTTTTTCCAATTAATCACCATACCGAAATTGTTGAAGGCGTACAATGCTATCCATCACTGGAAAAGTTACCCGAAAAAGTTGACGGGATTGTGATCAATGTTCCCCCCGGACAGACTTTGGAAGTCCTAAAATCAGCATTGGAATTAAAACTTCTTCGTGTGTGGTTACAACAGGGTTCTGAATCGAATGAAGTTAATTCATTTTGCCAGATGCATGAATTTGAATTCATTTCCGGACATTGCATTTTTATGTTCGCCGAACCAGTTGGTTTCGGCCATCGGATTCATCGCTGGCTCTGGAAAATTTTAGGGAAATTGCCGCAATAAATAAATCCGTAATTTTATAATTACTAAGCGATTAAAAAATATAAGGAGGGTTCGATGCGATGTTTTTTTATCAATCTGTAATCCTGCTTCTTTTTATATTCACCCTTTTCTCTCAGAAAAATTTATTATCAACAACCTTTGTTATAAACGGTAAAATTATCGATGCAGAAACAGAAGCGCCAGTAGGATTCGCCAATGTCTTTCTGGCAAAAACAATCGTGGGCGGTATGTCCGATAATTATGGTAATTTTAATTTCCGGGCTAATTTACCACCGGGCATCTACCAGCTTGTGGTTCGCCATATTTCTTATGAATTACTCGTAACTGAACTGGATTTTTATGCGGCATCAAGCCATACACAGGAATTTAAACTCAAACCACGCGTTTAAAAAGGCCGAATGGTCGTCGTTGAAGCCAAGAAGCCAGTTGAATGGGAAAAAAACCTTAAAAAATTTATGAAGATGTTTATCGGATCAACAGAAAATGCGAAAAAAACCCGAATATTGAACCCGGAAGTACTTGATTTTGAAACCAATTCGGAGGGTACTTTCCTGGCCTATTCAGATAGTATTATCAAAATTGAAAACAATGCGCTGGGTTATGATCTGGATATTGTTCTGGAAGATTTTCAGGCTGGTGGGGGAAAGATTCGTTATATTATCGATCCACAATTTATAGAAAAAAGTGCCAATTCCCCTGAAACGCAAAACAAATGGAAAATGGCGCGTCAAAACACATTCGAAGGCTCTTTTAAACATTTTCTCAGATCACTGGCTGCCAATCGGCTGGAAGCCGAAGGATTTAGTTTGAAAAGTGATTGTATGCGCGATCAATGGAACTATACCCAGGAAGGTTTAAATCGTCACTATTCCACAAAAACAATTACTATTTTTGAAAAAGCTGAAAATATCAAAATTACCGGCATTTTAAAATTCCATCATAAATCAAATTTTCTAACAGAAACGGCTTCATTTGAAATTCTTAAGGATCCAGCGATAATGGACACGCTGGGGAATATATTAAATCAGTATTCGATACTCGCTTCAGGTAAGTGGTCTGAAGAACGAATTGCGGATTTATTACCGCAAGACTATCAAATGCAGAAGTTACATTAAATAGCTCTCAGGAAATTCTAGCGATGGATTGGATAAAAAGCCTCGAAAAGTTCCTCGGTGAACATGAAAATTTATTAAATACGCTCATAATTCTCTTGACTTTTATTGTTCTAAGAAGTATTATTTTTATTTTAGTACATCGCCAGATTAAAGAAATCAAACGACAGTACCATTGGCGAAAAGCGGTTTCTTATCTGCTTTCTCTGATAACATTGTTTTTAATCGGCCGAATCTGGTTTCAGGGATTTCAGTCTGTTATTACTTTTTTGGGGATTTTTTCAGCAGGATTGGCGATTGCTTTACAGGACATGCTGGTCAATATTGCCGCCTGGTTTTTTATTCTCTGGCGACGGCCATTTGAAGTGGGAGATCGAATTGAGATTAATCACCAAAAAGGGGATGTGATTGATCGGCGCTTATTCATGTTTACGGTGCTGGAAATCGGAAATTGGGTCAATGCCGAACAATCGACCGGCCGGATCATCCATTTTCCGAACGGGATTATTTTTAAAAATTCACTGGCCAATTATTCAAAAGGATTTACCTATATCTGGAACGAAATTCCCGTTATGATTACTTTTGAAAGTGATTGGGAAAAAGCAAAACAAATTCTGGTTCAAATTGCCAATACAAAAGTGGAAAGACTTTCTGCGAAAGCTGAAAAAAGTATCCAGAAAGCGGCCAGACGATTTATGATCTATTATCACAACCTGACACCAATTGTTTATACGACCGTTGCCGATTCCGGAGTCGTTTTAACAATTCGTTATCTCTGCGAACCGAAAACACGTCGGAACAGCGAAGAAATTTTATGGGAAGAAATTTTACGCCAGTTTAAGCAACATAAAGATATTGATTTTGCCTATCCAACCACTCGAATTTATCGGGATAATCTGGAGGGGAAAAATCCAAAAAATGAGTAAGTCTGATAATAGCCTGGTACAATTTTGGTCTATATTATTCCACGCCCGTGTTCTACAAATTCTGGATTTACACATAAGTGAAGGATTATTATCGGTGAAAATTAATCAATGTGTCTTTTCAACAATTAATGGCTGAATCACCAATGATACGATTTAAATTATTATTCATCAAATGATAATCAAATTGTAATATCAAATTCATAACATAGTAATATAATTAATTGTACTGGCTAATTCAAATCCATGCTTATCAGGAGAGGTCCTTAAGAAGGGTAAATTAAAAAATGACTGAGGAACACCGATTGAGGCAAATTTTCGAACCCATGGAGGTTTTATGACACAGGCTGAGCAATCTTCTGAGGTATCAGTTTTCAAATTTAATTTTACATCCCAAAATCCCATTGCAAAAAAATTTTTAAATTTAATCGAATCACCGCTGGAAAAACTGCTGGCTATTCATAAAATTAATTCGATTTATGCTGAAAATACCGGAATGGATTCACCATTACCGCATCTCACCTTCCCGGATCAGGCTCTCAAATTCTTAAATATATCCTATCATGTTCCCGGTAACGAACTGGAACGTATTCCGAAAGAAGGGCCAATCATCCTCATCGCCAATCACCCTTTTGGTATGATCGAAGGAATAATTATCGCTGCCATTTTAAATTCTGTCCGTTCCGATTATAAGATTATGGCCAATTATCTCTTGAGTAAAATTCGGGAATTGAAAGATATTTTCATCCTGACCGATCCATTTGAACGTGCGGATTCTCCATATAAAAATATTAAGGCTGTAAAAGAGGCTATTACCTGTTTAAAAAATAAAGGGATGCTCGTCATTTTTCCGGCTGGCGAGGTTTCCCATCTCAAATGGAACAAGCGACAGGTAACGGATCCGGCGTGGGCCGAAACCGTCCCTCGACTGGTTAAACTAACTGGCGCCCCGGTACTCCCCGTATTCTTCGAGGGGAAAAATAGCACTTTATTCCAGATGCTGGGCCTGGTACATCCAAAACTCCGCACCGCGATGTTACCCCGCCAGTTACTCAATAAAATGAATAAAACCATCACCGTCCGGGTTGGGAATGTCATTCCCTATCAAAGATTAAAATCTTTTCCCTCAACCACCCAAATGCTCGAATTCCTCCGTTTCCGCACCTACATGCTGGAAAATAGCAAACAGAAAATTAAGCGCCAAAAATTTGTAAAAAAAATATTTCGGCAGAAGCCCGTTCAAAGTATTCTTGAATTCGAACCTTTGATCATGACCAGCAAGACGTCGGAAATAATCCAGGAAATTGAGCGGCTCCCGAAGGAACAATTACTGGTTGAAAGTGGTGAATTTCAGGTCTACGCCGCTAAAGCGGATCGGATTCCTGAAATTTTATATGAATTGGGACGCCTTCGTGAAATCACTTTTCGCGAGGTTGGTGAAGGAACAGGCAAGGCCATTGACCTGGATGTTTATGATAAATATTATTTTCATCTTTTCATCTGGGACAAAAAAGCCCAACAGATTGTGGGGGCCTATCGCATGGGACCCAGTGATGAAATCCTGGTAAAAAGTGGTAAAAAAGGTTTTTATACCAGCAGCCTGTTTAAATATAAAACTAAATTTCTGAAAGGCATTAATCCCGGATTGGAACTCGGTCGTTCTTTTATCCGACCGGAATATCAGAAAGTTTATTCTTCTTTACTGCTATTATGGAAGGGAATCGGTCAATTTATCGTTAAAAATCCCAAATACAAAATTCTGTTTGGCCCCGTTAGTATTAGTAATAATTATCATCCGGTTTCCCAGCAATTAATGATTAAGTTTTTAAAATTAAACAATTTTCATGACAAAATGTCCAAATTAGTTAAGCCCAAAACCCCGCCCAAATTCAAAAAGATAAAAGGGTGGCATAAAAAAGATGGATTTATCATCAACGATCTGGATGATATTTCTGATCTGGTGGCTGACTTTGAGATTGATAATAAAGGCATTCCGATCCTGTTAAAACAGTACATTAAACTCGGTGGTAAAATTCTGGCTTTTAATATTGACCCGGATTTTAATGATGTGCTAGATGGACTGATTATGGTGAATCTCATGGAAACGGATCCCAAAATTCTGGAACGATATTTAGGAAAAGCGGGGGCAGCTTCCTTTTTGAATTATCATCAATCCAGTGTCGGTGAAATTGTCACATAAACTTTCTTCATAAAAAGCTCGCTTAATTAAAAGCGAGCTTTTTTATTTTAAATCCTCTTTTTATGACGCCGAATCAAATCAACCAATTTTTCCAAACAGAGAACCATGAAGGCTGAACCTATGAACCGATATTTTTTAAATTTCCCTTGTAAGTTTTGTAAAAATTATGCATCTTTAGACTTTTAATCGGGATAATTCTAAATGACTTTTCGAAAACATGGGGGATGAAGATGACAACTCGTGAACGATTTAATGGCGTATTACACTGGCAAAAAACTGATCGAATTCCGGATATGGATTTTGGTTATTGGACAGAGACTTTAGAAATCTGGCATCAGCAGGGATTGCCCCCTGAAATTGATGATAATGTGAAAGCGGAAAAATATTTCGGATTGGAAGGGACGGATCGTATTCCGACCCTGGGCGTAAATGTTGTCATGTTCCCCGAATTCGAAGAAAAAATTATCGAAGATCATGGTGATCGCAAAATTATCCAGGATCGCGATGGCATTATTTGTGAGGTACTCAAACATTCCAGCACCATTCCCCGCTATATCAAATTTCCCATTGAATCGAAAGCTGATTGGGAAAAATTCAAACAGGAACGATTGAATCCACAAACGCCGGGACGAATTCAACCGGATCTGGCACAACAAGTTGCCCTGGCACATGCAGCAGGAATGCCCGTTCGCGTTCATGTAGGGTCATTGTACGGCTGGCTGCGCAACTGGATGGGCGTCGAAAATATGTCAATTGCTATCATGACCGAACCGGATTGGGTTGAAGAGATGATGGATTATTTGATGAATCTGACATTGACTTTACTGGAGAAATCATTGCCCGGTTTAACAATCGATTGTGCCTGGTGGTGGGAAGATATGTGCTACAATCATGGACCATTGATTTCTCCAAAATTATTTCAACAGATGATGGTTCCACGATATAAGGAAATTACCGCTTATCTACGACAGCATGGAATTGATGTCAATATTCTCGACTGCGATGGAAATATCCACGAGCTGGTACCGGAATGGCTGGAAGCGGGCATCAATTGCATGTTCCCCATTGAAGCCGCACATACGGATCCTTTTCGACTTCGGAACGATTTTGGAAAGGAAGTCCTTTTAATTGGTGCTGTGGATAAAATTCAATTGTCCAAAGGCTTTGATGAAATTGACCGTGAAATTGAGAAAATTGCCCGGTTAGTTGACCAGGGTGGATTTATCCCGACAATTGACCATCGCGTACCGCCGGATGTTTCATTGAAAAATTACCAATATTATTTAAAAAAGAAGCGGGAAATTTTGTGAGAAATTTTAGTGGTATCAGTATTAGACGATTAAAATACGAGTGGATATGAATACAATACGTGATACGTGATGCGTAATGCGTGATATTTTCTTAGTACGTGAACCGTTGCTAAATTTTGATCAGAATTTTATGTTTATATAGCCAGTAACACAATCCCCATTCCAAAAACAAGACCACCAGCGCCGTCAACACGGCCATCAGCGGCTCGGTCAATCCAGCCATGGTAAAAAATCCATTGGTAAAAATGCCAATGAAATTATTGAACCATTGATGACCGACGGTTTCGCTGAACAGGTAAATGAAGATCGAATTCATGCCCACGATAGTAAAAACTTTCGTCCAGCGTTGAAAACCCTGAACATCAACCAGCCAGTAAAAAAACGCCAGGGTTAAGAGACACCAGCCACCCGAAACAATGACAAAGGAACTGGTACAAATTCGTTTGATAATCGGCGTTAAACCAGTCCAATCCATTCCATAACCCACCACCACGCCGATCAGTCCAGCGAGGCCTAGTATTTTCAATTTATAATTTTCTGACTTTTCCTGCATCAAGATTTTTGCAGCCAGAACGCCCCAAATCGTATGCGCTGCGGTGGGAACACAATTAATAGCCACCCAATGGCCGCCACTAAGTTTACCCATCAAGACCATATCCATCCAGGAACCAAAATTTTGATCGGGTACAAAGGGTTGATTAAATCCACTGACAGGAAAGAAACGATAAGCGAGTTCAGTAATTAATAAAAGTGCAAACGAAATGATGAGTTGAGTCCGAATTGGTAAATTAAAGATCAAAAATGCGAATAATATTGTGAAAGATAATTGTGAAAGCACATTCCAGAGTTCCCAGACTAATTTATGACGATAACCACAGTGCAACATCACCCCAAAAAGGAGCAATAATCCACACCGGATGAGAATATGCTTAAAAGTATCCATCCAGGTTGCGCCCTGGGACCAGCGTTTTACAAGTGAAAACGCCATGGCCACCCCGACAATAAACATGAAATACGGCTGAACGAGATCCCAGAAACGTAAACCATGCCAGGGGTGATGTGAAAATTGGATCACAATTTTACCCCAGAATGATTCGGGATTTACCAGATGTTTCAGACTGGTATAGAGGCGTGTTCCCTCGGCCACCAGCAAAAACATGGTTATCCCCCGAAAGACATCCAATGAAATAAGGCGACCTCTGGATAAATTTATTGCCATAAACGAGTTCCTCCCACTTTAAATTCAAATAAAAAATTCAGACAATGGCTCATTTTAACCACTATTTAGAATCCCAAATTCCAGCGAAATCCAACAATAATTTCATGATAATCGCTCCCCAATTGATATTGCGCCTGCCAGCGATGATAACCCAATCCAATTGAAGCAACGGGCTGCCAACTTCGGCCGGGCAGATTAACCAAACCCGTTCCCCCGATGATTGCAAAAGTCGATAATCCAACCACCCGTTTTAAATCCTTATAAAGCCCTTTATAGCCGACATACAAACTATCCGCAGTCTTAATCAGTAACTTTTGGTCCTGAATATGCATATCCGCGCGCTGTTCAAAATTTTCGTATTTTTTGAGTAATGAATCATTGGCCGCCATCACCGACTCATGATGCTCAATAATCGCTTTTTGCTTCAGGATTTTTTTCGTCAGACTATCAACCGTCGCACGCGGAAGGAGCAAAAAATCTTCCCCGTCAATTTTTGCATGCCAGATTTTATCGTCAACTTTAATTGCCGGAACATGCTGCGTCCCTTTTTTAATCGTCAAATCCTGACCATAAGTTGTCCCCAATAATAAAAGGATGAGGATAAATAAAAAGATTTTTTTCATATTGTTCCCCTTATTTCGAACCTAAAGCTTCTTTAATTTTCTGAATTGATTCTTCGATGGGAATATTCTGATATTCACTTTCAATCTTCTGGAGATCTTTCGCCAGTTTCTCATTTGCCCGCATAATGGCAATTCCGGCCTCATACCTGGCGCGTGCTAGTTCTTCTTTCGCCTTTAAATAGGCTTCTTCAGAAATTTTGGCGCGATTTTTTAGCTGTTCATATTCTTTTTCCAGATTATTAAGGGCTTTTTCCCGGGCTTCAAATTCCTGTAATAATTTTCTTTTGCGCCAGCTTTGAAAAGTAAAAAGCGCTCCAAGACTGGTCAGGCCTATCAAAACGATCCAGGACTGCTTCGAAGTGATTTTAAATTCCCGAAGAAAAGCGATAATTAAAATGATGAATAAGCCAATGAAAGCAAAATCAATGACTCCCATCCCTTTAATAAAATTTAGAATACTCATGCTTCCCCTCCCTGATTTGGTTGATAACGTTCCTGGGCGTATTTTTCAATTCGGCTAATTAATTGATGCAAAGGATCAGTACCAATCGAAATAATTAAAGCCGTTACAAAATAGCGCATTCCCTGATATGGGGTCAAGGCTTTGGCTTCTGCTGTTTCGGGAACAATTTTTTCCAGGACTTGAAACAGATCCAATCCTTGCGAATACACCAGAATGAACGCCAGATAGAGGGACATTAATCGGGTGGCAATTCGAACATAATGGAGCCGAATCAGATTGGCGGAAATTATTGGTTTTCCCCCCGGATAGGCGGGTTCTGAAATGACCTTCCAGAGAATCGTATCAAATATTTTTTTCTTTTCGGAATAGAGCCCCTGATAGCCATATAGCCGTTCAAAACGGATTTGATATTTCCGAGCCTTGGAATTCCAGAGTTCCTGCAGATGCGGAAATTTAACCTCAAAATAATTAAAAATCGCCATCAAGACCTCCAGAATCCTTTCAATAATAAGGGCAACCAATAAAAAAACAAAATAGATATATGTCAAGGCGGTTATCACTTCAATATTATCAGTCATATTTCCTCCTAAAAGTTAATTTAGTATATTTGGCATTAAATTCATAAATAATTAAACCATTGGTAACGCTTTGAATCTCTCCAGCGCATTCAGGAAAGAAGTATTTGCTCTCCAGAGATTGATATATTCCATCACCAATTTTTCAAAACTTTTTTGGGGAAAATTATTACCCGGACAGACTTTCGCAGCAATTACTTCGTGCGGGACGATGCCTTTTAAATATTGGGAGGAATCCTTCGGAAAAACCGCATCAATATGATACAAAAGCGTCCATAAGGCGATAATTTTGGCGCCGGCCATCAATTGATTTTGCGTCGGATAGCGTAGACCAAAATCACTTTTGGTACTGGCAAATGGTATCGCGGGATTCGATTCAAAATTACCATGAAACGCCAAACCTAACGACCGGGTATTATATTGATAGGCATGATTTCCAAAACGATCCCAGCGGCAGAACGGATGAACATTACCATCCGGCATAACCACTGCATGGAAACCCGTCAACCACCCCTTCTGTTCATACGCCTGCACCACTGCATCAAATGGGGCATCTGAATGCATTGATGTGTGATGGTATATTATCAAATCAACCGGCTTTGTAAACAAATGTGTATATTCCAGTCGCTCGGGTCGATACCCGCCATTATAGGAAAAGCCAATCAGTTCTTCAATCGTTTGTGGCGCGCGCGAAATTGTTGCCAACGGTAAAATGCCTTCTTTCTTTTCAAGAGGTTCAATTTCTGCGACCTGGGGAGATGCAACAGGATGTAATTGGGTTTCTTTGCGCGAAACAAGTATTTTACGATTCAGCAAAAATTTCATTAAAAAATTAACCGGTTTGCTGCCAGCGCCAATCAATACACCCGTCACCACATAATGCCACCACGGTTCAAAATTTATGTTCGATGAAAACGCCGTGGTTCCCATTTGTTGCAGATAATCAATAAAGATCCAGACAGAAAATTTCCGATAGTAACACAAGGCAACCGCTACCAGCGTCCCCAGCATTTGCAGCCAGTATTCTTTTATGACCTTCACTGGATTGCCGGTTGTAAACGCTTTGATTTCAAAAGCCGAACTGACATCTTTATGAACCGGATGCGTGTCGATTTCGCCCTGACTATTGATGGGATCATACGGGGAGTCTGATTGATCGTCCAGGATATCAGCTTCTTCTTTGGCCTTCCTCGCCTGCTCCAATTTCTCCTTATAGTTGGCCGGGACATTCCATTCGGTGGATGCCTTGACAAGAATCAATCGATCAATCAACCAGGCAATTAACGAAAGGACACGTTCGATCGCCAGCGAAAAGGTGAGCATCACGCCCAGCGCGGTAATCAGTGGTGACAGCGGAATAAAATAATTTCCTGACATTCCCTCCTCCTTAAATTAATATATGGCTGTATTTTATAATAATTTGAGGTGAATAAATCCTGGTAAATTTACATTACCCAATAATATCAAAAACATTATTTTTTGTCAAGATTTATATAGCAAGACGATATAAAAATTTTTAGAAACTTCCATCAGGTATTAAGTGGTCAGGTGGTAGTGTTGGTTAATGAAAAATTCAGGATAAATTCTGTGGGATCAGCAAAATTTTGAGTGCGGAATTGCCCGCAAGGGTGCGCCCAGTAAAACCGGCAAAAAATTCGGCTTAACCTGAAATATGCCAAAAAAAATTTTTAGCTCCCGATGGAATTCCAGAGGTCAAAAAATTTTATTTCAGCACCCTAAATTTTCCGGGAGATCAAAAAATTTTTTTCCAGCTCCCGGAACTCACCGGCTACTCAAAAAAAATTTTTTCACCTCCCGGTGGAATTTTGGAGGTCATAAAATTTTATTTCAGCACATTTGGATTTTAAAAATTTATTTGCCCCTTACAGGCAAATCTTTGCCGTAATATATTGAATAGAAGCCATTCCCATCATGCTGACAGCCAGAAAAATATTTCAAATTTCTAAAAATATAGCTATCAATCATATCTAAAATAAAAAGAGGTTTCGGATAAAATCCCTCCGAAACCTCACGTAGGAGATCGTTTAAATTCAACTCAGTTACAGGGATAAATCTTCCTGTTTCTTGGTTCCGTTCAATCTGGAAGCGATAAAATAGAAGAGGACCAATCCCAGACCGGCCAGAAAGAACATCCCGCCAACAGTCACTTCCTCCATCAAGCTATGGGGAACCAGTTGACCAACTAAAATCGCCACGCCAATACCAATAAGGACCATACCCCATTTCAACGAACTGGGGACATTTTTATATTCACGATCCATAAACAAATATTTCACACTTTCATTTACCTGGCCTTTTTCAATCAACAGTCGCCGCAACCGATTATCCGACAGTATCTTAACGCTATAAGCCAATACCATGAAAATTCCGATTGGTACAATGATGTCTTCCATATTTTTCTCCTTTTCTTACTTGATTTTAACGTAAAGAGTTATTATCTTAATTTTAGTCTGATTCAGCAGGGTCTTTTTTAACCCTTCTACACAATCAGACAGCCAATCGAAAAATATGTTGCAGCTTTTTTAAAAAAATTTTCACTGCAACCTTTTGTGTTTTTATCTGTCGAATAGAATATGAAACCCAAAATAATCGACAATCAAACACTTGTTAAGCAAATTTTAGCCGGCGACCAGCAGACATTTCGAATTTTTATCGAAACCTATCAGCGATTGGTGGCCCATATTGTTTTTCGGATGATTCCCACCACTGCCGATCGCGAAGACCTGTGTCAGGATATTTTTTTGAAGGCTTATCAACATTTGGCCAGTTTTCAATTTGAATCGAAATTATCCACCTGGCTGGGACGTATCGCTTACAATACCTGCATCAATTTCCTGGAGAAAAAAAGGGTACAACTCTGGGGCGACCTGTCGGAGGAAAATGATTCGCTGGATCAATTTACTGGAACTGAAATTGCTCCCGACACGTTCACAGAGAAAAGCGATATTTCCAATCGGCTGCTGCAGGAAATCGAAAAATTACCGTTACCGTACCGGACAATATTAACTTTGTACCATCTGGAAGAAATGAGTTATCTGGAAATCGGGGAAATCATGCAACTCCCCGAAGGGACCGTGAAAAGCTACCTCTTCCGGGCGAGAAAAAAATTAAAGGATATATTAATGGCTGAATATCAACAGGAGGCGCTATCATGATGAAACATTTAAGCGATTATGAAATTCAGGAACTACTGGATAAAAATTATGCCGCGGTTCCGGCTGAAAAACGCGCCCATTTTGATACCTGTCAACATTGTCAACAGGCACTCCAAAATTACAAAATCCTCTCCGGACATCTTGGTCAGGAAAAAGGATTTGCATTACCCCTGAATTTTGCTGATTCGGTGCTCCAAAATATTAAAATACAGACGCAACAGGAAGAAAAAGCAAATTGGCTTGAAATTTCAGTCTGGATTTTGGGACTGGGTGGTGCTATTGGTGTCAGTATCTATTCCCTGGGGTGGAGCAATATTCTCAATAAATTTCAGGATTACCTGAAGTTGTTTGGTACGATTTTCGAAAAAAATGTGGCTGTCCTTCAAAAATTAATCCAGAACTTAAATATCAATTTGATGGCAATTGGCGCGGCCGGATTTGTTTTAATCGTGGTCATGAGCCTGGATTATCTCTGGGGACGCTTCAAACGCAAGATTGGCCCTTTTGTTTCTGGCAATCTGAAACTTTTGTAATTTTTTATAAATTTTGTTATTTCTTTTTTGATCTCAGAACAAAGATTAACGATTTAAGATTGACGAAGTAAACCGCCCTCCCTCATAAATCAAAAATCGTTAATCTGAAATCTCGTTAATCATTTCCATTTCCTCCAAATTTCCCCTTGACTTTTGGCGATTTTTACCCTAAATTCGTATCGCTATTTTATGCTATCGCAGTCTCAAAGTCTTAATTAAAAATTTAAAATAAACCACAGATGACACAGATTTTAATATGTGGAATCTGTAGTTGCTTTTAATTTGCCTGTCTTAACACCTGAATTTCTTTTAATAGGTAATCTAAATGGCAACCGATGATTCCAATCTGGATCTGTTTCAAAAAAATGAAAAATCATCCGCGGCAAGTTTTCAGCCGCTGGCCGAGCGGATGCGTCCCAAAACGCTGGATAAATTTGTGGGACATGCAGAGCTGGTCGGCGAGGGAAAAGTGCTCCGTCGGGCGATTGAAATGGATCACCTGATTTCCATGATCTTCTGGGGACCGCCTGCCGTGGGAAAAACCACACTGGCGCGAATCATCGCCAATGATACAGCTTCAGATTTTCATTCCATGAGCGCGGTAACAGCGGGCGTGGCCGATATTAAAAAAGTCATCGAAAAAGCCAGAATGAATCAAAAAATCGGGAATCGCCGGACGATTTTATTCATCGATGAGATCCATCGCTTCAATAAAGCCCAGCAGGATGCCTTGCTGCATAGTGTCGAGGATGGAACTATCATTTTGATTGGCGCCACCACTGAAAATCCATCTTTCGAAGTCAATTCAGCGTTACTTTCGCGCTGCCAGGTTTTTCAATTACAATCCTTGAGCCCCAATGATGTGAAAATTTTGATTCAACGGGCGCTGGAAACGGATGAAATTATCTTAAAGCAAAAAATTTTTATTCCGGCAGATGTTCTTGATTTAATGATTCAACTTTCTGCGGGCGATGTGCGTATAACATTTAACACGCTCGAACTGGCTGCGAATATTTGTCCTGTTTCGGAAGATGGAAGTCGTCATCTGACGCGTGAACTGGTCCAGAATGCTGTTCAAAAAAGCTTCGCGCTGTACGATAAAAAGGGGGACATGCATTATGATACCATTTCAGCCTTTATCAAAAGTATTCGGGGAAGCGATCCGGATGCCGCCATCCATTATCTGGCGCGTATGTTGGAGGCCGGCGAAGATCCCAAATTCATCGCGCGACGCCTGGTGATTTTAGCATCGGAAGATATCGGGAATGCCGCACCGTTGGCTCTGGTTGTGGCCACTTCCGCATTTACCGCTGTCACTTATGTAGGAATGCCCGAAGCGCAGCTTATTCTGGCTCAGGCTGTGACCTATCTTGCCAGTACCGAAAAAAGCAATGCGTCCTGTCTGGCGATTATGGCCGCACGGGAAGATGTCCGACAGGGGAAAATCGACCCCATTCCCATGCATTTGCGAAATGCCCCGACCAATTTAATGAAGGATCTGGGATACGCGGCGGGCTATAAATACCCCCATGACTATCCGGGAAATTTTGTTCCGGAAGAATATCTGCCGCCCAATCTGAAAAATAAAGTCTATTATGAACCGGGTGAAAATGGATTTGAAAAAAAAATTAAGGAATATTTGAAAAAATTATGGCCGACCAGACACAAGTAATGTTTTCACTTCACTACCGTACACTTTTTTATAAATTATCGTTAAACCAGGCATGTGACCCTCACCCCAACCCTCTCCCAAAGGGAGAGGGCGTAGCTATTCCCTTTCCCCTTTGGGGAGAGGGTTAGGGTGAGAGATCTGATTTGGCGATATTAAAATGTGTACAGTAGCGAATAAATAATTTTACAGGGTAAATGAATCGACGATTTTAACTATCTAACTTTTTGAGTAAAAATGATACTTTTGTATATTAAATTAACCCGAAAAATATCGTTTTTTGTTATTAGTATATCATTCACGATGCTTATTTCGTCGCTGGCCGGACAGGAAGTTAAAACAAATCAGGATTCTCTCCAACAACGCCTGGGTTTAAAACAACCAGCATCAACCCTTCTGTCCGATTCGCTTCAGGCGGCTGACGATTCTTTATCCCACGGTTTGATAAAAACCGGTGATAGTGGTTTCGATACCACCCTGTTTTATGAAGCGCACATCATCGATTCGGACATCGATTCCAATCGCTTCTACTTAATCGGGGATGCCGTGGTGAAATATCGGAATATAACCCTCAAGGCCGCAAAAATTACGGTGGATCAGGATCTGGAAATTCTGATAGCTGAGGGAATTCCGGATACAACTTTCATTTTCAACGAAGATTCAACCGCCAAAGAGATGAAAGTTTCGCAAAAAGGAATACCGGAATTTAAAGAGGGCGGCGAAATGCTCAATGGCTTTCAGATGATTTACAACTATCGCACACGCAAGGGAAGGGTCATTCGCGGCCGGACCGATTATGAAAGTGGAAAATATTTTGGTGAACATATTAAAAAAGTGGGCGATAAAATTCTCTATGTTACCAACGGTCGATTTACGACCTGCGATCTGGAAGAAGAACCCCATTTTTACTTCCGTTCACGCCGAATGAAAATTATTCCAAAGGAAGAAATTATTGCAAAGCCAATCGTGATGTATCTGAGTGGCATCCCCGTCGCGTATATCCCATTCATGTTTTATCCCAATAAAGGCGGTCGACATTCCGGCCTTCTCATTCCCCGTTATGGTGAAAGCGCGAGTGAAGGCCGGTATTTTCAGGGACTGGGCTACTATTGGGCGCCCAGTGATTATTTTGATGCCGCTTTAAAGGGAAATTATTACGACCGGGCCGGCTGGATGGCCGATGGCCGGTTGCGCTATAGCAAAAAATATGAACTGGATGGAAACATTGCCGGCAGTATCACCAAAAAAGAACCAGTCGGCGGCGGGAAGCAAAATCGGTGGGATTTACGAATTTCTCACAATCAAAAAATTAATGAAACAACCAAATTAATAATGTTTGGAAATTTTGTTAGTGACGCTGGTTACTATCGCAGCTTCAGTTCCAATATTGATCAAAGGCTTAATCGTCAACTTAATTCGAGTGCGAAGTTAGACAAATTATGGCCAGACTCAAAGAATAGTTTATCAATTAGTTTCAGTCATTCTAAATCATTGGACAATAATACCGAAATGTTAAGTTTTCCCGATATAAGCTTTTTTCACAATACTCGTCCATTATTTAGTCGACCGGAGCGGACAAACCGGACAATTCGTCGAAGGGATACAATCGAAGAGAGTCATGATAGGTGGTATCATTCAATCACTTATTCTTTTAGATCAAATTTAAAAAACCAAACGAAAAAAGGCCAAAGAGAACCACAGCAACGGTATATCAATAATTCAGCCAGCCTGAACATGAGCGGGCCGCAGAAATTATTTGGTATCATTGGTTGGAATCAGGGGGTCAGCTATAACGATTACATGTTTGATCGGAGCTATCGATACTATTATGATGCGGAACGTGATTCCACCGATCAGGATTCCATCAAACGAGTGGTTGAAAAAGGCTTTTCCAGCGTCCGCAGTTTTAGCTATAGTGCCTCGGCGAACACCAAACTCTATGGTATGTTTGCCCCTGGCCTTGGTAATATTACGGCCATCCGGCATGTGGTCACACCCAGTATTTCCTATTCATACAGCCCCGATTTTACCACAGCAACCTGGGGCTATTTTCAGGAAGTCCGGGATACTTTGGGCAAGGTCATTGCCGAAAAATTCAAATTTCCCGGCGGATTTGCTTCGACCGGTCAGAATTCGGTGGGTTTTGGTGTCCAGAATTTATTTCAGATGAAAACCGCCACGACAGTTGATGGCGAGGAAAAAGAAAATAAATACGATCTGTTCTATCTGAATTTTAATTCGAGTTATAATTTTAAAGCTGACAGTTTACGAATGTCTCCCCTATATTCCAGTCTAAGTGCCAATCCGGCACAGAATATAAGCGTGAACATGAACGCCCAACATGATTTCTATGATTATCAGATCAACAAAGATCGCGTTTTCCGGATTAATAAATTTTTACCATTCGAAAAAAAATGGCCACGACTCTCCAATTTTTCTTTTAGCATTAGTCTTCGGCTTCAGGGAAAAGAAAAAAAGAAAGGGACGCCGAAATCAGGTGAAAAAGCCGCTTCCGAAAATGACCAGCTTTCTCCATTAGGCGCTTCAGCCGTGCCAGGTGTGTTTGGAGATGAATTTTACGAAGAAACCGACCGGTTTGAAGCACAAAGTGATTTTAATGAGCTGAATATTCCCTGGAGTGCCAGTCTTTTTCTGGATTATTCGCTGGATCGATACAATCCCATGAAACCGACTGAGCGTTTTTATATCAAGTTATCAAATATGCAGGTGAAGTTAACGAAAAACTGGTCATTTCGCTACCAGGCGCATTACGATCTGCAAAAAAAGCAGTTGGTAAACCAGAGTTTTAACTTTGCCCGGGATTTACATTGCTGGGAAATGAACTTCTACTGGGTTCCTTCCGGTCCTTATCGGGAATACTATTTAAAGATTAATGTCAAAGCGACGCAATTGCAGGATATTAAATTTGAACGACGGGGCGGGAGATTGAGTCATCGGGGGTATTATTATTAATGCCTAGCTGCTGGCGTTTGGCTTTTGGCTACTGGCTTATGGCTTTTAGCGGGTGGTTTTTAATCGGTCAGCGATCCATATTTTGATGATTGATTGTCGGGTTACGCCTATTCTTTTCGCTTCTTTGTCAAGGGATTGGATCATCCAGATCGGAAAGTCGACATTTACACGCTTCTGCTCCTGCCCCGGTCTTTTTGCGTGTGTCAAATCGAAATATTCCGTGAGATCTTCTCCATCATCAAATTTTTGATCAAACTCTTCAGCTTTCATAAATTTCTTCTTCATTTCTCCTTGACCTTCTTACAGAAATTATTCTTACTTTATTATTACGATAAGTAAATATAGCAGACCAATGTTTATTATTAATCATTGCAATTAAGAGGTATCTTGGTTCATCTACATACATTGTCGGAATTTCAATTCTATAAGAATCGTTCCACAATTTTTGGGCTTCGATAAAATCAATGCCATGTTTGAATTTATTAGCTTTGCTCATATTTTCGTCAAATTCAAATTCCATACAGTATATAATTTATATAATTATTATATAATAATCAAGCTTTTTTTATTCTCTCTATGGACATTTACTTTAAATAAAACTGTATTGCTTCAGCGATTGCTTTCTTACAAATATGTCCCCGCCATTCCTCGATTATAGTCTCCCAAGCCAAGCCTTCACTTAATTGTTCCAGAACATCCGCAACCATAATTCTGGTTCCCCGAAACGTAGGTTTTCCATGACATATTTCAGGATCCGAAATGAGATACCGTCCGTATATTTTTTGGCTCATTATAATTCTTTCCATTTTTTATAAGATTCATGAATAGATAATATCATTTATTTCACTTAAAACATCACTTAAATCAGACGATTCAGAAGCTATTATCTCATTCGGAAGATGCTTGTGATAGGGAAAAGAAGACAAATAGGGATGGTGTGGAGAATCATCAGAGCGAAAAATCAAAGTTCCATCCGATTTTTGATATTGAAATTTATAATGATTGCGTTTTATGTCTCGATGCCCTATTTTTTCAAGCGCTTCAATAATGAATAATCGTGAATCGTCCTGAAATCGAATTTCACATTTAAAAATAGCACCAATTGTTGTGACAAGAATCTCCAATGTTTCAATTTCGATATCGCGACGGGAACCAAGCAATTTATCCAGACGCGCAAGGTAACTATAAAGATTCATCAGGCGACTTCCATCACTTCAAGTTCAATGGCGGACCGCATCAATGCCGATTCAAGCAATTGCTTTATTTTAACAAACAAATCATAAGTAGCCACCCATTCCAGGCAATGCTGCAAATTATCATCTAACAAACCGGCTTGATAGCGTTGAATGAATTGAACCGATGAGAGTTTATATTTTTGTTCGTATTCATTCAGTTTTTTAGACAATTCTAACAAGTCATCAACCGGATTAGTGCTCATGAGGGTTTGAGATAGTACTTTTTGAAACTCGTTTGAATCGGGAAGTTTGTTTTTGAAAATTATTGTTCCCATTATTTTTTACCTCGATGGATTCAAAATCGAATTAGTTTAATTTGTTCAAATTTATATTTAGTTTTTCCGTATCCGCTCAATCCTTAAGGAAAGTGACCACAGCCTGTCATTGCGAGGAGCGTTTTGTGCGACGAAGCAATCTCCGCTGTTAAACGATGGGATTGCGAGCCTAAAAAACAGGCTGCGGCAAAAAACGCCTCGCCATGACAGGCTTTCTTCCCCTAAAATATTGAATGGATACGTTTTTCCAATAGCTTCTCAGGTGTATAGACAGTAAAAGTTGCATTTTTAAAATCTTTTGTATTTCGGGTAACAATGGCTTCCACGTTTGACTGGCGTCCCGCTTCATGTAATACGGCATCTTCAAAATCTTTAAAATCCAGGTTAAGTGCCGATTGTAAAATACTTTTATCAATTGGAGCAATCTCAAAGATATTAAGAAGTTTTTCTGTTTCCTTTAGCGCTTTCGGTTTTCCACTTACTTTTTCTGCAAGATATTGAATTGTTGTAATAGGGTAGCGCCCAGAAATCCAACGATCTGACCCATTTCTAGGTATGAAAGCAATTTCGCTGAAGTTAATGAAAACGGATGCCTTGCCAGCATAACATCAAGAACAATATTGGTATCAAACAAAATTTTCATCAATATTTTTCCGCTAAGAACTTCTGATAATCTTGCTCGTCAACATTTGCCCCTTTCAGTACCCCCATCAAAGATTTTACAATGGGTGTTAACTCGGATTTTTCTTGTAGGGCATCCACATCCAGCACTTTAAAATAATCAGAAACCAATTTTGAGATCGTGATGCCTTTTATTTCAGAAATTCGCCTTAATTTATCAGCCAGTTTATCATCAAGCTGAATTGTCAATTCGGTGGCCATAATATCCTCAAAAAAGTTTAATAATTGTTTACTGTTGTCCCATCATTTCTGACTTCTTAAATATACTGTTATTTTATTCAAATTACAATAAGTTTTAGTTTCAATAGATTGGGCTTGTTGTGAGTTTTAACTGAAGTTATTTGATAAAGTATCTCAGATGAAGAATGTTAAATAAAAAATAGCAGAGAAGGAGTTTAGCTCGTCGGGATTATGATTATCATCTTAAAATTTGCTTTTTTGATCATAGATTATTGTCGTATGCTTTTCTGGACTTCTTCACTTCACCACCGCGCCAACTTCGTCTTATCCACCCCCTCAATATCCACCAATTCTGCGGTAATCGAGCCCAGAATCGAGACTTTGCTTTTCATTTGCACGGGGATTTTTTTCTCGTCGTCCGAGAACCAGATCGTCAATTTGCCTTCGTGTTTGAAGAGGCCACCCTCTTTGACGACGGGTTCCACGACGAGGCATCTGAACCGGCCGGCCTTGACTTCAATTTTCTCTTTGCGATGAATGATGACGGCCAGGGGGTATACTTTTCTATCCGCATGATTTTGGACATAGAGGGTATCGCCAACCGTCAGGGGTTTCGTCCGCACATAGTAAAAGGAGGAAAGCACGTCATTGACATAAGGGGGTGTTTTCAGGGTGTCATTGTGGTGGGTGTAGACCAGATTCGCCCGCTGATTGTACCGCGACCAGCGATCGGCTTTATAACGCCCCTCGCGGAGATGCTGCTCGAAATACCAGGTGAACAGGCCATCCCGATCAGCGTAGGAAATGACCCGGTCTTTCACTTTAAAAAATTTCGAAAAAAAACCGCTGGAAAACGCCTCGGTTACTATTTTATAGCATAAATTCCCGTCAACCCGAACCGTATCATCCACGCCCATCCGGGATGAGCCGGCCACAATTGCCCCATAACGAATTCGAAAGTGCAGGTTTTCACCCAATTCAAAAGCATTATTGGTAACCGGACGTCCAAATTTGATATTTTTTGAATTTTTGTTGGCAGTGGTATCGATTTGTGCGGGTGTTGTATTGAGCGGAAATGGCATCATTTTCAGGAAAATGAAAGCACTCACCAGAAGCAGTGTCATAAATTTCCATGAAAAAATACCGGGTGCGGCATCTATTTTCAATAAGCAATTATTCCAAAACTTCATCATCGAACTCCCAATTTCAGAATGCAGGAAAGGGCGGCAGAATTGGTAAATATTTAGTAACCTTATAAAAACTTTAATTTGGCCACAGAAAAGGTAAAAAATGGATTTTTATCCACGACTAGTCAAAAATCGTATCCGCTCAATGACTGTGGGTGAAAAAAACTGTCATTGCGAGGCGTTTTTTGCCGAAGCAATCTCCTGATGTCGTGTGAGGGGATTGCTTCGTCGCCAAAAGCGCTCCTCGCCATGACAGGACGTAGCATTACCCTCATTTATTGAACGGATACGCATAATTAAAGACAGAATAATTTTTTTCAAAATAAACAGTTGAATATTTTAAGTGAAATATAAAGACTTTTAGAAATTTGAATCCTGCTGGCTATTTTTTAATAAAGCTTTTAATGATTCTGCCAAAAAATTATTCTGCCTTAATTTTTATAATTCGATTTTTTAATTGGCCTGATTCCACCTTCAGCGTAAAAACACTATAAAGTCATATCGAAAAGCTGGAGCTTTTTGAATATAGGGTTACCACACTGGAATTTGGTAACCAATAGGGATTATCTTTCGATAAAATTTTTATTCTGTGACCTCTTCATTCTGTGGCCATCATTTTTTATCGATTTTTAATTTATCCATCGCCATTTGGATCGCCTGTTCAACACCGATTAACGCCATACAATTGCCATGTTTGCATTTTTCCCCGGTACATTTTTCACAGGAAGCGACCGGTGGCATAAGGACCGAGTCCATTTGGTGATAAGGGCCCCATCGGCGTGGCAGACAGGGAACGATGGGACAAAAGAACCCAATGACAGGTGTTTTCACCGCCACGGCCAGATGAAGCGGCCCCGTGCTGTTCGAAATAAATAAATTCGCTTCGCGAATCAGGGCAGCGAGTTCTTTGAGTCCCCGCCGGCCAATCCAGAGATGGGGTTTATGAACCGTCATATTTGACAGGTTCATCACCAGATCGGTTTCGTCCGGCCCCCCGGTGAGGACAGTTTTGATACTCAGTTCGCTTTGCAGCCGGTCGTTCAATTGAGCAAATTTTTCCAGTGGCCAGTCTTTTGCCGATCCCCCGCTGCCGGGATGAATAATCGCCCATTTTTGGCCTGATGTCAGGTCCAGCGATTTGATAAATTCCTGAGCTGTTTGAATCGCTGTTTCGGGAATCTGGATTTTAAATTCTATTGGCGCCGGTATTTGGGCCCCTATTTTTAACGCCAGATCCAGATTAAAATCCAGTTCGTGCTTTTCACCTCTTTTTCGGTGATGATAAACTTTTTGATTAAATAAGAACGAATAGCTTCGGAAACCCGTACCAACCCGAATCGGAATTTTTGCCAGATAACCGGTCAATGCCAGTTTAAATGTCGGATGAATTACCAGCACCGCATCAAAATTTTTTTGCTTCAATTCCTGAGCCAGACGCCAGGTTTCGCGAAAAGATCGCGGCTCTTTTTGCTTTAGCAAGATAATTTCATCCACATCCGGATGGCCGTCGACCAGTTCGGCAGTATAGGATCGCAGCATCATCGCTGTTTTAATACCCGGAAAAGTCGCTTTGAGGGCACTCAGTACGGGGAGTGTCAAAATCACATCGCCCAGCCGATCAGTGCGAATTACCAGAATTTTTTGAAATTGATGCTGAGTATTAACCACGCGATTTAACCTGCCATTTCGATTTTATTTTGAATCAACTGCTTCATAGTCGGCAGGATACGATCGACTTCTTGGCTGATTTCCTGGGCGATGATCTCATAAAAATGAAAACTCGCACCGATGGGATCTTCGATGTTTAAATTTTCACCAGCGGTTCGCTCTTTCATAAATTCTTTGAGTAAAAAAGTATTTTTGCGCGCTTCCGGATAATACATATTTAAAAAACTTTTATGCGATTCATCCATCACCAGGATAATATCAGCTTTTTGAACAAGTTGATGCGAAATTCCCCGGGAACGATGCTGTTCAATATCGGCGCCAAATTTTTTCGCGGCCATAATGGCATACGGAGTTGCCCGGCTACCAATAATATTCATCGTTCCAGCAGAACGAACAATCACCTGTTCTTTTAATTCGATTGGCAATCTGGCCTTCAGAAACCCTTCAGCCATTGGACTCCGACAGCTATTGCCCGTACATACAAACAGTATGCGATAGGTATTTATTTCAGAAAATGTCAATTTTACAGACCTTTTTTATCATTTCAATTGTAATAGCTCCCTGACGAACCAGATGAACTTCCTTTTGTGTTACATCCAGAACTGTAGATGAAATATTGGAAGGCGAAGGTCCGCCATCGATTATTAGATCCAACGGTGTGCCAAATGTTTCCGCGACTTCTCTGGCTGTTGTCGGATTTTTGCCACCAGCCAGATTGGCACTGGTAGAAGTGAGTGGCACTTCACTGGCTTTTATCAATTCCAGACAGATTGGATTATTCGGAATTCGGATAGCAATCGTTTTGCCCCCCCCTGTAATAAATTTCGGGACGGATTCCCTTGCCGAAAAAACCATTGTCAAAGGGCCGGGCCAAAAATGATTTATTAAAAGGAATGCCGGCTCCGAAACATGGGTCACCAAATCCTTTAATCGTTCAATGGAATCAACAATCACAATTAAAGCTTTTTGTTGTTCACGGCCTTTCAGGGTGTAAATTCGATTTACCGCCGTCATATTATAAATATTCGCCCCAAGTCCATAGACAGTCTCGGTTGGGTACGCGATAACGCCACCTTTTTTAATGATATCAACAGCTAATTGAATCCGGTCTAATTCAGGATAAGCCGGGTTGATTTTGAGTACATGTCCCATTTATTTTTTCAAATCAAAAGGCGAATTCGTCAATTTAATCCCAAAAACCGCAGATTTCATAAATTTATTTTAAAGGATCCGTGAAATCGCTGGTTTATTTCTTTCAATGGCCTGAATTATATCATCCGAGTTTATACTTTTCATGCATAAAAAGGTTCCGGTAGGGCATTTGCGTCCGCCGTGGCTGGAACAGGGGCGGCAATAAATGTCTTTTTCGATAACCTGATGAATTTTGCCGCGCGGAGCGAATCCAAAGGCAGGAACAGTGGGTCCAAAGATTGCAATTACAGGGGTGTTCATAGCCACACCAATATGAAGGGGTGCGCTATCATTGCAGATTAAAGAGTGGCAACGGAAGATAAATTCAGCCGATTGGCGAAAAGTGAAAAGTCCGGCCGTATTGATAATTTTTCCCCCTGCATTGTGGCGAATGCGTTCACACAGCTCCCAATCATTCTTTCCACCCATCAAAAATATGTTTGCAGCATACCTTTGCGGCAAAATTTTACATAATTCAACAAATTTTTCTTCCGGCCACTTTTTCGTTTCCCAAACAGAACCGGGTGCTATCGCTAGATTTAAATTTTGCCTGGAAATTTGATGCTTCGTCCAAAATTTATCAATCACTTTTTTATCTTCCGGTGTGACAAAAATTTCAGGCTTCAATACCGGAATGACCGTACAAAATTTTTCCAGAAGCTGTAAATTTCGATCAATTTCATGTTCTTCAGCATGATAACGAACTTTATCGCTGAACAGAAACGCACCGGCACTGGTGTGAAACCCGATGCGAATGGGTATTTTAGCCCAAAAGGCCAATACAGCGCTCCGTAAAGAACGATGCGGAATGAGCGCCAGATCATAATTTTGGTTTTGTAAGTGCTTTGCCAAATGCCAAACACGTCGCCAGCCTTTGTGCTGACCCCGTTTATCGAAAATAATAACCTGATTTAGTGCCGGATGGGTTTCTATCAAATTCTGGCAGACTGGAATGGTTAAAAAATCAATTTTCGCAGTCGGAAATTGCAGCCGGGTAGCCTGAATCAGCGGCGTTGTCAATATAATATCACCAGGAAAAGCGGTTTGCATGATGAGAATCTTGTTAATCGGGTTTTCTGAGAGTGCTATTTTTTTCAATTTATTCGATCCGGAAGTAAATTTTCAGTTTTTAATACTTCTTTTAATAGAAAAACTTTCTTTTTATTCCGATTGTTCCCATTCTTTAACTCGTTTTCGATTCCGAATATAAAGGGTGATAACAGCGATGATAAAAAGAATCCCAATTGAAGTCCAGAGCAAATTGTCAATGTCCAGGATGACATCCCAGCGTCTGTCGTTCTGGATAAATTGTTGCCATTGGGCTTCAAAATCAGAAAAATTCATCCGGGTGACTTTTTGAAAAATTTCGTCCAGGGACTGATGTTGCTGAAATCCCTCCAGAAGTTGCGGGATCGCTGAAAAACCATAATTGTCAATAATAAATTTGACAACTAAATAACTTTCCTGATAAGCCAGTAGGGCCTTATCTCTTTGGAAAGTAAGCACATAATCAATCCGATTCAGCGGGATGAGAGAATTGGTGGTCAGGGCTTTTCCGACCATAGCACTGGACGCAAGCTCGGCTTCGCCGGAAAAGTAAACAGCGAGACCCTCATGTAACCAGGTTGGAACCGGATGATGATTGACTTTTTGCGAAATCAAAATATGAACCAATTCATGAATAACAGTCGCCCGAAAATTTCGCCGCGATTGAGACCAGAGGGGCGATTTTAAAATGATGGCATTTCTGCCGGAAATCGTTACGGCTTCGCTCCATTCGGGGATCTGACCCCGTGTCAGGGAATTGAAAATTGCCTGAGAAGGGCAGATATAGATGTCAACAGGATTGATAATCGATAATTTCACCTCCGTGGAGAAAGCCGGTGAAATTTCATTGATAAAATAGATAATTTGACGGGCATTCTCCAGATCAGACTGTTGAAAATAAATTGTTGTCTGGGAATGGGTTAGCTTATTCCAGTTCAGTTCTGATTGCCCGGCTGTTGGGCGCCACGCAATTGAGATTAAAATCAGTAGTAATTTAAAAAAATTTTTAAACCAGGATTGGATCATGTTCAAAACTCTCAATAAATCCCCGAATCACTTCTGCCATTGTTTCAACGTGTTCTTTAATTTTTTGCGTAGCACATTCCGGATGGGCATGGATACAGTACGTACCTTTGCAAAAATAAACATCTTCCGTACAATTCATCCGCTGTTGATAGGCGGCAGACGAAACCATCTTACGTGTTATTTCTTTTCGTGAAAAGTTCTTTCCTTTCACTTTAATACCAAATTGCACGGATAAATCCCAGATAAAATTTTGAAAATCAATAATTTCCGGCACATTTAAATCATCAATAATTCGATCCACCGGTTTCTGATTTAAAATTAAATAAACTGCTAATAATTTTACACCCGGTCGTAAACCATACTTTTCAATCGACATAATCAAAATTCTTTCTTCACATCGCGTTATCGCTCACAATATCAATCAATGAAACTAAAGCATTTTGGCAGCTTTTCAAATCATCGGTTCGATAAAAAATCAATTTCTCGTTGGAATTTAAGGCTATCCCTCCCTGAAACAGCGGTTCTGAAATGGGATAGGGCTTATCCTTCACATTTCCAGCAATTATCAATGGCAGGGCAATTCTTTCATATAAATTATCGAGTAAAGTTAAAATTTGTTTCAATTCCGCATATTGATACCAGTTAAAAATGACAATACACCCCAGAACTTTGGGCGTGATCAAATTCCAGGCAATTTTATCGAGACCTGTTATTTGGGAGATACCATACAAATGCAACTGGAGTTGTTCGTTTATCGATAAATGACCAAAACAGAGCAAATCATCTTTTTTCTCTACTTTTTCGCAAATTGTACGGATAAAGCCTTCACTCTCCTGGATGGAAGTTCCAAACACAATAACTTCACCAATCCGCATACATTACCTTTCTTCATCAGGGACCAAACAATTTTCCAGCAAATCTCACATCATTTCAGTTTTTCTCGAATCATCATTAATTCACTTTTCGTCAAATAAACTTTTTGAGCCATTTTCGATTTTTTATCCACGATTGACGCTTGCTTTTGCTCCTTATCCGGTTGACTTTTTGGGACTTCACCATTTGCTTCGGCGTTGAGTTCAGCCAAAAGTTGGGATGGTGTATTGAAAAAAATATGCATCAATGATAATTTCATATCTTTATCCTGATGCCACTTTTTTAAAAAAAAACTTATATGAAGTTTATCGTGTGAATTATCGATGGTGTTTTCATGGGTGACATTTTTTTTTATCTCTTTGACTTTAAAAAGATGGTGGCTAAATAATTTTTTCAATCTTCCAAGTGTCATGAGTTCGTCCGTTTGAAAATTTTCGATGATATCCAACAAAGTTCGTTCCCCATCGATGGATTTCAAAATTTGCCGGTCTTCCAGCGAAAGCGAGGGTAATGTATCCTGCATGTCCAGATCGTGAAGTGTGGGAACTGCGGAAAGCGGTGGCAGATCAACTTTCAATGCTTCCCATTCACGGATTTTCTGAAGTCCTTTTAAAATAATTTCCTGATTTGATAGATTTAATTTACGTGGCCCGGCAACATCCATTGTTTGCACCTGAAAAACGCCTTCTGTCCAGGTAAACATTTTATCAATCGACTCAAGGGGTGAGAAGGATGCATAGCGAGCATCTATCACCGTGCCAGCCTGAAAACGAATTTCACCCTGTTTTCCGTTTCGCTGCAATTTTAAAATTCCGGATTTTTGGCCGACTTCGAGTGTCTGAATAATATCCACCAGATTCATTTCTGAAAGTCGACCCGAAAAAAAGTCACGATTTCGCCGTTTCTCCTTCTCCGCCAACAGCATTTCAATTCGAGCGATAACTTCCTGAATATAATAAGGTTTGGTAATATAATCATCAGCCCCCAGCAGGATGCTTTCGATGCGTTCATCCACTTTTTTTTGACTACTCAGGAAAATAAACGGACATTGAGCCAATTTTTTATCAGCGCGAATCGTATTTAATAACAGATGACCGTCGAGTTCGGGCAAACGAACTTCAGAAAGGATGATATCCGGTTGTTCGGTATGGGCTAAAGACAGTGCTTCCGCACCATTGTGTACGAGAAAAACCTGATAGCCAGAACCTGTCAGGTTTTTCTGCAGCCCAACCGATGCATCTGGCAGGCTATCAACAATCAATACTTTTTTAGGTTCCTTCAAAGCCATGGTCCGTTTGTCTTTATACCCTTAATTGATAATTCCCTGGAAAACCTTTATTTTAACTAAAAGCTAACAACCTTCAACCACAGATTCCTCAGATTTTTTACATAAAAAATCCACTGAATCGACGAAATCGACAGTCAATTTTTTGATAAATTATTTTTTTTAATCAACGAAGTATTAAAAACCGATTGGCGAATAAAAGAAAAAGGGGATTTTTCACGCAGGACGAATGACGCATTACGATTTGCGCGCATCCCCCACAACCGACAATTTAATAACTGAATGCTAGTGCACGAGGGGTGCAATTTCAGGTTTCAATTTGCTCAAAAACCGAACCAGATCGTTGAAAAGCAGATTGATTGGGCCAATCATGAATATTTTGAGTAAATATTTTTTGAATATTAGTTGCTGAAAGGGTCTCACAGCTAAAAATGGGGACCCGATCTCCCAGACTCAGCCGATCGCGCAGGACATCTTTGGTTTTAACTTCACTATTTTCAAGATACAGACCGATTAAAAAGAAATTCACAGCATAGCGTTCATGTAACATCCGGGTCAAATACCCCAAATATTCCCAATTGTTCGTTTTCGAACAATCGATAACCAGCGTAAAGCCAGTCATTTTTTCCGCATAACTATCAAGTACCATATTAAATTTGCCATCGATTGAAACCGAAATTAAGTTCATCAGATACGACTCTGAAAGCTGGATGCGACCGACTTTAAGTTCACCAATTCCAGCGCCATTAAAATTACGACTTTGAAATTGGTTTTGCGTAACCGTCTTAAAAATTGGAAATTCTCCCCCTTCGATGAGGATAAAAAGTCCACTTTTAATCTCCTGCGGAACTCGCGGTGCTGGCTGTTTGGGAATTGTTGGTTTCTTGCGAAAAATAACTGATTGCAATATTTCCTGGCTCAATTCCGGGGTTTTATAGCGTCCATCAGTCTGCTGAATCTCTTCAACGTCCTCTTTTTCCGGTTCAATAATAACAGGCGAAGATTTTTCTGGTTCATTTGAAGATATAATTTCCTCACGGGCTACGGGAATTTCAGCAGATTGCACTGGTTTTTCTTCTGCTGTTTCCTCGCTTTTCGGTTTCAAAATTTTCGATTGCCGTAAATCAGCATTCTCCTGAAGGGAGGTTCCATTGGATTCGCTGCTTTTGGGAGCTTTAATTTCAGGTACTTCTTCCCGTGGCGTCTTGACTTCCAGTGGCTCTTCCTGGCTTTCCATTTCAACGGCTGGTTTGGACTCCGGAACTTTTTGATCAGGAATGGCCTCAACTGGCGGTGTTCGTAAAATACGAGAATTTCTGGGTTCAATTCGCGGGAAATATTGCCCTTCCGCGGCTTCGCGCACGGGGACTTCAGTTCGCAACCTGGGTTGCGGTCGTGGTGTCTCAATTTTTTGCGGTGTAATGTCGGAATCGGAAATTGCAACATCACCGGCGCGCGGTAAAGGTGGCGCAACAACCTTCTCGTCCCGACTGGCTGTTTTAATAAGCTGTTGTTTATTGAGTTGAACAATAACTTCCAGCGTCTTTAAATCATCGAAAGGACTCAGGTTCAGGATTTCTGCAACACGATGTTTACCATCAAAAAGGGCAATTAATTTGACATACTCAGGTGATAAATTGCGCTGGGAAATCAATTTCATAAAAGTTGATGTCGGCAAAAAGGTCACATCAAAATTTGGTAGCTGTTTTGAAAGCTTTTCGCGTTTTTCGATACGCTTCAATCCTTCAAGCAAGAGCCCCAAATTACTCACGGCGATTTCATCCGGAACATTTACCTCTTTAAAAACCATATTAAATGTTCCACTCGCCCAGGTCAGCAGCTCAAAAATAGCCTTTTCCTTCTGAAATTTGTCCTGTTTGGCGTTTATCACACAGCCATCTTTAAAATAAATCTGGCCGTTTTTACCCTGCTGATTGGAAACAGTTAAAATTCCGGTTTTACGTTCAACCCCAAAACTTTCAATCAGTTCAATAACGCTCAGTTCTTCAAGACGCCCGTTTAATTTAAAGAAAGACGGGCTATCATCGGCTTGTCGTCGGGCCAGCCGGGCCAGAACCATTTTAATGTGGGCAATAACCTCTTTGACATGCAACGGTTTGACCAGGTAATCTTTTGCGCCCATTTTTAAACTTCGGACGCGATCCTGCAATTCCCGTCGATTGGTCAAAAAAATAAGCGGGATCGGTGCCGTTTCTGGATCTTTCTGCATTTTCTCCAACAACTGCAATCCATCCAGCCCCGGCAGCGTTACTTCGGAGAGGACCAAAGTCGGTCGAGATTTTTTGATAGATTCCCAGGCCTGTAATCCTGTATTCACCGTCGTTACCTGAAAATTTGCTTCACCCAAATGTTCTTTCAGGATTTGCAAATTTTTCGGATCACCGTCGGCCACTAATATTAACTGTTCACTCATTATGGGTAACCGTGTTCATCAGGTTTTTATTTCAATTATTCCCATCGATTTAATATACTTATTTTTCAAACACTTGTCAAGTGTTTTTTACCTGCAACAAAATACTGAATTTCAAAACCAGCAAGTTAGGGTGATTTGTATTTGTTTTTACTATTTACAACGGAAAAAGTTTGTTTAACTTTTTGTTAAATATCCATGTCAATAAATCCAGGATGGTTTTGGTTGTTACTGATATTTTATGCTATTTGATATTGATTTTCAGGTATCAAATCGATGACTTAACTGCTCAGGTAATTATTTGATTTCTAAGCATTAGAATATTAAAATTTTGTAAAGATTTATTTCAGTAATTTCTTGATGTGAAGAGCAAAAATGCAAAAATTATTCCAAAAATATTAAGCAGTCGAGATAACTGTTTGTAAATTTTAATCTTTTAACATTTTTCGATGGATTAAAAAATAAAAATAGTGCCAGTTTTGAAACGTCAATAAGAAAAGGAGATGGTAAAAAATCGACCATCATTTTGATGAGAAAGGTAAATCGGGCAATTTGCCGTCGTTAAGAAATTCATGATAGCAGTTAACTTCAATCGTTTGATTATTTTCACTCTTGAATGAAAGCTTGTTTTTCGATGAAATCCGAACTTCTGCGACCCGATTGAATCCCTTTGGAATTTTAGCAACCCCCTGAATATAATTAATCTTTAGTGATTTGTCCGCCGAAAGATGTAAGTTCGTCTGAATTCCCAATTGATTGAGACTATTCGGTGTGGCAGATGCGGCTAATCCCTCATGGAAAAAGGCAGTAATTTCTTCCAGTCCCATCACATTGACATGCCGTCCATTCCAGGGGGCATAATGCCGTCCTCCATTGGACATCCAGAGCAAGGTTGAAGCCAAAACCTTCGGATCTTTAATGGAAAACCATAAATAGCCTTCATCAGGAAAAGTGACCGTCGTCCACGAAAATTCCAATCCCGGATCGGCACAGATAATGACAATATCCTCAAAACCGCGACGCGCAGGATACTCGGTTAAATCGGTTGTTTCGCCGGTGATCATGGGTACCTGTTTTAGATTTTTAATAACAGCACCGGGTTTTAAAATAGAATAACCCTTATTCTCTGGTGATTCAGTTGGCTGAATATAAACCTGGGCATGTTTAAATGGCGAAAAAGCCAATTTACCACTTCCAGGCGAAGCTGGAAAACGTAAATTGGCATGATGACCGGGGGATACAGGACCTTCCATTTTCGAAAGAATATGTTGCCCATAATAGACGTTTTGCGCCGGTAAAAGTGCTAATTTTTTTTCAACCAAACCAGGTCGTAAAATTTGTTCCTGGCTTAAATGCAAAAAGGATCCACCCCTAGTGGAACTCCAGTTGATAAATGACCAGGGACGATTCGCGGTTTCACCATGTGGTGGATATTGAATTCCCTGGTAGGGGGCATCATTTCCGCCAAAAGGACAACAGAAAAAATCACCCCGAAGCACATGCAGCAACGGTGGATGTTCGGCTGTTATGCCCTCATCCCACCAGGGGGCAATATGGTAGGGCATAATCGGTTTTTCGCTATTCTTATAAAATTCGACCGGGGCAACATGGCCACCAAATCGGGTGACCGCTAAAAATATTTCATCAGATTGCATTGTAAAACAGGGTTGATCGTATACGATTTGCAGTGGTAAATCTTGTGTTTTCATAAATTGCTCCATTTTTTATAAAATAATGTTAATGATTCTTATTCAATGCAAGTTTAATTGCTTTTTGCCAGCCAGATAACAAATTTTCTCTTTTAGGTGCTTCCATCGCCGGGGTGAATTTTCTTTCACTGTTACGCGCTTTTAAAAGTTCAGCCGCTGACTTCCAGAATCCAGTGGCCAAACCGGCCAGAAACGCAGCCCCCATCGCGGTGGTTTCAATAACGGCGGGTCGATCCACCGGAATATTTAAGATATCGGCCTGAAATTGCATCAGGAAATTATTGGCCGCAGCCCCCCCATCGACGCGCATTTCCGGGATGGGGATATTCGCATCCTGCATCATAATTTTAACAACATCCTGGGTTTGATAAGCAATCGATTCCAGAGCGGCTCGCACCAGATGCGCCCGATTTGCCCCGCGTGTCAGCCCACAAATGATGCCGCGGGCTTCCATATCCCAATAAGGTGCACCAAGTCCCACAAATGCCGGTACCAGATAAACTCCATTGGTATGCGCCACCGATTGCGCCAGCGATTCTGTTTCCGCGGCGGTGGTAATGAGTTTCAATTCATCTCTTAACCATTGGATTGCTGCCCCGGCAATGAAGACTGAACCTTCCAGCGCGTAGCAGGGCTTACCTGCTGAATTGACTGCAATGGTTGTAATAAGGCCATTGGGGGAATGAATGGCCTCGGTGCCGGTATTCATCATGATAAAGCAACCGGTGCCATACGTATTTTTAACCATTCCCGGCTCCCAACAGCATTGACCAAACATCGCCGCCTGTTGATCACCCGCGATACCCATGATTGGAACGGGGGTTTTAAAAATTTGATTGAGATCGCAATAGCCAAACAATTCAGCAGAATTTTTAACTTCTGGCAGGAGTGCAGGTGGTATATTCAAAATTTTAAGTAGTTCTTCATCCCATTTTTTCTCATGAATATTGAACATAAGCGTCCGTGAGGCGTTCGTATAATCCGTGGCATGGACTTTCCCGCCGGTGAGTTTCCATAAAAGCCAGGTGTCAATCGTACCGAATAACAAATCACCATTGAGGGCTTTTTTTCGAGCATTCGGAACATGATCAAGAAGCCATTGAATTTTCGTTCCGGAGAAATAAGCATCGATTACCAGGCCGGTTCGTTCCCGAAACAATGGACTTAAGTTTTCCTTCTTTAGATTTTCACAAATTTTCTGCGTTCGCCGGCACTGCCAGACAATGGCGTTATGAACTGGTTTCCCGGACTTTCTTTCCCAGAAGACAGTTGTTTCACGCTGATTTGTAATACCAACAGCCTCGATCTGCTGCGAGTCCAATTGACTGGTCGCCAAAGCCTCATGGATAACGGTCACTGTCGTCTCCCAGATCTCCTCCGGATTCTGTTCGACCCAGCCCGGGTGTGGATAAATTTGCGTAACTTCTTTATAACCACGACCGGCAATTTTCCCGTCGTTATCAAAAATTAATACAGTTGTTCCGGTCGTTCCCTGGTCAATTGCCAAAATATACTTTTTCATCAACAAGCTCCTTTTCATTCATTTCCAATTAGGATGGCTATTAATATATCAAAAAATGATTCCGCTGTCAAACATAAAATGATCGTCCCGCCGATAAAATTTCAAATTTTATCCAAAATATTAAATTCCGGAATGAATTTCAGATTCAGTCAATTCAAGGCCTTATTACCTCGAAATGGAACAAAACTTGCTCTTAAAAATTTTTCTGACAATGGAAATTGAGTCAACACAGAAAATTTAAAGATGAAAAATGATCTGTTCAAACTGTAATCTACAAAATAATGACGACGCCTATTTTTGTGTTCGGTGCGGAAATAAATTATTTCAGGCCATTCTCAAGTCGCAGAATCCGAGTGATTCGGAAATAATTCACTATCTCGCTGCGCGGTCATATCAGATCGGTCGCGATGTGGGAAATGACATCATCATCGCGGACCGTTCCGTCTCAACCCGGCATGCCCAAATTCGATTCGTGGATCACGAATTTTATCTCTGGGATCGCGGCAGCAAAAACGGAACACTGGTCAATAACGAAATTATCGATCAGGTCAAATTAAATCATCAGGATTCGATTCAATTTGGACGACAAAAATTTATTTTTCAATCAAAAGACCTGTCGCTGGCTTCTATCCAAACGGAAGAAGAGAAACTCATTCAACGCGTCCAAAAAACGCTTTCTTCCATGACACCCGCCTACTTGATGCAGCATGGTTTTGAGGAGTCCCTGGGAGTAATTATCGATCTGGTCATTGAAATTTGTCTCTGCCAGCGCGGCTATCTTGTTTTATATTCAGACAGGGATAAAACTGAATTTACCCTTGCACGTAATTTTAATGCCGAATCCATAGCCAATCACTCCATCGAAATAAGTTCAACGGCGGTTAAAAAGGCACTCGAGACCCGTGAAATTGTGGTTGCGGAGAATATGCCACTTGATTCTCATTTTAGGGCTCAGGAAAGTGTCGTTAGATTGCAGCTCATGAGTCTGGTTTGCCTGCCATTGCTTTCCAAAAGACCGACCAAAATTGGTCGATATGGCTATTTCGCGACTGATCGGCTGGTACTGGGTATTCTTTACGCCGACACCTGGCAGGTCAATCAGCATTTACCCTTGCGGCGACGGGAGATTCTGCGATCTTTTACTGAACGAATTGTACAAACAATTGAAACGATTCTGGCGGTTCAATAATGTTTGGCTGATTAAACGAACGTCGTATCCACTCAATAAAACATGGTCGTACACCCTTTCAAAGGTTTTAAACCTTTGAAAGGGTAGATTTCACCATCCTTTATTGAGGGGATACCGAACGTCGATGAAAGAAACTTTAAAATAAAAATTGATCATACATGATTTTACCATAACCAATAAATCGTATTCAACGGCAACCGCTCAAAGGATGGTTCGAATCTGTCATTTCTGCCTGTTTTAGCGGGAATCCATACTTTTTCAGACTAATGGATGCCCGATTAAAGCTTTCGGGCATGACTCAGGATTCTATTCGGCAGCAAGGGAAAAAATGTGCGGAACGAAATTGGTAACAAAATTTTATAATACAAATTATTACTGAAAAATGTGTCTAGTAAACAGACGAGTCATTCAATGATTTTGGAGAAAATAGCGTGCTTACATTAATTTGTCAGCTCGGGGTGAATTCTGGTTTAAAATACGAATTTCAAGAAATGCCTTTACTAATCGGGCGAAAAGATGGCAGTCATTTACAAATAAAAAGCCCTTATGTCTCGAAAAAACATGCGGAAATTATTCTCGACCATAATCAGCAGTACTGGATAAAAGATTTGGGCAGTATGAACGGCACCAGTGTCGATAATCAACCTGTTTCCGCATTGACGCCATTAAAAGATGGCGTTACTATCACATTTGGAAAAAATGAAATTTATAAAGTATTTTTAACCCCCGAAATAACGATTGAAAATCAACAAAACGGGAAACAAATTGCTGAACCCCAACCAGCAGAACCACCACTGAAGCCTGACATCGAGAAATCGCCGGTACCTGAATTTCGATCGGCATCGTTATCATATTCTCCTGTTGCCGAGCCGGCAAAGTCCCCGGTCAAACGAACCACGCAGCCGATAGCACCTTCAGTTCCGGAGGAAGCAGATTTATTCGTCCCCCAACAATCTGAATCGCTCGAAAAACAAGATCTGGATGATTCAATTTTTGGATTGATTGATATTTCCACTGAATTAAAAGGCCATATTCAATTTCAGGATCAGGGACAATTTGAAATAAATGACGCCATGAATTACACCGAAATTTACGATGCCCCCGAGGTCTTATGGCCGGATATTGTTCAATTAAAAATGAATATGGAAATCAATCAGAAAGTTTTTCGCGCTGCAAAAATTTTACTGACCGCACAGGACGAGTATCATATTTTCGATCAGCTTCGTGAAATTTTTCCACCAATCCTGCCATTTCAAAATGGTTTGGTGGTGTATCATAAAAATATTTTGACAACTGAGGAATGGCAAAAACATTTTCTCGGTACCCCGGATTTTGAACTCTATGAGGCCACGATTCTGGCACATCAGGAGCATCATGTCCGCCCTGAAACGCAAATTCTACCGCATCAAAAATTGAAAACCGGGATGCTCTATCACCCACTTCTTGATGAAGGTAAAGTATTTGGTTACGTCAATATCGTTTGCGCGTTTGAAGAAGGCGGTTTTGTGGAACGTGACCGTTTAGTATTCGATTTAATCTGTCAATTGGCAGAAATTGCGCTCGCAAAATTTTTATTACTCTAAAAATAACCTGATCATTAAAAACGCATGTATTCACCCACCATGACCACCATCTGTCATTGAATTGGTGTAACCGATCACCGGGTGAAAGCAAACAATTTTCATTTTTTGTGTCCAGGGCA
>DYKB01000240.1 GCA_020722815.1 Caldithrix sp. | reverse complement strand
ATGAAAAATGACAATGAAAAATTCAAAAGTGAATTCAAAAAGAGATTATATAATTTTGTATTGCGAACGGTTAAGTTTATTGATAAGCTTCCAAAGGATTCAATTTGTAATGTGATTGGAAGGCAGTTATTGCGAAGTATAACAAGTATTTTGGCGAATTATATAGAAGCTAATTCGGCCAGCTCCAAAAAAGATTTTATAAATTTTTTACATATTTGCTAAAATCGTCAAATGAATCAAAAGTTTGGTTTGTTTTACTAAGAGATACAAATAAGGGTGATAAAAAAGAAATAGAATATCTTCTTGAAGAGTTAGTTGAAATATCTAAAATATTGGCAACCAGTATACTGACGCTAAAAGGCAGAAAATAAAATATTTTAACATTTTAAACTGTCATTTTACACTTTGATTTTTTAACTTTACATTAGTGACGAAATACAAGCCAACAATCGGAATGGAGGTTCACTGCGAGCTCAAGACCGGCTCGAAAATGTTTTGCGCGTGTCGGAATGAGTTGGGGTTGGACCGTGTGCCGAACACGAACATCTGTCCGATTTGCACCGGGCAGCCCGGGGCGCTTCCAACAGCGAACGAGAAGGCGATTGAATATGTCATTAAAGCGGGTTTGGCGCTCGGCTGCAAGATTGCTAAAATTTCCAAGTTCGACCGAAAAAACTATTTTTACCCCGATCTTCCAAAGGGCTATCAGATTTCCCAATATGATCAGCCCTTGTGCGAAAAAGGGTATCTCGAGATTGATGGAAAAAAAATCGGCATCACGAGGATTCATCTCGAGGAAGACACGGGGAAACTAATCCATCAGAAAGGCAACGATTATTCCCTCGTTGATTTCAATCGTTCAGGCGTGCCGCTAATGGAACTGGTGACGGAGCCGGACATTGAATCGGCTGCGGATGCGAAAAAATTCTGCGAAAATTTGCAGCTCATTTTGCGCTATCTTGATATTTCCGATGCCGATATGGAAAAGGGGCAAATGCGCTGTGAAGCCAATATTTCGGTTTCCACTAATCCCCAAAAAATGGGAACCAAAGTCGAAGTGAAAAACCTTAATTCCTTTAAGGTTGTGGAAA